>CADAJP010000003.1 GCA_902788345.1 uncultured bacterium | reverse complement strand
TGCTAATTGGAGACGGTTGCGTTTAATGCAAAATGCGTAATTGAATATAACCTTCAAGACAAACAAAACACAAACCTGAGCCCAGCACAATGCAATACCGATTTTGCACACTTTGAACTGTAAAAATTCAATACCAATAAAGTTGATTTAGTTTTGTGACAACGCAGAGAAACAAAACACAAACCTGAGCCCAGCACAATGCAATACCAATTTTGCACACTTCGAACTGTAAAAATTCAATACCAATAAAGAAAATGCGAGTGATTATGCAAGAATGAATATTCTTTTAAATTATCCTGTAAGCAAATGACAAATATTTAGAATTAGAAAATAATAACAAAAAAAGGAGGACTTTATGATTATAGAATTAGATGAAAGCAATTTTGACGAAGAAATCAAACATGGATTAAGACTTGTTGAATTTTACGCGACATGGTGTATTTACTGCAAAAAGCAAAGAATTGAACTGGAGAATTTTGCGGATTCGGATATGTGGATAGGCATAGTAGATGGAGATGAAAGTCCATCTATAATAAAAAGGTGGGGGATAGAAAGTTATCCGAGCTTTGTGCTGTTTAAAGACGGCAAAAAGACCGCACAATTCTCGGGTTTTCATAAAAAGGAACAGCTTTTAAACAAACTTATGCAGATAATCAATAAATAACAGTACATAATAAAAAAACTCGGGCAATTGGGGTAAAATTGCTTGAGTTTTCTTTGGGGTAAATGAAAGAGTTAAGTCTTCCTTTTTGGTCTAATTAAGCCATATAAGGCAAATGTATATAATTATCGTTTTGTTCGATAGGTTTGCTTGGGGTTGTTAGTATACTATAAGCCTTTACAATATTGTATCCTATAGCTTTTAAAGGATTTTTTGACTGAACAGTATCAGCATTTTGAGTAATAAACAAATCCTTTTCAAAGTTAATTGTATTGTTGTAATTTTTGTCCAAAGCCATTAAGCCAACTCTGGAGTTGTTATTATTATTTTGTCCGAAAGATATCGGTTTTATTGCTGTTAATTTTACCGGGTTTAAAGTAATCATTGTTACCTCCTTTTGTTATTAAGTGTAATTTAAACACTTCATTTAACACTTTTAACTATAATCCATAATAATTTATTTGTCAATACCCATTATAAAGTTTTGTTAAGAATGTTAAATATGCGTACTTATTGAATTTGGGCATAAAGTGTATAAAATGCACTTAATCAACTGGTTGGGGGATTTTCACTATTTAACAGCATAATAATTTTTGAACATAAAAAACATGCCCGGGGGGAATCAAACCCCCGACCTTGAGCTTCGGAAACTCACGCTCTATTCTACTGAGCTACGGGCACATATCAAGTATAAAAAAGGTGGAAAGCCGAAACCTTCCACCTTTATCGTTATTTTTTCTATTTGTTAAAATAATCACTTGCATTAACAGGTTGTCTTGCAGTGTCATCCGCTTCAAAGAACGGACAAGATTTTACACCTATCATTGCAGCAACCAATGAACTTGGAAATATTTCTACGGAATTGTTCAAATCTTTTACAGCACTATTATAAAATCTTCTTGCTGCAGCAATATGTTCCTCAACTTCTGAATATGTCTGCATTGTCTGTATCATAGTTTGATCTGATTTTAATTGAGGGTAATTTTCAACATTTACCATTAACTGTGACATTTTAGAAGTAATCGCATTATCAAGTTCTATCTTTTTGCCTATTGTATCTGCATCAGAACGAATTGAAGCAGCTTGGGTACGCAATTGAGTGATTTCAGACATCAAGCCCTTTTCATGCTCCATAAATTTTTCAGCAGTTGCCAGAATATTCGGAATTAAATCATAACGTTTTCTTAGCTGAACATCAATACCTGACATCGCTTCGCGGGCATTATTACGTTTTTGTATGATTTTTACATACATTCCATATAGTACAAATAACACAAATACCGCAACTACAATTAAAATAAGAGTTAATACAGACATTTAAAAATCCTTTCTTTTTACATTATTTGTTTATTATATCATTTTTTCAAAAGCTTACAATCCCAATTTCTTGTCCAGTTTAAAATGGTCAACCAATGCAAGAATTGAAGTAAACTCACTAAATAATTTTGTAAATTGATTTACATCGGCAACACTTTTAGTCAAACTGCAAACACTAAACAAATCTTTTTTGCAATACGGTGCAATATAGACATTTTTTCCAAAAAATGCACAATAAGCGACTTTGGTATCAAATGCCATGTTAATATTTCTGAAACGTTCAATAAATGCTGTCGTCAACAAATATCTTGCTTCTATTTGATCAGTTGAATAAACATCATACATTTTATTAAATTCAACATCCTCAAGCTCAATTTTTTGATATCTTGCCTTTTTTAAATCTTTTACATCATGATATTCTACTTCTTTTTTAGGTCTGATAATAGTCGTACCGTCAAAATCTTTGTTCGTAGCTATTTTTATAATAGCACCCGAAAAGATATTTCTCTTATTGGCTACTAAATTGCACTCCGCAATAGAAATATCGACTTCACGATATTTACCGACAAAATTATCGTCATATTTTTTCGTTCCCTCTTTTACAAATGGGAATATTTTTGAATCTTCAATATCTTCTTCCGGAATAGACAGTTCTGACTGCCAGCTAAAATCAGGAACAGCCTTCATCAACAATGGCATAACTCTGTTTTTGATTTTCTTTTCCAACTGTTTTTTAAGTAAAAACCACGCAAAACCGCCTAAGGCAATAAAGCCGCCTGCAATATTCAACGTATTACCATCAACTAAAATTAATGCCAAAAGTGCAGCTATCCAGCAACTGCCTGAACATAACATAGCCAGAAAAAATCTTTGTCTTCTTTCAGGTTCATACTGTTCAAGCAAAGGAAGAACATCTTTGTTGAGTTTTTCCATATAATCTTGTGTAAATTTTTCTATTGAATAGTTTTCTTCGGGATGCCTTGAGTTTTCAGGCTCAAATGACGGAACATCTGCAGGATTAATTCCTGCAGGGGCAGGTTCAAGTTCTGCATTATCAAACATTTCATCAAGCGAAGCATCCTCAAAACTTTCGGCATTAACTTCTTCAACAGGCGGTTCAACACTTGGGGCGACCTGATGAGGTGCCTTAACCCTGACAATTTTATTTCCTATCCTTGGTATAGTCATATATAAATCCTCTTATTTATATTATATCCTATTTTTTAATTTTCACCAGCCAATACAACTGTGAAATCTGATGCAGCACACTGATAATTTGACGGTTCATAAACAAATTGTTTGGATTTTACTGCAGGAACATCCTTTTTTAAATTTGCATAATATTCTATAGTTACGTATTTTGAGTGAGCTATAAACTGAGAATGAGTTGAATTAGAAGTGCCTGAGCATATAACCTGTATGCCCACATCCTCTAATTGTTTTTTCAGGTTTTTAGCATCTTCTTTTCTGTCTGAAGTACTCATTATGCTTGCAGTATATTTTTCTTTAACTCCGTCATATTTTGTTCTGTATATCAACCTGTCAATTACATCCTGTGTTTTATCCGGATCCAATATCCAATAACTTGTATAGCCATGTTTATTCGGTCCGCCGGGAAGCATTGCAATTTCAATATTATCCATATCGAAATGAGTGGCTAAAGTAGCATATTGTGTCATTTCATAAGGGGACATATCTGTTTTTACATATTTACTTGTAACTGCAACCAGCCTAGGAATTTTTACCAAAGTTTCAGGCTTTTTCAAATCGGCCAATAAGCCTCTTAAAAACCATTGCTGACGCTTTGTTCTTCCTATATCACCGGTGGCATCATGTCTGAATCGTAAATATTCGACAACATCTTTGTCTGACAAATGATGATTACCTTTTTTAAAGTTTATATGCAGCTTTCCTGACCAATCATCGTAATGCATATCCTTTTCAACATAAATATCCACTCCGCCAAGAGCCTTTACTACTTCCCTTACCCCTTCATCGTGGAACATAATATAACGATCAATCTTTACCCCGAGAGTGTCCTCAATGGTTTTTACGGTCATCCCGATTCCGCCGATTGCATGAGCCGCATTTATTTTTTGCGTACCCATTCCCTTTGGAAGAAATACCTTACTGTCACGAGGGATAGAAATCGCATTCACTGTTTTTGTTTTAGGGTCAATATTCATTAAAATAATAGTGTCGGTTCTGGTTCCTACCCACAAATCAGAATCAGCACCATTTGAATCTACACCCAAAAGCAATATATTCTGTCTTCTGGGCCCGAATGGGAGATTAAATTCAGGCATACGCTTTGAGCCGTTATCCTTTGAAATTTTAGATAAAAAAGTTGCTATAAAAGAATCTTCTCCGAATTTTTCAGCTATATAACCCTGACTATTGGCAAACAAAATCATACCTGCAATTATTACAAAAAATAATATTGCCATCAGAGTAAGCACTCTGCCAAACGGAGAAACACTTTTTTTAATTTTTCTGCCTCTTTTTTGACCTCTATACTCGTCATACGGGGTTTCGGGAGCTCTTCTGCGTACTTTTCCCCTGCGGGATTTATTGTATTCTCTTTCATTACTCATGCATATAATCTCTTTAATCTTCTTTGTAATATCTATTTTACAATAAAAAGAGTAATTTTATATACAATAAAAAACCGATATTTACAAAATCACATACTTGAAATTCAACAGACCTGAAAATTCTGCTATGCAATTACTGATTTTAAAGAACCGGCCTTTTCTTCCGCATCCATATTATCTGAAATTTTTAATGCCTTTTTAGCAATACGCAACGGACTTGAGAAAAAGCTTTCTTTTAAGACTTTATTGCCAATTTCAATAATCAACCTCGGATTTTCTAGATCGCCGCCCAGATATATTTCAGATAAAGCCTTATTTTTAGCGAGTTTATCAATGCAATTCATTGTTTTAACAAAACCATCCGCTGACATTTGTTTTGCAAGATAAAACTGGACATCTTTATATGTCGGATAACATTGAATACCTTTAAAACTTTGATTACTTACGCTTTGTACCTGCATTGTGAACTCCTTTATATAAATTTACTCAAACATGAAAACATATAAAAAAATTTTTTGCTATACATCTTTACAAAAGTTAAAAACTAATATATTAATTCAAAAATATTGAATCATTACATTAGTTTTTAACTTTCGGAATTTATTATTAATCTCTTTTCTTTAGCGTAGGAAATGCGATTACATCACGAATTGACGGAGAGTCGGTTAACAACATTACCAAACGGTCAATGCCCATTCCTAAACCGCCCATTGGAGGTACTCCATGCTCTAATGCACAGATATAATCTTCATCAATTGGCATGGCTTCATCATCACCTTGTGCTTTTGCCTGCATTTGAGCTTCAAATCTTGCTCTCTGGTCAATCGGGTCAGTCAATTCAGAAAATGCATTATCTATTTCCCATCCGTTGATTCGGGTTTCAAATCTCTCTGTTAAACGAGGATTATCTCTGTGAACTTTTGCAAGCGGAGATATATCTCTTGGGTAATCATAAATATGAATAGGCTGAATTAATGTTGGTTCAACTTTTTCTTCAAATACTTTTTCTACAACCTGTCCCCAATTTGAACATTCTTCGGTATCAATATTTAGAGTTTGGGCAGTTTTTACGGCCTCTTCAAAAGTTTCTATTTTGTTAAAATCAACACCCGTAGCTTCTTCAACCGCACCAAGCATAGTCTTTCTATCCCAAGGTGGAGTCAGGTCAATTTCGTTTTCGCCGTATTTAATTTTTGTTGTTCCCAAAACTTCTTTAGCGACATAAGCAACCAATTCTTCGATTAAATCCATCATATCGAAATAATCTACATAAGCCTGATAAAGTTCAATCATAGTAAATTCAGGATTATGACGGGTATCAATACCTTCATTTCTGAATGAACGGTTTATTTCAAAAATTGCTTCACTAACACCGCCAACCATAAGTCTTTTTAAATAAAGCTCAGGAGCAATTCTCAAATACATATCCATGTCTAATGTATTGTGATGAGTAATAAAAGGTTTAGCGTTAGCTCCGCCCGCCTGAGGGTGAAGCATAGGAGTTTCGACTTCCATAAACCCTTTATTTATTAAAAATTCTCTTATCTTTTGAATGATTAAACTTCTCTTTTGGAAAGTTTTTCTTACATCTTCATTTGTAATCATATCAACATATCTTTGACGATATTTTGTTTCAACATCAGTTAAGCCGTGGAATTTTTCAGGTAAAGGAAGCAATGACTTTGAAAGGATTTCAATTGAAGTTGATTTTATGGATAATTCCCCTCTCGGAGTTCTTCTGACACTACCTTCAAAACCGACAATATCACCTATATCAACTGTCTTTAATGTTTGCATATCTTCTTGTGATAAATTTTCTTTATGAGAAAATACCTGAATTTTTCCTGAAGCATCAACTAAATCAATAAACATGCCGGAATTTCTCATTGCCATTACACGCCCTGCAACTTTATAACAATCCTGAGTTTCTTCACCTGCCTGCAAGTCTTTATATTTGTCCTGCAAGTCCTGTGCCATTATTGATTTTTCATATTTATAAGGGTATGGATTTAACCCTCTTTCTCTTAAATTATTAGATTTTTCAATTCTTATCTGACGGATTCTGTCCTGAGAAGAACCGCTGTCTTTTGCTATTTCATGAATTTCTGCCATTTTAATATCCTCATTCTGTAATATAAAAAAATCTTACCATAAAAATAAAACGTAACGAATTTATTTCGCTCAAGAGAGGTTCAATTTTGTTCATACATTATTAAAATGCATCAAATGAATCATCATTAAGAGGATTTTTGAATTTTGTAATATTTGACTGGAACAACAGCTTAATAGTATCAACAGGACCGTTTCTGTGTTTTGCAATAATAATTTCAGATAGCCCTTTTGAAGATGCTTTTATACTTTCTGCTTCCTCTGATTCTTCCGCTTTTGCATAATAATCTGCACGATAAATGAACATTACAATATCAGCATCCTGTTCGATTGAACCTGATTCTCTCAAATCTGAAAGCATTGGGCGTTTGTCATTACGGCTTTCAACCGCACGGGATAATTGAGAAAGAGCAATAACCGGTACATCAAGTTCCTTTGCAAGAATTTTTAAACCTCTTGAAATAGCAGAAATTTGCTGGAGTCTGTCATCGCTGCTTGAACTTTCCATTAACTGTAAATAGTCTATTACGACTAAACCTAAATCTTTTTCCTGAGATTTTAGGCGTCTGCATTTTGTACGAATATCAGTAAGAGTAGCACCGGCAGTATCGTCTATATAAATTTTTGCAGCACCAAATTCATTCATTGCCATTGCAAGTTTATCTAAATCTTTTTGCTGCATATTACCGGTTTTAAGCCTTTGAGCATCAACTTCGGCATAAGAACATAACATTCTCTGAGTCAGCTGTATCGCAGACATTTCAAGAGAAAAAATACATATCGGCACTTGTTCTTTTATCGCAACATTTTGGGCAATGTTTAGAGCTAATGCCGTTTTTCCCATTGCAGGACGAGCCGCAAGAATTATTAAATCCGATTTATTCAAACCGTTTAACAAAGTGTCCAACGCATCAAAACCTGTTCTTAAACCCGCAAGTTCATCCTTGTGATTATATCTGTATTCGATTTTATCCCACGCATCAAGCACCAAATCCCTTACAGGCTTTAAATCTGAAGTTGTTTTATTAGAACTTATTTCATAAATAAGTTTTTCGGCCTGTTCTATAGATGCTTCACTCGGTTCTAAATCATAACCTTTGCTTACTATCTCCGAACCTGCACTTATTAAAGCTCTTTTTACCGCTTTTTCTTTAATAATTTTTGCATAATAAGCAACATTGGATGTTGTTACAGTATTTTCAGCCAAATCATTTATATATGCTCTTCCTCCGGAAGCTTCAAGAGTTCCGTTATAACTTAAAACATCAGAAACAGAAACAATATCAATATTGTCGTTATTATTAAATAACTGCATCATTGCGTCATAAATGTTTCTGTGTGCAGGTTTGTAAAAACATGAAGAAGTCAGAGAATCGGAAACCTTTGAAAGACAAGACGGATTAACCAAAATAGCACCCAATATAGCTTCCTCTGCTTCAATATTTTGAGGTATCAAATTTTCATCTGCAACTTTGTTTTTTGTTTTTACCGGCATGATGTTATCCTTTGTTATGACATAATAATACAGAAATATACCAAATTAAACAGTTCATTAATTTTTTTTAAAATATTATAATATTTTTAATATTTGAATAAAAAAACTGTTAATGATATAATGCAAAAGCATATTACATATAAATAAGGAGTAAACAAATGAGCCTTCAGCTGGCCGAACAATTTGAAGCAAATGAACAATACGAAGAAGCCTACAGAGAATATAAAGATGCGTTTGAACAAGACCCTGAAAATATGGGAGTTTTAGAAAGACTTGGGCATCTTGCTATGGTATTGGCGCAAGATACTAATGAACAAAAATATCTTGATGAAGCGGCAAAATATTATAATGACATTCTTAAAAGAGATGTAACTAATCCGCTTGCCTATGAACAGCTTATGACCATTTATGAAGGCACTGACAAATACAAATATTATGTTTACAGAGGAAATAAAAATTCTATTGAGGGAAAACTTGACTTTGCGATTAACGATTTCAAAAAAGCACTTAGCTGTGCTGAAGAAGGGGCACAAATTGCAATGACAAGACTCACTCTTGCAAATTTGTATAAACAGGCAGGACAAAGAATGAAAGCCATTGATGAATTTAATTTACTGCTTGAAGGTCAAAACCTGCACGAAGAAATGTTTTTACAGCTTGCAGATATGTATTTACAGGACGAAGCATACTCAAGTGCAATCGATACTTTAAACAGAGCAATTCAAAAAGGATTTAGCAGTGTAAAAATTAGCGAAGGTATAGCTGCAGTTTATTTAAAAAGCGGAGAACCGGAAAGGGCAATTGAATATACACAGGATGAACTTCTAAAAATTCAGTGCATGCTTGAAATTGGTGATATAGAAGAAGCCTATAAGAAATTAGACAGTCTTAGTGACGAAGTAAAACAATCCCCGAGATATTACACCCTAAAGGCTCAGTATTTCTATTCTGCAAAAAAATTTGAGGAAGCTCTTGAATGTATAAATGAATATAACAAACTTGTTCCAAACTCTCCGTTAACTTATCAGATGAGAGCATTGGTTTATGATGAAAGTGAAGATGAATACAATGCACATGTAAACTGGGGTAAATACAATATCCTTAGGGGGAACTATGATATTGCAATCAATGAATTTTTAAACGCAGTATCAATTGATGATAATGATATTGATTTAATGTTTGAACTTGCGGCATTGCTTGAAGAAAACAAAGAAATTGACCATGCCAGCGAATATTACGTAAAAATCATCAAAAAAGATCCGACAAACAAAGAAGCATTGAGAAAACTTGCTGCATATAAAGAGGGTATCGGCGATTACCACGCACAGGCTTCATGCCTTGAAAAAATTATAGAAGCAGACCCTAATGACCTTGATGCGCTGAAAAATCTCGGAAGAATTTATGAAAAATTAAGAGCAAATTCAAAAGCTCTTGAAATTTATAAAAAATATATTGAAATAGTTAAAAATCCGTCTGACTATAAAATTGTAAAAGACAAAATAGAAAAACTTGAAACAGGAGCAGCAGACGAAGAATCAGAAGGATTGATTGATAAAATTATGAAATTCTTTAACAGATAATATTTAAAAAAGCCGGTTTTAAAAACCGGCTTTTTTGTGTTTTATAAAATACTTTCTACCCATTTTTTCAAATCTTCGACTGACGGATTTGAATTTAATAATTTACCCTCAATAATTTCTGTTGAATCCGCAACACTTGCACGAATATTTTTAACTGTTCCTCCAAATCCGCTTCCGCCTGAAGTAGCGAATAATATAATTTTTTTATTAGAAAAATCATGTTTTTCCAAAAAAGTATTTACAACAGTCGGAGCAATATACCACCAAATTGGGAAACCTAAAAATATTGTGTCATATTTATCAATATCAATATTATCATCAACAATTTCCGGACGGGAATTCCAGTCATTCATTTCTAATGTACTTCTTGAATTTTTATCCATCCAATTTAAATCAGCACTTGTATAAGGGACTTTCGGTTTTATTTGATAAGCATCACAACCAATAGCCTCAGCCAATTTCTGAGCTACATTCTGAGTTATTCCGCTCGCAGAAAAATATACCACCAATGTTTTAGCCATACAACCTCCTATATTTATGACCATTTATAACCGCTACAATAATAGCATATTTTTTAAATTTTTTCTACAATTATCTTATAAAATTTGTAAAAGTTACTTCTTCAGTTTGAGGAACTTGAATTCCGGCTTTGTCACCTGCTTCTTTGCACTTCAAATGCCATGCCATATTGCGTGCAAGTATTCTCATATTCTGCAGCCCTTCTTTATCTTCAAGCACCTGCTCTGCACTGGCACCATGCACCATATTCCAGTATCTGCCTGAAATCATTGGCATCTGAGTAATTGCAAAATACTTATTAAGCTGATCCAATGCCGCTGTTGTTCCGGCTCTTCTTGCACTTACAATTGCACTGCCGGGTTTATGAAGAAAAATATCCCCTCGCCCTGATTGGAATGCCGTAAAAAATGCTCTGTCTAAAAATGCGGTTATACCACCGCAGGCAGAACCATAATGAACAGGAGAACCAAAAATAAATCCGTCAAAATCCTTTGCATAATCCAAAAAAGAATTGACCGCATCATCAATTACGCACTTCCCTATTTTTGAACACGCATAACAACCTCTGCATGCTCCTATAGGTTTTGTTCCTATTTGGTATATTTCAGAATCAATACCTTCTTCTTTTAATGTTTTTTCAATTTCTTTTAACGCAGTATAAGTACAACCTTCTTTATGAGGTGAGCCGTTAAACAATAAAACTTTCATTGTACCTCCTTATTTTACTATGAAATATAGAATAACAAATTAATTAAAAAGTCAGCCACAAGCATGTATATAGTAGATAAAATTGCAGCCTGAGTGGTTGAAGTTCCTACTTCTTTTGCACCGCCTTTTGTTTGATAACCTTTTGTAGCACAAACAAGTGCAATTAATGCTCCAAATATGCACGCTTTCAATATACAAACATAAATATCTTTTATCCTTATCCAATTAAAAACAGATGCAATATATCTTGTCGGATGAAGTCCTATTGCCATGTATGAAACAACCATTCCGCCGACAATTCCGATAAAACCGGAAATAATTACTACCATCGGAACTGTTATAGATGCAGATAAAATTCTTGGTGCAAAATAATATCCGATAGGATTTATTTTTAATGTTTTTATTGCATCCACTTGGGAAGTAACCTGCATGTTAGCTATTTCTGCGGATATTGCGGTACCGGCTCTTGCTCCTATTGCCAAAGCTACAAACCCCGGAGCAATTTCCCTTATCATAACAAGTGCAATTGTCCCCCCAATATAAGCCTCTGCACCGGTCATTAAAAATTGTTTTGATACCTGTATTGCAATAACCGCAGCAGAAATAAAGGCTATCACCAAGGATATAGGTAAAGAATCATAACTTATGGATGCTGCCTCGGTAATTACACGTTCAAAACGCAAATTACCCTTAATTATATATTTAAGGCACTCAATAAAGTTTTGGACACACAGACCTAAAAATTTTATCAATTTTCCCTCATTTCATTGAACTTTTATAAAATTATACCATAAAACTTTCACTTTTAGAAATTTGCACCAAAAGTATATTTCTAGTAAAGTATGATTAAGATTAAAATACTTTAAAGAGAGGTCAAAATGTCAGAAATAAAATTCGGAACTGACGGTTGGAGAGCTGTTGTTGGAAAAGAATTTAATGAAAAAAATGTGGAGCTTGTTACAAAAGCAATAGGCAAATATGTATTTGATAATTACGGCATCTACAAAACAATAATTATAGGCTATGATCCTCGCAGCATGGCAGATGTTTACTCGCTGCAATGTGCCAAAATCCTTACAGACTACGGGTTTAAAGTATTATATAGCGATAAAGTAATACCTACACCTGTTTTGGCATTTAATGCCAAATATCTTGATGCATGCGCCATAATGTTCACAGCATCACACAATCCGCCGGAATATCTGGGAATAAAATTTATACCGGATTATGCCGGCCCTGCAACAAAAGAAATAACAGACGAAATAGTTTCAAACATAGGATCTGATTTTTCATCTCACATTAAAGGCAAACTTATATATACGGATTTTTCAAACAATTATTTCAAAAGAATAAGCGAAATAATTGATTTTGGAAGAATTAAAGACAACAAAAATCTTAAAATATTATTTGACGGATTATACAGTGCAAGTATCGGTTATTTTGACAAGTTATTGAATAAAAATGACATCAAATATGACTGTATACACATGTTCCACGATACGAATTTTGGAGGCGGTATGCCTGAGCCAAAGCCTCAATTTATGCAAGAAGCAATTGATTATGTAAAATCTAAAGAAAATTATATAGCTTTTGCAAATGACGGAGATGCTGACAGATTCGGAGTTATAAACGAAAAAGGCGAATATGTAACCCCTAACGAAATTTTAGCAATATTACTTTTGCACCTGCGAAAAAACAAAAATTTCAGCGGATGTATTGTAAAAACCGTTGCAGGAAGCCTTATGCTGAATATTATTGCTGAAAAACTCGGTGTAGATGTCATTGAAACCCCTGTAGGCTTTAAACATGTCGGGCAGGCAATGAGAGAATTTAACCCTATTATTGCAGGAGAAGAATCGGGTGGTTTAAGCATTGCAGGACATATTCCCGAAAAAGACGGGATTCTTGCAAACCTGCTCATACTTGAAGCAATGTCATACGAAAGAAAATCGCTTGTAAAATTGCAGGAAGAATTAAAAAACTTTATCGGATGCGAATTTATAAACACAAGAACAGACAAAAAACTTGATAATTTTGATGAAATTGCCCCGACTATTGAATATTTTTCTAACATGGAAGAAGTTGCCGGCTATAAAATAATAAACAAAGATTCAAAAGACGGAATAAAACTATATCTTGAAGATAATAAAACATGGATTTTAGTCCGCCCGTCAGGTACAGAGCCTCTTTTAAGAATTTATATAGAAAGCGATAACAACGATAAAATTGAGAAAATTAAATCTGCAATTTGCTAATCTTTAAAATTTATAAATTTTTGTAAAGCATACAAAATCTTTATGACATATGGCTTTCCCTGTTTTTACTCAATTTTGTATTAAAGAATTTTCAAAGAAATTCCGATATTGAAAATATGGTAAAAGTAGATTTTCTATTAAATAAAATCAAACTATTAATCTAAAAAAAAGGATTGACCAATTTGTAATGCAATTAATTAAAGATAACAAAGTATTAATAAAAGTTCTGAAAGGAGTTTAAGATGGTAGATTACAGAAAGGGCGATATGTCTGCAAGTGGTATTAACCAAGCAAATGTTGTCAGACAACAAGCAAAATTGGATGCCCAAAAAGCAGAAAAAGAACAAAAAGCAAAATTGAATGCTGAAATTGCAAATTATTTTGCATCTCAAGGTGTAAATACTGACAAAACAAAAACTATTACAAGAATGGTTGACGGAAAAGAAACAGAAGTAGTTTTTGGCAGCAATAAAGACGGAAAGAAAATTTATATTGATGCAAATACAGGTAAAGAAGTTGTTGTAACGGAATCTAAAGGTAAAAATCAATTTACAACAAAAGATAATCTTGAAGCAGAATTAACAGAAAGATTCGGCATGACATCAAAAGACTTGTCGGCAAAAGGAATTGTTGCAGAATATAAGCATGGAAAAATTACTTTAACAGACATAAAAAGAGGAAATAGACTCCCTGAGGAATTTTTAGCACAGCTGGAAACCAAATATAAAACAGACCTTGCCAAAAATACACCGGCAAAAACATCCGAATCTGTCACTATTGAAGAATATTTTGACAAGATGCAGGCTTACGCACCACAATTTAACAATCAAGAAGTTAAAATCAAAAAAGAAGCAGCAGCAACTGTTGAAAAAGCTAAAATGCCAACTCAAGAAGAATTGGAAGATAGTTTGAAATTAATTAACAATCAATTTGATTTGGCTAAAGCCGAAAACACAAAAAGAAAAAATGCCAATGGAGTTGTTGTTCAGGGTGCAAGTTCTAAGAAAAAGATTTCCCGCGGGAAAGCACTGAAAGGTAAAGGCACTGTATCACCTGCAGATCAGGCAAAAATTGATGCTAAAAAAGCAGAACTAAAACAAAAAGCTATAGAAAAAGCAAAAATTGAAGCAGAGAAAGCAGAAGCTAAAAAATTAGCGGAAGCTAAGGCTAAACAACCTAAAAAAATAATTACCACATCCCATAACTATGAAAGAGGAGTTAAATTCAGCAACGGTAACTCTATTGAAGCAGAAGATAAAAATAGTGTTTGGGATTCCGATGCTTTATTCAGTATAAATGGCGGTAAATATAATTTAAAATCAAAGAGAAGCGGAATGATGACAAGAACTCTTGATTACGGCGATTTAAAATCGGAAAAACAATTTGGATTAATAAATGACAATACAGGCAAATTAAATCCTGAAAGCAGAATATTTGAATCACAATATGATAGAAATGCCGAAACATTATATTTTTCAGGGAAAGGCGAACTTAACGGCGCTCAAGTCTTAAAATATAAAAATAAAGTTGCTGTATGCCTTAATGGTAAATACTATGATTTGAATACACTAATCCAAACAAATCGGAAAGAAGAGATAAAATAAATTATAAATCATTGCAACTAAAAAGGTGTGTTAAAAAACACACCTTTTTTAATTTGTCAGGATTTAGAACCGGTCTGTTATATTTTCGCTCCTAAAGATTAAAAAATCAGTAAGGTGCGATGTTTCACACCAAATAATCTTTTATACCATTGAGAAAAGGGAAGAATCGTGCTATAATATCCGGTGTAGAAATATCTTAAACGGAGGTTTTATATGTCTAATCCTACATTAAGAGAAGAAGTATTTAATTCTTCACAGATGAACAATGATCCGTTAGAGCTTGATAAAGTAATGACATCATCAGGTACAATGCTAAAGACTTGTATTCTGTCATTGTTTGTAGCTTTAACATTCGGATACTCGTGGTCACTTTTAAATGCGGGTTATATGGATAAAGCAGGCTTGCTATCAACAGTAGGAGCCATAGGCGGTTTTATAATGGCTATGATTATCTGCTTTGCTCCTAAAAATAAATATCTTGCAGTAACCACTCCTGTATATGCAATGCTTGAAGGTTTGTTTTTAGGTGCAGCTTCAGCAATCTTTAACAAGATATATCCCGGAATAGTTTTTCAGGCAGTTGCAGGAACTGTTCTGACATTGTTTGGAATGTTCTTTTTATATAGTACAAGGATAATTAAGGTTACAGACAGGTTATGGAAGGTTGTATTTATTTCAACATTCGCAATCGCAGGGATTTATTTATTGCAATTTATTTTATCATTCTTTCACCTGTCAATTCCCGGTTTGTTTACAAATTCACTTGTAGGAATCGGTTTTAGTATTCTTGTTATTGTAGTAGCAGCTTTTAATCTGCTTCTTGATTTTGACTTTATAGAAAGATTTTCCGGACAGACTCCTAAATATATGGAATGGTACGGAGCATTTTCTCTTATGGTCACTATCGTATGGCTGTATATAGAATTTCTCAGATTACTGGCAAAGATTAACAGCAGAAGATAAACCAAATATATGCACAATAAAAAAAGACGACTAAAATAGTCGTCTTTTTTGTTTTCTATTATTTATTTTTGATTATGCACTCTGATCAAATTTCATTGTACGTTCAATGTTTTTGTTCATTACGGTTTTAACTGAATCGTATTCTGTCTGCAATGATTGGTGTTCGGTATCAATATTCTTTAACTGCAAGTCAAACATATTATCTTTTTGTTTAACATCATTCATTGCTCTGTTATATTTTGCTTCTGCTCTTGCAACTGCATCTGAGGTATCACTTTCTTCAAAGATATTTGAACAAGTTTTATAATCAAGAGATACCCAGTTGAATGATTTGTCAACCTGTTCCATAGTTACAAGTCCGCTTTCAAATGCATATTCAATCCAGTCTTTAGAATTTGCAAGTCCGTTTTCCAAAACTTTATAACCTTTCTGCATTCTGTTAAATAAGTTTGAATACCATTGAGCTTTAGCATCAGAATTTTGAGTTGCAGCAGGATCATTTTCATCAACCCAAGCATATTTAGGTTCACCCAATACATCAAGCATTAAATCTTTTAAATATGTTCCTAATACAGATTTGAACGCATCAGAACCATAACTCTTGATATCTGACCCAACACCCTCAAGCATAGAAACAAAATTCATAAGATAAGCCGGATGAGTTGCAACAGCTTGTTCTAAACTACCATTTCCGCGTGTAGTTCCTGAAACCGGATTTGTATCGTATTTTGTAAAATTACTTCTTGATAATTGATAATTTTGAAGATATGGGTTATCACCATTTTGACTTGCAAATGCATTTACATCAAAATAATCTAATGAATTTAACATATTAAAGTATTCATCTATTAACAATTTATATGTATCATATCTTGATGCATTGTTTCCATAATTATTTATAACTTCAGGATCAACTGCTTCATGCAGAGGTATTATAGCTAATACTTGTTTATCAGATTCCCATTTAAAATTAACCGGATCATCTGATCTGTCACCTGGTTTACCATCGTTATCAGCACCCATTTGCCCTTGAAATCTGGATGCAAATTCTGTCATAGTAGCATTTAAATTAGCAGGGCTGAAACTATTTCTTGTTTTGCCGGCAAGCCAGGATTGGATTGCACTTTGTGTTGAAGAATCATAAGTTACACCCTCTTCTCCGCCAAATTCACAATAAGTTTTATATGTACCCTTTGGTTTCAATACAATGTATTCACCTGTATTCCATTCATCATCAGAAAAATCTGTAGGAGTACCATTATCATTAACACCCAATGTCTGCCATGTTACAGTTTTTTCCTCGTATTGCGGAATATCTATATAAACGGTCATCCCGGGCAATACTACTTCAAAACCATCACCGTTTCCATTGTATCCATGGCATTTATCATCACTTCCGGTTGTTTCAACTGTTCTATATACATCATCTGATTTTTCCGGAGTGTAATTACTATAGTCATAAAATTTACTTAAATCATCTAATGAATGAGAAGTATTATCTACCGGCCAGTCAGACGGTACGGTATAATTATATCTTGCTCCATTTGCCGCTTCATATCTCTTGGCAATTCTTGCAGTCGGATTAATGGTTAATTCTCCACTCTTAAAGCCTGACATATTTTCAGCGCCACTTGTTTTATCAATTAATGAATCAATAATATCCGTCAAAGCCTGACGACCTGAAGCTGTGAGTGAACTGCCTATATTATTCAAAGCATATTTATTTTCACTCGGAACACTTGAAACTATTGCTTGACCTGTTACTCCATCATTTGCAGAAATACTTCTTCCTGTCGGGTTACCGGTTGTTTTATCAACTTCTTCAAGTTTTCCTGTTTTCAAGAATTGACGAACAAGGTCTTCACCAACACCCGGAGCTGACCATCTTGCATAATAATCAGCAACATAGTGTGCAATAGCTTGTTCTTGAGTTTCATCACCCGAATCACCCAAAATTATCTGCCTAAATGCCGGCACCGTACTATCGTATAAATCTTTGACTTCGTTATAATACTCTTTAGCATAAATATCATAATTCATACGTTCAATAGAGGATTCCTGACTGATAGCATTCAAATAAAGCTCTTCTAAATCAGCATTTGTCATGCCTGCAAAGAAATCACCCAAATTATGAGTGCCAATGTCATTATAACCTGTACCATAGAAGGATGATAATTTTTGGGACAAAATAGTAGTTGAAGCTTTGCTTCCTCCATCAGGATTATCAAAGAAGCTTGTATCCCATTTTAAACCATATTCACCAAGGAAGCCTTCCAAATCATTTTTATGTTTTTCATATATTGCCGCATCCTGTTCATTAACAAGTAATAAACCTGCAGAATTTACAAGGCCGTATTGGTTGTTATATTGACTGTAAGAAATTAAGTTATTGAAAGTTAAAGCCTGTGTACGAGCTAAACCGTTTATATCGGTATTAGAAAACATTAATTGGGCATTATTTAAAGCAGAAATATATTCATCACTAGCTTGGGAACTTTGCGTAGCAAGACGCATTTTAGCATTATTAATGGTTTGAGATCTTAACTCATTATCTGCTAAACGAGCTGTGATTGTTAATAATCTGGCTTGTGATGCTGCCAATCCCATTTTTACGCAGTCCTTTCGTTTTTCCTTATAGTTCCATTATTCTTCATGTCGGCTGTTTTTAATGAAACTTTAAGTTTTTAAGTCTTTTGTAAACAAATTGTTACAATTCAAAACCATGTAATAATAAGGGTTTTGGCATAAAAAAAACAGTTCAAAAAATGAACTGTTTTTTATTTTTTATATTTTTTTTAGTTATTAACAAACTGATGCAAAACCACCGCATGAACATGAACAATCACCGCCGAAAGATGTAGCTGAAAAACTTGCACAATCGCCGCCTTCACCAAATGTTGCAAGTGCGGTAGAATAATCGCTTAAAAATGCTATATCACCAACTGATGTATCTTCACTATATAAAGAATAATCAATTGCTGCCTGTTGAGAAAACATATAAATATCATATTCATTTGCAGCTAATAAACTGGTTCTTCCTTTATTTGCAAGAATACCGGAATTTTCTACAGGATGATTTTTAATATTGTTGCTTCTTCCTGCAGATTTTGATTTAGATGCCTTTTCACCGAATAATAATATCATGCTTTGCTCCTAATATCTCGTTCTTACATCTATATAAAGTATTTATTTTTTGTCTGATTTCAAAGGCTTTAGTTTTTGTTACAATTCGTAATATTATTTTCTTTTATGAAAACCTTTGTCTGTCCCAATTACACGCCCTATTGAACGAATTTTTCCTTCTATACAGCCCCTGCATTTATCAGGATTATCATTCAAACAAATTTTGTTAGGATAAATTTCATATTTCGGACGATATTGGGTTGAAGTTACATTGGGCATAACTACATTTGCACCGCTTTGCAAGGCAATAATTCTGCCGTTTGGATTAATTGTTTCCATCGCTGTCGTTGCCGGAATATTTATATCCGGAAGCATTATTCTGGTAAGAGCCATCACCTTTAATGCCAAATCAAAATCACCCGTTTCAGCCTCTTTTAAAGGAGTTGCCGGATGAGGAATAAACGGCCCTATTCCAACCATATCCGCATCTAATTCTTTAAAAAATAAAATATCATCCGCAAGAGATTCAACAGTTTGCCCCGGAAGTCCGACCAAACATCCCGTACCAACTTCATAACCAAGTTTTTTAATATCAAGCAAACATCTTACCCTGTTTTCAAAACTCATGTTAGGATGCATTTTTTTATACAACTCTTTATCAGTCGTTTCAATTCTTATCAAATATCTGTCAGCACCTGCATCTTTAAATGCTTTATATTCTTCAAAACTTCTCTCACCCAAACTCAAAGTCAACGCAACATCAAGTTTTTTTATTTCTTTAATTATTTCTGTCAGAACATCCGCACTATAATAAGCATCCTCTCCGGACTGCAGGACTATTGTTTTATAACCCATTTCAACTGCATGTTCACACAGTTCGATTATTGTATTTTTATCCAGTCTATATCGGTCAATCGAAGTGTTTGGAGAACGCAAACCGCAATACTTACAAGAACATCTGCATATATTGGAAAACTCAATAAGGCCTCTTAAATGAACCTCATCGCCTACATTTTCTCTCCGCACCTTATCGGCCAATTCAAATATTTTTTTATTATTCTCCTTATCATTATCTGATAAGATTTTAACTAATTCGCTTTTTGAATACATATTTTACGACAAGTCCTTATGATGAAATTGCTTTATTCCTTTTGAATAATCATCAACTATCTGCCCCGAACCCGTCAATTTATATTTATAAATAGTTAAACCTTCTAACCCGACAGGCCCGCGAGCATGAGTTTTGTTTGTAGAAATTCCGACTTCTGCACCAAAACCATACCTGAAACCATCTGCAAAACGGGTAGAAACATTATGGTAAACCCCCGAAGAATCAACATTATTCATAAATTTTTGTGCATTTTCACTATCATTTGTAATTATACAGTCCGTATGACCTGAACCGAAAGTATTTATATGCTCTATTGCCTGATTAATATTTTCTACAAATTTTACTGACAAAATTTTATCGCCATACTCCGTTGACCAATCGTCAGGTTTCGGAATGAGTTTGATTTCTTCTAATTGCAAAGCGGCTAGAAGCTCATTTTTCTTTTCAAAATCATTATGAATTAATAATGTTTCAACAGAATTACAAGCACTCGGATATTGAGTTTTTGAATCCACAACAAGTTTTACTGCCATATCTATATCAGCAGACTTATCAACAAATATATGGCAAATTCCGCTCGCATGCCCTAATACAGGAATATTTGTATTTTCTTTTATATATTTTACCAGTTTATTTGAACCTCTTGGGATAATTAAATTGATATATTCATCACATTTTAGCATCTGCGCAATATCATCGTGACTAAAAACCTGCTGAATAACATTTTGAGGGAAATCACCAACTTTTCCCAAGGCAGAATTTATTATTTCCATAATTTTTTTATTCGTATTAATTGATTCTTTTCCGCCTTTTAAAATTACGGCATTTGAGGATTTGATTGCCAATGATGAAATTTGTGAAATAACATCAGGTCTGGCTTCAAAAATTATACCCAAAACCCCTATAGGACAAGACACTTTTGACAAAACCAACCCTTCATCCAATTCGCGTTTAAATAAAATTTTGCCGACAGGATCGTCAAGTTTTGCAATATCCCTTACCCCCTGAATCATATCACGCATTTTGTTTTCATCAAGTTTTAAACGATTAAAGGTGGATTTTGCAAGTTTTCCTTCATTCACAAGAATTTGAGCAGAGTCAAGATCAATTTTATTTGCATCAAAAATTTCACTTCTTTTAGATTCCAGCTCGTCTGCAATAGTATTTAATGCTCTGTTTTTTACACCGGTATCTAAACCTGCAATATCTAAAGATGCTTTTTTTGATTTTTTGGCTATTTCAGTAAAATCCATTGTTCACCCACTCTCTGCACCGGCAGTTTTTGTTTATAAAATAGTTATATTATCTCTTGTAATTATGGCATCATAATTCTTAAACCCGAGAATTTCAACAAGACTGTCAGAATGACAGCCTATAACTTTTTTACACGCATCTGAATCATAATTTGCGATACCTCTTGCAAATTCATTGTCGTTTTCATCAAGAATAGATACCACATCACCTTTTCTGAATGTATTTTTTACCGCAACAACACCTATCGGAAGTAAACTCTTTTCATCTGATATCAAAGCATTTTTAGCGCCGTCATTAACAACTATTTTGCCTGTTATATTTGTTGCATACCCTATCCACATCTTTTTATCCGAAAGATTTTTATCTGACGGTAAAAACATTGTACCCAAATCTTCACCGTTAAATATCTTTCTGATTACATAAGGGATTTTTCCGTTTGCAATTAGAACCTTTCCGCCAAAACGGGTAACCAAACGAGATGCCAAAAGTTTTGACTCCATTCCGCCTCTGCCACCGTCAGAAACCCCTGAAGCAAGTGCAAGAATATCATCATTAACTTCATCCACCTGCTTTATAAGTTTTGCATCAGGATTATCTTTCGGATTTGAATCATACAACCCGTCAACATCAGAAAGTATAACCAATAAATCTGCATCCAGTTCGCTTGCAACAAGTGCTGACAACTTATCATTATCTGAAAAACAAACCTGAGTTCCGTCATCTTGCGAACGACAAATAAGTTCAATTGTTGACACGGTATCATTCTGATTTATAACAGGAACAGTACCCAATTCAAGCAGCTTATTAAAAGTTGTCCTTATACTCAAATAACGCTCACGAACAGAAAAATCATCCTCTGTTAATAAAATCTGTGCAGCAATTAATCCGTAAGTATCAAATCCGTTTTCATAAACTGACATAAGTTTTGACTGACCTATAGCAGCACATGCTTGTTTTAGCGCAACCCCTTTTGTATCAGGCAAATTCAAGCGTTTTTTACCCATACCGACAGCACCGGAAGTTACAACAATAACCTCTTTACCGGCTTTTACCAGATTGGAAATGTCTTCTATAAAGGTATAAATCCTCGGCAAAGATATTATTCCGTCATCATTCCTCAATACATTTGTACCAAGCTTTACTACAATTCTTTTTGCGTTTATAAATTCTTTTCTGTCCATAAAGCCATTCTAACATAAAAAATAAGTATTTAAACTTTTGTAAAAATAAAGCAATTTTTTTAAAAGCAAAAGGTCAGGCATACTTGCTCAACGCAAATTTTTAAGTTAGCTGGGCAGAATTCAGCATGTAGGATAGACTTCAGTCTGCCGAATATCTTAAATTGGTTGACTAAAGTCAACCCTACAATGTTGACCGCCTGACTAATTCGCCGATGGCTTCAGCGAGTAGGGTAGACTTCAGTCTACCACTATTATTTGAAAGTAAGCAACCGGCGAGAGTAAATAATGAGTAAATGTGAGTAAATCGGTTTTTGGGGTAAAGTTGTGCTTCCGACCTTTTGTAATTGACTGAAAACCCAACAGGGTTTAGATCCTGAAACAAGTTCAGGATGACATTTTAAGATAATTTTCAACTTAAAACGGACATAAAACCTACATCAGCCTTTGCTCGCAAGTCGCTCGAACTTTTTTTTGACAAGTTCTCGCCAAAGTATCGCATTATAAAACCCCCGATAACCTCGGAGGCTCTATGGTGGGCGATACAAGGCTCGAACTTGTGACCCCTTGAATGTCGTTCAAGTGCGCTACCAACTGCGCCAATCGCCCTTATTTAATTTTATTTGGGAGATGTAGCGCACTGCGTGCTTCTTCTCACAAAACTTGACATTTAGTCAACTTTTGCTCGGCAGAGTCAACTGCGCCAATCGCCCTTATTTAATTTTATTTGGGAGATGTTGCGCACTGCGTGCTTCCTCTCACAAAACTTGACATTTAGTCAACTTTTGCTCGGCAGAGTCAACTGCGCCAATCGCCCTTATTTAATTTTATTTGGGGGATGTAGCGCACTGCGTGCTTCCTCTCACAAAACTTGACATTTAGTCAACTTTTGTTCGGCAGAGTCAACTGCGCCAATCGCCCTTATTTAATTTTATTTGGGGGATGTAGCGCACTACGTGCTTCCTCTCACAAAACTTGACATTTAGTCAACTTTTGCTCGGCAGAGTCAACTGCGCCAATCGCCCTTATTTAATTTTATTTGGGAGATGTAGCGCACTGCGTGCTTCCTCTCACAAAACTTGACATTTAGTCAACTTTTGTTCGGCAGAGTCAACTGCGCCAATCGCCCATCTATTTAATTTTCTTAGGAACTTTGCTAAAATGCTTCATTAGTTTTCCAAAACCATTACGCATTTTCACAACAGGGTTTGAACTACCATGAACAACTTGCTTGGAAACAAATTTATCACTATCAGGAGTTCTTTCTAATACAGGTTTTTTACCGTTTGGAACCTCTTTAAACTCTACCGGCGCCGGCACATCCATTCCGCCGCCTATTTGAACAGCAGTTGTTATTGTTGAAACCGGTAAATCAGAAATTCCAAATATGCTTCCCATACTAAATAACCCTTTTCACTAAAAAAGGAGACACCCGGATTTGAACCGGGGATAAAAGCTTTGCAGGCTTCTGCCTTACCACTTGGCCATGTCTCCGTCTGTTCTTATAATATATGCTACACATAAGCGAATGTCAAGAAAGGGTTAATGCGATTTTGAAATCATGCCCGACAAAATTTCCTTTGCTTTTTCTAATTGCAAATCATTATTATTTTCAATATCTTCATCAGAAAGCTTTACCTCAACATCTGGTTTAATACCCTTTTTGTTAATATCGTTTCCTGTCGGAGTTAAATATCTTGCAATGGTAAGATTTATACCTGTTTCATTCGGCATAGGTATAATTTTCTGCACCATACCCTTCCCATAAGTTTTTGTTCCGACAAGTTTTGCTCTGTGATAATCTTTCATTGCACCTGATAAAATTTCACTTGCACTCGCACTTGCACCGTCTATAAGCAATATAATCGGTTTATCAATATCTACATTTGTATCCTGCGCCTGTATATCATATCGATAACCGTTTCTTCCGACAATACTTACAAGTTTACCGTTATTAATAAATAAATTTGATATAAACACGGCATTAGTTAAAAGACCGCCTGTATTCCCCCTCAAATCGATAATAAGACCTTTTGTCCCCGAAGTATTTTCAAGAGCTTCTAAAAATTCATTCGGAGTAGATGTACTTATAAAACTTGATATCTGAATGTACCCAATATCCTTTTCATTTGAACTTTTTACCGTCTTAAATGATATCTCTTTACGGATAATTTGTTTTGATAAAATTTTTCCGTTGCGCAAAACATCTATATTTACAGGAGTATTTTCAGGACCTTTTACAATTGATGCAACCTGCGAAATCGACATTCCGCTGACCTTTTCTCCATTTACGGCAATTACAATATCACCGGCTCTTAAATCCGCAAACTGTGCCGGAGCTTGCTCAATTACATTTATAATCTTTATTTTGCCGGCATCATTTGTAATACTCACACCAATACCGCATATCTTTGAAATTATAGAACTGTTCTGGCGCGCAAATTCTTCTTTTGTCATAAATCTTGAATATGGATCATTTAAAGATGCAAGCATAGTTTCTATAGCAACTTTTGCATCTTCAGTGGTTTTTATTTTATTCTGATAACGATTTTTCCACCTGCTCCACCTTTGAGAATTCATAGACGGATCATAATATTCATTCCTTGCAACATGCCAGATTTTATCAAATAATTTTTGATTAGAAATAACATGATGATCGACTCTGACTTCATTTTCGACAATTAAAGGATTATGATTTAACATATAAAAATTATGCGCAAGATAGGCCAACCCTGTTGCACAGACTAAAAAAATTAAAGCACTCACCCGTTTTTTCATATCTATAATTTAACAACAACGATTTTATATAATCAATATACTTTTCACTAAAACAACAAAATATTTTAAATAAATTATAAATAATAATGATTACTTAAAAAAACTTTATATTTTAATGACATAATAGCAAAAATTATTTTTACGCATTTTAAAGCAAGCGGATAGATAATAATGAAAGGTAAAAATATGACCGCAATTCAACCGATTATTCAAACCGCATATACAGACAGAGGAAATGAATACAAAAAATCTAATGCCGGTAAATATGTTGCAGGTGCTTCAGTAACAGGAGCAGGCATAGTATATGGCGGCAAATTTGCTTTTAAAGGAGCAAAATCAATTTATGATAAAGCAAAAACAATACATATGGAAATTCCGGAATTTCTGAAAAACATCAAAAAATCTAAATCAGAAATTAAAGAAACCTTTATTCCAAAAATTAAAAATGCTAAACAAGTTTTGAAAAAAGGCAAAAAAGGTATTCGAAGACACGCAAGAAAATTAAAGAAACAAGTTTCAACAACAAAAAACAAGAATACTAAACAAATTTTTGGCAAAATTAAAAACGCTTTCACAAAATCTGTTGATTTTGTAAAAGATACATTCAAAAAGATAAGTTTTGCAAATATTAAAGCAAAAGCAGAATCTGCTGTTACTTTTGTAAAAGATAATGCTAAAAAATTAAACATGGAAAACTTCAAAAAAGTAAAAAGTACAGTAATAGATTTTGCAAAAAAACCTTCTACTAAATATGCTGCTGGCGTTGCAACAGGAATTGCAGGAGTTATAGCTCTTGGCGTGGCTGCAGATTATATCGTAAACAAAGTTAACGAACACAGAGCAGACAAAAGGGCATAGGCTATTTACTTTTAAATCTCTTGTGATAAAATTACTAAAGCAAGGAACAAATTAATGAATAATATATATTTACAATTACATCATCATATCCATCATACATACCTGAGGGGGTTGTAGGATTGATGTTGTGCTTGTAAAAATTTTTCAATTCTATTAAAAACGACTCCTTCAGGCATCAAGCCAAAGGAGTTGTTTTTTTACAAAATGGAATTGAAAGGATACAATAATAATGACACTAACAAATATAATATCGGCAATAGGCAATACAAGAAGCGTTTACCCTTTACTTTTGCGTGATTGCGGAATAGAAGTACCTTCAAAAATATATATTACAAGAAAAGAGAACCTTAAAGAATCTAAGACAAAGGCTAATGATGCGACAAGGGAAAAATTCATTGATGAATATGTTACATCTGCTGTTTGGCTTGGCGGAATCCCTCTTGTTGAAAAAACCTATGATAAATTTATCAAAAATAAAGGATTTAACCCATCTTTAAGCATAAAACTATTTAAAGAAGAAAAGTTACAGGGTATTGATTACAACATTAATAAATTCAGAGATTTAGCACCGGAAATTGTCAAAGAACTTGAAAAAGCAAAAGCTAACAGATCTTTACTGGAAAAACTTAATGCAGGAAAATTTACGGCAGCCATATCAATACCTGTACTTCTTATGGGTTTTGTTCTGCCGAAATTAAATTTTGCACTCACACGCAAAATAAAAGAAAACAGAAAAGCAAATAATCAGACTCAAACCAATTTTAATAAAAATATTTCAATGACTTCATTTGCCGGCGAAAAAAATATAAGTTTTACAGGCAACTGGGTAACTTCTGTTGCAAACCTAAAAACTGTAGATAAAATGGCTATCACTGACGGAGGACTCACAGTAGGCAGAGTATCAACTTCAAGAAATAAAGACGAAGCATATGTTAATGCATTCAGAATGATTGGTTCAATGTTTTTAAACTTCGTTGCGCCTAAATATATCCAAAAAGCTCTTGATTCAACAGCTAACAAATTATTCAACATAAATGTAAACTTAGATCCGTTAATTATGGAAAACGAAGAATTTATTAGTGCAATAAAAGAAAACAAAGTAACATTACCAAAATCATCAAAAGCCGAAGATTTATTTGAATTTATCGACAACAATCCAAACAGCCTGTTTTCAAAAATTGCACAACAGCAAAAGAAAGTATCATTCCTTAAAAACGGAATCAGAGATCCAAGAAAATATGTTGACATTGAAGCGCTCGCAGAATTCAGAGATGAGTTTGAAAAATTTATAAAATCTGCATCAAAATCAAAAAATATTGATAAGTTTGCAAAAAAAGCAAAATTTGTCAAATGTGCCAATATTATTTCAAATGTATTAATAAGCAGCACACTTCTTGCGGTTGTTCTGCCTAAAATTCAATACTCATTTAACAAACTTGTTACAGGTTCATATTCAGATCCTGGCCTGGCAGACAAATAAAAAAGAGGCAGCATGCCTCTTAAAATGGAGTTTAATACTGTGTGTAATAAATTTATTATGAACCTCCGACAAGCTGAAGTGCTTGTTGTAAGAGGTCTTTGTTGGATGAAATAATTTTATTAATTACTTCCATTTGCTGTTTTGCCATTTGGTAATAAGAAATATTTGCTTTTAAATCAGCATTTGAAAGTTCTAACAAACCGGAACGGATTTCACCTACGCCCAAAACAGGTTTACCGGATTCTTGTGTTTCTAAAAACAAACCATCTTTATATTCATACAAACCTGATACATTATGAAAATTCCTTATCGCAACCTTATACAACGGTATAACTTTCTTTCCGCTTTCTGCTATACCGCAGATGGTTCCGTCATTCTGAATTTTATATTCGTCATATTTTCCCAAATATTTACCGTTATTTGGATCTATCCACATCTTAATTGTAGTTGTCGGAATATCCAAAGCACCGCCTTTTAATGCAGTTTCCTGATATAAATCTGCACTCACAGGACGAGTACCCTGCATTATTTCACCTTTATCGTTCAGAATATAACCCTGAACAGTATTCCCGTTTGGTGCGCGATATACCCCTTCACCGTCAAAAGTAAATTCGCCCAGTCTTGTATAAACACTTTTACCTTCTTTGGTTTTGGTCAGGAAAAATCCTTTTCCTTCAAGATAAAGATTATCTTTTGAAGTACCCGGAGTTGATTTACCCTGTCCGCTATTCTTTTCAAAATCATCCACAATTGCACCGTTCAAAAAGGTTTTAAATGTAACCTGCTTTTGACGGTAACCCGGAGTATATGTATTAGTCATGTTTTCTGATAATACATCTATCCAGTTTACTGTTGCATACTGTGTATTTAATGCTGTAATAAAAGCATCATTCATGGGTTATTCTCCTTGCCTGTTTTGTTCTCTGCGTCTTTTATTTTGTTCTTTACTGCTGTGAGAATAGGACAAATCCGAATACGGAATTTCCTGTTCATCAAATGCTGACCTTAACTCATCTATATTTGCTCTTAAATATTGTTCAGCAACTTTATCACTCGGAATAAACTGGGCTGAAATAGCACCATCTCTGCCAACACGCAAAACTACCGAAATATTTTGATCAAAATCAATTCTGATAGGCTGGTTATTCTGTCTTGATTCATTCAATGCATTCAATAAAGTTTGAGATACCTGAACACTTTGTCTTACGGAAGAAGCCTCTGCTCCGGAATTCAACATATTCTGACCCTGAACTGCAATATTTTGCATTGAAACATCACCGTCTTGAGTTAAATTCAGGAAAAACTGAGCATCTGTTTCATTCATCTTTATATTACTTTTAGAATCACTACCATAACACATTGTCCAAGAATTTAAGTTTTGCGTTGATAAAGATGCAGTATTTTCTATCATTTGAGCAATGTCATTTCTCAACATCATATTAGCATCATTTATTGCATTCTGATTATTCATCGCAACCTGAACATTTACAGAATTGTCCTGACTTTCTTTAACCTTTGATGATAATGTTTTTTTCTCTGAATTATCCTTATCTTTTGAAGATACCTCAAGTTTTTTATCTTCTTTTGTATCTTTTGATTTTGTATCTTTGGCGGATTTATCAGAAACATCTTTAGTTTCTTGTTTATTTTCTGTTTTTGACACTTTTGTCATCTCATCTTTAAAGGATGCGTCACTGTTTGTTTTTGAAGCTGCCACATTCATATTTGATGCTGCAGCAGATGTGTTTGAAACCGACATTGAAGATGTTGAAGCTGCTTCTATACCCATAATTTCTACCTTTTAATTTTGACCTTCAGTTTTTCTTCTGAAAAATCTTGTTACACCCAGTTCTGAGAACTGTTTTAATTCTTCTTTCTTTTCTTCTTCTATAAACAACTCTTTATTTTTATCTTTATGCTTTTCCAAAACTTTTACATTTTGTTCACATTTAACAAGTTTTTGTATCTCTATGTCGAGTTGTTTTTGAAGCTCTATTCTTATTTGTTCAAGCCTTTCTGCTTCTTCGTAAAGATGCTTTAAATACTTGTCATAATAATCGTAGAGTGAAGGATCTGCACTGCGCATACCTTGTTTTGTTTCGACAATAGCCTGATTATTCTTTTGAATATTCAGTTCCGCTTCATTTACAGCTTGCTGGGCTTTCTGCACTCTCATCAGCTGTTCTTCTTTTTGATTTATTCTGAAATCCAGAACTTTTTGCAATCTGTATCGAAACGGCATGTTTACTACTCTCTCTTTGGTATTATGACCTATTTATAAGATGTAATAAACATCTAAATGTATGATATATTTAATGACATAAAACCAAAAGTCAAATATTACTAAAAAAGGTAATATTTGACATAAACAAGATTATCTAAATTTTATCGATAGAAATTGCTTTAACTCCGGCATAACGGGCTTTGTCCATCAATGTTACGACCGCACCATGCGTTGCATCTGCATCGGTTTTTATCAACAAACCGTCAGGGTAATTCTTTATTTCAGTACTTAAAACAGTTCCCAATATATCGGGAGAAACTTCTTCATTATTTATAAAATATTTGTTTGCACTGGTTACATAAACAGTCAATATTTGCGGATCTTTTTCAATTTGCTCTGCTTCAACATTTTCAGGAACACTCAAACTAATTCCCTGCTGATCCAATAATGGAGCAACAACCATCATTATAATAAGCAATACCAGAAATATATCGGTAAGAGGAGTTATATTGATTTCATTAAATGTTTTCCTCATTATTCTTCCTCCTCAATCGGTATATTTACGCTGCTGCGCTGAGCATCCTGCTGTAATTTTTTCTGTTCTTTTTTATTCAAAGGTTCACCCGCTACAACAAGTTTTTTATATTCGGCATTCTGAGCTGAATCCATTATATCTAAAATTACGGAACTTTTTATATTTTTATCAGCCTTAACAATTACTTCTTGTTTTTCAATATCAGGATCTTTTACGGCAATTAGTCTGTCTGTTAATTCAGAAGCCTGTATCGGCTCACCGTTTACATACATTGCACCGTCACCTGTTACAGCAACAGTTATTTTTGCTTCCTCAATATTAACCCCGTTATTAATCTCCGGAACATTTACATTTGTATCCTTTGACTGAAATGACGGTGCAACTACCATCATTATAATCAGCAGAACAAGAAATATATCCGTCAGCGGAGTTATATTGATTTCAGAAAATATTTTATTACCTTTGTTTGAGCCAAATGCCATTTTAGTGTACCTGCCGAATTATAAATTTACCTTTGAAGTAGTGTATCTTTGAGATTGACCTTCTGCATCAACATAATTTAAAAATAACAATTTGATAAGATAAAAGTCATTTTCAAAACGTTTTACAACAGATTGGAAAAGGTTAAAGAAGATAACAGCAACAATAGCTACTCCTAAACCAAATGCCGTTGCAATCAACGCAGAACCGATACCTGAAGCTACCGTTGAAGCCTGATTACCGGCATCAGCCAAAATGTTGAAGGTTAAAAGGATACGAACAACTGTACCGAATAAACCTAAGAAAGGAGCAACACCACCGATTGTACCAAGAATAGTTAAATTTGATTCTAACTTTCTTGTTGCAAGTGTTGCAGAAATATCAAAAGCAGATGCAAAACCTTTCTTTTGTTCGGTAAATATTCTTACCGCTTCCTCAATTACTTCACCGATAACACCACCGCAATTCAATGCAGTATCCTGTGCTGCAGCTAAATCATTGTTTTGTAACTCTCTGTTTAATTCTCTCATATAAACCGCAATATCTCTGCGATTCTTTTTGTAAAAAGACCATCTGTTTATTACAACACCCAATACAAGTATTGAACAGATTAAAATCGGTAATAATACCGGCCAGTCCATTTTAATTGATTCAATTAGTAGTTCCATAATTTTTTATCCTCATTTTTTGTATTACTCTAATTTATTTTTAATATTTTGTAGCTCCAAATACATTGTAATCAAATGTAAATTGGATATCTATACTTTGTCCTTTATATTCAGGCGGCAAAGGTCTGAACGGTGCTGCGAGTTTTACAGCATTCAATGCTGCTGCATCTGCATTCTGCAAGCCTGAAGATTTAAATACACTGCAAGAAAGCAGTCTTCCGTCCTTTGCAATCTTGAATAATAAAACAACACGCTTACTTTCGTTACCCTTTGGCGGATCCCAATTCATTTTGATACGTCTTTGGAGTTCTCTCATATATGGTCCGAAATCAGGCTCTCTTATTGCGTCAATACCCGGACGACCACCACCGCCGCCAGGATTTCCGCCGCCTGAACCGGTGTGTCCACCCGTTCCCGAACCGGTGCCGCTGCCTGTACCTGAGCCTGTACCTCTTGAAGAACTCTTTGTTCCTGAACCGTTGCCTATAGGAGCTAGTGACGGATTTGGCGAATAATTACCCGAACCTTTTGAACCGCCGCCGCTTGATGAACCCGAACCGCTTACAGGACCTGTTGCATATTGCCCCGCAGTCGTTCCGCCTCTTGGTACCGGAACTTTAAATGGTGTATTCGTAGGCTTTTGAACCGTTGAAGGTGTCATTGGCGGCCTTGCCGATGGTTTTTGTGTCGGCGGCTGAGGTTTTGCTACGGTTGGTTTTGGTATTGATTCCGTAACAGAAGGTGAAGAAACAACATTCTTTTGTGTCGTAGTCTGAGTCTGCTGCGGTTTTGTTATATTTTGTTTAACTCTCTCTATTAAAGATTTTGCAACAGGTTTTTGCTGTGTTTTTGGAGCTCCTCCTCCTGCCGGTTTTGCACTCGGAGCAGATGCTGATGGCATAGACACAGGCAATTTAGGATTATTAATCCCGCCGGAACGTGAATTATGTTCTGCTCTGTTTAAAGTATTAGGATTACGCGGAGTGTCCTCTTTATCAACCAAAACAAATTCAATATCATTTGTTTTTGGTTTAGGCTTATCAAATAAAGATAAATTTATTCCGAGCAAAGCAAGTATCAACAATACCAGCCATACTGTACCAACAGATGTCGGGTGCAAAATAGCAGAAATTAAAATACCTTTTTTTAAAGATACAGCCTCGTCATCATCTCTGACAACAGCAGGAAGCTTGTACTCTTTTATTTCTGTTGAATACCTTGAGCCTGAATTATTATTTTTATCTTCTGTATATTTTCCTAATAAAGACATCTCATCCCTTAATCAATTTGTTTATCCAATAATCATTTTATTTAAAAAATTAAATAAAATACCCCCCAATCTACTTATTTTGGTTTCCTACAGGAGATATAGTTATTGGTTGAGTTAATATAAGTTCTACTCCGGAATTTACGGAAATTTCTACATCCTCGCCCTTATCCCAGATAGATTTTAATAAACTGCCGCCGCCTGTTTCAATAGCAGTAGTCATAGCTGCACCTGTACCAGACCTTACACCCAAATAAGGCGGAGCAAAATCTCTTGCACCAACGGTTTCAGATGCCATAGGCCCATCAATAGTGGCATAGCCCAAATTTTTACCACCCAAAAGTGTACCGCTTCCGTCAGCAGTTCTGACCAGTGCGGATATCGGAATATCAAAACCCGCCGGAGTAAGTATATGAGTAAATCTTAATGTTAATTTACCGCATATTGAACCATGTTTTGCCTTTGATACCCCTATAACCGAGCCTGTAACGGTACTGCCGGCAGGAGCAACCAAAACATTGTTATAATAAAAATCATTCACCAATGCCATTGTAACTTCCTGACCGCCATATGCAGTTTCAGAACTTACGGTTTCAAGAAATACACCCTTGAAAGAAACACCCGCAGGAACAGTAATTACACCCTCTTTTATAGCAGTTGTATTCTTTACCTGAGTGTTAGGCAATGTTGTATCATTATTATAAGTAGCACTGAAATTCTGGTTTGCAAAACCTGTTGAACTAATCAAACCTGCCACTACTAAAGCCAAAAACATTCTTCTCATATTTTAAATCCTTTCGGAAATATTACACGTATCCTAAATACATTTTACCCTGCCAAACTATTTTGTCAATTTGTTAAGGGTTAATCTTCAGGATTGTGTTTTACATAAGCAGGAGCAACAAGCATAATTAACTGTCTGTCACCAACGGGTATTTGGGTATGAACACCCATAGAGCGTTTCCCACCCGGGCGCATCTGTAAAGTAGCACCTCTGTGTATCCAAGCAACACCCTGATATTTGTCCTGATAATGAGGTACTCTTACCCATTCTGAAGGAGGGGTTAATTCTCCGCCAATAAGATTATCATTAGCCGTATATATATATGCCTTAATATTTTCCTCATGCCCGTCAGGTAAAATATATTTTGTTATTTTAACTTTCATAGAAGCATTAGTTCCGACAATTGGCTCATTTATTTTTTCAATATATCCAAAGAAATTAGTATTTTCAGGAATAACTTTTATATCATCCACATACAAGTCAGTAGTCGAAACAAATCTTGTTTTATAACCTACAGGACAGGTTTCTGTTGAAACTTCCTGCATATTAACAACAGGAATAAATGCCCCTGCAGGAATAGTAACACCCGATTCATCTCTTAATTCAATTTTCACCGCCGGCAAATCTCCGCCGCCTTTATTCGAAGAAACATCAGCCTTTTGAGATTTTTCTTCCTTTTGAGGCAATGCAGGGTTATCATCCGCATCAGCCGAAAAAACCGGAAGACTGCTTAATACAAATATTAAAAAAGAAATTAATAATAGAACTCTCATAACAATGATATTATAACAATTTTTCAAAAGATATCAAGATTATTACCGAAATTAATAGCCCAAAGCCCAGTTGTACTTATGTTGGACAGTTTTTTTGCCGGATTCAACAACATCAGGAGAAGTCATTGCTGTAACCTCTATTACCTTTTCTGCCTTTTGCAACAGTTTAAATTGACCAACCTTGCTATCAACATTGTTAAACGACTTGTATCTGTCAAGATCAGCCTGCAGATCAAGATTTTCATTATTTATGCGCACAATTTCACGGTCAAGAGCATTCAACTTTGCTTCATAATTCATGGCAATATAATAACTTATAAATGTAACCACAATGGTAAATAATAAACAAATACAAAGAGATTTGTTAATTTTACGGGTTAACATTTCGCGCATGGTAATAGGTTTTGCTTGATAAAAAGAACCCTCAATAACCGAAGTAACGTGTTTATTCTCATTTTTAACACGAGGATAACCGTTAACTTTGAGCTTTGACATATTATTTTTTGCTATAAATTTTGTGCCTGAACTCATACCGTTTCTTTCGCTGTTTGAGGTGTTACAGACCACACCGGATGTTACCTTCTAATGCATCTTGCCACTCTGAGTTTTGCACTCCTTGACGGAGGATTCAATTTTAATTCTTCTTCCGATGCAGTAACAGGCTTTTTATTGACCAATTCCAGAACCGGAGGAGGACAATGGCATATCATCTGGGTTTTATCACAGTGACAGCGGGTAGAATAATATTTGAATATTTGTTTTACTATCCTGTCCTCTAAAGAATGAAAACTGATTACCGATATTATAGCATTAAAGTCTAATAAATCCAATATATCTTCAAGGGTGTTTTTAACATTTTGTAACTCTTGATTTACTTCTATGCGCAAAGCCTGAAAAACTCTCGTAGCCGGATGTATTTTAGATTTTACATGAGGAGTGCAGTTTATAATTAATTCTGAAAGCTCTGTCGTTGTGTTAATATTTTTTAACTTTCTTTTATTTACAATTTCTTTGGCAATACGTTTTGAAAAATGTTCTTCACCGTACTGTGAAAATATGCGTACCAAATCTTCTTCACTATAAGTATTTACAACATCATAAGCACTAAACTGCGCATCCTGATTAAATCTCATATCAAGCGGAGCTTCCTTTGTAAAAGAAAACCCTCTTTCCTGTTTTGTAAGCTGATGATATGATGCACCCAAATCAAACAAAACACCGCCTGTAATTTTTTTTATACCCAAATCTTTAAGTACTTGTCTTATATTTGTATAAGAATTTTTTACTATTGTAAGGTTTTTATACGCCTTTAGTCTTTCGGAAGCATAAGAAATCGCATCTTCGTCCACATCAAATGCTATCAATTTCCCGTCAGGAGAAATCCTTTGCAGGATTAATTCACTATGTCCGCCGCCGCCAAGAGTACAGTCAACATAAACTTTTCCGCTCTCACATTCGAGAGCATCCACTGCCTCATTTTTCATTACGGTATAGTGATTAAATTCAGTCATAAACTGATATTACCACGAATAAGAGAATAAGGGAATAGGGGGATAAGTTCGTTATCGCCGTTTCTGTGCCGGCTTTCAAAAAATTATTACAAAAGTAAATAATTTCTTGAAGATTAATAATTTTTAATGTACTTTTTTCATGTAACCGATTTTATTAGAAAGGAAGACATGGATAAGGGGTATATTGAAAACGGCTTTATTGTTGATTTGGCACATGCTCAAAAAGTTTCCGGTATAATTTATGAACTTTCTAAAATTCTTGACATGCCGGAAGCAAAAAACAAACATATATGCTTGAAATTAGGAGGAGTAAACCTTTCTGAAAATGAGCTCACAAGTATTAAAAATCTTATTGAGCTTATGGAATCACAATTGGCATGCATAAGTACAAGTTCAGAACAAACATTTCAATCCGCAACAGCTTTAGGAGTAAAAATTTCTGAATTTACAAATGAAATCGTTGCACCAACTTTTGACAACAGCGAACAAAATCCTGAAGTGGAAAAAGCTTTAACAAATCTTTTCGGGGAAGAAAAACCGACAGTCGAAGCCGGTTCACCGGTTCAAGAAGCTTACACTGAAGAAGAATTACAAACCGAACTTAACGATAATGTTCCACAGGATGAAGAATCTCAAAAATTGAGTGCAGAACCGGAAAATCTTCCGACACTTTATATTAAAAGAACTATCCGTTCAGGACAGAGTATTTCTTCTGACGGAAATATCGTAATCATTGGTGATGTTAATCCGGGAGCAGAGATTATTGCAAAAGGAGATATTACCGTTTGGGGAATTCTGGCAGGTATTGCACATGCCGGCTCTGACGGAAATGACTTTTCAAGAATCCGTGCACTAAAATTAAATCCTGTTCAAATAAGAATAGGTAAGATTTTTGCACGCAGACCGGATACGGTTAATTTACCATTTATACAAAAATCGAGTGAATATACTCCTGAAGAGGCATTCACTCACAATGGAAGCATTATTATAAGAAAAATACATCAGGAAAACTAAGGAGATAAAAATGACCGGCAGAGTAATAGTTATAACTTCCGGAAAAGGCGGAGTCGGTAAAACTACAACTAACGCAAACATAGGAACTGCACTTGCAAGAGCAGGTAAAAAAGTTGTAATGGTTGATACCGATTTGGGATTAAGAAATCTTGACCTGCTTTTAGGACTGGAAAACAGAATAGTTTATACAATTGTTGATGTTGTGGAAGAAAGATGCAAATTAAAACAAGCTCTTGTTAAAGATAAAAAGAACCCTAATTTATGCCTATTAGCAGCAGCACAGACAAGAGATAAAAGTGCGGTAACAGAAGAACAATTAAAAAATATCTGCGATGAACTCAAAGAACAGTTTGATTTTGTTCTTGTTGACTGCCCTGCAGGGATTGAACAAGGCTTTCAGAATGCAGTTGCCGGAGCAACCGAAGCAATTGTTGTTACAACTCCGGAAATGTCAGCTGTTCGTGATGCAGACAGAATAATCGGACTTTTGGAAGCAAAAGAAGAAATTAAATCTTACAAACTTTTAATTAACAGATACAGACCGAATATGGCAGCATCTAAAGATATGATGAGCAAAGATGACGTTGTTGAAATTCTTTCGGCAGAACTTTTGGGTATTATCCCTGAAGATACAGGGATTATCACATCAACAAACAAAGGTGAACCTATTGTAAATGATGATAATTCTCTTGCGGGAAGAGCATACAGAAATGTTGCACAAAGAATTATCGGTGAAGATGTACCTATTATAGATTTTGAAGAAGAAGCAAAATTTTCAAATAAAATTAAAAAGTTCTTCTCTAAATTCCTGAATAAAGGAAAGGAGAACTAATATGAGCGAAAATATTTTTACTGAAATATATAATAAAATTCTTGGTCTATTCGGGCAATCAGCAGTTAAAGATGAATCTAAAAATACTGCAGTAAACAGATTAAGACTTGTTTTAATGCAGGACAGAACAAATTTGACTCCTGAAATTATGAACAGAATGAGAAGTGAACTTATCGAAGTTCTTTCAAAATATGTTGAACTTGATAAAGAAGCTCTTGATTTGAATATCGGGCAAGAAGGCGAACAGATGGCATTGATGCTTTCAATTCCTGTTATAAGAGCAAAAGATGAAGCAGAAATTCAGGAAACTCTAAAGAAAGAAGATGAATTGAAAAAAGCCCTCGAAGAAAAAACAGAAGAAGAATCTGAAGCTAAAGAAGAAACCGAAGAAACTGCTGAAGAATCAGAGGAAGAATCTGAAGAAAAAGCAGAAGAAGGTGAAAGCGAAGAAAATTCTGAAGAACAACCTGAAGAAAAAGACTCTGAAAAAACAGCTGAACCGGAAGAAACAGAAGAAGAACAGGAATCTGAAGCCGAAACTAAATCAGAAGAAGAAACAGATGCACAGGCTCCTCAAGAAGAAAAACCTAAAAAGAAAAAAGAAAATAAAGAAACAGAAGAAAAATAAACTACTAAAAGTATAACCGACAAAAGCAGTCCGGATATTGTCCGGACTGTTTTTTATCCTATGTACTTGACGAGCATGCTATAATTAATATATGAACATACGAAAAATAGCATGTTCGTTATTATTAGTAACAATTTTACTAGCCGGAAACATAGCGAACGCAATACATGAACATGACGAAGAAGAAATGCTCTTTAATGCCCCTGTGGAAGTGAAAAACGGGACAAAACTGAGCATTTTTGACTGCGTTTCTTTGGCATTTAAAAACAGCCCGAAAATTAAACGCAAAAAATATGAGCTTGATATAGCGAAAAGTAATGTCGGAATAGCAAAATCGCAATATTTTCCAACATTAAGTGCAGGAGTAGGTTTCAATTATGAAAGAAATTCTGACAGCATATATTATGACAAAAGATACAGAGATCTTCCAAATGTCGGAGTTTCATTGAGTCAGCTTATATACAATTTTGGCAAAACGACTTCATACATAAAAATGGAAGAATTTAATAAAATCGCTGCAGAATATGAATTTATGGACAGTATATGCTATACACTGTTTGATATAAAAGCAAAATATTATAAATTGCTTCAGGCAAAGGCTTTGTTAAATATTTCAGACAATAATATCAAGCTTAATGAAGCTTTTGTAAAACTTGCGAAGGATACAAGCAAACCTGATTATACAACTGCTGTTATATATTTAACCGAAGCAAAAATCAAACATATTGAAGCGGAAAACAGATACAATAATGCGAAATATGATTTAAGCAATGCTATGTATATCGATTCTCAGCCGAATTATGATATAGAAAATACCCCTACATTTACCTATAATGACCATTTTTTATATAATTCGGATGTAAAAGTGGAAACCACACCTTTCAGCCCGTATATATATCCTTTTAAAATGAGTGAAGCTGTAGAAATTGCATACAATTCAAGTCCGGATTTACAGGTAATTATAAACACCAGAAATGCAATGGAGCAATCTTTAAAATACATTAAAAGAACTTACTTACCTGATTTAACCGCAGATGTAGGATACGGATACAATAACACTAATTTCACAAGAAATAACAGCCTGCATGTCGGAGTGAATTTAAGTACAAGTGTAAATTTGATGGAACTCCGACACAATATAAAAGGAGCCCAAGCACAACTGAATATTGCGAATAATGAAATAGAACTGTTTAAAAAAGATTTGTACTATGAACTTCAAAGAGCTTTTAACAATGTTGAAAGAGCCCAAAAACAAGTTCCGGCAGCAAAAACAGAAGTTGAGCAATCCGTTAAAAATATGGCAATTGTGGAAAAAGATTATATAGCAGGAATACTTGATTATAATGCACTGCAGACCGCCAGAGAGAACTATATATTGGCATTACAACATTATGTTAAGAGTGTTTATGATTATAATATTGCTTTAATTCAAGTTGAAATGGCTATGCACTATCATCTTGTTGATATTCACCACAAATCTGAACACGCAATGCACTACCACTCATCCGAACTCATTGAGCATTTAAACAAAGCTCTTGAATGCGATGAAAAAGATGTGCATAAAAAAAAGAAAAGCAGTAATAAAAAACAGAAAAAGTAATTTGACATTACTGTTCTGATAACGAATTAATTTTTCAGAACTTCAATTGTTTCATAATCAGTTAGATAAGGCAGATGCTCAGGCGTGATAAGTTCACCCGGGAGCAAAATAGAAATTCCCGGAGGGCATTCTGCAACAACCTCGCCCGATAATCTTCCGACAGCTTGTTCTTTCGGTATAATTTCTTTTTCCGAAAAATATGCTTCACGCAAATTCTTTTTAATAATCGGGGTAAGCATTGGCATATGTTTTTTATTTTCAAGATAATAAATATCCTGATAATTGTGTTCATCAATTTTGTGCAAGCACTCTGCCAAATATTCAAAATCAGAACGTTTGTTACCGATATTGCTTAATAACAAAAGCCCCTCATCACTTGCACTTTCAACTTCAATACCAAAATCAATTTCCAATATAGATTCAAGCCTTTTGCCTGAGAGACCGTCTGCTTTTATAAATATTTTTGTAACGTCCGTTTTGAATCCGAAATCTGATTTTAACTGATGAATATGCTCCATTTTATCAATTTCGGAACGCAGGTATTTTGCATTCTTTATTGCTCTGTCTAACTGTCTTTGACCTTTATCACTCTGCAAATTTGCCCTTGAAGCATCAAGACTTGCCAATAAAAGTAATGACGGACTTGTTGTATGCAAAAGCATCAATGCTCTTTCAACATCATCTGCGTTTATTTTAGAATCTTCGGCAATATGAAGCATTGAAGACTGACTCATACTTCCGCCTGTTTTATGCAATGAATGAACAACAATATCTGCTCCGAGTTTTAGCGAAGTCTCAGGCAATTTTGAATTAAAATTCCACAAACAACCGTGAGCTTCATCCACAATTAATGGAACATTATGCTTTTTGCATATTTCAGATATTGCCTTAACATCAGAAACTACACCTTCATAGGTCGGATTTGTAATCCAAACCATTGAAACATCATCATTCTCATTTAAAAGTTTTTCTACATCTTCAGCTTTAATATTTCCCCATAAACCCCATTGTGAAAATTTTTCAGGCAAAATCCACAAAGGCTCTGCTCCGGAAATTATTAAGCCTGTTAATATTGAACGGTGACAATTACGATTTACTATGACCTTCTGTCCTTTTTTGGTTAATCCCATTGCAATAGCAAGATTACCAATAGTTGAACCATTTAACAAAAAGAAAGTTCTTTTTGCACCAAAAGCTTTTGCCGCAAGCTCCTGAGCCTCTTTGATAGGGCCTGTGGCAGGGGTTAAAGTGCCTAAATTATCAAACTCATCAGTTGTATCAAGACACATAGCCTTTTTACCGATAAGATTTCTGAAATCTGATAAAGTACCCAAACCTTTTGTATGTCCTGGAATATGGAATTGATAAGTCGGATTGTCATATGCTTTTTTTAATGCTTCAACAATCGGGGCATGTATATTCGTTTTTTTATTATTCATAGTTTTACTTTGCATAGCAAAAATATACAATAAAAAAAGGACTATTTCTACAAAAAAACATGTTATACTGAAAAAATGAAACGATTTTTAATAATTTTTGCATTATTAATATCATGTTCCAGTGTCCAAGCCGAAAACGAATACCTCACACAAGATATACTGGAAACATATCAGGAAGGAGAAATCGCCCTCGTTGATGATGACGATACACTTATTGACGGGTTAAATATGTTCGGAGAACACATGGAACTAACCAGCCCAAAAGATGAAGAACTTGAAACTCCGGATGACATAGAAGATGAACTGAAACTTTTCAGCACTATGGGTAAAACAAAATATACAAAAGAAGAAACTATTGTCGGCAAAATTTTAAAATCAAAGATAATAAGAACAGATATACCGTCTTTTTTGCTTAAAGATGAACTGACTTTTGATTTTAATAAAGGCCCGATAAAAGAAATTGAATTATATGGCGGACACAGAGGCTCTTTAGCATCTATATTCAAATCACACAACTACACAACGGAATATAGTGATTTAACCACAGAATTTGGTTTTATGGGGAAATCAAGAAATGACAAAATCGATTTCCGACTGAGTATATTGCCGATAGTAAAACACGGGAATTACCTTGAAAATATGTGGGGAGATATTTATATTGTTGACAACCATATAAAACATCACAAAATTCTGATAGGGCGTTCAAGAGGTCAGGTCGGAATAGAAGGCGGAAGTTCAGCTTATACACTGCCGTTTATCAATCGTTCACAAATTGCAAGAAATTTTGGTAACCTGAGAACAACAGCCGTAAAACTTATCGGAAATTTTGAATATGCTGATTACAGTTTATCTCTGGGTTCTTCAGGCAGATATCTTACATCCGGAATGCCCGGATTAGATTTTATCGGCTGGGTTAATATAAAACCGTTTGGTTCAAAAGACGGGAAATTAGGAAGATTAACCATAGGCGGAGGGTTAAATTCAGGACATAACAGATTTAACTATAATGTCGGAACGGTATATATAGGTTACAAACACAAAAAATTATGGACGAATTTTGAAGCCTCTATTGCAGACGGATATAACGGAGGAGCGGCACTCAGCTCTAAAAAAGCAGGAGGTTTTGCATATACTCTTGGCTGGAAAGTTAAGCCATATCTCCAATTAATCGGCAGAATAGATAATTTCGACCCCGACAGAAGTGTTTCTCATAACTGCAAAACCGAATACACCGCAGGTATTAACTGGTTTATAAAAGGACAGGCTTTGCGTTTTGTAATAAATTATGTTTTCAGCAAAAACCAAAATGCACACGACAGCCACAAAATAATCCTTGGAACTCAGATTCTTTTATAAATTTAATTAGATATGTCCATATTTGACACAGAGAGCATGTATTATAGTTATGGTAGAATTAATACAGTGATAAAGGAGTATAAATATGGAATTAGTACCTAATGCAGATCAGCAGCGTGCAATAGATTTACTGGAAAATCCGGTTATGCTTTTGGCAGGCCCGGGAACAGGTAAAACATTTACGGTTATAAGACGTATTGAAAAAATGCTTTCAGAGGGAATAGAACCTTCTTCTATTCTTTGTCTGACATTTTCCGATGCCGCAGCAAATGAAATGCGTCAAAGACTAATTAAAAAAATGGGAGTTGCAGCTTTAGGGGTTGATGTTTATACATACCACTCTTTTTGTAATGAAATAATTAAAAATTATCCGTCACAATTTGAAATGGCGTCAGGAGTAAGACTTATCACCGAAACCGAAAAAATCAAACTTATGAGAGAGTGCATTGATCAGGCTAATTTAGAGTGCTTTGTACCCCAAAGAGGCGACAAATATTACTTTACAAAAAACTTTATTGAATACGTAGAAAAATTAAAATCAAAAAGATTAAAAAAAGAAGAATATTTTGACTTTATCAAAAATTCCAAACTTGTAGAAACATTGAAAGTGCTTGAAGCTGAATATGAACAAAAAAAAGCAAAGGGAAGAACTGCAACTCTTGAAAGAAACATAGAGTCCGTCAAAAAGAATATCGGAAAAGCAAAAGAATTGTGGACAATATATGAATTATACAAAAACAAAATGTTTGAAAAAAGCCTTATTGATTTTTCGGACATGATAATTCTTGTTTTGGATGCATTTGAAAAAGACGAAATGTTTTTAAGTGAAGTTTCAAACAAATACAAATATTTTCTTGTGGACGAATACCAAGATACAAGTGATATGCAAAACTCTATAATTTTTAATCTTGTTGACGGGAATAAAGAAAAAAATATTTTTGTTGTCGGAGATGATGATCAGATTATATACGGTTTTCAGGGTGCAAAAATTGACAGTATTGAAAACTTTTTAAATAAATATCCTGAAACTGAAGTTATATGCTTAAAAGAAAGCAACCGTTCAACCCCATCTATCCTAAAATTCAGTTATGACATAATTTCTCAGGATAAAAACAGGCTTGAAAATAATGATAAATTCAAGAAAGAAAAAAATATTTCCAAAAAACTTACCGCCAAAAATCCTGATATTATTCCGCTTAATAAAAAGGTAAGAGTTTTGAACTTTGGAGCAAATATACAAGAAACAAATCATATTATAAATGAAATTGATGAACTTATAAAATCGGATAAATACCCGTTAAATGATGATGGTGAAAAAGATTTATCAAAAATTGCAATTATTTCAAAAAAAAGAGCAGAACTTCAAACATACGGCGAAATGCTTAAAGGAAAAAATATTCCTTATCAGATTGATGAGGGCAAAAGTATCTTTGCAATCCGTTCTTCAATTTTAATATATTTCTACATGAAAGCATTAACTAATTCTGCAGAATCGAGTGATAAACTATTTGGTTTATTATTATCAGAGCCATTTAAACTTGAAATTGAAGATTACAACAAAATTCTGCACGAAAAACAAATTTATAGGGAAAATGAACCTGATAATTTTCTTTACCTTATGAAAAAATTAGATAATTGGAAAAATTCTGAAAAAATAAATAAATTTCTGGATGATTTTAAATATTTAACAGAATATGCACAAACAAACTCTCTAAGAAATACCGTAATAGAAATTATCAACCGTACAGGGATTTTAGAGGCTTTCTACAAAGAAGAAAAAAACCGTATGGAAAACCTTATGGGCATAAAAAAGATTATTGATGAAGCAACAGAATATGAGAAACTTGACCATACAAAAAATCTGCTGGACTTTGTTAATTACCTTTATGAATGTTGGGTTGAAGAAATTGATGTTACAACAGACAAAAGCGATATTATTCAAAATGCTGTTCAATTAACTACTTACCACGGTTCTAAGGGACGAGAATTTGACTATGTATATCTTCCTAATCTTATCTCAAGAAATTGGGAGAAATTCTCAATGCCGGGAGAGTATAAACTTATTACAGAAGAAGTTTTGGAAAAAGAAGAAGCACAAGAAAAAAAAGACAGCGAACTCTATAAACTACTTTATGTCGGAATTACAAGAGCAAAGCACTCTTTAACACTGTCATATTCCAATATGGACGGGAAACGTTCAAACGAAATTTCAAAATATATCGCAAAATATAAAAATTTTGATTGTGAGGAACAAACATTTGAATATAAAGAAGACGATTTTACAAAAGAATTTTTCAGAAGTATATCAAGAGATGTTTTTGATAATCAAAAAGCATTCCGTGACGAAATTAACGAACGAATTAAAAAAGTCGAACTTTCGCCAAGCAGATTAAACGATTATCTTGAATGTCCGCGTAAATTTTTCTATACAAAAATCTTAGGAATTAATGTTGAAGATGCTAACTGGGATAACGCAAATTTTGGTACTATCATACACAAAATTCTTGAAGATTCGGTAAAAATAGCTAAAAGCACAGGGAAATATCCTGAAATTGAAGAAGTTAAAACTATGTTTTGCCAAGCTCTTGAAAATGAAAAATTTACCTCAAAACAAGCTAAAGAAAAATTTGAAAAGCGTGGAAATAAAATTATCGAAAGCTATTATCCGCACTTTAAAAATGAACCTATTGAAAGAATTGCTGATATAGAATTCAGTTTCAACGGAGTTCAGGTTGGAGATGATTTGATCAGCGGTAAAATAGACAGAATAGAAAAAAACAGTGACGGAACATACTGCCTGTATGATTATAAAACCGGAACTCCTGCATCAGCGAGCAAATTTGCACCAGGAGAAGAAAAAGAAGGTTATTACAATCAGCTTTGTTTTTATAAATACGCATTTGAAAAAATGACAGGTAAAAAAGTTGCCCAAACGGGAATAATTTATGTAGAAAACCATACCAAAAATGTCAATAAAGAATTATGCGAAGAAGATATGAACTACATTGAAGACAAAATTAAAACTACATACAAAAACATAAAAGAAATGAAGTTTGATCCGATAAAAGAAACCAATGAAGGAGCATGCAAATTCTGTGCGTACAAACAGCTTTGCAGACTTGATTTGATATAAAGTCGTCTGTAAATCACTTTATTTTTATGCTAACCTTAATTCAAAAGAACTAAATTTTTACGGATTAGGAATAAGATTTTTTATGAAAAAAGATAACGAATTTGATAAAAAAACGGGTAAGTTTTTTGTAATATTTATTGCAATACACCTTGTTGTGTGGACTTTATTGTGTTTTGTAAGACATCTTTTGCCGGTTGATGCAATGGAAGGAATTGTCTGGGGCAGTTACCTTGATTTTGGGACTCACAAACACCCGCCTCTTATCGGATGGATTAGTTATCTTGTTTACGGCCTTTTTGGACATAAAGATATTGCAATATATCTTATTGGTCAGATTTGTGCCGTTATCGGCTTTATATATACTTATAAATTAGGAAAATTATTCCTAAGCAGAAATCTCGCAATATACTCCGTTATGATTCTTGAAGGATGTTTTAGCTACAGCTATATGTCTGTATTTGACGGTTTTAACCCTAATTTTATAATATTTATAACATTTCCGGCAATAGCTTATCACCTGTATCGCGCATTGCACAGGAATCTTTTAAAAGATTGGCTATATTTGGGATTATTTGTCGGAATATCTTTGCTTGCAAAATATCAGTCAATTTTGATTGTTGCATCAATTTTGGTATTTATTGCTATATACAGACAACATTTAAAATGTTTCTTAAATTATAAATTATATTTATCTGTTCTCACAGCCGTTTTAATCAATGTTCCGCATCTTTTATGGCTGATAAAATACGATTTCTTCTCCTGGAAATATTTTTTCCTGAGAGAAGGAGCTTCAACACTAATTGAACATTTTACAATTCCGTTGGAATTTTTGTTTGTGCAGCTTGCAGCTCTTGCAGGAACATTTGTTATATTTGGAATTATATATTCTAAATATAAAGAGAAATCAAAAAATATCAATAAAGAAGATGCGATATATATCTTAATTATGGGCTATTTGCCGCTGCTTTTACAATCATTGCCGTCAATATTCACAGGGGAAAAACTAATGACAACATGGGGATTTCCTATGCTATATATTACAGGGATTGTATTATTTTACTTCTTCCCTGTTAAAACCAACAAAGAGAGTTTTTCATTGTTTAATAAGTGTGTATATTCAGTAATGGCAATAATATTTATATTTCTTTTCATTCTGTTTAGTGTTGAAAAGAATTTCAGAAGCACATATCCTTATGAAACAATATCTAAAGACCTGAAAGTGATTTATAAAAATACAACCGGTAAAGAACTTAAATATGTCACAGGTTATATTGAATATGCACTTCCGCTTACAGTTTACGGAAAGATGACTCCGCAAATTATATTTACAACTTACGGACACAAAAATCCGTGGATAGATGATGAAGATGTTAAAAGAAACGGATTTATGATTATTGCAAGAGGAAGTGACGCTGTTTATGAATACACCGTTGCTAATGCCGAGGATTATGTTAATAAACCTTATTCGGTTTATTATTTCAAAATAAAAAATAAACTTAATCAGGAAAAAGAATATCCGCTATTTTACAAAATCGTTAAGCCGATTCAATAAATATCTGCACAAAAATTAATTGGCACAAAAATTTCCGCTGCCGTCATTTAGCGGATCTTTGTTTTGTCCTTTTTTATAATACTCTTTGATATATTTTATTTGTGATAATGTGCAAAAACTGTCATCACCCAAATTTGCTCTTTCAAAACAATCTTTAGTTACCCCTTTTTGATATAAAGTTTTTGGGAAACAATCCTGCGTGAATACAGGTTCAACAATACCGTCAACTCGTCTTAAATCCTGTAATTGCTCTATCGTCAGAGTATTCTCATAATCAAATCTTGGAGCTTCTGCTTCTTCTAAAATTTTATAAAGATACTTTATATCACGAATTTTCAGACCTTTTTCACAATAAAAACTGTAATAACCGGTTTCTGCGGCAAAATTTACTACATAAAATTTATTTTTTTCACCTTTGACGTGAAACATTATACCGTTTATATTTATCACTTTATCTACGGGGTATTTATTATAAACACCTGAAATATCTTTTATTCCATACTCATCCGCATCCGCTTTGAATAGTTGAGACTTTCTTAAACACACCTCACGATTTTTACTCAAGGAAAAATGTACCTCAATCATATCATCCATTGCCCGAAATGACGGATTTTTTACCCTTATCGGCAAATTAAAACCTGCTTTTTGAGCGGCACAACTGACATCATTTCCGCATTCCACCCAAGGATTAGGCATTGCAAAAGAATTTTGTATTAAATAACCGACAGATAATGCTGAAAATAATAAGATTAATATTGATAACTTTTTCACAAAAACCACTCCTAATTTTGCATTTGTGCTAATCTTTTTCCTAAATCGTAAGCATTTTCCAAATCTATAGGGAATTGCGTCTGCTGAACCTGATTTTTATGTTCTTCATCAAACAAATCACAGTTATATTTTGAAAAATCCGCAAATTGCTTTGTATCGTATGAATACAAACCCTCTGCATACCCCATTATATGATTAAGGCTATTTACATTTTCACCTAAAATTGTATGATAATTTATTTCAGATGCAAGTTGTTCGGGACAATTCATTGTAAAAATAACCCCTGTAGGAATAACTTTATCTAAACGTCTTTGCAGACCGCCATGTTCTTTATCCACCATATAAGTATGATTAGCAAACATTAATCTTTCGACAAAACTTCTGAATACCCCCGTAGGATATGAAAAATAAACAGGAGTTCCGATTATAATTGCATCAGCATTTATACATTTTTCAAGTATTGGTTTTATATCATCATTAATTGCACATATGCCTTCTGTTGTACTGCCTTTTCTCTGGCAGGCAAAACAGCTTCTGCATCCTAAAAAGTTATACTCATATAAATTAAAATATTCAACCTCTGCACCAACTGATTCCGCACCTTTTTGAGCTTCCTTTAGCAATTTTGCAGTATTGAAGTTTTTTCTCGGACTTCCGTTTAATACAATAACTTTTTTCATTTTCACTCCTTTATAATAATCACTGACAAAAATATATTAACATAAAAAATCATCACATATTCTTTACAATAATGCACATATTTATATATTTTGTATAATAAATTCGGAAGTTTTAAAAATTATGGAAAATAAAAGACCGGTTTGGACATCAAAATATGCATTTATTATAACAGCAATCGGCTCAGCTGTCGGGCTTGGCAACATTTGGAGATTTCCATATATAATGGGGCAAAACGGAGGTGCAATTTTCCTTGCAGTTTATCTTTTATTGATTTTGACAATATGTTTTATTCCATTAATAAATGAGCTTTACATAGGAAAACTCACTAAAAAAGAATGTGTCGGAGCATACGAATCAATCAACCCAAAATTGAAATATATTGGGATGTTAAACCCGATTACAGGTATTTTGATTTCAGCATTCTATTTTATTGTTGGCGGATGGATAATATATTACATATGCCAAAGTCTTATACACTCACAGATTAAAGATTACGGAGAATATTTTTCAGCATTAATTCAAAATCCGGTATATCCGAGCTTGTTAACCCTTTTATTTGTATTTATATGCGTATTTTTTGCAGCAAGAGGGGTTAAAAAGGGGATAGAAGCCGCAAATAAAATATTTATGCCCCTGTTTGCCGTCATACTGATATTTCTCGTTATTATTTCTCTGAATTTGCCAAATGCAAATTTAGGACTTGAATATATGTTTAAGCCTGATTTTAGCAAATTAAACTCCCACATGGTTTTAGCCGCTCTTGGACAGGCATTTTTTACTCTCAGTATAGGAATGGGAGCACTTTTAACATACGGTAGTTATATAAGTGAAGACAAAAGCCTTGTAAAATCAGTCTATACAATAATTTTATCCGACACAACATTTGCACTGCTTGCAGGAATAATGATTTTTCCTGCCGTATTTTCTTTTAACATGCAGCCAAATTCAGGTGCAGGGCTTGTATTTGTAACATTACCAAAAATATTTTCACAAATTCCTTATGGAAACTATATTTCACTCGCATTCTTTGTATTGTTATTCTGCGCTGCTGTAACTTCAGGCATAAGTATTGTTGAAGGCCCATGCGCATCATTAACGGAAAGATTTAAAATATCGAGAATAAAAGCCTGTACTATATTATTTTTAATAATATCCGCTCTTGCAATACCTGCAACTTTATCTTTTGGAATTTTAAGCAGCATCAAAATATTTGATAAATCAATTTTTGATTTCCTCGATTATTTAACATCAAACCTTATGCTTCCGCTAAATACATTATTCTTATGCCTGATTTCAGGATGGTACCTGAAAATAAAAGGACAAAACTTTATAAAAAATAAATTCCTGTCATTTTTCTTTAATATCGGACTTAAATATATTGTTCCAGCCGCATTGATTAGCTTAATTATTGTAGGTTTAAATTAAAACCATTATTTATTTACAGATAAAGGTGTGCCTTTTTTACCGATATAAAATACTATCAATTCAACAGGTACATTACCGGTATTCTTTCCGTAATGGTATTTTCCGACAAGTTCAGGAAGGCAATCTCCGGGATTTAAAGTTATTTGTTCATTTTCATCTGTAATAACAGTCAAAGTTCCCTGTTTTACATAAGCAATATTGACTAAATCATGTTTATGCATCGGTAAGGCTTCACCTACATCAATTTTTATATTTAAAACAGTAACTTCAGGATGTTTTATATTCATTTTTTTGTATTTTGCACCATCCCAGGTAGATGTTGTCTGAAGCAACACATCTTTTTGTGCGGAATAACAAGGCAATGCAAACATTGAACCGATTAAAACGACTGCAGATAATAAACATAATAAATTTTTCATCATTTCCTCCTGTTTTTAATACCTTATTATTATACTATGCAAAATATAAAATTAAGCAGTATTTTTATGTTAACATATTATTGTTAAGTTTATTATTTTTGTTTTCATTTTGTATAGGAAGAATATATGAGTAAAAAAATTAGTACACAGGAATTCAGAGAGCTTATGGCAAAAGGTACTTATGTGGAATTGGGCTCTGATTTGCTTGAAACATTTTATTTAAACAGCTTGAAAGCGATTAAAATTACAATGGAAATCAACACCAAATTCCATACCCCCGAAGAACTGATAGAACTATTTTCTCAACTGACAGAAAGCAAAATTGACGAAAGCTTCAAAATTTTTCCGCCATTTTATACAGAATGTGGTATAAATTTAAAGATAGGTAAAAATGTTTTCATAAATTCCTGCTGTCGCTTTCAGGACCACGGAGGAATTGAGATTGGTGACGGTTCAATGATTGGACATAATGTAACAATCGCAACTCTTAACCACGACTTTGCACCTGAAAAAAGATGCAATACAACTCCTAAGCCTGTAAAAATAGGTAAAGGTGTTTGGATTGGAGCAGACTGCACAATTTTACCGGGAGTGACAATCGGCGACAATGCAATTGTCGGGGCAGGAAGTGTCGTAACAAAATCAGTACCGGCAAATGTAATCGTAGCAGGAAATCCGGCAAAAATAATCAGAAAAATAGGAGAATAAAATGTTTAGAAAGTTATTATCAATTATTTTTACATTTTTAATTTTAAGCATAGGATCTTTATCTCAAGCAAAAGAATGGGATAAAGTGTTTCCAAAATCAAATAATGTAAATATAGAAAAAGTTAACTTCAAAAACAGGTTTGGAATAACACTTGTTGGCGATTTATACACACCTAAAAAGATGAAGAAAAACGAAAAATTACCCGCTATAGCTATTTCTGGGCCTTTTGGAGCAGTCAAAGAGCAATCATCGGGCTTATACGCTCAAACACTTGCAGAGCGTGGATTTATCACTCTTGCTTTTGACCCTTCTTATACAGGTGAAAGTTCAGGAAATCCAAGAAATGTTGCAAGCCCTGACATTAATACGGAAGATTTTTCTGCGGCAGTTGATTTTTTAAGTAATAACAAAAATGTTGATTCCGATAAAATCGGAATTTTAGGTATTTGCGGTTTTGGAGGATTTGCAATCAACGCAGCCGCAATTGATACAAGAATTAAGGCAACAACAGCGGTTACAATGTACGATATGACAAGAGTTTCAGCTCGTGGTTATAATGATACCGTTGATGAAAACGCAAGATATGAAATGAAACAAGCCCTCAACAAACAAAGAACAGAAGATTTTAAAAAGGGTAAATATCTTGGAGCTGACGGATTGCCCGATAAATTAACAGGAAAAGAACCGCAATTTGTAAAAGATTACTGGGGATACTATAAAACAAAAAGAGGTTTCCACTCCCGCTCAATAAACTCTAACGGCAAATGGAATATGACATCTTCATTATCATTAATCAATATGCCAATTTTACAATATGCACCGGAAATAAAAAGTGCCGTATTGATTATACACGGTGAAAAAGCTCACAGCAGATACTTTGGAGAAGATGCTTTCAAAAAATTGAAAGGTGATAATAAAGAATTATTTATAGTAAAAGGTGCAAACCACGTAGATTTGTATGACGGTGGTGATAAAAACGCTATCCCTTTTGATAAAATTGAAAAATTCTATAAAGAAAATCTGAAATAATGAAAGGTACAAAATGAAAAAAATAATACTTTCAATGTTAATATTGGCATTTTTCACGCAAACACTATGCTTTGCATATAACAGAAAAAGTGAAAATAGTAAAAATACAGGGGGAAATATGAATAAAATCGTACAAACAGCAGGGAGAGATAATTTAGGGAACTTTGCACCTGAATTTGCACATTTTAATGATGATGTTCTTTTCGGTGAAAACTGGAATAACCAAGACCTTTCAATTAAAACAAGATGTTTAATAACTATTGTAGCCCTTATGTCACAAGGCATTACGGATAATTCAATAAAATATCATCTGCAAAATGCAAAAAATAACGGCGTTACAAAAGAAGAAATTGCAGCAGCAATTACACATACCGCATTCTATGCCGGCTGGCCTAAAGCCTGGGCTACTTTTAATATTGCAAAAGAAGTTTGGAATGACAATTCTCCGGCTTTAAGCGAAAAAGAAAAATATGCTAAAACTATAATGTTCCCTATTGGAGAACCAAATGACACGTATGCAAAATATTTTAAGGGTAAGTCTTATCTTAGTCCTGTATCTACCGAACAAGTAAAGATTTATAATGTAACTTTTGAACCGAAATGCAGAAATAATTGGCATATTCACCACGCAAAATCAGGCGGAGGTCAAATGCTTATAGCAATTGGCGGACGCGGATATTATCAGGAATGGGGTAAAAAACCGATTGAAATGAAACCAGGAGATGTTATAAATATTCCTGCAAATGTAAAACATTGGCACGGAGCCGCACCTGATTCTTGGTTTTCACATCTAGCAGTTGAAATAGACGGCACAGAAACCTCTAATGAATGGCTTGAAGCAGTAACAGATGAGGAATATAACAAATTAAAATAGGAGTCCATTATGAAAAAAGTTCTAATAATATCTACAAGTTTAAGAAACAACGCTAATTCTGAAATTCTTGCACATGAAACAGAACGAGGAGCAAAAGATGCCGGACATCAGGTAGAATTTATAACGCTAAAAGACAAAGAAATAAAATTCTGCAAAGGTTGTCTTGCTTGTCAAAAACTCGGCAAATGCGTGATAAATGATGATGCCAATGAAATTACCTCCAAAATGAAAGAAGCAGATGTTATTGTTTGGGCAACCCCTGTTTATTACTATGAAATGGCAGGTCAGATGAAAACCCTTATAGACAGGGCAAATTCGCTTTTTGCAACAGGGAAAAATTTTAGCGAGGTTTATTTAATTACAACTTGTGCAGACTCAACAAAAGGTGTCGTTCAAACCGTAATTAATGGAGTAAACGGCTGGATTGCCTGCTTTGACGGAGTAAAACTTTGCGGATATATTGACGGCTGTTCACTGGAAGCTCCTAACGAAGCATCAGAACGCAAGGACTTGTTAGAACAAGCCTATAATATGGGTAAAAATATATAAATAGCACATATTTACTGCTGTTTTTATTTATACTTCATTTTTTAATTTAAACATTCGAACTGAAATCATCCAACAATTTATCAACATTTTCAGGTGTTATTTCAGTATATAAACGAGTCCCTAGTTGTTTTATTTTTTCATCAGTCAGTTTCAAAAAATCAAAATTTAGAAGTTTCGCAATAATTTCCGGTTCAAACCTGTATTTAATAACTTTTGCAGGATTTCCGCCAACAATAGCATAAGGTGCAACATCTTTTGTTACGACAGAACCTGCTCCGATTATTGCTCCCTGACCAATGGTAACTCCTGATAAAATTATTGAATTATCCCCTATCCATACATCATCTTTTAATACAATATCCCCTTTGGATTTTGCTTCATGTTTATAGCCTAAATTATAAACCTTAAACGGATATGTAGATAATCCTTTGTAAGGATGCTCTGATTCAACAATAAATTTTACATCATTGCCAATTGAACAATAATTGCCTATGACAAGTTTTTCTGTACCTTCAGCAGAAAATACAGCATCAATTTCACCGTAAGAACCTTTCCCTACTGATATTCTTGACAAATTTTTATATTCTTTTAAAGATGTATGATTATGTTTATTAGCCTTTCGCCAAGCCTTCTTTTTAGCTTTTTTACGATCAAATTTTATATTTATAAAACCTAATATTTTTATTGTTGCATGTGTATCTGTTTTTTCAACTCTATAAAATAATCTTATAAATAACTTGATTAAATGCCTCAAATAATTTAAATAATAATATGGTTTAAATTTATAATGTTTGAAAAGGTATTTAAAATACCCGCTTTTAGAAAATGTGTATTGCTTATTATAATCAAAATGATAATGATTTATTAATTTTAATAAAGTAATTTTAATTATTATTTCATAATTCGCTTTTGATAATAAACCTTCTTCTACCAAAGTTTGTAAAATTATTATCAAGTTATTCCCAAATACCTCACAAATATTATATCCACCCTTTTGGTTTATTAACATGGATTCCATCATAGCACCTTCAAAAACAGAAACGGAATTTTCTTCCATGGAAGAAAGCCTTGCTATTATATCAACTTGGGCAAAATTATATTTGGAGAATCTGTCAGGATTTTCTAAATTTAGAAATTTTTCTGTCTTAACACACAATCCACCAATCCACGTACAATCATAAGTAACATATTTAATAAAATCATTAAAATTCGCAAAATCAATTACTGCCAATTTATCCTGCTTAATCGCATTATTTCGCATAAAAATAACTGTTTTATCAGTTTTTTCAAGAGCACTAACTATTTCTCCCAACATTCCAGATCTGTATAAGAGATTATCATTATTTAATTTTGCATATTTCCCTCGTGCATTTCTCAAAACCTCAATAAAGTTTTTATCTCTAACATCTTCCGGCTGACGAATATAGTGAATTTTGTCGGGAAATTTTTCTTGAAATTTTAAACAAATATTTTGGGTATTGTCATCCGAGCAATTGTCAGAAATTACCAATTCAATTTTATTAGTATTAACAAATGTATCATCATGTGTAATTTGATAAAGTGTTTTATCAAGATATTCTGCTCTATTTCTTGTAGGAATACAAATTGAAAGTACAGGTTTTGTCATATCTACCTCTGCCACACGGCCCAAGGGCCTAATTATTTTACTACATATAAATCAAATCATTCTTATCTTATAATTTATCCTTTGACCTCTAAAACCACAATACTTATATGCATTCAACTGTTTATCACTTGCAAAATTTTCCAATGCTCACCACTTAAATAATCTTGTTCAAAGACCCTTGCAAGAATTACTACATTCATTTTGTTCCTTTGTTCATGAATCCATATAATAGACATACATTAGGTCCTGAATAGTATGATAACATAAAAAATGTAAATTATTATTTTTTTTATTAAATAATGTAAAATATTAATTTGAATAACACTAATAAGAAATTTTTATCTTTATTGTTAGTTTACACTCATTATAAATTAAACTATATTTAAGATAGAAAAATAAAAATTTATCAAAATACCTTTTAATATATTTCTCTTTTATTAATATGTGAATCATTTCAAAAAAATTAGCAAAATATTAAAACTGCGTCTTAATTTAGATATTTAACCTATATTATAAAAACTTTTTTGCAAATGAATTTCATTAGAGGTAACATCTTTTATTATTTTAACTATTTGTTCTAAAGTATTTTTTCCTTCATATGGATTTACAACATCAGAACAGTCTAAATGATACCCCTCACTAATCGCTTGCAAGATATCTTCCTTTTTCGAATAACAATTAATTACTGATTTTGCTTGGATTCTTCCCTTCTGCCTATCACCTATATTTACCGTAGGAATTTTAAAACTTGGTACTTCAATAATACCACTTGAAGAATTACCGACTACCATATCAACATATTGCAAAGTTGATAAATATCGCAACATACCCAATGATTTAAATGTATAAACATTTTTATTCTCTTTTTCAAATTCACAAATTTGTTTAGAAATTTCATCACTTTCAGCATCAGAATTAGGCATTGTAATGATAATATTTGTGTCTTTTAACTCATTTAATGCGGAAATTAGTTCTTTTACCTGCATTTTTGCTAAACCTTTTTCTAACGTAACCGGATGAAAAGTTACAAGAATATTTTTTACACCGAATTTTAATCCAAGAGAAGCTTCAAGTTGTTCTTTTTTCATCAGAGATACAGTTTTTATATTTTCGACACCTAATGACCCAACATTAAATACTCTTTCAGGATTTTCGCCAAGTTGAATTACTCGCTTTCTGTATTCTTCGCAGGATGTGAAATGAATATAACTCATTTTTGTTATAGAATGACGAATTGCTTCATCAATAGCACCTTCTGTTGTTTCACCACCGTGAAGATGTGCTATTGGAATATTATTTAACATCGCAGCAATAGCAATTGCCATTGTTTCATATCTATCCCCCAAAAGAACAACGATATCAGGATTTAATTTTTTAAAAAATTTATCAAATTTTTCTAATGTAAGAGCCATTGAATGTGCGGGAGATTTTTCTATTTCTATATCTATCTTTTTTACTATAGGTACAGATATTTCTTTATAAGTTTCACCAAACTTCTTTGATAAATGAGCTCCCGAAACAACAAGCGAAAAATCAATATCTGCATCTTCGTTTAATTTGTTAATTAAACGACTCATTATGCCATATTCAGCACGTGTGGTTGTTACAAGACAAATTTTTCGCATTATATTAATTCATCCTTTTTGTAGTCTTTTTTTGCATAAGTGCCAATAACTTCATCCCATTTCATAGGAGATATACCATTCCCGGGACGTTTACAGGTCAGATTTTCCATATTTAGTATTTCATTTTTTTTGATATCACATTTTGCAACTATAGATTTTCTTGCAATTTCAATATTTTTCTTTTCAGCCTCCTGTGGCTCTTTTACACCATTTCCAAATGCTTTTTCAACATTTCTTATAGCTGACACCATTTCTTTTAATTCATCTGGTTCAAGACTGGCTTTATGATCAGGGCCATCCATATTTTTATCCAACGTAAAGTGCTTTTCGATAACTTTTGCTCCCATAGCAACGGCCATAACGGGAATTTCAATTCCCTGTGTATGGTCAGAATACCCGACAGGTAAGTTAAATTCCTCTCTCATCGTTATCATTGCATTCATATTTACACTGTCATAAGGACAAGGATATTCCGTTGTACAATGTAAAAGTGAAACCTTACAATCTTTCAGAACATTTACTGCAGCTTGTATTTCATCCAAAGTTGTCATTCCTGTTGAAAGAATAACCTCTTTTTTATAAGAGTTAATTTTTCTCAAATAAGGAAGATTTGTAATCTCACCTGACGGGATTTTAAATATTTCCATTCCCAAATCATTAAGAAAATCTGCACTTTCCAAGTCAAATGGCGTAGAAATAAACATTATTCCTTTGCTTTCACAATATTTTTTTAATTCGCCAAATTGCTCATAGGATAATTCTAAACTTTTGAGCATATTTAGTTGGCCATCATCTTTGCCTGTATTTTCAACCTGATATTCAGCTTTTTTTGCGGATTTATTTACAAGATTTTCAGACTTAAATGTCTGAAATTTAACACAATCAACTCCTGCCTCAACTGCTTTGTCTACAAGTTTTTTAGCTAGTTCAAATGAACCGTTATGATTGACCCCTGCTTCTGCAATTATAAAAACCCTATCCATATAAATAGTGTAATACAAATATTATTCAAAAACAATTCCCACTATAACAATAAATATATTAAAAACTTCTTGTATAAGCTTTCAATATAAGTCTTTCAATATACTTATGAAGCAATATATATATTTTATATTGATATTTTAATAATATATATTTAAAATAATCTTTTTTTGAATCGTGTCTTTTTAACATTATTTCCCATATGCACATTGCCACTCCTTTTTGGCGGTACTCCTTCATAAAATTTCTCAACCACACTTCAAACTTAGTTTCTGTAAAAACATATTGATAAAAAGACATTAAAATAGAGATAACCTGAAAATAATCACAATACTTGAAATTTTTGGTAAATTTCAACAAAGACCTTACAAAATTATTAAATTGTTCTATTGAAAGTCCACCTTTTACCTGTGAATCCTGATTGCAGTATTTTCTGTAAAAATATGACTGGCTCAACAAAACTACAATTTCCCCTCCGTCAATATCGCTGGCCACAGACATAAGTTTGGCGCTATCAGAAAGTTTTCCATAAGTTTTATACAGTTCAATATTGTTACTTTTTAAAAATATTTCACGTTTATAAATTAATGATGGCGTTACACAATCAAAAAAATCAGCATAAAGTAACGATAAAAAAAGACTACAGTTTTCAGTTACAAAAAATTGATTATTTATAGGCAAAAACTCTATATTTTCAACTGTTGTAGCTGAATCAATAGATTTTTGAGCACAACCATATATCTTTACATCAGTACTTGCAAATTTGTTTTTGTAATTCAAAAAACTTTCAATATATTTAGGGTGTATTATATCATCATCATGAAATATAGCCAGGTACTCCCTTGTACAAAGTTCCAGTATCTTTTTATAATTTCCATGCCTGCCCAATGAAGATGTTCTGTAATACACTAGGCGCTTATCATCTATGCTAAGAACCAAATTTTCTACGTTATCACTATGACTGTTATCAACAATAAAAATCCTATCTACACCACAAGTCTGCAACAAGAGACTCTTTATTGCATCGTTTAAATAATTCGTTCTCTCACAAGTTAATAAAAAAATATCTATATCAGCATTCGTAATCATAACTATCTTTCAAAAAGTTTGCTATATCCGTTCTTCAAAATGTATCGACTTGTTAAACGGTATTTTATATTTCTTATATTTATATCTATGTGCTATTATTTTACAATATAATTTTGATTTTAAAAGTAATTTATATTTTTTCTTTATTTTTTCATCAAACAAGATATCATCTAATCTTATCGCAATCTCATGAATATTAATTGTCTGAGTTTTATCAAGTTTTGCCAAAATAATTCTTACTTTTAACAATGATATATATATATTTGATAAAATATTTTTTGTTTCCAGGCTTGCATTTGATTTATTTATCACTTCCAAAGCATCTAATGTGTAATTAATCAGATTAGCTCTGTTAACCCAAGCCCTCTTTGACGGCCTGTTATACACAAAAGGTTCTTTTGTAACATAGAATTTATCATTCGGTTTTAAATATAATAAACAAGCCATATGATACCAAGTTGTATTTGTAATATCAGGATTTATTTTTTCTTTCTTAATCACAACGGTACTTATAAATTCAGGATCCTGTTTTACAATTTTAAAAAATCTTTCCATATCAACAACTTCATCTTTTTCAACAGGAGTTATGTAACCTCTTGTATTAACCTGATTCAGATAAATTCCGTCTACATCATTATTTTTTAATATATCTGTTAATCTTTTTAATGAATTATATAAATATTCATCATCATCGCCGCAAAACCATACATATCTACCGTTTGAAATCTCGGCAGCCCTTCTTATGTTATTCCACATAATATTTTCCGAATTTCTGGAATAAGTAATTATATTGGAGTATTGTTTTTGAATGTTCTGTACAAGATCGGGCGTATTATCGGTTGAGCAATTATCCGAAATTAAAATTTCAACGTCATTTTCAAGATGATTATAGACAACTTGTTCAATAAAATTATTCAAAGTTTTTTCTAAATCGTTCGCTCTGTTATATGTTGGAATTGCAATTGACAATAGTTTGCTCATTTTTTATATACTCCCTTATTCCGTCTTTATAAAAAAACTGAGGCTTCCAACCCAAATTTAGTAACATAGAATTTTCAGCTTCAGAGATAAAAATTTCATCTTCTCTGTATGGTATTGCACCAAAATTAAGAGCCGTGGTACTGCCTGAAATATCTTTTACCGCCATGGCAAAATGTTTGATTGACAAAGCTTTTCCCGTACCGACTTCGAAATTTCTGTATGTCATTTTGTTATTCAGGCAAAAGTCAAGAATTGTTTTGTAAGCAGTAACCACATCTTGTATATATATAAAATCTCTTTTTTGATCACCTGAAGTTAATTCAACTTCAGAAGTTTTTTCTAACGCAATTTTATGAATTAAAAAAGATGTGAATTTACTGAGAGAATCATTCTCTCCGTATATGTGCTCTAATACGACATTTGCAACTTTGATTTTATTTGCAAAATATTTTAGCCACAATCCCAAAGATTTTTTAGAAAGTGAATAATTCTGCAAATACATGTATGAGAAATTTTCTTTATTAAAATACGAATCTGTATTAATAAAAAGGTCAACACCATTTTCAACTGCACTCTCAATTAATTTGATAGGAAATATCAGATTTGAATCCAAAACTTCCGCACAGGAAATTCCACCTCTGCCATAATTTGTAGCACAATGAATAATTGCTTTTACGTTATACTTTTTCATAATTCCATCAATATTTGAATAACCCGGAGTCAAATCTATCAAAGAACTTTCGTAATTTTTTATTCTTAATAAATCAGAGGTAGGGCGTTTTAGTCCTAAGACTTTATAACCCGTATTTTCGACTAAAAACTTAAAAATATGACTACCTAAAAATCCGGTTACGCCAGTTATTAATATTGTTTCATTCATTTGCTTACCAAACTCCCTGCTTTTATAAATGTCTTTTTAAGTATTTTTACACACTGTACTATTGTTGAATTTGCGCCTACAAAACTTTCTGAATCTATTTTGACCTGTCCTGCGACAACAGCACCAACTGCAATATGACAATTATCACCAATTGTACATTCATGCTCAATTAATGCTTTTGTATTGATTATGCAGTTTTTCCCTATTTTAGCATCTGCGTTAACAAGTACATCATGCATTACAATCGTACCTTCACCAATCTTTGCGTGTTTTGAAACATAGGCTCTCGGAGATATAATTGTTGCAAATTTCCCGCCTGCATTTTTGATTTTGTTGAAAAGTTTTATTCTTAAATCTGCAGATTCAATCTGACCTACCGTTATCAAAAAACAACAACATTGTCTTGCATATTTTTCAATATCATCATCTGTTCCAATAATTTTGTAGCCTAAAATTTCTTCTCCGACTTTTTCTTTAATATCAAGAATGCCAATTATCTTATAGCCATTTATCTCCTCAATAACATCAATACAGCTTTTACAATGCCCGCCACCACCTACGAGAATTAAATTTTGCATTAACAAAACTCCTTTATTGTTTTAGCAACCCTTTCGATATCCTCCATCGTTAAATTTGTGGAACTCGGAATATTTACAATCCTATCATAATAATATAAAGCTTTCTCTATTTTATATGTCTGACAACTTTCATATGGCTTTAATGTATGAATTAATTTCCAAATCGGACGAGTTTGGATTTTGTTTTCCGTCATATATTTTATTAAATCATCCCTTTTTTGAGAATTTTCACAAACATATGAATAGAACCAATGGTTTGAACGGATAGATGCATCAAACGGCAATAAATTAAGCCCTCTATCAGTATATTTTTTATAATTGTTTGTTTTTGCTTCCACAAATTTTTCCAGCTGTTCAAACTGAGCCAAACCAAGTGCGGCCTGTAAATTTGTCATTCTGTAATTATAACCTATTTCCGAATGAACAAAATATACAACATCATCTTTCGCTTGAGTTGAAAGATGTTTAATATGTTTTACGTCTTCCGGTTTTTTGGCTACAACCATTCCGCCACCACCTGTTGTAATAATTTTATTCCCGTTAAATGAATAAACGCCAAAATCGCCGATTGTTCCGGCATATTTACCTGTTGTTTTTTCGTAAGTCCCAAGTGCCTCTGTCGCATCTTCTATAACTTTAAGATTGTATTTTTTTGCAAGCTCCATCAAAGGTTTCATTTTAACCATATTACCGAAAATATGTACCGCAACGATAGCTTTTATATGCCTTAAAGTCTTTTTGTTGATTAATTGCCCATCAATAAAATCACATTCGTTTTTACAAAAATCACGGACTTTGTCAACATCAAGACACAAATAATCATCACAATCCATAAAAACAGGTTCTGCATAGCAGTATTTAACCGGGTTAACAGCTGCAATAAATGTTAATGTCGGAACAATTACTTCATCATTAGGTTTTACACCTGCCTGAAGCATAGCCAAGTGTAACCCTGCAGTTCCTGATTGAACGGCTGCTGCGACTTCAACACCCAGATATTTGGCAATAGTTTCTTCCAAATTTTGAATTTCAGCCCCACCTGTTGAAACCCATTCTTCTTTTATGACTTTCGTTACATATTCTAATTCGTTACCGCTAAAATTCGGAACTGCTAAAGGTATAAATTTATTTGTCATGCTTTTACCTCTTTTTCTGTATTTACCCCTTTATCCCTGACATTTTTCTTTTAATTTTTTTGTCATGTTTTCCATTTCTTTAATTTGTCCCATATCAAGCCAATCATTTGGAGAAATCGGAAACACGCCAATCTTTTTATTTTCTGCAATGTATTTTTGTGCCAAATCAGTCATATGAATAAATTCACCTTTAAGATTATTTATAACTTCAGGCTCAACAAGATAGACTCCAACATTTATTAAGAAAGAAAATGCAGGTTTTTCTTCTATACCTTCAATCTCGCCGTTTGGTTTTGAATTAACCACGCCATAAGGAATCTTTATTTCTTTAAGCGCACAAACCATGGTAATTAAATTATGTTCTTTTTTGTGCCACTTATAGATACAAGAATAATCTGCATCCACAAGAATATCACAATTTGATACAAAACAAGTATTCTTAAATTTGTTTTTCAAAAGAAATAATCCGCCTGCCGTACCTAAAAACTTATCCTCTACCTCATAATTAAGTTTATAGTCTTTATCTATGTCATTGTAATAAGCCTTAATCATGTTACTTTTATGATTAAGAATTAGGCTAAAATTTTTGCAGCCAAATTTTTTAAAGCTATTAATTACATGCGTGCATATTGGTTGGTCATCAATCGGTATGAGTGGTTTTGGAAGAACTTTTGTATAAGGATAAAGTCTTGTTCCTTCTCCACCTGCCATGATTACTACATTAACATCTTCCGGCAAATGCTGGGTTGGGTGAATATCAGCGTTTTTATCCTGCCAATATACAAGATTAACTAATTGCCCATCATCATTAACTATCGGATAAACCAAAAGCCCTCTTTGTTCAAGTTGTTGTTTAACTTCTTCTTTTTGATTTTCGTTAAAAACAATCGGATTAGGATTCATTGCCTCTTTAACGGGTGCAGATAAATCACCATTTTTCAGTAAATACCTTCTCATATCTCCATCGGTAAAAATTCCGATGACTTTTTTGTTATTGTCTGCAACAATAGCAGTCTTTCTGCCGGATTGTTCAATACGGGCAATAGCTTCTTTTACTGTCGTTTCAGGTGATATAAGATATTTTTCTAAATCTTCCATTTTTTATCCTTAAACATTATAAATATTTGATTTATATTTTGCTAAATTATTAGAATTAGAGAACCATTTTATTGTTTCTTCTAACCCTTTCTCTATGGTATATTCTGGTTTAAATCCTGTCAAATTTGTTATTTTAGTATTGTCGCACCATAATCTGTTTACTTCGGATTTTTTTGGACGGATCCTCTGCTCATCGAGAACAAATTCAACATCACTTTTCATAATCTTTTTAATCAGATTTAAAGTATCTCCGATAGAAATTTCATAATTTGAACCTATATTTATTGATTCCCCCAATATATTATCTGCTTTTGCAAGCGCAACAAACCCTGAACAAGTATCTTTTACATAGTTGAAATCTCTTGTAGGAGTTAAATCACCCAATTTAATTTCTTTTGCACCTTGAGCAATTTGGGTAATTATTGTAGGAATAACTGCTCTTGCAGATTGTCGAGGGCCGTAAGTATTAAAAGGACGAGCAATAACAACCGGCAAATCAAACGCTCTGTAGAAGCTTTCAGCAATAGCATCAGCTCCGATTTTTGTAGCTGAATACGGTGATTGTGGTTGTTTTGGGTGCTTTTCGTCTATCGGAACATATAATGCCGTTCCGTATACTTCACTTGTTGAAGTAACCAAAACTTTCTCAATATTATTGTCTAATGCTGCCTGACAAACATTCAACGTGCCCTTAATGTTTGTATCAATGTAGCTATCGGGAGCAACATAGGAATATGGAATTGCAATAAGTGCAGCAAGATGAAAAATAATATCTATATCTTTTGAAATATGCTTTACATAATTTGGATCACGAACATCTCCGCAAACAACTTCTATCTCATTCTTGCAATCAACATCCTCAAGCCAACCCCAATTATTAAACGAATTATATTGAGATAATGCTCTGATTTTTGCTCCTTCTTTTACAAGTCTTTCTGTCAAATGCGATCCGATAAATCCGTCTGCACCTGTTATTAATACTCTTTTATTTTTCAGTTCCATTATTTTCTCCTTGAATTATATATTTCAAAACCCTGTTTGCATTCATAATATCATTTATATTTTCATTTTTAAAGTCAATTAAATTTAAAAAATATTTCATTTCGTTAACATATCTGTCATTAATTTCTTCGGAAAAATTTTGTATTTGTCCGTTTACTCTGATTTTTGAGCTATTAAAATCGCACCAGATAACATCGTCTTTTGTATAAAATTCTGCTGTTCTTTGCTTAATACGCCCGAAATAATCCAGATGGAGTTCCAAGTATTTATCATCATATTCTCCTGTAAATGAAACAAAATCATTACTTTCAATTTCTAAATCTGAAATTTTATTTTCAAACATAACATGCTTTTTGGGAAAACCTAAAAGTCTGAATAGATAATCAAATTCGTGTATTAAATCAATTTTTACTCCACCGCTTTCTTTTCTGGCTGAATAAATTGTTCTGTAATCCACACCAGGACGCCATTCCGGTAAATACGAAGTACAAATTGCACGAGTTGAATATATTTTTTTATCTTTTAAAATTTCTTCAAGCGCTCTATAGACTCCTGTATGTCTTAGAGGACAGGCTATATAATACAATTTGTTCAAATCAAGTTTTGATAACTGTTCGGCTCTCAAAGGAATAACATCCAGCGGTTTTTCAACAAAGAAATTGTCAGTTTTGTCCTGCAAATTTAATATGGTTTCATAGTGCAGGTCAGACGGATTTGTAATAAAAATCATATCGTATTTTGGCAAATCTTTTATATCATAGTATTCTTTTCTTATCAGAAAAGATATTTCATCCGGCAAAGGCATTTTTGTACTGCTACGCAGAGCATCAACATCTATATCGATGAGTGCTTTGAGGTTTTTTAAATGACGTTTTCCTATTGAACCAAGTCCGACAAAAAGAGCCGTTTTATTCATTTATCCCCCTATCATTTACCCCCTCAATTCTGTCTATGAGTTCTAATATATTTTTATCATTTTCCAATGAGTGACAAGATGTTGATTTTTCGCCGTTTATCACTTCGAAAAATTCTCTTATTTCGTCACTGTATGCATTTTCAATAATTGATGATGAGTATTTTGAATCTTTTACTATATTTTCATATAGTTCTATATTATCTAAAGTTTTTGTTTCAAAATTATATTTTTTTAATCCGCTAGGAGAGCCGTCCCAAAACAGATGTTTATTTTCTGAATAAATTTCAAGATTTCTGACTGCTTTTCTGGAAACAACATCCACACACATAACTCCTTTTGTGCCGTTTTTATGTTCGAACATAACCATATAATTGTCGTTATAGTTTAATTCCAGATTAGAGATCTTGCTTTTTAATACGTTAAAATTAACAATTTCACCAAAAACTTTAACTATCCACGGGAGCTCTATCCCAAATATTTCACGGCAACCATTTGTTTTAGGATTTGAAACAAAAAAGTTTTTGTAGCTTTCCCAAGGATGCCAATCAGGTAAATACTGCCCTGTGTGATAAATATAGTTTACAACTTCATTATTAACGAAATGTTCTATATATTGAATTTCTTTTCGGTATAGAAAAGTTGAAGAAAGGAAAATCTTTGCTCCGTTTTTGCGAGAAATTTCCATAGCTTTTTTATACCAATCAGATAAAAGATTTATTTCCGTAAATATATTCAAACCGCTATTTAAACATTCTAAAGCTATAGCCCCATGTGAAATTGGAGAGGTGCAAATAAACGCACAATCAGGTCTGAAATCCATAATGGCTTCTTTTAACTCGGAATATGATTCAATCCCGAGTTCTTCCTTTGCTTGTTTTTGTCTTTCAGAAGATAAATCAACACCTCTGATTTCTAATTCACTGTTTAGAGTTTTCATAAGACGAATTCTTCTTCTTCCCATTGAACCTAAACCTATAACAACAACATTCATATTATCCTCTATTCTGCTTTAATTTTAAAAATTACTTTTGATATTGAATCTTTGTTATCAACTCGAACGCAAGGCATATGCGGTTCTTGCGTCATACATATTACAAAATGATTTTTATCCAATAAACATTCAACATTTTTGTTTCCGTTTAATAAGACATAATCACCTTCTTCACAATATGAATTAATTTCTTTTTCTTTAGAATAAACCATAAATAAGATTTTTTCCGAGCCTTCTAAATCTATATGCAAATCCAGATATTTTTTATGCATTTCACAAACGCCATCGGCTTCGTTTACGGTTTTGGCTTCCATATTGCAATTTGCATATATATCTTCACCATTAATTAAATTTTTTCCGCTTATTAAAGATTTTATTTTTCCGTCTTTAATAAAATCAATAACTGTATCAAGGTTATTGTATATACCTTTATATTTTTCAATATTTTCTAAAGTATCGAATATCATAAAAACCTCTTTACTATTCTATCTTATACATACATTTTTCAAATTCTTCCCTATCTAAAAACGGTGCCATATCTTCAAGTCTAATTTTTTGAGGCTTACCATCTGTTGTCATTCTCGGCTTGACGACAGGAGCCGGAGGATTGTCGTATATTTGAGATAATTCCAAAATGCAGTAGCTATCCTGCTTTAACAACCAGCTAATACTTTCTTTTAACTCCGAATTGGTCTTGCATTTTTTGTAAGGGAGCTCAAAAGCATTCGCAATTTTTTCAAAATCAGGCATTGACAAACCGCTCTCCGGAGTACAGCCTACGTTTTTACCGTTAAAATAATTTTTGCAGGTTTGTACAATCCCTCTGTATCCATCGTTTGCAAAGAGAACAATTTTTACAGGCAAGTTATTAAATTTTATTGTCTGCAGCTCCTGTAAATTCATCATAAAACTACCATCCCCCGTAACAAGGACTACATCTCTTTTCGAAGCAACCGCAGAACCTATTGCCGCCGGGATATCATATCCCATTGATCCACAATTTATATTTGTGAATGTAAGTTGATTAGGCTTTATATTTTCAAAAGAAAGTCTTGGAGTAACACTTGAACTGTTTCCCATAACTGTCAAACTATCCTCTGCCTCCTGCATTGCATATTCTTTCCAAAAATTATACGAACTGACCCTATCTTCAGGGTTTCCTATTGCGTTTTCATACAGATCAAATTTATTTTTCAGCATATTGCAATGCTCAATCCATTTTTGCGGGGCTTTAAATGCCTCTGCATTTTGAACTCGGTCAAATATATCTGAAATATCGCTATGGATAAATTTACAGATATTTAATCCGGATTTGATTGCTTCATCTGGATTTACATCAATCATAATAACTTTGGCTTTCGGTGCAAATGCATCTTGGACAAAAGTGGTTTGTTTAAATCCTAAAGAACAGCCCATAATAACAAGTACATCAGCATTTTGCATAACAAAATTTCCGCTTCTTGTTCCGACACCACCTGTTGAGCCATAGTATAAAGGGTGTTCATGGTATAAAATATCGCAAGCAACTGCAGCAGAAACTGTCGGTATTTGCCAATGTGTAAGCATTTTTACTAATTTATCTTGTGAATGGGTTGAACTTATTGCACTTCCTGCCAAAATACAAGGAGATTTTGCACTTTTAATAAGTTCTTTCAATTCATCAAAATCTCTGTCCGAACACTTGATTATCTCCGGTTTTGGCAAAATTGGTAATAATTCATCTTCTTCAACTTCCGCAGATTGCACATCGAGCGGAATATCAAGCCAAACAGGACCTCTGCGTCCATTTAAAGCAATATCAATTGCATGCTGCACTTCTTGTTTAATTGATAAAGGATCAATCACCATTTTTGCGTATTTTGTCATATTTTGAACAGAATTTATGATATCAAATTCCTGTTCACCTCTGCGTCTTAAATTAAGACCGCTTTGAGCAATTGTTGTAGCATAACGAACTTGTCCGGATATAACAATCATAGGGATACTGTCTTGATAAGCACCCATAACACCGGTTAAGGTGTTAGTTCCGCCCGGGCCCGATGTTACGAGGCATAGAGCCATTTTATCTTTTGTTCTGGCATAACCTTCGCACGCCATGGCACATGCCTGTTCATGGTTATTAAAAATTATATGCATGTCAGGATTAATTCCTGCAGCATTATCAAGAAACATTGCTCCGCCGCCGACTACACAAAATGCGTCTGTTATACCATTTTCTACCAATGTTTCCATTATTATATCAGCAACTCGTTTTTTCATTATTCCCTCTTACCTATTTAACAAAAAATCCTTTACTTTTTTCCTCATTGGCATTTCATAATACTTATAAACTATATATGCCATCAAATATGTTAAAACAAAAAATAAAGGCAAATTTATTATATATGAAATCAAATGATTTCCATCATAGGATAAGTATAGTACCAAAATAATATGAAGCAAATATGTTGAATAACTTACATTCCCAAGGAAAATAAATAGCTTACTTTTTAAAATTTTATTTTCTGAATGCACAGTAAACAATATAAATAATACCCAAAGCGGCATTGTAAAATACTGAAGATATGAAATATTTATACGAGGTGCGGCAATAACCAACCCTGCAAGAGCCAATCCAGACAGCCATCCTAAAGTCTTATATAATCTCAAATTTTTCCCAGGCATTTCGGGATTATAACTGCGTGCAATTACGCAACCACATAAAAATTGCCATAATCTTGAAATAGGAGAATGAAAATTCAACCATGTTGATGCAGCATAATTACTGTGTTCCCCAAATGTTTTATTAAGAAATGAAACAATAAAATTATTATGATGAGAAAATTCTATCCATAATATCTGAATTATAATTAATGATACAATTGAAATAATATAAGCCTTTTTACTGTTTAATTTTAATAATAGCCACACCAGAGGAATAAAAAATAAATACAAAGCAAATTCGGTTGATATAGACCATGAAATATTGGCACTTCCCTGCATGTGAATTATAGGTGTATCGCCTATAAAACCATAAAACCAGCTTTGCATACCGGATATAAATATAGGTAATGACGTTATATTTTGTGCAATTAATTCTGTATTATTATGATACTTTAAGAAATAAAAAAGAAAAAAGAAAACTATAAACAGAATATACAGCGGATATAACCTGGCAAAACGAGCAACCAAAAACTCTCTAATGCCATTTTGGGGATTATTTTTTATTCTGTCCGCATAATTATAACAAATAACAAAACCGCTCAAAATAAAGAATAAGTCCATTCCCATATATCCGAGACAACTTAAAGATGAACTAATGACATTATTTCTTAATACAGGATATACCAATAGAATATGGTTTAATAAAATAAATAATGCTGCAACTCCTCTCAAACCGGTTAATTCGTCTATTTGTGTTTTAACAGACATTTGTTATACCCCCCTTTTGCCATTCAATTTGTTTTTCAATACCTTCTTCTATTGATGTAAACTCAAAACCGCCCATTTCGAACAAAAGTCTTGAATTATCAGCCGTATATTCGTTATTCCACCCATCTTTTGCAATTTCAATAGGTCTGTTATTATCCATTTTATCTGAAATAATTTGCGCAATCTCGTACAGAGAAATAGGTTTGCCGGAACAAACATTATAATCGTGATATTTTGGATTATTCTCAATAAACCATTCCATAATATATGCCAAATCTTCCACATACATATAATCAAACATACAATTTTGTCTGATTGAAATAGCTCTGTTTTCAAGACAGCAATCTATTGCATCTCTTATGAATTTTGTTTTAGCATCAGTAGGCCCATAGCATCCAAAAATCCTTAAATTATAGATATTATTTGACTTTAGTATCTTTTTTGTAATTTTATACTTTGCAATTGCATAGGAATTATTTTTATCAGGCTCAAACATGCCAAAATCTTCTTCTTTAACGAGTTTTAAGTCTCGCCTTTTATCCATATCTGCGCCGGAACCGAGATATAGAATTTTCTCAACTTCATTAGAGTGTAGTGCAATATTATCAAAGCCAGCGATTATATCATTTTCGAAATTTTCAGATTTATCAAGAATATTTTTGGCTGGATTGGAAGCAGCACAATGAATAACAACATCTATTTTATGGGTTTTAAAATAATTATCAACATTAGTCTTGTCTATGAGATTTAATTCAATTCTGCGCGGCGTTAAAACATCATATTTTTGTGAAACCAACGGTAATATATTTCTTCCTATAAAGCCCGTACTTCCTAACAAAAGAATCGTCTTCACTATACATTCCCCTTAACAAAATCATGTATAGTATTGGAAATTCTTGTAATTTCTTCTTCCCCTAAAGCAGGGAATGTACCGACCCAGAATGTATTATTCATAATGAAATCAGTGTTCGGGAGTTTTTTATACCAGTCTTCATTCAAATCTTTTGAAGTTAATAATTTGGAAGCTCCTATTCTGAATTGGACTTGCTCATCATCAACAAACATAGGTTGCCTTAAAATATTACCCGCAAACAATTGACGTGTGCCAATTCCATTATTTTCCAAATATTCAACCAGCTTTTGTTTTGTAAATGGTGCATCTTCTTTAACGGAAATCAAATACCCAAACCATGATGGTTTTACTCCGTCCTTAATTATAGGTAAAATCAAATAATCTTTCAAATCCTGCAATTTTTCAGTCAGTAATTGAGCATTCCTTCTGCGAATTTCCAAAAACCTGTCCAATTTTCCTATTTGAGAGCAACCTAAAGCAGCCTGCCAATCTGTAATTTTTAAATTAAATCCTATATGAGAATATGTGTATTTGTGGTCATATCCATAAGGTAAATTGCCAAGCTGTTGTGTAAATCTCTTTCCACAAACTCCATCTTTACCCGGCGGGCAACAACAATCACGTCCCCAATCTCTGAAAGACATAATTATTTTGTATAATTGAGGATCATTGGTAACAACCGCTCCGCCTTCACCCATTGTTAAATGATGAGCGGGATAAAAACTAAAAGTTCCAATATGTCCGATTGTTCCTATTTTTTTACCTTTGTATTCTCCGCCCAGAGCGTCACAGCTATCTTCAATAACCCAAAGATTGTATTTTTCAGCCAAAGCCATAATTTTATCAAGATCATAACTGTTTCCGAGTGTGTGAGCCAAAAATATTGCTTTTGTTTTTGGGGTTATTGCTTCTTCAATTTTTTCGGCATCAATGTTGTATGTTCCTATTTCGCAGTCAACGAAAACAGGTACTAAACCTTGCTGCAAAATCGGGTTAATTGTAGTAGGAAAACCGGCAGCAACAGAAATTACTTCATCACCTTTTTTCAATCTTCTTTCACCAAGCTTGTGTGAAGTTAAAGCTGAAAGAGCGAGTAAATTAGCACTTGAGCCCGAATTTGTTGAAAGTGCATATTTTACTCCAAGATATTTCGCAAATTTCTGTTCAAATTCTTTGTTAAACCTTCCCGCAGTAAGCCACATATCAAGTGAAGCATCAATCATATTAAGAAGCTCTTCTTCATCCAAAAGTTTTCCGCTTGGCGGTATGTAATCAAATTTTCTTTTTTTACCAAAAACTTCTTTATAATATTCTCTTGCGGCTTCTTTTACTTTATTGCGTAACTCTTGTTCCATGTAATATCTTCCTCATAACTTTTAATCTGATTCATAGTAAATTCATATATATCAACATCATTTGAATAAAAATGTTTGTACCATTCAATTGTATTTTGTATTGCCTGCCGCGCTGTTAAAGTCGGGGTCCAGCCTAAAACTCTTTCTGCTTTTTCAATATTTAGCATTAAAAGTCCTGCTTCATGAAGCGGAGATTTTTCTCCAACTATGACTTTACCTTTTCCGTAAAAATCGCAAACCATTTGAGAAACTTCCGCAACAGTTAACACGCTGTCTTCATTAGGCCCAAAATTAAAACCATCAGCATATTTTTTACCTTCCTCCAATAACTTCTGACCTAATAGTAAATATCCTGAAAGCGGCTCTAGTACATGCTGCCAAGGGCGAACTGCTATTGGATTACGAATTTCAATATCGATACCTTGATTAATGGAGCGTACACAATCAGGAATTAGTCTATCTAAAGCCCAATCGCCGCCGCCGATTACATTACCGGCACGCGCTGTAGCCATAGCCATAGTGCCATCTTCTTGTAAAAATGAACGTCTGAATGAAGATGATAAAATTTCAACACAACCTTTTGAAGATGAATACATATCATATCCGCCCATCGGTTCATCTTCTCTATAGCCTCTATTAATTTCTTTATTCTCATAGCATTTATCAGTCGTTACATTTACAAATGCTTTAACTGAAGTGCAATGTCTTGCCGCTTCCAATACATTCAAAGAACCGATTACATTAGTTTTGTATGTCATTACAGGCTCAGCATAAGAAAGTCTGACTAACGGCTGGGCAGCGAGATGAAAAACTATATCCGGCTGAATATCATTTATTATTTTATTTAGTTTTTCTTCATCAAGAATATCTCCAAAAACGGATTTCGTAATTTTTTCTCCGATTTTTAACTCATTAAACATTGAGGGCTCTGTATTTGGGGCAAGTGAATATCCATAAACCTTTGCACCGAGAGATGTCAGCCACAACGCAAGCCAACTACCTTTAAATCCGGTATGACCAGTTAAAAAAACCTTTTTGCCTTCATAGATATTATTAAACATAAACTAATCCTTTTGAGCTTATATTCTTTTTAGACCCCGACCTTTTGTTTTTGCCACACTGCCCAAGGCGCTTGATCATTCTGCCACATATAAGTTAAATCATTCTTATCTTTTAAGGTATCCATTGGACGCCAAAAACCACGATGCTTATATGCATTCAACTGTTTATCCTTTGCAAGGTTTTCCAAAGGACCACGCTCAAACATAATTGACAGATCATTTTCAATATAATCAAAAACGGCAGGTTCACATACAAAGAAACCACCATTAATCCAACTCTCTTCCCCTTTTGGTTTCTCCATAAATGATGTAATCATATTATCATCTTTTATAACCAATGCTCCAAATCGACCTTGTAATTGAACTGCCGTCATAGTACAAAGTTTACCCGAAGCCTTATGGCTTTTAATTAAAGCATCAATATCAACATCTGAAACCCCATCTCCGTAAGTTAATAAAAATGGCTCATCCCCAACATATTCCTGTGCTTTTTTTATACGACCACCAGTCATTGTATCCTGACCAGTATAAAGCATAGTTACCTTCCAAGGTTCTGTTTGCATTCTGTGAATCTCTACAGAATTATTAACCATATCTACGGTTATATCCGAATACTGCTGATAATAATGCACAAAATAATCTTTTATTATATGAGACTTATATCCTGTTAAAATTATAAAATCATTGAAACCGTAATAAGAATATATTTTCATTATATGCCATAGAATCGGCTTCCCGCCTATTTCTACCATTGGCTTTGGCACTAATTTAGTTTCTTCTGATAATCTTGTTCCAAGACCACCTGCAAGTATTACTACTTTCATTTCGCTTCTTTTTTAATCCTTATCTTACAACAAATAATTACATTATAATAAGAGTATATTACCATGAAAAAATGTAAATTATTTTTTTATTAAATAATGTAAAATATTATTTAAGTAAAAGATTCTCTTTATATATTATTTATAATAACTCAATTTCATTTTTTGCTCGGGGGTTAGAGATTTAATGACGGTGCGTTTTGGTACCGTTGTTATAGTTTTTTCTTTCTTACTGCGTTTTACAAATTTTATGTCATCATCAATTTTGACTTTTTCAACATTTTTTGGCTTCCTTAATTTTACGAGGGCATCAAAATCGGGCTGAAGGCTCAATTCAAAATGAAATCTTCCCTGATAACAATCTTCTTCATGACGGTTAGTAATAAGAGGGAATCCCCAAGACAACCTTAAAGATGCACTTCCCGGAAGATTTATTTTTAAACCAAAACCCAAACTTGCCAAAAAATCATCCTTATTATATCCTTCAGAGCCATTACCGGGACCTTTATACGGAAAAACACCGGCGTGATCAAAAAATACAAAACCTTTTAAATAGCTCCCGATAAAAGGAATCATTTTTTCTTTATCTTTTTTGCTTTTTATTGCTCTCGGCCCCATTGGAAACATCATTTCGGCACTTAATAAATAACCGCTTCGGCCGATTAATAAACCTTCCGAATAGCCCCTTACAGTAGCAACACCACCTGCAATAAACTGATCCATGTACGGAACCAGTTTTTTTGGTATTACCTGATAATTACCTCTTAAAGTTCCAACAAATCCATGGCCGAAATCATGCAGCCTTAAAATTCCACCATCCAATTTTAAATAATTGGAGCGTTTGTCAAAAATTGGAAATGCATAACTTACATTTTGATTTATGTACCAAATACCTCTTTTGGTATCATATCTGAAATTTAAACCAACTTGTGCAGATGTAACCTGATCTGTATATAAATCATAACCATCAAAACTGGTTGTTGCACGTTTATACGCAACAGAAGCAACACTTGATAATTCTGTCCATGGCCTGCGGTATATTGGCTGTAAGTAGTAAAGTGAATAATTTTGAGAACGACTCTTTATGTTAAAATCACGATAAGGCCCATGTCCGATTTTTGAATTACTTGATGAAAAGCTAAAACCTACTCTGCCATCTTTTTTATTTACAGGAATATTATAATCTGCAAAAGGAGTTACCGAAAATTTATTTGCATACGCACCTATTGTAAGTTTATCTCTCAGACCAAATAAACTTTCGTCCTGCAGCATCAATCCGGCACGGTATTTGCCAATGGTTGATCTTCCCGCATTATCAACCAATGCAGTTAAACGGAAAGGCAGCCTTTCTTTTACTTTTAAATGAACATCTGTTGTCCCCATTGCACTTTGTCCGGGTAATAATGTTCCGTTTAATTCAACGCCATCATTATAACGATTAAAAGTCATTAAATTCTGTTCAAGCTTTTGAATACTAAACAACTCACCTTTTCTTAAAGTAATTCTGTCGCTAATATATTTGGTACGAGTCCACCTGTTGCCCTCAACAGATATATCTCCGACTTTACCTTCAAGAAGTTCTATTCTGATTGTCTCATTTTCTACTGTCTGCTCCGGCAAATATGCTCTTGCTGTTACATATCCTTTTTCAAGATAAAGTTTATTTATTCTGTCAACAATTTCCTTTAACTGTGTAAATGTAACATTTGTTTGGGTGTAATCTTCAAGAATATCTTTGATTTCTTTTTCTGTTAAAATTTGCGATGGGGATACCACAATATTTTCTACATATACACCCTTTGTTGCATATTCACTAATACCCGCTTTTTCAACTTTTGCTTTAATTTTTTTTTGTTTTTCCGGCTTTGTTTTTACATCTTTTTTGCGCTTTTCATAATTATGAAAATCTTCTTCAACCTGTTTTTCTATTTGTTGTTTTCTTAAGGTTTCTATATCGTGAGTGTTAATTGTTCCGGCTTCGGGTATTATATTCGGCAGAATATCAGCAGCTGCAAATGTGGGCATTTGTAGTGCTAAACATAGGATTATACCGTATAAAAATCTTCTCTTTCTCATTTATTCCCTACTATCTATAGTATCATAAATTTTATATATATTCTCCGTTTACATGAAAATTGACATCATTACAGTGAACTTGTTAAATTTGATTTCATTGAATCCGCCTTTTGCATATATCTGTATAAAATTTTATTTGCAACATCTTTCGGCATATCGATAAATTCAAGACCTGCCTTATTACCCTCAACTTTAACAACTTTAGCATTAACGGTTATATCAACATCATCAAATTTAAGAGTTATTGTTGTCTTTTTACCTCTTTTTAATTTTTTATTATTCTTTACAGATACTCCTGTAGTGGAAATATCTAAAATTTCATAATTTGAACTCAAACCTTTATCATTTGTTGTGTCAAACCTTTCAGTGATACGTTTTTGAGGCTCATTGTAGTTGTATCTGTCAAAATCTGCCATTTTCTTATTGTTATATAATATTTTGCTTTCTTTTTGACCTTTATTCACAAAATTCCACTCACTGTGATAACCGTTTACTAACATGTGAGGATTATTGTAAACTGTCGGAGCACTTGTAATCATATTTATCGTACCATTTAATCCAAGATTAAATGAACCTGTTTTCTTCGTATATAACTGAATATCAGCAGCAGACAGTAAACCAATTCTTTCATTATCTACAACCGCTGTTTTATTACTATTTTTAATCTCTGCAAAGTTATTTATATAAGCATTATCAAAGTGTAAATTATCTTTATTTGTGCTTATATATGCGTTATCCGTATATAATGTATCGAAGTTTACATCTCTGTCTGAATAATCATTGACGGATAATATTACATTTTTGGCACTGTAATCACTGCCATAGAACGGAATTTCGTCCGCATAATTTTGGAATTTTGAAGGGACATTCTGAACTGATACCTGTGAATTATATGAATTTCTGTTTGTCGATATACCTGAGTTATTTACAACATCTTTATCAACACCCAAAATATCAAGTGTCAATGCAGAACCTTCGCCATAAGCATTTAAGCCTTTTGCAATTCTTGTTTCACCATCTATAACATATGTAAGACTTGTATCTCCGGAATTTACTCCGCCGGCATATATCGGAGTTTGCATTTTATCTGAAACCGCATATATATTATCTGCCATTAATGTTATATCTGCAAGTCTTGCTCCATTCGGATAATAATTTGCATTATCACCATTGTTACCTTTTACATATCCCGAGTAGATTTTAAGAGTAGAAGATCCCTGATTTCCTATTGCATCGAGAACCTTGATATCAACATACTTAGGAATTGATGATTCTGTTGAAGTACCGTCAAAGGCTATATCATCATGCGGATACAACATATCATTAAATGCATATGCACTCGAGCCGCCTGAAGTACCAAATTCTTTAATTGTTAAATTCTGTGCTTTTTGTGTTATTAATAATCCATCGTCTGCAGTAATGTGTTCTATCTCGGCATTACTTTCAAAATCAATATCAGCACTGCCGTGTTTTGAGATTACATTATTTACTCTGACATTTGCATCCGAATTTGATCTGCCTGTTAAATGCAAACCGTTTTCAGCTTCTGCACTTAATGAAACATCACTTCCGCCATTGAGTGTATCCTGTTCATAAATAAGTTTTTTACTTGTTGTACCAAAACTGCCGCTTGTAATCAGAGAAATATTTTTACCTATGATATTTGAATTATTATCATCTCTGCCGTTTAACATGCTATAACCGTTAAAGTATTCGCTGTCAGATGTATCAACAGGACGAACATCAGATTGTTTCCAATCAGTTGCCGTTAAGATAACATTTCCGTCTGTTTCAATCGTTCCGATTTTTAGGTCTGATTCTTTTGCTCTGATATTTATTAGTCTGTCATCCGTATTTGTATTATTTACAACTTTTGCATTAACAAGTCCGTTTGCCTGAACATTAATTGACTCTGTATAATCTCTTGTTGAAGCATCGAAACTTGTACCTGCAGCGATTTCCGTATTTGAGTAACTCCCTATATCACCGTCTGTTACATTAAATGTAATATCACCATTAGCTGATATAAGTGTTTTGTATGCAGAATTTACATTTGCAAGGTCATGATGTTGGTGAATTACTCCGTTTTCACTTATGCCATTTAAAATACTTCCGCCTGTCTGGGTAATAATAACATTATCCGTAAGTGCCGTAATATAGTTATCATTAGAATCAGTATAAGTGCCTATTCTTAAATCAGAATTTGAGTTTGTAATTTTAATATCCTGTTTATCGGCTTTAACTGAACCAATTAAGTCAATGCCCGCAGTTGAACTGTTTACAATTTCAATATTGCCATCCGTTGAGTGCAATATACCGGTTTCATTGATTGCAAGAGCATCTGTTCCTGTATTATTTACATTTATTTTACCTGCGCCCTGATTTTCAATTAAACCTTCAATTGTTAAACCGACACCTGAATTTGAAACAGATATATTTCCGCCCTGTGTATTAACTATTTTTGCACCGTTTTCAATGATTGCACTTCCACTTGTGTTTGTTATTTCAGTGTTTTTAGTGTCTTTATTTTGAATACTTGCTGTAGAGCCAATAACCATACCGCCTGATGAATTATTAGTAACTGTAATCTTACCGCTGTCATCTGTAATAGCTCCGCCTATTGTTAATGCACCATTGTTTGAATTTGAAATTTCTATATCACCATTTGTTGAATGTAATATTGCTGTTTCACTGATTGCAAGAGCATCTGTTCCGCTATTATCTACATTTATTTTACCTGTGCCCTGATTTTCAATTAAACCTTCAATTGTTAAACCAACACCGGAATTTGAAACAGATATATTTCCGCCCTGTGCATTAACGATTTTTGCACCGTTTTCAATGATTGCACTTCCACTTGTGTTTGTTATTTCAGTATTTGTAGTGTCATTATTTTGAATATTAGCAGTGTAATCAATTACCATACCATCTGATGAATTATTGGTAATTGCAATTTTACCGGTTTCATTTGCAATGTTACCGGAAACATTCAAAGCACCGGCATTTGAATTGGTAATTTTAATATCACCATTACCTGTTTCTATAGTACCTGTTATATTTGCCTCAGCACCTGTATTTGTAACTGTAATGTTACCGTTTGAATTACCTATTGTACCATTCAAATTCAAACCTGCTCCGGAGTTTGTAATATCAAAATTGTAGGTACTATCATTACTTGAAATATTTAAAATAACAGCATTTTCATCTATATTTAATGCACCTTGATTACTTGAAATTTTGAGGTCCCCGTCTAAATTAACAATATTACCTGATATATCAAGTGCCGCAGTATCAGAAGGTGTACTATTTTCATTTTTTATAGAAAGTTCACCACCGGTATTTACTATATCAGACGAGATAAATATATAATCTCCGTCATTAGAAATACGGGTAGATCCGTTATAATTTTCAATGGCGCTATTTATTTCCGCATAAGAACCGTAAGAAGAAATTTTTATATCAGAATTTTCGTTTTGAATTGTACCATCTAAAATAAAATTATTTTCCTGATTTGCATTTAATCCGTGGAATATTTGAATATTGCCACCGGTACCATTATCATTAGCATACTTAATATTTGCGTTTATACTTGTATCTCCCAAACCACGCTCTGAACCACTAATTTTCAATCCATGATTATGTGTTTCAATATTAGTATCATCTATACTTAAATCGTTTTTGGAAACTATTATAAGACCACCATCCCTTTGGATAATATCAGTATTATCAATAGTTAATGCATCTTCTGCTGAAAAATTACCTATATAAATATTAGTATCCGTACCCTGAGAATTAATTTCAGAATCTAATATATTGAGTTCACCTGCTTTGGCATTGTTTGTAATATAAATTTGACCTCCTCTGGTATTATCAAAATAATCTAAGTAAAGACCTGCGGTTATTATCATATCCTGACCGCCTATTTCTCCGGGTTCAAGGATATCTTTACCATTTTCTATTCTTATACTGCTTGCATACAAACCTTCTCTGTGATGTGCCGAAATAATACCACTTATTATAGCATCTCCACCGTAGCTATTAATTGAAACTACCCCGTTATCTGTTTCCATTACACCGGATGTAGCCAAATTACCACTGTTATTATTGATTGTGATATGACCTTTTTCATTATGTATATAACCTGAAATGTCTGCATCATCACCATTATTTGTAATAGTAATATCTCCGGTGTCTGCTATAATGTCAGATGATAAATTTAACTCCCCGCCATTATTCTTAATATTAATATTACCTGTTATAATACCATAACCACTAACATATTCTTCCATATCAGGTTTATTCTCTATAATTCCTGAAATATCAGCATCTCCGCCGTTGTTTTCAATAGTAATATCACCGCCTGAATAGTTTGCGACTACCCCTTTAATACTAAGGTCCCCACCAATATCTCCATTTATGATACTTATATCATGAGGTGTTTTGCTTGTATTTATCAAGGCTCCGTTTTCAGTAATTATCAAATCACTTGAAAGATCATTGTATACACTAATATAACCTTTTTCAGCAATCTTTATGCCATCAATAATAATCGGATTACCACCAACACTTACTATATTGTGTGAATCTGCAACTGCTGTTGCACAATCAATAGTCGTACCACCATTAAGTATATTTACACTTCCTTTTCGTGCATATATAAAACCATCAGTCACAACTGTAGATTCAGAAGCATTTACTATAGAGATGTCCCCGTTTTCGTTATAAACAACTGTATTTTCTCCAAAATAAATGCCGCCTGTGTCACTTTCATTTTGATTAGCTATTACAATTTGACCTCTTGAACCATCAACATGTTGTCCTACTTGACGAAGCGTTGAATCTATATTCATACTACCGGTGGTTTCCTGATTCAGGTATATATTTCCCTGTACTTCAATATCACCTGCAATAATCATGTCTGCATCTGATTCATCTGCACCTGAAACATTTGAATTGTCATTTACTAAGGAAACATTACCTGCTGCATATATTGAATTTGCAGACGGATTATCCGTACTGATTGAATTTTGTTTTTTCAATTCAAGACCACTGCCTTGAGATTGGAGAACCAGACTTGAATCAAGACCGTTTGATGATGAATCAAGTACAATTTTACCAGTTTGCATTTTAACGGCATTTCTTATAACACCATCTAATACAAGTTTCCCTGTTGAAGTAATACTTGTATCAGCCTTTTCATAGCCTTGGGCATCTTTTACTTTATTACCGTTCAAGTAATATCCGCCATTACTTGTCAAATTTGTAACATTATAAACATTTAACTGCTTATCTGTTTGGTTATTAACAGTAATTTTTTGATATTTGTCATATGCTGTAATTTTATCGTTATTTATTGTATTTGAACCGGCAGCAGTAATATTTACTTTACCTCTTTGACTTCTGTCAACACCTTTTACATCATTATTGATGTTATATAAATGTATTTGTCCGTCTTTATAAACTGCTTTTATATTATTTGATGCATTTGCATAAGGAGTATTACCAAGATTAATTAAAATCTTTTCTCCCGTTACAGGATCAATAAGAAGATTATTCTCGGCGAGCATATCGTCCGTTATAGTCAGTGTTAAATCTTTATTATAGCCCGCAGTCATATCTATCCAGGAATCTACGGAACCTGCATTAATATTTATGCCATTACCGGCAAAAATATTATTTTGATTGTTATTTGTTTTTAGCTTCAATAATCCTGAAGAAACAAAATCTATATTTCCTTTTGTTGATACTATATTAACCGCACCTTTAACATTATCATTATTAAAGTCTTTCAGATATATAGAGCCTGAGTCATTAAATACTTTGAAAGCACCGTTTGTAGCTATTTTACCGTTAAATGTAATATCGGATGCAAGCGTTGGGTTTGGAATATTTTGGCTTGAAGCAAACGGATTAGCCGTATCGTAGTAATTATTAATTACTATGCCCGAATTTACATTTGCTCCAGTAGATATATAATGAACACCGGTTTTGCCAATTGCGTCAAAATTCGTGTTATAATCCTCACCATATGGCAGCGGAATAAAGCTGATAATCCCACTTGGATACATATAAGCATAAGCACTTCTGTCTGTACCGTTTACAGCCTGTTCTTTATTCAAAAATTCCTGATAATTTTTACCGTCAATATACAAACCGCTTTGAGTAGAAGAACCTAAATCAATATCATTAAATACCAAAGAGCGTGTTGAATAGTTATCAACTTGAAGTCCTGAACCTGCAACACTGAAAGTCCCGGTACCACTAATGTGTTTATTGGTCGTACCATCAATTTTAATACTAGCGCCTTTTGATATAATATCATCAAATACTATTGAATAAGAAGTATCTTTTGACTTTGCAAATTCTGAGTCACTCGTATTTTCAACAGCAGTTTTTTCTGCGGTTAACGTACTAATTTCTGCAGTTAAATTTTCTTTAGCAGTTGTATAAGCCTGAGCCATTTCCGTTAAGATAGTAATATCGGAAGTCAATTCCGCTATTCTTGCAGGAAGTCCTGTTACTTCATCACATGTTTTAACATTGTCTGCTTCCGTTGGGTTTGTAACACCTGCATATTTGGTTCCGTCAAAAGCAATATAAGTGTCAAAAATACCGTTTGCAGTTGTCATACCGCCGTTATTATTTCTTCCCATTGTATCACAGGCAGTTTTCACTGTATTTTTCTGTGCATCAGATAAACCCAAACTGGTATTTCCAGATAAAAAGTCGCTTAGAGAAATATATTCTTTTGGTGAATCTTTATGTGCTTGATTATATTCATAAATAGCACTGATTTCTTTTCCGTATGCGTCACCAAGTGATTTATATTGTGCTTCCGATAATTTGCCTTCTTCAGAACCCGTAATTTGAGCTTTAAAGTCGTTCATAACAAAATTATAAAATTCACTTGATTCTTGACCATCAGGAATTTTAGAGTTCAAAAGTTTATAATCGCCTGAAATTAAACTGTTAAAGTCAGCCGTGATTTTTTCTGCATTTTCTTTTTCATTTGTTTTAATATCTATAGCATCTTCTAAATTCTTTATTTCAGACGTAGCTACTTCTAAATCAGAAGTTGCTTTATTTATTTCTTTTTGTATCTGTGAAATTTTTTGGTCTTTTATCGTTTTACCGTCAACTGCCTGACCTCCTGAAAGGCTGTAATCGGATGAAGTAAAGCCTTCTGTTTTATCGGCAACAATGTTTCCTGCTTTATCTATTGTAATTTTTTTGCTGCCACCGTTTCCTGCCTTCATTAAGCCGTTAAGTTCCAATGAATTACCTACAATATTATTTACGGGATGTGTTGTTTTGTATCCGCTGTCAATAGGAATACCAAATGCAGCATAAGATATAGTTCTCCATGTCTTGTTGGAATCAAAATTATTTCTGCCTCCGGAATAGGTAACTTCAATATCCTTGTCTGAAACAATTTCAGCACCACCAGGTACTTTTAGGTTATTTATTACTCTCTTTAATAAATTTCCATCTTCCCAAGTTTTTGCAACAGCTGCACGGTTTTCTGTATTAATATGGTTAGCTAAATCATTATAAGATTTAGTCATGAAATTAATATCGGCAAGATTTCCTGCGTGTATTTTACCTCTATTATCTAACGTGTTATTTATATTCAAATTTAACCATGAATAAGCAGATGGAGGACCTGCAAAGCCTGCAGAATAAGCAGAAACTTTGCTTGATAATGTATTATTTGAATTGAAATTGAATACCGCATTATTGGCAGCATCAATAATTGAACTGCTGTCTAATGCGATTGTATGGTTATAAGTAGGATCAAGATATGACCATACTTTAGGTACCGATACAAAGCCTCTGGCATCGGTATCTGATTTAGCCTTAAACCATGATGATGTATCAGCAGATAACACAGCATCATTACTTGCATACAATTTTGAATTTGTTAAATTAATTGCACTTGTTTGATTAAGCCAATTTCTAAGTTCAAGTTGATTTACGGCTACAAATCCGCCACCGCCTGCTTTAAAATCAAATTCATTTTTTCTTCTTGCACTTATATCAGAATGTGTGTGCAAATTAATATCATTTGCATGTATTTCACTATCTGTTAAATTCAAATATGCACCTGATGTATAAGTTCTTTTATAGGTATCATCAAGAACAGCAATAAAACCGCCGCCTTTACTTGTACCTGTGTCATCAATCATTGTATTATTTGCAACTTCAAATGATACATCACCTTTTGCTTTGATATTAGCATTATTAATATTTGTTGTTGTTCTTGTATTTAATGTTGTATTATCGTTTACAACGCTTATATTTATTACACCGCCCGAAGAATCACTTGATTTAATATCAAATGTATTTGTTGATGTATTTTTAACGGTCATTTTGTTGTTCAAATCATCTGAAGCATTTGAAACATTAATATTCAGCGTTGAATTACCGTCAAGAGTATTATTAGACTTTGCATCATTAACACTTATAGCTCCGCCTGATCTTGTTGTTTTACTTATATAAGAATTTCTGTTTGTATTGAAATTGATATCTGAACTGTTAGCACTGTAATCACCTGCAATAGTACCAATTGTATTTGATGTCTGCGTTGCACTGATTCTTACACGCTGCCCCTGAACACCAACACCGACATTAAGTGCTTCCATATCAGAACTTACGGATGCATTATGGATAGCATTAATTGTAGCACTGCCCATAATTTTATTAGTACCGGAAATATCTAAATTCAAAGAACTTATATCCGTAGCTTCAGAATAAGCCGAATTTACACTAAAAGCGCCACCTTTTCTGACATCTGCAGTCGTTTTAGCTAAAGAATCCAAATATGAATTAATTGTCAGCGTACCTGTTTTATTATTTCCTGCTTTCAAATAAGTATTTGATGTTGCTGTGTTATTTGTTTCACCAAAAGTGCCGGAGAAAAAGCTTATAATAGTCGCTTCAACCGCATCAAGGTTATTTATTGCAGAAATACCATTATTTTGATTACCTATATTTTTAGCAGTTTCAATTATCATACTGCCGCTATTTTCAATATTGACATTTTCAGAATTAATACCTGATATAAAGGTGGAATTCATTATTACTTTTGCTTTATCATGGTCAACAATATTTACCGCTTTAACTTTTGTAGCATTATAGGTATTAGAAGCCTGCATTACTTCATAATCAGATACCAGATTTATATTTTTAGATTTAATTGTTCCGTTTACATCCTCAATAACAGCCTTAGATATAGTCGATGCATTTGTTTCATTTTTAAATATGGAAACTAATTCTGCACCCCTAACTTCTACAGTATTTTGTCTTGATTTTAAATCTGTATTCATAGTTGAATGAGCTGATACCGTACCTGTTGCCGTAATATCAGTATTACCTGTAATTTTTGCTAAACTGCTGTTATTATCAATATTTTCAATAATATTAACACCAGCTAACCCTGCCGCTAATGTTACACCAACACTGCGGGTAACAAGATTTGATTTACTTGTTGATTTTGAGTTAACACTAACATTATTTGCATTAATTTTTGTATTACCGTTTGAACCTATTTGAGCCAGTGTATTTGCATTGTTATTATATATTGAACCACCGCCTGATAATGCTGCGGCTGAAACGGTTACACCCGTACTTGAAATTTCTACATTTGAATTAGATTCTGCATTAACTTTAATATCTCCGCTTGTTATATTACCGCCTGATATAGTTGATTTTGTATCATTCGCAATTTTAAGGTTTTTAACTGCGGCAGCAGGTGTAAGACCGCCAACCGTTACATCAACATTTTGAAGATATAATGTATCGGTTAAATTACCATTTTTATCTACACCTTTTATATTGCTTTTAGCGCTCATTTCCAAAGTACCGGTGTTTTGCATATCAGCATTTACATTTGCAAGTACACCTGTTACGCTTTGCGTTGTATCCGCTTCCGGATTATAACGTGCTTTTTCTTCATCTGTTGCTATTTTATCGTAACCTTCTTTTGTTTTTTGAATAGCTGCTTTTATACCTGATTTATCTTCTGTATCCGTATAACTTGAAGAAAATTTGCCGATTTTAATGATTTGAACATCAGCGGCAATTGCGGCTAAACCTGCTGCTGCACCTACTGCAAGATTTCTTATTGCATTTGTTGACTCGGCACCGACATACGCCGAACCTGATTTTATTGCACTTGCACCTGTTTGGGATAAAATTTCTGATTTTACAAGATTGTTAGCGGTATATAAATTAACGCACGCAATACCCGATACTAAGCCGCCTCCTCCGACACCAAGCGTATTATTGGCAATGGTACTATCTTGAGCATTAAGATATAATTGTCCTGCTACATCTATATTATTTCCGCTTTTTACATCTATATAAGATAGTGTTTTGGAATCATTTTTGGTTACCAGAGCAGAAGCTGCACCACCAAAACCAAGACCTGCCAAAGAAGCACTTATATCCATGTTTTTCATTGTTCTTGATGAATTTGCATCCAGCACAAGTCCGCCATGATTTGTTTCTATATCTGAATTTACAACTTTTGAGATTGATTCACTGTTAAATACATCATATATTGTTGTTACAACCGCAGATACACCCTTTGCGGCAAAACCACCGGCAATACCATAATTAACCAAATTATCTTTTTTGTCTTTATTTGTATTTAATTCTATTGATTTTGCATTTACGGTCGAATCAGAAATACTCGTTTCCGTTTTCGATATAAAATCATTCAAAATTACATTCGCAACAAGATTTACACCAACACCTAAACCTGAAGCACCTATAGCATAGTTTCTTGAATCAAATACGGAATTTGCGTTCATTTTAATATCTTGGGCATTGTTTATAATGGTATTTGAATCAATAATTGCTTTTGTAATTGTATTATAGGTATTTTTAATTGCAGTTCCGGAACCAACAAAACCTGTAGCGGCGCCAGCGACATCTACTGTTATATCTTGAGTTTTGATATTTGTATTGGCATTCATATTAATAGCAGCATTATTTATTTTTGAAGCTGAAATCTCTGATATTATTTTACCTTTTCTGTCTGCCGAATTTGAGTTATCACCATAGTAATTGATTAATGGGCTTACATCAATTGCTACGTTAAGTGAACCGTCTGCCGCAACTACTACTCTTGAAGCATTAACATCTTCTTCCGTATTAATATTTAATGTGCCTGCACTTATCGTTGAACCTGTATCTATCTTAGCTATTGTATCATCTTTTATTGTATTTTTAAGGACATTAGCATCTACGGAAAATCTGCCTGATCCGCCTGCAGCTGCAAAGACTACCTTATTGTCTTTTCTGTTCCAAGCAGTCATATTTAAAGTATTGGTAACATTTATATCAGAATTATTTCCAATAAGGCTTAATGTATCACTGTTATCTTTTGTAATATAGACTTGAGTACCTATTGCACCAATTTTTGAACCATCTATCATACCTGCTACAATATTTTTAACTGAATAATCCGTTGCGGTTACATTTAAATTTTGTGAATTGAGCTTAGTATTTAAAATTTTTGCATTTACGTTGTTATTAATATTTTTTATAACAACTGTACCTGATATCACCATTGCAGAACCGGCGGCAACATTATAGAACATATTCCAATTACCAAAACCGTTTGTATAATTTATGCCGTTAAAATTACCTTCCGAATCTTTTGTTAATAATTGATTTTGATAAGCCTCAGAAGTTATATCATCTCTATCGTATAACCCCTGAGCATTTTTAGTTCCGCCTAAAGAATTTGTAGAAACGGCACTGACTGAAACCGTTCCGTTTTCTGCTTTTACAATACTTTGATCTGCACCTTGAGCATCTGTTCCTATACGGGCATTAACTGTTTTTGATATTAAATCAACATTTACGGCTCCTGATACATCAACAGCTGTTTTAGGACTTGAAGCGGCAAGAGTTCCGCCTCTGTTTAATAATGTTGTTTCATCATCTGCAGCAACGGTTATATTACCATTTTGTGCAGTAATTACTTTTGCTTCAGCAAGGGCATTAGTTTTATTTTTTATAACATTTACTGAAACATCTGCCGCAACTGCAGCTATACCTGTTCCTGCAGCTGCAACAGCCGCAGGTATCAAATTGAGAGAAGATGCTGTTCTTGCACCAATTCCAACATTTGTGCCCGCAGTTAAAATTGAATCATTCGAAACTTGTGACAAAACATCATTTTCAAAATGGTTTACAAGAACATTCGCACCAATAGCACCGCCTTTTTTAACGGCATCACCAAGAGCTGTTATTCCCTTAAAATTAGTTGTATAACTTGAATTTATGTTGATGGTACCTTCTGCAGCAAGCTGTGAACCATTCATAACTTGTGCATGAATTTGTGATTTAAGAATACTTACAATACCATTTGCCGAAATACCGAAACTGCCCTTTTCGCTGAGTGCTCCGCCTAAATTTGCGGCAATAAAATTCCTTTCATCCTTTGAATTTGCTTTTATTTCAACAGATTTAGAATTTTCTATTTTCGCTTTATTTACTTCGGATTTTATTTCACTGCTATCTATATCGACAATAGCACCAATACCTGCACCAAATGAAAAACTTGTTGTTGTTGCATTAAGAGCACCTGTTGCAGTGAATCCGTCTATAAGTGAATCGGCTTTTACCCTGACATCACCCGAGGAGCTTATTGTTGTTAAATTAGTGCCATCACCTAATAAAGCTGATACTCTGTTCTTTATAAGTTCAAGTCCTAAAGCACCACCTATATTAAATCCAAAACTTCCTCCGGTAACAACTTCACCTGCAACTGCAGCAGAATGAATATGTTGTTTTAATTCGGAATCAATATATGCATCTTTCACATTGCTTAAAACAGAATTACCTGCAATTTGAGCAAGAACGGTTTGTTCTAAAACATCCATATTTCCTGCTACACCTGCACCTATTGCAACCTTTTCCGAACGAGAATAACCGACTTCACCCGCTACATTATAAATTTTGCTTTCAGTTTTCGCTTTAACATTAACATCAATGTCATTAGCAACATTTTCATTTTTAGAAATTGTTGCACCCGTTATTTTGGCGCTCGTTGTATCTTTTAAAGTATTAGTATTAAATGAACCGCCCAAAGCAGCTCCAAAACTTGAACTTTCTCCTGATGCAATACCGACACCCATTGCAACATCTGTTATAAAATGATTGCTTGTTGCAGTTACATTCAATTTCTTGGCATTTTCTGAATTAAAAGTAATTGTTCCGCCTGTTATATCAGAACTTACCGTTCCTTTATTTGCATATATATTAACGCCGGCACCACCACCAATATTATCACCTTTGGCTACACCTCCGGATACATTTACAAGAAAGTTATCTTTTGTTGACGTTGCATTTAATTCATTACCAACATTCAATACGGCATAATTTATGGCAGTTGTAACTGCTGATTTATCATTGAAAACTTCAACTGTTCCCGCTAAAGAGGCCGAGAAATTACGAGAAGAACTTGTATTGTCACCTGTTAATATATTCGCAACGCCATTTGCCAATTGTGTAACATTTCCTGTTGTTCCCTCAGAATTTTCTGCCCCTTCTCTGTTAGGATTATTGTTTTCTAATACCTGCTGATTATTTGTCAGAGATTCTGTATTATTATTAGCGTCATCTGTTATACTTTGTGCATTTCCGACATTTGGCAAGCTTGAAGTTTGTGCACCTGTTGTAAATGCACCGGCTGTAAGTATACCTATCTTTTTATTAAATGAACTTGAAGTTACATTTATATTATCTGCTGCAGTTATTTTTGCTTTATCAATAAGTGCATTAGTTTGCTTTTCATTAGAAGCAACATCAACAGATGCACCAACTGACACACCCGCTCCGGATTCCATTGCATTTGTGCCAAAAATTGTAATATTTAATACACCGTCTTTTGAATCTCGTTCAGCATTTCTTACAAGTTCATGTGTAACAGGATTTTGAACAATTGAGTCACCTGAAACACCTAACAACGCAGAACCTTTTCCTTTTGCTTTTGTTCTTATTTTTGCTTTACCTGCTGATACATTAACATCTTGAGCATTGATGAGATTTGTATTATTTTCTTCATCTTCAATTGATGCTTTAGTTACCCCGCCGATATTTTGTACACTTACACTGCCTTCAATAGCAACATTTTGAGCCTTTGCACCTGTTACGGCAATATTAATATAGCCTTCTTCTGATGCTGATGAAACATCAACATTACCATTTTCTGCTGTTACATTTGATTTATTTATGGTTGCAGTTGCATTGTTGGTGAAATTTTGAACAAGAACACTTCCGCCCATACCAAATTTAGAAGCCTCTAATTGTTGTTCGGGAGTACCACCTTTGAGCGAATTCAGAAAATCATTTACTTCTGTAATCAAAAAATCTACTTTTCCGGCTCCGTCATGATTGACAACTGAATTAACAGAATTTACAAGAACATTTCCGTTTTCCACCGTAACATTAGAATTGTCAATTTTCGCAGTAGTATTATTTGTAATTGAGTTTACTACAACAGAACCTGCTATTCCTGAATACTTACCACCGGTTTGAGCCTTTGCATAATTGTTTAATAAGCCATCCATCGCAAATTCAAGACTGCTAATAGTCTGTTTAGGAGATTTGACGGCTTTTAAGAATTTTTGGAAACCTTCTTTATTTGCATTTTTACCAATAACACCAAGCAAATCCATAAGATCTGAATGTATAAATTCAGTATCCCATTTGTCTATATTATCTTCCTGGTCAAATGCAACACCGATATAATAATCTTTATCGCCTGATTTTGTACCAACTTTTAGTTTAAATGGGTTCATCGGAAGTTGGGTTTGAGCATCAACATTTAGTAAAGTTTTAGCAGTTATTGTTGAAGATTCAACTATTTGGGCAATATTAGTATTATTTTTATTATTAACTATAATAGCAGCCCCACCACCAAGATTAGAGTTTGCGGCTGCATCAGCAATTGATTGGTTTGCCGTAAAATCAAGAATATTGGAATTAACATTAACAGTATCTGCATCTACAGTTGCACCACTTAATATTGATGAAGCATTATTTATTTCGTCATTCCATATAGCTGAACCCGAAAACTCAAGATGTGCTTTATCAATGACAGAACCGACTTTATCGGTTGCTTTATTTAAAAACTTCTTATTTAGCCAATCATAAAGTTTTATTGTATATGACGGACTAAAATTAGCCATCTCTTTAGTATTTATTGAATATTCCTGTTTTTTAGCCTGAACCTTGGTAGTAACTTTATTTTGAATACTTTCAATATTTTCAGCTATAAAGCGAGCTTTACCGTATTCATAGATTACATCCTTCATTACAGGGTTGTTCATATCCGTAGTATTTTCAAGATCTATTTCTTGTGCTGTAACAGGATCTGTATAATTTGCTTTTACAGTAGAAGTATCCACAAGGACATCCGCTTTTGTATCCGTATGATTAATAAGCATGGTTGCGGATATACCTGAACGTTCAGCATTTTCACCTACATTTGAAACATTTTTTATGCTAATATCACTTTTATTAAAACCAATTGCTTTAATATCAACATTTGCAGCCTCTATAGATGAACCTATTTCTGTATTTTCAATATTATTAATCGTTACATTAGTATCGGAAGAAATTGAATTATTTAATAAAGAGAAATTATAACCGGAATATTTCCCTGTAGCATTACCTGTTGTACTTCCGTTATTATCTACAATTGTTCTAAAGTTAGAACTGTCATAATCAATTGAATGATTAATTGTTGAATAGGCACTAATACCAATATTACCTGTACCTGTTTCATTTAAAGCAGATATTTTTGAACCTGATACTGTAACTTTTGACTCTGTCCCCGACCCTAAACCATAGAAAAGCAAAGCGTGGGAATCTAAATTACCTGTTGTAAGTTTTAAAGTTGCATCGGCATTCGAGGTTATATCAACAGAAGATGCGCCTTTTATTTCAGAACCTATTATACTTAAATTTGCATTTGCTCTTGCTCCGTCAAAGTATTTGTACATTTTATCGCTGAAATAACTTACAATGGCTTCTTTAGACTGCCATGGAAGTTCTGAAATCATTTCTTGGATTTGTGCTTTTGTATTAGCATCAAGACTTTCATAATCTTCACCATTTGGAAGTACATCTAATAGCTTTGAAAAAAGACGAATTGCTAAATCCTGACCTAATAAACTAACCCATTTCTCCCAAAGAGGAGATAAAAGTTGAATGTAGGTTTCAGTACTGTTTGTCGCATTTGATTTTACAGAAACACTATCACCTTTAATTTTTGAAGAACTGATTATAACAGTTGCTTTTGCCTCATCAGCTGTACCCATGGCACTTTTATGAATTTTATAACCTGATGTTGAATCTTGTGTGGTTGTATTTTCGTTATTATTATTGTTATTATTGTTATTGTTATTGTTACTGTTTTGGCTATTATTGTTATTTGCAGCTTTTTTTTCAGCTTCGCCGTATGCTTTTATGCTATCCTCTGTTACTTCTTTTGATAATTGAGCATTTGCTTCTATTTCAACATCATTTGAAGCGATATAAGCATTACCGATTGAAATTGTTGAACCTTCTGAAGAAAGGGATGAGTTTTCGTAGGTACTATCAATTGTTTGTTCCGTTGTACTCTCACCGGAGGCATCATCTTTAATTTCTTTCTTGACAGTTGTTTTAAGTCCGTTTGCAACATTAATTGTAGTGGTGGTTTGATATTTTTTCTTCTCTGCATTATTGTTATTATTTTGATTATTATTACCGCCTGCTGTTTCTTCACTTGTTAGCACGGTTGTAATAATTTCGTCCTGTGCTTTGTTTGTAACAAGTCTGATTTTACCGCCTTCAAGATTAAAACCCGAAGCATTAGTTATATTGTTTGAAACAAGGTCATTAAACAAAGCCTCTGCAGCATCATTTGAAGTTAGCAGATTATTATTATTTTTAATACCTGCAAAAATTCCCGGTTCATGTGCATTTACATCCTCACCTTTTGCTATATTAATTGTTCTTGCATAGGCTTCAACTCCCTCACGGGCAAAAATACTGCCATTGATAGTAATTGTTCCTGATGAATTTGTAATTAAGCTTTTATAATTTCCGTTTTTTAAACTATACTCATAATCTGCCATATTTTTGTAATCATCGGCAGTCAGTCCGTTTTTAAACGCGTTATATGCATTTTGAGAAGGTGCCATCATTGTTAATGAACCGACATTCAATACTCCGGATGCACCGATTATCATACCGCCGGGAGAAACAAAAATTGCATGTCCGTTATAAAAGTTACTCCCTTGCATTGTATTAACAATACCATTGATATTAATTTGATTATCTACAAGGTTAACAAAATGCAGCTGATTGTTTTTAAATATCAAATTGGCTATATGACCTTTATCAAGCGTAAAATCTGTATATTGTCTGAAACCTGTGTTGCCTGAAACTTTTGCCGCTTCGATATTATATGTATTATTTGCATCGGGAGTAACACCTGTAATATTAGAAGCCAAGACACTTGCAGGCAAGTTTATAAAAAGCATATTTGCACACAAAACAGATGCAATAATTTTCTTTTTATAAAAATTTGCGTTTTTCATAATAAAATGCCTCAATTGAGTTTACAGATTCCAATAGCTATACAATTAATGATAAAAAATATAAAAACTTTTCGCAACCCTATTTGAAATGGAATAAAAACATAAACTAAAAAACCGCACTATAGCACGTGTTTCCCCAGCCCCTTTGACATAATATTTCTTAACATTAACACACCTATTTTTTATTACAGATTATCTAAAAAATTAAAAAAAAGGTATCCGTCCGCAAATCCGCCGAACCACCATTTGAGTGTTTCTCGCCCTACTACAGATATGACAAAGGATAGGTAAAAACCTATCCTTTGTCATATGGGCCGCAGTGGACTCGAACCACCGACCTCACCCTTATCAGGGGTGCGCTCTAACCACCTGAGCTAGCAGCCCTTAATTACATCCATATACTTTTCGGCAAGTTCAAGGTTAACACAAACATTTTTGAAAAGCAAGCAATTTATTTTTATACATTTTTTACAAAAAGAAAAGGTTATTGAAATAATCCAATAACCCCTTCTCTCTTCTTTACGAATAATATTCAACTAGATATTTTCTCTTCTTTCAAAATTTTTACGAATTTTTTTCTTTGCTTTATCAAGATTCTTAATCTTTCTCTCTGCAGCTTTTATCTGCTTTTTAGCAGCTTTACGCTGTGCTTTTGTTGTTTCATATTTTGAATCTATCTCAGCATAATGTGCTTTATAATTTAACAATTTATTCCTTAATTCAACTTGAGCATTATCAATTTGCAAAATTGCATCCTGCATTTTTGCTCCACCTGTTACCTGCGCAGGATCCAATAAATCAGTACCCTTACCCTCTACTCCGGAAACTGTTTTTGAAGTTGTTGTTACAGGAGATTTTACAGCATTACTTTCATCAAAATTTAGCGGTGTAAAAGATGTTGTTCCCGCAAAAGCAACACCACTTGTAACTAATATTAACCCGAGTAATAAAGAAAACTTTTTCATATTCTATCCTTTCAATACTATTCCCTAAAATATTCTAATCTATTTTTGGGTAATAGAAAAATTATTTACATAAATTAACAGAACACTTGTTCATTTTCCGATTATTGTTTTTCGACTCTCGCCACTGGCTCGTGGCCGTCTTGAACTGTTCGCAATAAACGTGATTCCGTGCCCTGTTAGCCTTGCTTTCGCAAGACTATACCGGCACTTCACACTCTGCTCACAGTTCGCTCTGCTCATTCTACGCATTTCGCATTAAACGCCAACGCTCTTAACAAAATCGAAAAATATTCATTTTCCGATTATTGTTTTTCGACTCTCGCCACCGGCTCGTGGCTCTGCTCATTCTACGCATTTCGCATTAAACGCCAACGCTCTAAACAAAATCGAAAAATATTCATTTTCCGATTATTGTTTTTCGACTCTCGCCTTTGGCTCGTGGCTCTGCGAAATGCTTAAAAAAAACACCTCTTGATAAAGAGGTGTTAAATTGGGATTTATGCATCATATCTTTTAAACGATTTCTCAATAGATTTATTTATTACATTCTTCATAGTGTCGTATTCTGTCGTCAATGATGAAATTTCTGTATCCAAATTTTTCATCTTCATATCTATTGTATTTTCTTTGCTCTCTATTCGTGCTTTCTGAGCATTATACTTAGCTTCTGCCTGTGCGATTGCTTCCGTATCAGCAATTTCTGAAATATAAGTATCTGTTGAATAGCTTGATTGATAATAATATGCATCATTATCTATTGAAGATATAAATACTGAACCGGATTTCAACAATTCCTGCATATACTCTGCATTACCAATATTTTCATTTTCGGTCCAACCATTTGTGCAAATAATATTAAACATTGAATCATAGAAAGAAGCTACCAAATCTTCTTCGCCGCTATTAACGTCTGTTGGGGCAAGAATTTTGAAAACATCACTGCCTTTTGGCTTATATAAAGATGCTTCACTTAATTTTTGGCCTTCTTCATAACTGTAATTGCTATTTTCAATACCTTCTAAATATTCCTTGTAAGCTGTAAAGAATACATCTACAATTGTATTTAAATCAACAGCAATATCTTTTCTGTTACCTGCATTAGTACTGTGAGCTCTATTGTTACCATTATATACAATACCAATCAATTCTTTGGCGCCATCAATTACCTGCCATGTTTTTGCTCTGTGGCTGTCACCAACTTTTGTACCAAGTTCATCTAATGCATCTGAAAAACTGTCAAAATTATCAGCTGTATAATCTTCTATATCGTCCTCATCCATTGTGCCATAATGGTCTGCAATGAGCCTATTTGCTACATTTTCCATAGTTGCACTCGGAACGAAAAGGTCATAAATTTGGTTATACGCATATTGCAATGCCAAATCATTTTCCTGAACACCGCCTAATATCTTACTGAAACTGTCAACCAGCCAATTTAATACAGACGGTTCATATTCTGATTCACCGATAATAAATTTTTGCATAAATGCAGCTTCACCTATTGGTAAGTTTGCACCTTTGCCTGTTTCTGCATATATTAAATATTCATTGTTACTCGTTAATAAATCATATAAACTTACAACTGTAGCTCGATTACCTTCCTCATTTACGCATAATTCAAAGTTTTCTTCTTGCCCCGGAGTATCTGCGGCTCTTGAAAGCAACCATCTTGGATCGCCATCCTGGGCTTGTGGTTCACGGTCTGCATAATTTACATGGAAAGACAAACCATAATCCATTGTATCCGGACAATTAGCTTTTATTAAATTTAATAAGTCATCATATGTAACATCCATTGTTGCCTGCTGAGCAGAATATAATGAACCAAGACCTATTTCATTGTTATATGGGATACTTTCAATATTTACTGCAGTAGCCGAGGTTATTATACCATTATCCCTTAAAGATTCTACAAAGGCATTACGAATTTCAGAAGATGGTACTCCGTTATAACCTTCATGAGGAATACCTGCAGCTTTTGCAGCTGCTGCATATTCCGGAGATAATACAACACGATTTTGTCTGTCTGTTAAGAATTTAGGGAAATAATCATTATAAACAGACGGGGTCATCAGTAATGCATAATTCAAATTCATCTGACTTGTACCCGTTCCGTAATAATCATAGACCAATTTTGTCTTATTCATTGCATCATGATATTCATCAGAAATTCTTTCCATATCTCTGGAAAGGGCAATTTTCTGATGAGATAAAGACATGGATTGAAACTCACAGTCTGCTTTTCTGGCTGTGATTGTTAACAATCTTGCTTGTGATGCTGCTAATCCCATTGATATCCTTTCTTAGTAATTAAGCTGGTCTATCATGTTGTTTATCGGCTGAAACACATGCAATCTTTAATATTTGGAATATTTATGTAACAAATATTTACATTTGAAAAATTATAAATTTATCTTGTATAAATTCTCGGCAATCTAACCTTTAATCTGCAGGTTAACTCATAATTTATTGTATTTAAAATTTTTGCCCATTCATCAATTGATTTATTTTCATCAAGAAGCGTAATAACATCACCCGTTTTACAATCAACTCCCGTTACATCAAACATCATCTGATCCATTGTTATATTACCAACCTGAGGCACTTCATTTCCATTCAAAGTACCTGTTATTTTATTTGAAAGACATCTTGGGATTCCGTCTGCATAACCTAAAGGAACGGTAGCAATTACCCTGTCGCCTTTTGCACAATATGTATGGCAATAACTGACACCCTCAGAATCTTTTGCATGATGCAAATTTACAATTCTGCCTTTTAAAGAAATTAATTGTTTTAAATTCGGTTTTCTATATTCTACACCTTCGGGAAAATCCGGATATAAACCATATAAAGAGATACCTATTCTGCACATATTTGAATTTGGTTTTTTATAACAAATAGTTCCCGCCGTATTTAAAATATGAAGCAGCAACCCTTCAGTATTTACATTATCGACAATCTTATCCCATTTTTTAAACTGCTCCTGAGTTTTATCCAGTTCCTCCGCTGCGGCAAGATGAGTAAATATACCCTTAAAATCAAGGTAACTTGCACTCTGAACCTTTGATATAAAATCAAGTGCATCCTCAACTCGTACACCGATTCTGTTCATACCTGTATCAAGTTTCACATGAACTTTAGGTTTTACCCCAAGACGTTCATAAATCTCTTTACACGCAATTAAATGCTCCTGATTAAAAACAGAAATACTTATATCATTTTGCACCGCGGTTTCTAATGCCCATACAGGAACAGCACCCAAAACAAGAATGTCACATTTTATTTTTGCCTGTCTTAAATCAACCCCTTCGTCAATAGATGCAACACCAAGCATATCAACACCGCTTGCAAGAATTGTCGGCGCAAGCATTATACTACCATGCCCGTACGCATCGGCTTTAACAACACCAAGCAATTTCATATCCGGAGAAATATTTTTGCGAATTTCTTTAATATTATGCTCGAGATTTGAAATATTTATCTCTACCCAGGCATCTCTGTGAATATTTATATTTGTCTGTCTTGTGTTCCTCATCTTAACCCAACAATCTTGTGCTTATTTTACCGAATTTTGCCGAAAGATTATCAATAAAATGCAGCAAATATAATTCCGGTTCCAAATCTTTTCCGTTTAAATCAATAATGGCATCCCATTCTGCTCTGCCATGATGTGCCGCAATCATTTTCGCTACCATTTGAAATCCCGCATTCATACATATACAAAAACCGTACTGCGAATGAGTAATCCAAGTTTCTCTGAAACCTTGTGCATAATCTATTAATCCTGTTTCTGTATCAATTGTATATTCAAAAATCTTGCCAAAATCATGCAGTAAGCAGGCAGCATAAACATTATCTCTGCTTGGTTTATAAACAAATTTTTCCATATTTAGCTCTGCAAACTCGCAGCACTCAACAGTATGCACCAAAAGTCCGCCGACATAATTATGATGCATAAGTTTTGCAGCCGGCATTATTTTAAATTTTTCAGCATATTCCTCAAACAAACCGGAAACAAAATTTCTGAGTTTTTCATCATTAATTTTTTGAATATAACTTTGCAATTTTAACCAATATTGTTCTGTTTCAGCTTGTTCTAAACCCAGTTTTGCCTCTTTTACAAGTTCAAGAGCAGATACAAGACAATTATTATATTTTTCATTAAAACTTGCGGATACTATTCTTACAAGATTACCGGTCCTGAATATTTTAGAATCAAAACGATTTAGAGTTTCTTCCCATAAAATACAGTTTAAAACACTGTCATCTACAGTATTTTTAAGCTGTAATTTACCCATTTTTGTTCCTGCTTTTGTATCACCTGTTGAAAATATTACTACTTCATATATATCTTCCGTATTAAACATAAATTTTTCCTTATAATATTTAGTTCTTATTTCTGTCTATTATATTTTCACTTCTTCCCCATTTGAAAGATGAGCGAATTTCCTGACCGATTTTTTCAATTTCATGAGAACGATTTTCTTCTCTTAATCTGTCGAAATTTTTATGACCGGATTTCATTTCGGAAGTAAATTCTTCAGCAAATTTGCCTGACTGAATATCTTTAAGAATTTCTTTCATAGCATTTTTTGAAGCTTCACCTATAACTCTTGGGCCTCTTGTCATATCGCCGTATTCAGCAGTATTAGAAATTGAATATCTCATATCCGCAAGTCCGCCCTGATTAACCAAATCAATAATCAACTTCATTTCGTGCAAAACTTCAAAATATGCCATATATGGAGAATAGCCTGCTTCTGTTAAAACTTCAAATCCCGCTTTCATTAAAGCGGAAACACCACCGCAAATAACAGCTTGTTCACCAAATAGGTCTGTTTCTGTTTCTTCTCTGAAGGTTGTTTCAATAATACCTGCCCTGCCTGCACCGATAGCACTTGCATATGACAGTGCAATTTCTTTTCCGTTCCCTGAAGGATTCTGTTCGACAGCAACAAGACAAGGAACACCTTTGCCTTCTGTATATTGACTTCTTACGGTATGCCCCGGACCTTTTGGTGCAACCATAATTACATTTACATCAGACGGGGCAACAATTTTTTTATAATGAATATTAAATCCGTGTGCAAACATCAAATACTGACCGGCTCTCATATTCGGTTTGATCTGATTTTCATATACATCCGCCTGAATTTCATCAGGAATTAACACCTGAATAATATCTGCCCATTTTACGGCTTCTTCTATTGTTTTAACTTCAAGACCGTATGCTTTTGCTTTCTGAGCTGATTTACCCTCAGGACGCAAACCTAAAACAACATTACAGCCTGAATCTTTCAAATTTAATGATTGGCCGTATCCTTGAGAACCAAATCCTATAACCGCTATTTTCTTTGATTTTATTAATTCTGTGTCAATATCTTTGTCTAAATATATCTTTAAATTGCCCATAAAAACACTTCCCTTCGCTCAAATACTATCACGAAGAATAATGAATGTAAATCGCAAAACTCAAAATTATTAAAGTCCCAAATCTTTCATAAAGCTTTCATTATCAGTCAAATCAAGAACACTTTTATCACTCATAACATCTGATATTTGACCACTTTCAATCATATCATTCACAAGTTTTTCGTGTTCAAGATTTTCAGGATCAGATAATACTAATTTTGTAAACTTTTTTATATCCGAATGTTTTACAAATAAATTTAAAGCATTATCTGTCAATTTATTCAGAAAAGATTTTTTTGCCTGATTTTTAATATCGTCAGGCGAAGAAACATAAGAAGAATCAGACTTCTTCGGCTTTAAATTATTTATTCTTTCGGACAGTCGTTTCATAATATACCCTAATTACGCTAACATTATACACTACTTTTGTAATAAGTGCAAATCGGACAAAAGCACAATATTTAATAAAAAATCAGGATACATTTTGTTATGTATCCTGATTTATAACTTGAATTAAACAAATTGTTTATATTAGTAAACGTAGCAAAGAACTTCACCGCCGATGTTTTCTTTTCTTGCTTTTCTGTCAGTCATAAGACCTTTACTTGTTGAAATAACGGCAATACCCAAACCGCCTAAAACTTTTTCCAAGTTCTTTGATTTTGAGTAAGTTCTTAAGCCCGGTTTAGAAATTCTTTCTAATTTTGTGATTACCGGTTTGTGTTTTTCATCATATTTTAATGTAATAGTAATTACACTAAAATTGCCGGCTTTTTTAACTTCATAATCTTGAATATAACCTTCTTCTTTAAATAATTTTGCTAATTCAATTTTCAATTTTGAAGCAGGAATATCAACTGTTTCGTGTGATGCCATAGCACCGTTTCTGATTCTTGTAAGCATATCTGCTATAGGATCTGTAATTGTCATTTTAAATTCTCCTTTACTTTGACTTACCGGCAGTTTTCCGGCAGTATCACTAATATAACTCGCTTACCGAATTAATTTTGCTTAAATATCCTAAGCTTTTTTCGGCAGTTCGAAACTGTAAAATTAAAATATCATGAAAAATTTTCATTTGCAAGAGGGGGGGTAAATATAAAAACTACTTATTACCCTTTGCTCTATTATGAGTTTTGCATAGCATCTGACAATTACTAATATCTGTAGTTCCCCCCTTACTCCAAGCGGTAACATGATCTGCATCCATTTCAGTAATTTTCCAAATACGATTTTTATTATTATCATTTCCTAAAGCACATAAAGGACAATTTGAAACTCCTTGAGCTTCTGCTTTTTGCGTTTGTTTAGCGTAAACAGTTTTCTTATCCCTTTCATCAAATATACGGATTTCAAGAAGTTTGCTATCTTCACAACCTCCAAGAACATACTCAAAAATACTTTTTTTATTTCTTACAAATTCATCTGCATAGAGTTCTTCTACCTTTTCACTCACTTCTTTTGGATTATATGGTTTCTTATGATATTCTTCATATATTCTTCCCCATTCTATTGTTTGCATTTCTGAATATGTATTAAGAAAAACACTGTCAACCCAATCAATTACAGAATTAAAATAAGTTTTTAACTCATTTATATTAGTGTCTCGCCTGTGTAAAGACATATAACCATCTATATTTCCTTTACTAACCCAATTCAAAGCACAAGCTAAAAATTCTTGACGATTTGCAACAGCTTTTATATAAGAACTCCATTTTGCAATATTAGAGTTTTGGGAGTTACTAAATTCTTCTTTTGCAAGTGTTACAAAAGAACCTGAATATATAGCATTTAATTTCTCTTGTTCATTTAATGGGACTCCGACTATATTTATTGTTTTAAACCAATCTTTTATTTCTTTTTCTTCACCCTCACAAACATATATTAATAATTTTGTTTTTAGGATTTTCTCTTGCAGCTCTTTTGCTAAACCTCTGAAATATTGATCCATTCCATTTATCTTTATTGCAAATCTGCTTGTTATAAAACGACCTAATGAGGTTATTCTCTGTTGTCCGTCAAGAACTTCATACTGTCCGTCTTCAGTTCTTACAAAATATATTAACCCTATAGGATAACCTTTTAAAACGGAATCAATTACAGCTACATCTTTTTTCCCATCAGCATAAATATAGTTTCTTTGATATTCCGGTTGAATAGTCAGTTTACCTCCCATTCCAAACAACCCTTTGCCTTCACTTTCATTATACACAAAGCCTTCACAAATATCTTCAACTGTCCATTCTGTGTGTAATTCTGTTATCATAAACTACCTCTTTTTTATTAAAATTCTTGCGTATTTTCGTTCACCATTTATAAATGGATATCCTTTAGAATAATCGTCCACTGTTGTAGATGCCATACTTCCAATAATTTCAAATTGTTCAGGGTTGTATTTATCTAAAAAAGTAACAGGTACACCCATAATGCCTTCATAATCATTCGGAATAGCATCTGTAAATGGTACTTCTATTGCATCATAGTTATCATATTTTTGGTATTCATGTCCTCTGATATCTTTATGCTTACTGTGTTTTATATTATCAGCCATAGACATCAATTTTAATGGCTGGTGTCTTTTACCGTGATCTATATTTGTCAGCCATAAACAATTATTTGTAGCAACTATTCTGTTACCATTTTCTATTCTTGCTTCAGAGCCGTATAATTCATAACTTTCAGGAACAATAAAACCTGAAATCCATCTTCCCATTCCTGTTCCTAACCACGCTTTGTTATCTTTTATTTTTAAAAATACTTCTTTATAAGTTAAACAATTTATGTTGCCTATCATAAGAAAGTGCTTATTAGCTTCAAATATCCAAGCCAAAAATTCTCTGAATAAAGAGAAAGGTGGATTAGTAATAATGATGTCTGCTTCATCTCTTAGTTTTTTAACTTCATCACTCCTAAAATCCCCATCACCCTCAAGATACTGCCACTCCAAATCTTCAATATCTATTACACCGTTTTTATTTGTATCGTGGTCAAGGGTAAAAATTTTTCCTTTAATTTTATTTATATCAGGGTCAAAATGAGGAGCTTGTTCTTCAAACAATGATGTTTGATAAGGCATATTTATTTTTTTACTTTCAAAAGCATAGCTTGTACTTATCAATTTTTTCAAACCAAAAGCTTCAAAATTTTGAGCAAAGAACTTTGTAAAATTACTCCATTCAGGGTCATCACAAGGTAGTAATACTGTTTTGCCCCTGAATACATCAGGATTATAATCAATATAAGCCATTATTTCTTTTTCAATATCACACCATTGCGTATAAAATTCATCATTTTTAGCCCTTTTTGCCTGCTTTAAATTGTCATTTGCCATATATAAATCCTTTGATGTCTATATGTATCATGTTAAATATAATTTTATATTTATAAATACTGCATTTATAGGATTTTATATGTCGACAAATATTAGGTAGATACTTTTAGTAATATAAACCATAATATCATTATGGAAACCAACAGTAGTATTAAACGAAAACTTGCAAAAAAAATTGGTATTGCAATTAGGCACTACCGCTCAAATAAAAATCTATCACAAGAGAAACTTGCTTTTTCGATTGGGGCAGATAGAACATATATTAGTGCATTAGAACTCGGAAATAAAATTGCATCAGTATATTGTCTTTACAACTTGTCGCAAGCTCTTGAAATCGATTTGAAAGATTTATTTGATTTTGAAATCTAATATATTTATTCCCCGAGTAAAATATTATCAATCAGTCTTACTCCTGCGACTTTGCAGGCAATGAATACTCTTGTATTATCATCGGCAATTTTTACTTCTTCCAAATTTTCTTCATTCATAAATTCAAGATATTCTAAATCGTGATGTTCATTCAAAAACTGATATGCCGTTTCTTTTAACATTTCAACATCTTTTATACCTTTTTTATAACAAGATTTTATATTATTTAAAATTTTACTCAAAACAAGTGCATGAACCTTGTCTTCTTCACTCAAATATTTATTTCTGGAACTCAATGCCAAACCTGAGTCTTCCCTTACAATAGGACAAGGGATAATTTCTACAGGAATATTCAAATCTTTAACCATTTTTTTGATTATGATAAGCTGCTGAGCGTCTTTTTGCCCAAAGAAAGCATAATCCGGCTGAACGATATTAAATAATTTATTTACAACCGTACAAACACCGTCAAAATGTCCGACACGCGACTTCCCGCACAGCTTATTTACATAGAAAAACGGCGGAATTACATAAGTTAGAAAATCATTCGTTCTCATCTGACCTTCGCCATACATCTCTGACGGACTTGGTGCAAAAACTATTGAAACCCCGTTATCTTCACATAGTTTTGTATCCGCTTCAAGAGTTCTTGGGTATTTGTCTAAATCCTCACCGGCACAAAACTGAATAGGATTAACAAACACAGAAACTACAACCTTATCACACTTTTCAACAGCTTTTTTAATTAAACTCAAATGACCGTTATGCAAAGCACCCATTGTTGGCACTAAACCTACCGTCAATCCCTGTTTTTTCCACTCTTTTACCTGTTGTCTGACTTCATTTATTGTATGTAATAACATCTTTTTCTCCTTATGAATTTTCCCTTAAAATATACTCAAAATATTCTAACAATTTTTGATAATTATCCTCTTTGACCAAAACACCTCTGTATTTAGACGCATTCGGCACTCCTGAAATATAAAAAGGATAAAATTTTCTGAAAAATTTTATTGCAATTCTTTCACTTCGCAATTCAATTTCTTCTTTTAAATGCTGTTTCATTATCTCAATTTTTTCTTTCAAAGTTGGTGCCGGAATTTTTTCACCCGTATTAAGATAATGGTTAATTCTGTATAAAAGTGTCGGATCACCCAAAACACCTCTGCCGACAGCAACTCCGTCAGCATTACTTTTTTCAAGACATTCTATTGCAGAGTCAACTGACACAACATCACCGTTTGCAAAAACAGGAACATCCACACTGTCTTTTAAAGCCTTTATCTTATCCCAATCAGCCTTGCCTGAATACATCTGCGCTCTTGTTCTTGCATGAATTGTTATAAACTCTGCACCGGCCTGTTGCATTTTTTGTCCAAATTCAACATAATTCATTTCCTGCGCCGTATAACCAAGCCTGAACTTTACACTGACAGGCTTATCCGTACTTTCTTTTACCGCCTGAACTATATCATATGCAAGTTCAGGTTCACGCATTAAAGCTGAACCGTCATGCCCGCAAACCACTTTGCGAACAGGACAACCCATATTAATATCAATAATATCGGCTATTTCAGATAATCTTTTCGCAGCATCTGCCATCATAAAAGGTTTATGACCGCAAATTTGATATGATATAGGATGATGAGAATTATCAAGCATAAGAATTTCTGTTTGGTTTCTGTTTTGTGCAAGAAACTCTGAACTTATCATTTCAGTAGTCAAAAGACATTCCGGACAATAATGTCTTATCATACTTCTCAGAACATAATCCGTTATTCCTGCCATTGGGGCTAATGCTACTTTTGATTTTAATACTTTTAATACTCTGCTATTTTGTTGCGGTTGTGTTTGCTGCACTTTCTTTCAACTCCTGAGCTCTGGCTTTGGCATATTTTTTATAATCATCATCTTCTACATCTGAATTAGCATATATTTCATAATACTTTATTGCTTCTTTAGTATTTTTTAAAGCATCATAATTTGAAGCTATCATATATGGGCATATTTTAAATTCTTTATTAATTGAATATGCCTTTTCAAAATCCTGAATTGCTTCCTTATGCTTTTCTTTTGAGTCATAAATCATACCTCTGTAATAATAAGCATGAGCACTCTTATCATCCTTTGAAATATATGTATTTAATTCCTGCAAACTTTCATCATATTTATTGTTTTCATATTTGCTGATAGCATCATTTAATAAATTACCTCTGTCCATTTCGTCAATAGATTTTAAATACTCCATAGCCTGCGTATTATTTTTGTTAAATGCTATTGATTTGCCAAGATAAGTTTTGGCACTTGCATAGTCTTCTTTTTGACCATATAAAACGGCAATATAATAAGCAATATCAGAATCAAGAGGTTTTAACTCCAAAGCCTTTTTATAATATTCAATAGCTTTATCAATATCACCAAGTTCCTGATATGAAGATGCCGCACCTATCATTGTGTCAACAGTTGCAGGTGTAACAGAAAGGTATAAAGACGCAGCTTCTTTATATTTTTTATCGTTGTATAACTCGGCAGCATTCGAAATAACAGAGTCAGTTCTCATATTTCTGATATTTGCCAAATTTTTGGTAATTTCTTTATCGTCAGGAAATTTCTTTGATGCCTGATTCAAGATAGAAACTGCTTCATCATATTCTTTATTTTGCGCAGTGGCAAGAGCAAGGTTTACATAAATTTGAGGCTGAAGGCTTGCCGGCGCAAGTTTAAGAGCCTCTTTATACAAATATATTGCGTCTTTTGTTTTATTTTCCTTATGAAGTTCAATTGCATAATCATAAATAATATCTTCAGGTTTATTTTCGGCATAATTTGTCTTTACATAGTCCGCGAATTGAGGAACTGACATTGCTTTTTTTACAGTTTCAACCATCTGAATTTTTATTGTCTTATTTTCAGGATCAATATTTAAAACTTTTTTGTATCCTTCATGAGCCAATTTTTCATCTCCAAGTTTTTCGTAACATTGTGCTCTGTATAAGTTAGCATTCACATTATCGGGATGAAGTATTAAAACAGATTCATAAGCTTTGATTGCCGTTCTGTAATCCCCTTTTTGCTGGTATAAAGTTCCGACATTTATTCTTGTATTTATATTTGACGGATCAAGAGTTTCAGCCTGCTTATAATATTTTAGGGCATCATCATATCTGCTTTCTTTTTGTAAAACAGCACCCATATTTGCATTAAAATTCGCATTATTCGGATTTTGATTTAATTTAGAAACAAATACCCTTTCAAGAGTATGCAATATTTCTTTTTCTTCAGGTTTTGCTTTACTTAATACGTAAGAATATTCTTTTAATGCCTGCTTATCATCGTTTGACTGATCAAGAGCTTTTGCATAAGTCAAGCGGAGTTTTAAATCGGAAGGAGCAACCGCTACCGCTCTTTTGTAATATTCGACAGCTTTTGGCTTATTACCAAGAGTATCCATTATATTTCCAATTTGTTCAAAACTTGCCTGCTGTAACTCTTTTTCCCCAAGAGCCTGCGTATATTCATAGGCAGCAGCTCCAAAATTTCCCTCTGCCTGCAATCTTTGAGCAGTTTTATAACTGTTTCTCGGACTTCTGTCATAACCTATTTCACTCAGACATCTTGAAAGATTGCTGATTACCTGAGAAATAGCCTGTGCTGAATTATTTATTGCATCCTGACTTGATGGATAATATTTCAGATAAAAAAGAGCATTTCTGTAGTCATTGGCAGCATTTTCCCAGTCTTTGTCATTATTTGCATAGCTTGCACCTCTTGCAAGATAGGCATTTACAAGACCAATTCTTGCGGATGTATCCATATAATTTATTCTCAATGCGCTTTTAAACTCTGAAATTGCACCGGAATACTGATATTGTGAAAGATAAGTCTGGGCAAGGTCAAAATGTTCTCTGAAATCTGCAAAAGCAACGCCGCCGCACAACAAACACCCCACCATCAACATTCTGACTATAGCCAATTTATTCTTCATATTTGCTCCCTTCACCTAAAATATTTTATTACAATTTTTATTATATGTATATACACACAAGGTTAATTGTAACAATATTTAGGGTAGAATTTGCGTATTATACAGTTACCTCTTTTAAAGTTTCTATATATTTTACAGCATAAACAGCACCAATTGCACCGTCCGATGCGGCAGTAATAACCTGCCTTAACGGAGTATTACGAACATCACCGATTGCATACACCCCGTCAACAGAGGTTTTCATTGTTTCATCAGTAATAATAAAACCTCTTGAATCCTGTTCGATTTGACCGTTTATATTTTCAACATTCGGATTCATCCCAATATATGGAAATATTCCGTCTATTTTCAAATTAGAAAATTCACCGGTTTTTACATTTTTAAGAACAACATTTTCAACAGTATCCGTTCCGTTTATTTCTTCTACCACAGAATCCCACACAAATTCCATTTTTTCATTATTAAATGCTCTTTGCTGAATAATCTTGTCTGCTCTTAATTCATTTCTCCTGTGAATCAGATATACTTTTGACGCAAATTTTGTCAGATACATAGCTTCTTCAACCGCAGAATTTCCGCCTCCGACAACAGCAACAACCTTATCCTGATAAAACGAACCATCACATACGGCACAGTAGCTTACCCCTCTGCCGACAAATTCTTGTTCACCTTTTACCCCTAATTTCATAGGGCTTGCACCGGTTGCAATTATTACGGTTTTTGCTTCAAATTCTGCTTCTTTTGTTTTTATAACTTTTGGATTTGATAATAAATCTACACTTTCAATTTCCTGCATAGGAAACTTTTGCACCCCAAACATATCGGCATGCTCTTCAAATTTTTCCATTAAATCATATCCGCCGATTCTTTTCATTGCAGGATAATTTTCAAGCTCCAAATAATTTGACGGCTGACCGCCCAGCATACTGATATCTACAATTGCAGTAGAAACAGCCCCGCGTGCTGCATATATTCCGGCACTAAACCCTGCCGGACCGCCCCCTAATATGACGGTATCAAATTTGAATTTTTCCATTATTTATTTTCCCCTAAACTCTTTTATTCTATAATATTTCCGCCGCCTATTTTCTCCCCTGTTATATGATATTTGGCGGACTCTGTTTTAACTATTTTACCATCAACATAAGTCTTTAACATTATTTTATCTACACCCTCAAAACTATCTCCTTTTATACTGATTTCTACTCTGTCAACAAGCTCTTTATCTTTTTGTTTACCGTATTTTGTGAAAACTACATGCTTTTTATCCGCTTCACTTACGGTAATTTGTGCAGTTGCACCATTAAAGAGGTTACATAATGTTATGACGTCACCTGTGCGTGATAAGTTCCATATATCCAAACTTTTTTCTTTAAAAATTGTTGAATTGCTATTACTCATCTTTGAAACAACACGCCAAGTGCCATAAAAGTTATTCGGCACCATAGAAATTTCAGCCGTAAGCAATTTTGTTTCTTCGGCAAATGCAACATTTGTGCCAAATCCCGATAACAATATAAAAAATAATAAAATAATTCTCTTCATCATAATAATTATTTAATAATACAAATAATTATGTCAAGCTACGAAATCATCATTTTTTCCTGAAGAGATTTTGCAGATTCTTCGTAACCCACCCTGCCCATAAGTGCGTAGGTATAATTTCTTGCAAGTTCCACAGACGGCTGATCAAACGGGTCAATCTCATATAAAGCCCCCGCTATTGCAGTCTGAACTTCAAGCATATATAATAACTGTGCAACATGATAGCCATCAATTTTCGGCAAAGTAATTGTTACGCTTGGTCTTGAAAAATCACACAACGCAGCCTTTGTAGAATCTGCTTCAGCATTCATCAAATCATTCATGGTCTTTCCGCCAAGATAACCAATTCCCGTATATTCAAAAATCTTTGGTATATTCAATTCGCAATCATACTTTTCTACACGGATAAAATTTATTAACTTATTATTCGGCCCTTCATTAAAAAGCTGAGCCAGTGAGTGCTGGTCTGTCGCACCTAAAGCCTTTAGAGGAGTAGCACCTATATTCATTTGTATATTATCAGCATATTTTTTCTTACCCAAGGATTCCGCCCACAACTGAACAAACCAATCCCCGACATATTTCAGCCTGCTTGAATAAGGCATCATTACTGTAATACTTTTACCGAGTTTTGTATCCATCAAATAGTGAACCAAAGCATTTTGCGCTGCAATATTTTGGGAAATATCAGGATTTTTCAGCGCAACATCCATATCTTTTACCCCTGCAGTAATTTCATCTATATCAATTCCCACAAGTGCAAAAGGAAGCAAGCCAACGGCAGAAAATACAGAATAACGACCGCCGACATCATCGGGAACAACAAAAGTTTTATACCCTTCCTGTTCTGCTATCTGACGCAAAATCCCCGTTCTTTTATCGGTTGTTGCAACTATATTTTTTCTGTAATCATCTCCGAGTTCTTCTTCAAGACGATTTTTCAAAATCATAAACTGAGCCATTGTTTCAGCCGTATCACCGGATTTGGTAATAACATTAACAAGCGTCTTTTTTAAATCCAAAATATCCAAAAGAGCATTCATTTCATCAGGATCAACATTATCCAAAAAGAAAATTTTCGGATAACCGTTTCTTTGTTCTTCGGAAAGTAAATTCCAATACGGTCTTAACAGAGCATGCGTAACTGCAATTCCCCCAAGAGCCGAACCGCCAATGCCAAGAACAAGCACATTTTCAAATCTGTTTTCAACTAAAGCTGCATACTCTTTAACATACCAGGCAGTTTCTTCACTATATCCAAGATTCATCCACTGAAGTCCCTGACCTGCTTTATTTTTTCTTTTATTAAAATCGTCAATTATCTGGGCAATTCTTTCTGAATACGCTCCAAATTCCTCGGATATATTCAATCCGTTTTCAGGCCCGACAGCACTATAATCAGCTTTTCTTAGGTCTAATTTTATCATCAATCCCTACTCTCTTATCTTATTGTATATAGTAAAATAAAAAAAACAAGAATTTTTATTCATAATAAGTTATTGCCGTAGCACAAGCATATGTTTTGGCATGAGAAAGGGATATTTTAACCTTTAGTTTCGGATATTTTTTTATAACTGCATAAGGCGAGCCGTCACTGTTATTTAAAATTTCTATATCCGAATAATAAACATCACGTATTTTATGAGAAGACAATGCCTTGACTACTGCTTCTTTTGCGCAAAATCTTGCACAAAGACTGAAATGAGGCAACCCTTTTGAAAAACAATATTCGAGTTCATTCGGAGTAAAAATCTTCTCCAAAAAATGTTTGTCCTTTTCGGGATTTTTACCTTCAAATCTTTTTATTTCTTCTATATCGGTTCCTACAGAAAAATTTTCAAAATTCATAAATAAATCCTAAGTTTCTGACTTTTATAAAGCACATTTATATTATCACGAAACAATTTATTTATACAAGTTAGTGCGGGATTATTGCAACTCCGCCTCTAAAAAGATTTTTGAAAAATGATTTTGAACCATCCATATTATAATATGTTGTTTCAGGATTAGAATCTTTTTGTTGTTCAACAACGCATTTTCTGTTACCGGAAACCAAATGAAATTTTGTTATTACAGTTTTATCCGTATCAGTTTGACATACATCAAGTTCACCTTTTGAATTTAAGCCAAACTGAATAGATGTGTCATTCTTCGGATTTATAAAAACAAATTTTACATCATTTGGAGATTTTTTACTCTCCAAAAGACCTTTAAAGTGTACTATCTGAAATACAGGCTTGCCATCCTGCTTAACAAGATCTGTCACATCACCGTTTAGGAAATTCTTAACAGGTTGTATCGGTTGAGATTTCCAAAATTCATATAACAACCCTCTGAAACCTCTTTGGCTATATATACTGAACACATCATAAGATTTTAATGTTTTTTCAAATTTTAGAACATCACCGAAAGAAGTAATCAGCTCACGAAAATTCTTTTCTGCTTCCGAATCGTTTTTGTAAACAAATTTAACAGCTTGTTTTATAGCATTATCATAATTTTTTACACTCGGCTGTAAACCGCCGAATGTTATATTTTTTTGTTGTGAAACATTATTTTGTCTGCCGGATAATTTATTAACATATAACGGCTGACTATATGTAATTTTAGAAACTTCCATGTAAATACCTCATACCAATAAATACTTGTGTTGAAAGTATTAAAACATAAACAATATTTTTTTTGCGTTTTTAATTATATTGATTTAAAAAATTGCAATAATCTCCCTGTATGCTATAATAATAACGCATTTTACCGCACAATTTGTAACACATCTAAAATTTGGAGAGCATTATGAAAAAACTATTTATGGTTATTTTAATATTACTGGGTCTTGCACAAATAACAATCGCTTCAGAAATTTCTTATGACAAAAGCGATTTTGTACCTGTTTACACCGTAATAGATGATGCAGGTTATGATATAAGATATTATTCGCCAAACAATTTTACGGGAAACAAAATTAACGGTTATAAAGCACCGATTGCATACTTAACAAAAGAAAGTGCAAAAGCATTATCAATTGCAGCAGAAGATTTAAGAAAACAAGGCTACAGGCTCTTTATATGGGATACATACAGACCTCAAAAGGCTGTTGATAATCTTGTTGAATGGATTAATAATCCTAACGATCCGGGAGATAAATCATTTTATCCTGATTTGAAAAAATCCGATTTACTTGAAGGCTTGTATATTATGGAAAAATCCGGTCATTCAAGAGGGTCAACGGTTGACCTGACCATAATTAAAAAAGACGGTTCTTTTGTTGATATGGGCGGAACATTTGATTTGTTTTCAGAAATTTCCCATCCTGACTACAAAAAACTTACAAAACAGCAAAAGAAAAACAGAAAAATTTTGCATGACGCTATGATTAAAGCCGGTTTTAAAGGACTTGAATCAGAATGGTGGCATTTCACTCTGGAAAACGAGCCATATCCTGATACTTATTTTGATTTTGATATTGAATAAAACAATAAACCAAATCGGGTTATTTCTTGTGTATCATTTTTGTCTGTGATACAATACGCTCGGCTTTTTAATTTATTGACGGAGAGTTTTTTTGAAAAAACGTACAATATTATCAATAATTATAACTATTGCGGTAATAATTGCCGCGCATCAATATTGGATGATATTTGACCCCATACATGTAAGCTTTGATATAAAGGGCAAAGGTGCATGTAATATAAAAGTTGTTTTGAACAAACAAGATAATAATGATTTTGAAAAAGCCAAAAATGAAAATAAGGAAATTGATTTAGATAAAAATACCCATGCAAATTTGGATATTAAGATGTCAAATTTTCCCAAAAGAGTCAGATTTGTTATAACTGATATAGAATCGGAAAATAATATTTTATTGGGAAATATAAAAGTTGGCAAATATAAACTAAAAGATTTGAAAAAATTTGAAGTCAGTAATGCAGACTCATTTGTTAAAAATGATAACCTGATAATAAAGCCCAAATTAAACACCAATGTTACCATTACTTATCCTGAAACATTAAATATCAGACCGGGTATAAATTTTGATTTCTATGTCTTTATTATAATTTTGGTTTTAACATATTTACTGGCATATAAATTATCTGATTATGTCGCAGATTTCAAAACAGTCCACGAAAAATCCAGAATAGAGATAATTTTTCTGACTATATTTTTTATAGTTTTATTCATCCCTATAAGTAATATTAATACACAGGAAATATCGCAAAAAGAAAATAGAACTCTTGCAAAATGGAAACCTGTAATAAATGAAAATGGGGAAATTAATTTTAATTTCGGCAAAGATTTTAATGAATGGTTTAATGACAGATTTTTCCTACGAAATTTTTATATAGATCAATATTATAATTTTAAATCGCATTTTACAAAGTACTATTATGAAAATAACGGCATCATATACAATAAACAAGCGGATTTTTCTTATAATAAAGGATTTAATTCAATCAACAGATACTTAAGAAAAGATTTATTATCAGAAAAAGAACTAAATAAAGTACATCAAAACATTTATAATTTAAAAAAATATTGTGACAGCAATAATGTAAAATTATACATTGCATTATCAAACGACAAAGAAAGCATATATCCAGAATATTATCCGAATTATTACAGACCGAACAACAATATATCAAGACTTGAGCAAATTAAAAATGATTTAAAAACGATCAAAGGTCTTAATATAATATCGCAATATGAAAATTTGGCAAAAATTAAAGATAAGCATATGGTATTCTTACCATACGATACACATCTTAATGCATTAGGCTCAAAAATTGAATACGACACAATAATAAATGAAATTAAAAAATCATATCCGAATATAAAACCTGTTAACAGTTCTGAAATTGAAACAATTCAAACAGAACAATTATCAGATTCTGTCCCGCCTGAAAAATATATAAATGAAAAATATAAATATGCCGATACAATTAAATTATTGAATCCTGCGTCAAAACTTAATAAGCATGTACAGTTTGAAACAAAATCATATTTTCTTAATGAATACATAAATAACAATGTTGATAATAATTTGAAAGTTGTAATAATCGGCGACAGTTTTCACGCAAGATACTTACATCTGTTAGCAGAGAATTTTCATACAGTCAAATCTCTATTTGTAGGTTTTGGATACGATTTTGTTATAGATAAATATACCAAAGATTTTTTGTTTGGCGAAAAACCTGATATTTTGATTATAGAAAGTGCTGAACGATTTTTACAAAGATTTTTAAATATGGATACATTCTTTAATATATATGATAAAAAATATGGGAGATTATAATGCTATTTAGTTCAATGACATTTATATATGTATTTTTACCGATAGTTCTTTTATTGTATCTGGTAACAAAAAAAGAATTACACAATCCTATACTTTTGCTTGCAAGCATAATTTTCTACGCCTGGGGCGAGCCAAAATATCTGGCAATAATGCTTTTAACAATACTTATTAATTACTTTGGAGCAATAGGAATTCAAAAATATAATAAGCATAAAAAATTGGTTTTGGTTTCCACAATACTGGCAAACTTAGGTTTCTTAATATACTTTAAATATTTCAATTTCCTTATAAATAATTGCAACAATTTATTCCATTCAAATATTCACGCACTGGATATAATTATGCCGATAGGTATTTCTTTTTATACATTTCAGGCATTATCTTATGTTATTGATGTATATAGGGGAGAATGTAAAGAGCAAAAGGATATATACAAATTGGCATTGTATATTTGTTTATTCCCGCAGTTAATAGCAGGGCCTATCGTAAAATACCACGATGTTGCAGAACAAATCGATTCAAGAGAAGTTAATTTCGACAAAGTAAATCTCGGCGTAAAAAGATTTATTATCGGATTGTCAAAGAAAGTTTTAATAGCCAATACTATGGGCGCAATAGCAGATAAGATATTTATTCAGGATCCGCATAATTTTTCACATGCAATAGCATGGCTTGGTTCTGTGGCTTATACCTTTCAACTTTATTTTGATTTTAGCGGATATTCGGATATGGCAATTGGTTTGGGCTTAATATTCGGGTTTAAATTTATGGAAAACTTTAATTATCCGTATATTTCAAAATCAATTACAGAGTTTTGGAGAAGATGGCATATTTCACTTTCAACATGGTTTAAACAATATGTTTATATTTCACTTGGCGGTAACAGAGCCGGGAAATTAAAAACTTTAAGAAATTTAGGTATTGTATTTTTATTAACAGGTATATGGCATGGAGCTGAGTGGACTTTTGTCGTTTGGGGTATATGGCACGGATTTTTCATAATATTAGAAAAAATATTTAATATAAAAGAATTTGAGAACAAACCTCATTCTTGGTATGTAAACTTTTTACGCCATATTTATTGTGTATTCATATTTGTCATAGGCTGGGTAATATTCAGGGCAGATAATTTGAAATACGCATATGATTATTTGATGAATATGTTTGGTGTACTGCAGTTAAATACAAATGAATTTTTATACACAACAGGTTACTATATTGACAGAATAGAAATTATTACCTTTATTGCTGCAGTATTATGCAGCGTTCCGCTGTTTAAAAATATGATTTATGTTGAAAATAAAGTTGCAAAAAGCTTTATTAATATATGGTTGTTAATATTATTCTTTTTGTCAACAATAACAATCGCAAGCAGTACATACAATCCATTTATTTATTTTAGATTTTAGAATGGTTTTGCAAATATTATGGCAGTGATTAGGGTAAACTTCAATCTACCGATATATTTTGGTTTTCTATTGTCAAATCCCTACAAGCTTGTGCATGTCACGTCTGGTACGCCCGAAGAGATTGTCTTGAGTTGCTCGCAATAAACGGCGTTCCGCATTTTGCTTTTAGTGGCTTTCAGACTATCTTAATTATAGGTCGGGTTTTAACCCGACAAAAACCTTATTAATTATTCTAAATCTAACTCTAAAATTTTGTATTTATCCTCAAAATTACACCAATTTATATCATATAATTTGTTATTTACATATTTCATAAATGATGAATATTCCCAATCCTTTGGTGCAATCTTATAATGTTTCATTGGATTATAACGAATATAATCAATGTGTTTATTTAAATCATTTTCATCCAAAATAATATGAGCCCAATATCTGCTCTGCCAAACACCTTTTTCTTTTTTATATTTTTTACCTTCTGTCAAATCTGAATTATCAATATTAATATTACGAGAAAAATATGTTTTAAAATATTTAATTATATTAGGATAATCAGTAATGTTTTCAGGTTGTAAAATAAAATGAATATGATCTTTTAAAATTGCAATAGCTTCAATTTTAAAAGAAATTTTTGTTTTTGTATATTTCAAAGAATGTTTTATTAAATCAATATAATCTAAAAGGAAATCTTTTCGATTATATGTAACAACCGTTATAAAAACCATAGAATTCGGTATAAAAAATCGCTTATAATTCATACTTTTATTATACAATAAATTTTTGTTCATACGCTATTTATGTAACAATCGTTTTTGTCGGGTTAAAACCCGACCTATAAGCTAAAGAAGAATAGCTTGTAGGTCAGGCATCGCCTGACAATGCTTATACCCGAAGAGATTGTCTTGAGTTGCTCGCAACTTACCGTCTTGGATTATTGACAGTTCAAGGTTTTTGTATTCCGCTTTGTTTATGCTAAACGCATAAACAGTCGCTTCATCAAACCTTTCACCAAGATAGTTACGTTCGCTTTAGTTATTATTTCATTCTCATAAAAAAGTTTGCTCATATTCCTGCGAAAAGCTTGATACTTTCGCAAACTTTTTATTTTCAAATTTACCGCTCACTTCACTATCGTCAAAATCCGCCGAACTCCGATTTGGAGTTTCTCATACTTCCTAACGTAATAAAACAGGTAGGGTTAACCCTACCTGTTTTATTACGCCCGAAGAGATTCGAACTCCCGACCTTTTGGTTCGTAGCCAAACGCTCTATCCAGCTGAGCTACGGGCGCATATACTATTATCACACACCTATAATATACAAAACATAATCTCTTTTCAAGTCATATTTTTATTTTGAATTTTTTATTACAGGTCGGTGATTACAACTTGTGCATAACAAGTGCGTATATATCATTAAATACAATTAAAATCATCAGAATTATAAGTAATAAGAAGAAAATATTACTTATTTTGTCTATAGTTTCCTGATTTAATGGTTTACCTCTCAATTTTTCTATTAGTAAAAACATAAAATGTCCGCCATCCAATGCAGGAATTGGCAGAAAATTCACAAGTGCAAGATCTAGCGAAATCATTGCAGTCAAAAGCAATCCGGAAAATATTCCGCTGTTTTGAATAACATCTCCGCCGATTTTTGCTATAACAACTATGCCATGTAACTCTTTTACAGGAATTTTTCCGGTAAATAACTGCCACAAACCGTAAACCAGCATATATGACTGTTCCCAAAGATATGATAAACTGCCTTTTATTATAGCGACAGGATTTTTGGTCTTTATGAGCTCCTGTCTTGCTTCCATTTCAATACCCATTAAACCTTTTTTATTAGGATAAATCGGCTTTAAATCAATCTCTTTGCCATCCCTCAATACTGTTAGATTAACCGGTTTTATACCGTCTGACAGGGCGTTGGCAACATCTTTGAGAGTAATATTACCCTCTGAAATATAACTATTGTCTTCAGCCTTTATATTATCCCTTATTTTTGCCTGCTCACCTGAAACGGATATTTCTTCATTTTTGTATATTGTATAACCCTTTAATGCTTCTTTACCGATAGTTATAGCAGGTTCATCCTGCTTTTGAGGTAATTTAATTACGGTTTTTGCAGGTATAACTTCTTCAACCGGCAAATCAGGGTTTAACTGTCTCAATTTTTTAAGGTTTTGCTGAGCAAAATCAGAATTTATTTTACCGTCATTTTCGGCACTGTTTTTGGCAAACAACGTAATTGCGTATGTATTGGTAATATCAGAACCGTTGATTTTTAAAATTCTGTCACCTTTTTGTAATCCGCTATTCCATATAGATGCGGTTTTTGAAGCAACTATATTATTTACAAATATTTTATAATTTCCTGACGGTAATTTTCCCCAAACAGCAGCCGTAAACATTACAAGAAGAATTGCAATAATTATATTAGCAACCACTCCGGCACTTATAACAATCATTCTTTTCCACACAGGATAATTTATAAATTTATCTTCTTCCGGAATTTGTATTCCTGAATCTTTTTCGTCATCAGGAAAACCTACATAACCACCCAAAAGGCAAGCATGCACAAGGACTTCAACATCACCGATTTTTTTACTCCACAAAGTAGGACCAATAGGTAAACCAAAACCGAATTTACTTACTTTAAACCCCAGTGCTTTGGCACATAGAAAATGACCTGCCTCATGCACCAATATTAAAAAACTGAGTAACAAAATCATTATGATTATTGACATTAAATCTCTCCTTTTGAAACGAGTAGGGAAATACCGGAAAAAGTTCATTTTGATATTTGATTTTATTATTTTATAAAATTTTATTTATCCTGCTTGAACTTATTTTGTAAAGAACTTATTCCTCTATTTCCTTAATCCCTTATTTTCTTTTTATTTAAACTGCTGTGAAAATCTTACATCATTATTAAAGAATAATCTGATATCATCTACCGCATATTTAAGCATTGCAAGTCGTTCAACACCCATTCCGAAAGCAAAACCTGAATATACATCAGGATCAATACCAACACCTTTCAATACATTAGGGTCAACCATGCCTGCACCAAGAATTTCAAGCCAGCCTGTACCGGAACAGGTACGACAGCCTTTTCCCTGACACATAATGCACTGAACATCTATTTCGGCAGACGGTTCTGTAAACGGGAAGAAACTGCTGCGAAATCTTGTCGGTCTGCTTTCTCCGAAATAAATTCTTATAAATTCGTTTAAAACACCTTTTAAATCACCAAAAGTAATACCCTTATCAACATATAAGCCTTCTATTTGGTGAAAGAAATTATTTTTTCTTGAATTAATATTTTCATTTCTGTAAACTCTGCCCGGTGCAACTATTCTTACAGGCGGTTTTTTAATTTCCATTGCGTGAATTTGAGCACCTGAAGTCTGGCTTCTTAACACGACATTCGGTGCAATATTTGTAAAAAATGTATCCTGAACATCACGAGCAGGGTGATCTTTCGGGACATTAAGCATATCAAAATTGTAATACTCTGTTTCAACTTCCGGTGCAAGTTCATCTGTTATCACACTAAAGCCAAGACTTTGGAAAATAGAACAAATTTCTTCGGTCGTAGAAGTTAGAAGATGCGCGTGTCCTTTAGGAATAAATTGTCCCGGCATTGTAACATCTATACGCTCTTTTTGTAATTTTTCATTCAGCTCTTTTTCATAAAAAAGCTTGAATTTATCTGATATTGATTGTTCAAGTTTTTGAGTTATCTCATTAGCAAGGGAACCAACAATCTTTTTATCCTCTATTGATAAGTCTTTTAAACCTTTTTTTATTTCATTAAATTCACCCTTACGGCTCAGATATTTATTTTTGATTTCTTCCAAATCCTTTACACTTGCTGCATTTTCTATATCTGCTGCTGCACTTGAATAAATTTTTTCCAATTGTTCTTTCATATTTATTTCCTTTTTATAAGATTTTACATATTATTTATTTCATTGAATTTTTTTTCAAATTTAATTGTTGTTTTTCCGCCGTGCCCGCTATATACAACGGTTTCTTCCGGCAGATTAAATAATATTTCTTTTACGCTGTGCTTTATTGCATCAAAATCGCCGCCTAAAAAATCCGTTCTGCCGACACTTCCATGAAACATTGTATCACCTGAAAATAATATTCCGTCATTTGTCAGATAACACATACCACCTTCGGTATGTCCGGGAGTATTTATTGCTTTTAGTTCAATATCTCCGATTTTAAATACATCCCCGTCTTTGACGGTTTTATTAACACTTGTAACCTCAGGAATCCTGATTCCTCCAAGCATCATAGTCATTTCAGGAGCATATTTTATTTGTTTTAAATCATCCTCATGAACATATATATCACATCCAAAGGCTTCCTTAAATTTATTACAACCCAAAATATGATCAAAATGTCCATGAGTTAAAAGAATCATTTTCAGATTTACATTCAGTTTATTGATTTCTTCTATATAATCATCATCGGGACTTGAGCAATCTATAAGTATTGCATCATTGGAACTTTCATCTATCAAAAGATAATTATTAGCATCAATAGGTCCTTTTATAAAAGTTTTTAAAATCATTTTAATTCAGACCTCTTACAAGTTTGAATATCTTATTGCAAATATCAAATAATTCTTCGGCTTTATCAAGAGCAATCATATTAGCACCGTCACAAAGCGCCTTGTCAGGTTCCGGATGAATTTCAAAAAACAGAACATCTGCCCCAGCGGCCATCGCTGATTTTGCAAGGGTCGGAACAAATCTTCTGTCTCCGCCTGAACTTGTACCGTTTGCACCCGGAAGCTGAACGCTGTGAGTTGCATCAAACACAACAGGGTAGCCAAATTCATTCATAATCGGTATTCCGCGGAAATCCACAACCAAATTGTTATACCCAAAAGTAGTTCCTCTGTCTGTAACAAGAATATTCTTATTGCCGGACTCCTCTACTTTTTTGATTAGCGATTTCATTTGTTCCGGTGCAAGAAATTGACCTTTTTTAATGTTTATAATTTTTCCTGTCTTTCCTGCTTCTACAAGCAAATCTGTCTGCCTGCACAAAAAAGCAGGGATTTGAATAATATCAGCAACTTCTGCTACAGCACCAGCCTGATCGGGTGTATGAATATCCGTTACTATAGGCACATCATATTTTTCCTTAACAGAAGCAAGCATCTGCAAACCCTTTTTCATCCCCGGCCCTCTGTATGAATCCAAAGATGAACGATTTGCCTTATCAAAAGATGATTTGAATACAAAATTTATACCAAGCTTTTGAGTTATTTCTTTTAAACCTTGAGCAGTTTTATCGAGAATTTCCTGATTTTCAATTGCACATGGTCCTGCGAGAATTGTTAATTTATCCCCGCCTATTTCAAAATCCCTTAATTTTATCTTGTGTTTACTCATATTCAAATTATATAAAAAAACAACTGCAAATACAAGATTATTAAAATTTGGCAAAAAATAAATTGTTTATGTTTTACAATGGGAAAAAAGGAAATGTCAACATGAAAATTATACAAACAAATGACAACAAAAGTTATCAAACCCCATCGAAAAAGAAATCTGTGGCGGCAATATATACGGGTACTCTGGTACAAAGTGCAGCAATTGCACCGGTTTCATTACTTATGTCAGACAAAATTATTGATTCAATGTGGCGCATAAATAATTCCGCAGATAAAAATATCCTCAATAAAGCAATTACTGATGCTTTTCAAAAAAGTGATTTATCAAAAAAAGGATTAAAATTAACAGTATATAATCCTAAAGAACAATTAAGCTATGATAATGTTATTCTGAATTATTTAGCAGAACTTCAGCAAAAAGAACCTAAAGAAATATTGAAAAAACCGGGAAAAATTATAAATGATCTAATGATAAAACTTATAGAACAAGGTTATAATGCAGGCTTTGACAATAAGACAAATACCATTCATGTAAATACTAACAAAATGGGAACAGCATTTTTCCATGAATTAGGTCATGCAATCAATTTCAATAATAGTGCTTTCTGGAAAAGCACGCAAAAAGTCAGAATGCCTGCCGCACTCACAAGTGCAATATTACCTGTTGTTGCAATTGCAAAACGCAAAAAAGCTCCAGGAGAAGAACCAAAAAATATCTTAGATAAAACAACAGATTTTGTTAAAAACAATATCGGCAAACTTACATTTATATCTATGGTTCCAATTATCGCCGAAGAACTTAAAGCAACACAAAGAGGAAATAAAATAGCTAAAACCCTTTTAAGCCCTGAATTATATAAAAAAGTTGTAAATTCAAACAAAATTGGTGCAGCATCATACATTGCAACAGCTCTGTCAATGGGTTTTGGCGCATATCTTGGCAATTTGGTTCGTGATAAAATTGCAAAACCTGCAGAAATTAAAAAATAAGTAATTATACATAAAAAAAGACGGGGTATAAATTATGCCCCGTCTTATATTATGCCGGAAAAATTTTAATTATTCCTTTGTATATTCAGCATCAATTACATCGTCATCACTGTTTGAAGAAGATGCGTTTTCGCCTGAAGCACTTTCTGAACTTGCACTCTGAGCATTAGCACCGTCTTTTTGAACTGCTTCGTATGCTTTTTGAGATACTGAATAAATTGTCTGTTGTAAATCCTCTGACAATTTTTTAAGTTCGTCAGATGATTTATTTTCATCAAGAGCTTTTTGAAGTGCTGATTTTTGTTCTTCGAGTTTAGATTTATTAGCTTCATCAATTTTACCTTCAAAATCTTTCATAGCTCTTTCTACTGAAGCTATTAAGCTTGAAGCATTATTTTTAATTTCAGCTTCTTCTTTTTTCTTCTTATCATCTGCAGCATTAGCTTCAGCTTCCTTAACCATTCTGTCAATATCTTGTTCAGAAAGATTAGAAGAATTTGTAATTGTGATTTTTTGTTCCTTGTTAGTTGCTTTATCCTTTGCAGATACATTTACAATACCGTTAGCATCAATATCAAAAGTAACTTCGATTTGAGGAACACCACGCATTGCAGGTGCAATACCTTCTAATCTGAACATACCCAATGATTTGTTATCTTTTGCCATTGGTCTTTCACCCTGCAAAACCTGAATATCTACAGCTGTCTGATTATTTTCGGCAGTTGAAAATACCTGTGATTTTGAAACAGGAATTGTAGTGTTTCTTGGAACTAACGGAGTCATAACTCCACCCAATGTTTCAATACCCAAGGTCAACGGAGTTACATCAAGTAATACGATATCTTTAACTTCACCTGCTAATACACCTGCCTGAACTGCTGCACCTACTGCAACTACTTCATCAGGGTTAACAGATTGATTTGGTTCTTTACCTGTATAATCTTTAACTAATTTTTGAACTGCAGGGATTCTTGAAGAACCACCAACCAATACAACTTCATCAATTTCTGATTTTGAAATGCCTGCATCTGAAATTGCTTTTTCAACAGGCGCTTTGCATCTTTCTAATAAGTCGTATGACAATTCTTCAAATTTTGCTCTTGTCAGGTTAAGATCTAAGTGTTTAGGCCCATTGGCATCAGCTGTGATAAACGGCAAATTGATATTTGTTTCAAATACTGAAGATAATTCGCATTTAGCCTTTTCAGCAGCTTCCTTTACACGCTGCATAGCCTGTTTATCATTTGATAAATCAATGCCTTCTTGTGCTTTAAATTCTGCACAAATCCAATCCATAACCTTTTGGTCAAAATCGTCACCACCTAAGTGAGTATCACCTGATGTTGATAATACTTCGTGGACACCATCACCAATTTCAAGAATAGAAACATCAAATGTACCACCACCTAAGTCAAATACCAAAACTTTTTCAGCTTTTTCTTTTTCAAGACCATAAGCCAAAGCAGCTGCAGTTGGTTCGTTTACGATACGAAGTACATCTAAACCTGCAATTTTACCTGCATCTTTTGTTGCCTGACGTTGTGCATCATTAAAATATGCAGGAACAGTAATTACTGCAGATGTAACCTTTTCTCCCAAATAATTAGAAGCATCATCTGCTAATTTTCTTAAAATCATTGATGAAATTTCTTGCGGAGTGTAATCTTTTCCTTCAATTGTTACTTTATAATTTTCGCCCATGTGACGTTTAATTGATGCAACTGTCTTATCAGGGTTTACGATTGCTTGACGTTTTGCTAATTGTCCGACAAGTCTTTCACCTGTTTTTGAAAAACCTACGATTGAAGGAGTTGTTCTTGATCCTTCTGCGTTTGCTATAACGGTTGGTTTACCGCCTTCCATAACTGCGACTACGGAATTTGTTGTTCCTAAGTCAATACCAATTGTTTTTGCCATAATTTTATTCTCCTTTTTTTATTCACTATTCTCTATAATTAAGTTATAACACCCTTTTTTTTAATTCTTAAAAAAATAAACAAAAAATTAACATTTGCCAAAAAATACTTAAATTTATACAAATATTGAGATGTATATTCCAACCCTTATATGGTATAATACACTTAAGATGCTTAAAATTAATGAAGATAATATTCCATATCCTTATGAGAGATTCAGACAGAAAATTAAAGACAATTTAACCTTTTCCGTCACAGGTTTGACTGCGTTTTTAAGATTGTTTTTATTATCAAAAATTAAAACTTACGCAAAGAAAAAAGTTTTATTTATTACTTCAACAGAAGAAAGTGCAATAAAATACCAAAGCGATTTGAATACAATTTTTGATTTAAAATCAGAAATCATTCCGTTTCAAGATGTTTCAATGTACGAAGCGGTTCCTTTAAATCTGTACAATTACGCAAAACAAATTGAAATATTGAACAAAAAACCTGATATTGTAATTTGTCCCGTTAAAGCATTATTGGAAAAATTCCCGAATGAAGATTTTTTCAAAAAAAACAGTTTGAAAATAAAAATAGGTGATACTTTAGAGCTTTCAAAATTTTCAAAAAAACTTGTTGATTTAGGGTATAAAAAAGAAACCATGGTAAATGATGTCTGCGAGTTCAGTATAAGAGGAGATATTGCAGATGTATTTTCGCTGAATTCAAATCCTGTCAGAATAGAACTATGGGGAGATGATGTTGTTGATATCAGATACTTTAACAATGAAACTCAAAAATCAGTCGAAAAAACAAAAGAAACAACTATAACCCCTGTTTATAAATTCATTACCGCAGGGCAGGAAGATGTTGTAAAACAACTTCAGGAAAACAATGAAGAGGAAATTACAGAAGATAATTATTTTGAAGGTATTGAAATATACCAAAATTACTTTAATAAAAATCTCGTAGGAATTTTGGATTATCTGAAAGATTACACTATTGTTCTTGACGAATCAACAGAAATTTTTTCAAAATATGAAATGCTTGATGAAGACTGCAATAAACGTCTTGCAGAAAATATAAAGAATAACCTTATAAAATCTATAGAGGGTAAAAATCATTTTTCTTATGAAGAATTTATCAGGCAGATTTCTTATTTTCAAAAAATTGGATTTAATAATTTCATTGACGGCGAAATGCTTGATTTAATAGAATTTAATGCTCAGCCATTGCGGAATTTCGAAGCAAATCTTGATGATTTGTCTAATTATATAAAAAACCACAATGACTACAAAATAATTATTGCAACAGACTATCCGGACAGAGTAAACGAAATATTATCAGAAAAAGATATCTATAATATTGAATTCTCTGATAGTTTGATATGCGGCGGCTGTATTCTTGAAGATTTTAAAACAATACTAATAACCGACAGGGAAATGTTTAACAAACGCCCTAAAAAAGTTACAAGTTCAAAAAAATCTTCCTATAAAGAAAAAGCAGAATTTATCGAAAATATAAACGACATAAAACCCGGAGAGTTTGTTGTTCATACAATTCACGGTCTTGGAATTTATAAAGGACTTTCAAAACAGAAAATAGACGGACAATTAAAAGATTATTTGACAATCGAATACGCAAATAAAGATAAGCTGCATATCCCCGCAGAACAGATAAATCTGCTTTGCCGTTACAGAGGCTCAGGAAACAGTCTGCCTAAATTATCCAAAATGGGCGGCAGAGATTGGGAAAACACCAAAACAAAAGTTAAAAAAGCTGTTGAAACAGTTGCTTATGATTTATTAAGACTGTATGCAAGAAGAAAAATGCAGCAGGGAATAGCATTTTTACCGGATAACGCTTGGCAGGTTGAAATGGAAGAAGCTTTTGAATATATAGAAACTCCGGACCAACTCAAATCAATAAATGAAGTAAAACAGGATATGGAAAATTCTCGACCTATGGACAGGTTGATATGCGGGGATGTAGGTTTTGGCAAAACAGAAGTTGCAATGCGTGCTATATTTAAAGCCGTAACCTCAGGTAAACAAGCAGCCGTGATTGTTCCGACAACAATTTTAGCACTCCAGCACTTTCAGACAATGAATGAAAGATTTAAACCTTTTGGAGTAAAAGTAGAATTATTGTCACGTTTCCGAAGCCCAAAGGAACAAAAAGAAACAATTAAACATCTTGCAACAGGAGAATGTGATGTTGTTGTCGGTACACACAGACTTTTACAAGACGGTATAGTTTTTAAGGATTTGGGTATGCTTGTTATTGACGAGGAGCATAGATTTGGTGTCCGCCACAAAGAAAAATTAAAACAGCTGCGCGAAAATATTGATATTCTGTCAATGTCAGCTACCCCGATACCAAGAACACTTTATATGTCCCTATCGGGTATAAAAGATATTTCGTTAATCAACACGCCGCCTAAAAATCGTCTTCCGATTAAAACATATGTTGGAGAATGGAATGAACAAATGGTAAGAAATGCCATAAACCATGAAATAGACAGAGAAGGACAGGTATTTTATCTTTATAACAGAGTAGAAACCATACTTGAGATGAAAACACTTCTTCAAAGAATTGTTCCTAATGCCAGAATTGCTGTCGGACACGGTCAGATGGATGAAAAACAACTTGAAGAAGTAATAGTTGATTTTGAAAATCATGAATACGATATATTGCTTGCAACTACCATTATTGAAAACGGTATAGACATACCGAATGCAAATACAATTATTATTCACGATTCAGACAGGTTTGGTCTGGCACAGCTCTATCAGTTAAGAGGACGAGTCGGCAGGTGCGAAAAACAGGCATATTGCTATTGTTTTTATTCAAAAAGAAAAGAGCTTACAAAAGATGCCTCCGACAGATTAAAAGCAATAAAAGAATTTACAACTCTCGGAAGCGGATACCAGATTGCGATGCGAGATGTCGAAATAAGAGGGGTTGGGAACATTTTAGGCACAAAACAGCACGGTCACATGGTGAATGTCGGTTTTGATACATACTGCGATTTACTTGAAGAAACCGTTAGAGAACTTCAGGGAGAAAAAATAGATAAAATTAACCCGACAATAGTTGATATAAATGTTACGGCATACATTCCTGATGAGTGGGTTGGCTCGTCAGAACAAAAAATGATAGAATATAAACGTCTGGCGGATGTAAAATCGTCTGCAGAGCTTGATTATATAGTAGAGGAATGGAAAGACCGCTTTTCAAAACCGCCTGAATCAGTTGATAATTTGATAAAATTAATAAGACTGAGATTAAGTGCAACCGAAATAAGAATTAACATTATCAGAGAAGCAGGGAATACGGTCAGAATTTATACCCCATATTCTCAGGCAGAATGGAACCTTGTTGCAAAAATATTACCGCCAAATCTTCTGCGAAAAATAAAATTTACACTTGCTCCAAAAACTTGCACAGACGGGAAATCCATTTTAATTGTAAATACTTCTTATGTAAATTTTGATGAATTATTTAACATTCTGAATGATTTGTTTTATAATATTCACAAAGTCAGTTACGAATATTAAAAAGAGAGGATTTTTTATGAAAAATACTAAACTTATTGCTACTGTTTTAGTTGCAGGTATGTTGCTTACAGGCTGTGGTTTTGGCAGCGGAAAAGCTATTATAAAAATAAACGATCAGGTTATTACAAAAGGTGAATACGATGCAGCTATGGAAAAACAAATTTCAAGTTCTCCGTTTGCAAAAATGGGATCAGAAGTTAAAGCAAATAAAGATGGTATGTTGTATTTAATGTCTGAAAAAACTGTTATAAATCACTTAATCGTTAAAAAAATATTTGACGAAGAAATCAAAAATCGCGGTATTAAAGTTACTGATAAAGAAATCAATGACTCTATAAGCAATATTATTGATAAAGTGGGTTCAAAAGAACAACTTTCAAAAATATTAAAACAAAACGGCATATCAATAAAAGATTTTAAAGAAGATGTCGCAAATCAGGTAAGATTACAAAAACTTGCAAGAGAAATTGTTGATTCAAGTGTTTCAGATAAAGAAGTAAAAGATTTTTACGATAAAAACAAACAAATGTTTACACATAAAGATCTTATAAGAGCATCACATATTTTAATTGCCGCAAACAGAGCACAACTTGAACAGGAAATTATCGGCAATGGCAAAAAACAAATGAAAAAAGAAGATATAGACAGACGCGTTGCTGAATTATACAAAGAAAACAAAGAATTAGCAGAAAAACTTGCAACCGAATTAAGGGCTGATGCTTCTAAATTTGAAAGCTATGCTAAAAAATATTCAAAAGACGAATTTTCAGCTAACAGAGGCGGTGATTTAGGCTACTTTGATAAAGACAGAATGGTTCCGGAATTTTCTAAAGCAGCTTTCTCCGCAAAACCTAATACTGTTGTCGGACCTGTTGAAACTCCGTTCGGATTACATATAATTCTTGTTACTGACAGAAAAGCAGCAGGAACTGATTCATTTGACAAGGTTAAATCCGATATCAAAACTCGTTTACAAACAGAAAAAGAAGTAAAAGCTCTTGATAATGTTGTTGAAGCAGCTAAGAAAAAATCAGACATCAAATTCTTAGACAAACGTTATAACCCTGAGGAAATTGATAAAAAATTAAATGAACAAATGCAGGGACTTCAGAATGCAGTAAAAAATTCTGCTAAAAAGTAGAGATTAAATAAATTTAATTACAGCAAAATGCCTCGATTATATCGGGGCATTTTTCTTTTGTTGTATAATATTCCATGAGGTAAAAAATATGAACATGGAAAAATTATTTAACGAAGATGTAATGGCTATAGATACCTACATAATGGTACAATTAAAAGAAAAAACAGCCAAATTAAAAGATAAACTGACTAAAAAAAACAGAGCCCCGATTTCACTTTCAATGGGAGCCCCTACAAGTGCCCCGCCGTCAGCATTGATAGATAAATTAAAAGAATTTTTAACCGAAGATAATATTCATTCATATTCTGTTACTAAAGGTGAAATGTACTACAGAGAAGCCTGCGCTCAAAGAATGAAAGAGCGTTTTGGAGTAGATATTGATCCTGTTGATGAAGTTTGTTCTATTTTAGGCTCAAAAGACGGCTTGGCTAATTTGATAAGATTTATAATTAATCCAAAACACGAAGAATTTGAAAAAGATATTATAATGGTTCCAGATCCGGGATATGCTTCATATTCACAAATGATAAAATGTTCAGGCGGTAAAGCTTACCCTATACCTCTGACAAAACAAAATAATTATCAGCCTGATATGGAAGAAGTTTTGGCAGAATTAAGAAGCGAAGGATATGATGAAAATAAAATTAAAGCAGTTGTAATAAATTATCCGAATAATCCGCTCGGTGTCGGAGCCTCAAGAGATTACATACAAAAAGTTATAGATTTTTGTAAAAAACATGATTTTTTACTTATATCTGACGCTGCATATTGTGATTTATATTACAGCGAAGAAGCTAAACCATTCAGCGTCTTTGAATTTAAAGGTGCAAAAGATATTGCTGTTGAAATGTTCACACTTTCCAAACCTTATGCAATAACAGGCTGGCGACTTGGCTGGCTCTGCGGGAATTATGAAGTTGTTTCAAGATTTGCCAAAGGTAAATCAACAATTGATAACGGTATTTTTAGAGCCTTACAAAAATCATGTGCATATATAATGACCTCACCTGAAGGTGATGATTACATAAAAGAATGTAATGCGGCATACAAAAGAAAACAAAATATTATGATAAAAGGTTTAAGGGAGCTTGGTTGGGATATTGCTGATTCTGACATTCCGCAAACAACTTTTTATCTGTGGCTTCCGATACCAAGAAAATATAATTCCAGCGTTAAATTCTGCGAAGATATGCTTGAAACATCAGGCATAGTTGTAGTTCCTGGATGTGCATTCGGAATATACGGTGAGGGATATTTCAGAATTTCTTATGTATGTTCTGATGAAAAACTGCAAGAAGTAATTGACCGTATGAAAACTGACGGATTCGGATACTAATTCCACAGGTTATATTAATTTAAGAGGATTTTATGGTTATATATTCGCTTTTAATAATTTTACTGATTATATTGTTGATTTCTATATTTGATGTATTCTTCCTGTACGGATTTGTATCAACAATCGTATTCATACTTTTATTGCCGTTTTACTTTATAGTCCGTGTAATGAACAGAAAGTTCTTATACGGGTGGAAAGAAAAATTAGGTTTTTTTAAAGTCCCTGAACTTGGAGATAAGGTAATTATGTACCATGGTGTTTCCGTTGGAGAAGTTATTGCACTCGAAAACCTTATTAAAAAAACAAAAGAAATTTTCCCGCAATACAAAATTGTTGTTACGACAGGAACAAAAACAGGACAGGAAATCGCAATAAAAAAATATTCAAATGTTGCAGATTTTATAACTTATTTTCCTTTTGATATTACATACTGCGTAAATTCATTCTTGAATAAAATTAAACCGACAGTTGTTCTTATTGCAGAAACAGAACTATGGCCGGTATTCTCATCTTCATGTAAAAAACGAGGGATTAAATTATACTGTATTAATGGCAGGATGTCTGATTCAACATACTCAATATACAAAAAATTCGGATTTTTCTTTAAATATGTGTTATCTAAATATACAAAAATACTTACTCAAAGTGAAATTGATATGAACAAATTACTTTCAATCGGTGCACCTAAAGACAGAACATCAGTTATGAAAAATTTGAAATTTGATGTCAAACCGTCAAATGAAACGGTGGATATAGGACAAGACGGTTACAGGGTAATTATTGCAGGCAGCACGCACAAAGGCGAGGATGAAATTATCCTGCAAATATTTAAAGAAAAAAGAAACAAATATGACGATATTAAACTTTTACTTGTGCCAAGACACACTACAAGACTTCCGCAAATCAAAGAACTTCTTGAATCAATGAATTTAAAAAGCGGATATCGTTCACAAGGGGACAGTTTTAAAGATTATGACATAATTATTCTTGATACTATGGGTGAACTCGGTAAAATGTATTCAATATGTTCATTTGCATTTATCGGCGGTAGCTTTAATAAAACTGGCGGTCATAATCCTTTGGAAGCAACTGTTTACGGAAAACCAACAATTACAGGTCCATCTATTCATAATTTCAGGGATATTTACTGGTTATTATCAAGATCTACTGCCGGTAAAATTGTTAAAACTCCGAAAGAATTAGGTGAATATATTGAAAAACTCCTTTCAGACACTGATTTTTACAATCAGGCTTGCAAGGATTGTGAAACAGTATTCAAAGACCAGCAGGGTGCTTTGGATGTAGTTATTAACGAACTAAAAGAAATATTATAAATAAACAATGACCGAAAAAAATAGCATTATTGATTACATAAAAGAACTATTAAATATTGCAGCCCCGATAGTTTTAGGAAACCTTGGGTTTATATTGATTGGTGTAGGTGATGTAATTGTTGCCGGCAGACATTCAACAGATACATTTGCCGCAATAAGCATCGCAGCCGCAATAGTAAACTGTATTATGACCATTGCTATTGGTCTGACTTCAAGCATTTCACCCCTTTTATCCAATTACAGAGGCGAAAAAAAAACCATAAAAAAATACTTTTACCCCTCAATAAGATTTGCAGGATTTCTTGCAATAATCACAGGTTTTGTCATTATCGGATTTATCCCGTTCATACCAAAAATGGGATTTGAACAACAGCTTGTAAAACCTATTCAGGAATACATGTTTATTAGTGCATTGAGTACTTTTGGCGGAAGCCTTCATCATTCGCTAAAAGAGTTTCTGCAAGCCTTTGAAATAGTACTGTTTCCGAATTTACTAACCATTTTCAGCGTATTTTTAAATTTGATATTAAATATTATATTTGTATTCGGCTGGGGAATTATTCCTTCAATGGGGGCTGTCGGTCTTGCCCTGTCAAGTCTTTTTGTAAGATATTTTATGGGTATTGCGTTGTTTATATATTGCAAAATAAATATGAGAACAAATAATTACCACGAAAAAGGGTATTATAAAAGCCTTATTAAAATCGGATTGCCTATTTCACTTGCAATACTTGTAGAATTTGTTACATTCAACAGCGTCACAATATTTATGGGAAGAATTGCCGGAGTTTACGCAGCTGCACAAAACCTGTTATGCACATTGGTAACAATTACTTTTATGATACCTTTTGCCATATCAAACGCTATAGCCGTTAAAGTCGGCTATTCTAACGGGGCAAAAGAATATGACGATATGAAAAAATATTCATTAACAGGAATATTTATGTCTGTTGCCTTTATGATATGCTGCGCAATAATTTATATGACACTGCCAAAATTTATCGTATCTATATTTACAAAAGACACTCAATTATTGAATATAGTCGTATCGCTTATGGGACTTCTTGCAATATACCAAATTTTTGACGGATTACAAATATCTCTGTCAGGAATTTGCAAAGGAATTAAGAAAACAAAAATTATTCTGGGGGCAAATTTTGTTGCATATTGGCTTTTGGCAATTCCTCTAGGACATTATCTGGCATTCAATATCGGTTTAAAACTTCTTGGTTTCTGGATTGGAATTTTTACATCTGCATGTATTTTATGTCTTATTATGGGATTACAATTGAAAAAATATTTTAAAACATGCATTAAGAATTAGATTCAGACTGCAATTCTTTATTCCAATTTTTCAGGAAATATAAACCAAGTACAAAATAAGTTGACCACATAAGAACTGTTGCAAAACAATGAGAACCATGCATAAATGCACCAAGCCACATTAACACACACAATGCATTTACTATTGTCCAGACATACCACTGCTCAACACATCTTTTTACCGTAAGCAAAAAGGCAAAAACAGACAAAATTGTCGTAACAGAATCCATAAATGAATTAGAATCCTCCAGTGCAAACAGTAAATAATATCCGCCAACACACAAAACACTTATAAGAATAAAATATAAAATTCTTTCTTTTAAGGATAATTTCGTTTTGTATATAACCTGAGTTTCTTTTTTCATATGCTTTTTCCACTGGGAAATTCCGACAAACTGCATAGGCAGATAATAAAGCATATTCAAAACCAAGTTTCCCCAAAACGCATTTTCAAAAGAAATGTACCCATAGCACAGATTTGATATTATACCAAAAAAGTAACAGGATATTTTCCCTTTTCCTGCTGTTATTGTCGCACAAATACCGCATATCGCAGAAATTATTGCCGGAGTAATGTCGTGCATATATATAGAAATTCCGGCAATCAAAATAATCCCGAGCGGAAAAACTTTTCTTTCAGTTTTTCCCCAGCCTTTTAATTCACCTTTTATAAATTCAGTTATACTCATATAAAAATTATACTCTGCCGTAACTATCTTCGTAACGAATAATGTCATCTTCAGAAATATAATCACCATTCTGAATTTCAATTATTTTCACAGGTTTATCAGTATGATTTTGAAGGGAATGTTTCATTCCCAAAGGAATATCAATACTTTCACCAGGTTTTACGGTATATTCCAGACCGTCTTTCAATACGAAAGCTTCACCTTCTAATACAACCCAATGTTCTGAACGGTGATTGTGCGATTGAATAGACAATTTTTGATGAGGCATAACGCAAATAGTCTTTGTTAAATAACCTTTTCCGGCATTCATACAGGTATAATATCCCCAAGGTCTGAATACGGTTTTATGAAGTTTTGTAGTATCGCTATTCTGCTCTTTTAATTTTGCATAAAGATTTTTCACAACCTGCGATTTATCCATACGGCAAGCCATAATTGCATCTTCGGTTTCAACAATGACAACATTTTCAAGATCTGCAACCGCAACAAGCTCTTTTTGAGAATATATAAATGAATTTTTTACATTTTCTGTCAAAACTTTGCCTGTTATTACATTTCCGTTTTCATCTTTTTGCTTAACGTCATAAAGAGATTTCCAAGAACCCAAATCGTTCCAGTCTGACTTTAATTCAACAAGAGCAATTTTGTCGGATTTTTCCATAATTGCGTAATCAATTGAAATACAAGGCATATTATCGTAAATATTATAATTAATCTTTGTAGAACCCGTAAAATTCAGATTTAATAAATTATCAGAAATTTCAGGACAGAACTTTTGATATTCATCAAGAAGAGTTGAAATCTTCGCCATAAAAATTCCGCCATTCCAATAATAATTACCGCTTTCAAGATAATGATATGCAGTATTATAGTCAGGTTTTTCAACAAATCTATCAACTTTATAACCTGTTACAAGCGGTTTTAGAGTTTTTATATAACCATAACCTGTTTCAGGATAAGTCGGGCGAATACCGAATGTAACGATGTAACCTGCATTTGCAAGTTTTTCACCATCTTTAACAGTTTTATGAAACCCCTCTACATCCCTTATCAAATGATCTGAAGGAACTATCAATACAACATCATCAACAGAACTTACTTCTTTAAAATATTCCAAAGCACAAGCTATTGCAGGTGCGGTATTTTTACCCAAAGGTTCAGCTATAACAACATTGTGTGAATCAATTTTGTTTAACTGATGTTTTATATCGTAGTAATGTCTTATATTTGTAACAGAAGCAATATTAGAAGCGTCAACCAAAGCATTTAATCTTAAAAAAGTCTGCTGTAAAAGACTCAAATCATCTTCCAGATTTAATAACTGCTTCGGATACTGATCTCTTGACAAAGGCCATAAACGACTGCCTGATCCGCCTGCCAATATGATTGCTTTCATAACTCTCCCCTTATGTACTATATAATAAAACATTCTATCACATTTAAAGAAAATTAAGAATATTGTTACAAATAGTAATTTATTATAACCATAATAAGATAATAACCATATTTAATTGATTTTTTTTGTAATTTATAATACCCTTTATTAAAAGGAATCAGTTATATGTTTAAGACTCTGAACGGTTGGCACATTATATATAATATTTTTGGGATAAAAATCAAAAAGAAAATAACTCCAAAACATTATGATACATTAAATTTGGTTTTTGATGAAAAAGAAGGTATCGGAAACAGAATTTTCGGACTTATAAACTGCATTAATTACACAACACCCCAAAAAGTAAACATGTACTGGTCAAATAAGGGATGGGTGAGTGCAAAGTTTAGTGAAATTTTTGACTATAATCCGAATTTTGAACTAAAAGAATATCACCATTCAAGTATTATAAAAAGATGGATTCACAGAGGGAAATGGTGCAAAGAAGCAACAGTATTTTTTCCGCCAATAACATTTAAAACTACAGACGGAGTTGAACTTGATTATGCAACAGTTTCAGAAGAACTATTTAACCAATATTCAAAAGAATTTCACAAACTTAAACCATCCGCAAAAGTTATAGACCGAATAAAAAGCGTAAATCTTCCTGAAAAATTTGTTGCATTACAGGTAAGAAATTCTAAAGATTGGGAAAAATACGGAAGAAATGAATCTTTAACATCATTTTTTGATGCAATGGATGAATTTGACAAAGATACAAAATTTTACCTGTCCTCAATGGATAAAGAAACATCTGAAGCCTTTAGAGAAAGATTCGGTGAAAGAATCATTGAACTACCAAACAAAAACCCTTCATCTATGATTGATGCGATGGCAGATTTATATATTTTGTCATATTCAGATAACGCAATATACTCATACGGTTCAACTTTTGGAATTTTAGCATTCTGGCTTTCAGAAAATAAACAAACAATAAAAGTTATAGGAAGTTCAAGAAACTGGAAAGAACAAAAAGGATTTAATTTAAAAAATGAATGAAAAATTCTCAATAATTACAGCAAGTTATAACTATCAGGATTATATAAAAGAAACGATTGAAAGTGTCATAAACCAAACCTACACAAATTGGGAATTGATTATAGTTGATGACGGTTCAAAGGATAATTCGGTTGAAGTCATAAAATCATATTGTCAAAAAGACAATCGAATAAAATTATTTCAGCACGAAAACGGAATTAATAAAGGACTTGTTGAAACAATAAAACTTGCAATACAAAAAACAAGTTCCCAATGGATAGTTTTTTTGGAATCCGATGATATTATTACTCCGGAATACTTAGAAAAAAAATTAAATATAATCGAAAATAATGCAGAAGTCGGTTTCATTTTTAATGATGTTGAATTTTTTGGAGATGAAAAAGCTATAAATGATTTTGACGGTATCTGCAAAATTCAGGAAGAAGTCCTGAAAGACAAAACATTCATTACCGTAAAAGATTTTGAAAAAATTAATCCTGTAAAAACATTCTCCTGTGTTGCAATAAAAAAAGAACTGCTTGAAAATATTGATTTTAATACTCCGGTAAAACAGTGGGTGGATTATTATTTATGGATGCAGGTGGCATCAAAATGCAAACTATATTACATAGAAGAAAAACTTACAAAATGGAGAATGCACAAAAACAGTTACAATAATTCCAAAATTCCGGATAAAGACGGTTTGATGTTTAAAATAAAGAAAACAGAATTTTTAAACCCTGAAATGCCAAAATTTCTGATTTATATAAAACTGTTTCCAAATATACTGAAATATTTGAAAAGAAAAATTTTAAGGATTTCATTTAAAGAAAAATCTATTACAATATTAGGTAAAGAATTTAAGAAAAACTCTCTTTAATATATTTAATCATATCTTTAATTAAATTTGTTCTTTTATGCTCCCAAATATAACGTCCCAAAGGATGCTTTTTAAAGAAATACCTTTTATTTCTCTCAGGAATTTCAGACGGAACAGATGAACTGGTTGTCGAATGATTATGGAATATAAATGTCGTATTAACATATATCATATTATATCCGGCATATTGAGCTCTGAAAGCATAATCCCAATCTTCCCAAAAAGCCGGAGTAAAAGCCTCATCTAATAAACCAATTTTATCAATTACTTCTTTTTTAATGATTACGCAGCTAAAAAACGGGGCAAGAGGATATTTAATTTCACCTTTAAATTTTTTGATAAATTTTTCATATCCTTCAAGATAATTTTGAGGAGTTAACTTGCATTTTTCATTACTTCTCGGGGAAGCCATGCCTACATTTTCACCCTTTGAAAATCCGCTTATTGTTTTTTCAAGCCAATTTGGAGTAAATAATATATCATTATTTAAAAGTCCGATATACTCATAAGGTTTATCAATAACTTGTTTTATACCAATATTATTGCCTTTTGAATAACCCAAATTTTCATCGTTACATATAAGAGTAATATTTGAATGTTGTTTTTGAAACTCTTTTATATATTCTACCGTTCCGTCAGTAGAATGATTATCCACAATAATCAAATCAAACTCATCTTCCGGTGTAAATTTATAAAGTGAATCTAAATAAGGCTTTGTTGCCTGCTCTAATTTATTATATGTTAATGTTACTATTGCTGTTTTTTTCATATCTATACCTTACTGAATAATTTTTTTCTTATATCTCTGAATGTGTATTTTCTAAGGCTCTTTGGAATGGTATCCATTATTTTTTTATAATCAGGCGGAACTTTTTTAAATCTCCAAGGTTTACCCGGCTTGCCTGCATAATGAACTATTACAACATTATCTTTTTCTTTTAATATTTCTTCGTCTGAATATACTTTACTTACAAACTCATATTCATTTGCTTTTTTAATATCTTCATTATAATAAAAACTCTGCAGAAATACATAACGAAACGGAAGATTTTTGATATTTTGGCAGGTTATATTGAAAACATCCAAATCAAAAAATCTTAGCTCACTATAATATTTTTTTATAGTTTCAAATACCCTTTGGACAAAATGATTTTCACGCATTTTTTTACAGTTCATCACCATAAAACCGGAACTGTGTATTAATTCATTCTTATTTGCAGGAAAATATTTATGACATATCATATCTTCACCATTTTTTTCCATCGCAGGAGAAGAACATTCATAATCCGAAATATCTTCGTTATAAACTTCAGACAAATCCCGCTTAAACAAAACATCCGTATCGGAATAAATAACTTTGTCATACTGTGGCAAAAGCTCAGGTATTAATAAACGATAATATACAATCTCTGTCCAGCTACCGTGCTTGTTAACAGGTGCATTCTCAAATCTTTTCCTGTCAATAAACTGAAAAGTTATCGTATGTCTTGAACCTTCAAGCATTTTTTCAAAATCTTTTATTACTTTTTCGCTCAAATCAGGATGATATACATAAATATCATAAATAGTATCAGAATTTGCACTCTCAACCAAACTTTTGATTGCAACAGCCGAACCGTAAATAATTCTTTTATCGAACGTAAATACAACAGGGATTCTACTCATTATATTTTTTCTCCCTTTTGTGTTTCTATTAAGTTTTTCAAATTTTCTTTTGATTCATTATAAAAATTATCAGAATAAGATTTTAAATTCTCCTGCATAATTTTATAATCGTCTTTTGAAAGCTGAATACCTTTTACCATGGCATTATAAAAATCATCATCATCCTTGTAGAATATAGAATTCTGTTCATCAAATCCATTTATTGAAGCAAAATTTTCTTTTATTATAATTGGTTTTACAAATCCGTAAACGAGCTGAAAATTTCCGCTTGTGCCGGTTGTAATGTATCTGAAATGTTCAGGAATATCCTCGTAAGCAGAAAGTAAAAAATCACCTTTTTCAATTTCTTCAAACATTCTGTCAAACGGCAAACGACCTTTAATATCAAAATATGGTGCAACTTCTTTAGGTAAATCCTCAATTTTACCCTTGCCGACTACGGTTATTTTGAAATTAGTAATACCGTTTTGGATAAGTTTTTGAGCAGAATTTACAAAAACTGTCGTATTTTTCTTACCCGCTTTTAATTCCCCTACTGTCACAAAATTTGTAATATCATTTTTCGGTGTAATTTTAACCTCCCCAAAGTAATGCGGATTTACAACAACAGTTTTTGCACCTTTATAATTCATCTGCCTCAAAGTAATCATTGTTTCAGGCAATTGATTTCTATCCACTCTTTCATCTATTTCGTGTTCTACAAAAAACAGTTTTTTCCTGTCAATTTTAGGATTAAAGGCTTCATCCACCTGCTCATAATGAGGTGCAGTGCAGAGTTTTCCGACTGTTGTAACTATTACACCTTCAACATCAGATAAATCAGATTTCTTGAAGTATGTTCTTATTTGTTTTTGGCTCATTTTATTATAAGAAATATTTTTATTATCGCCAAATCTTGCAAAAAGATTTTCTTTATACGCATTTGGAGATACTAAAACAGAAACATGATACCCTAAATCAAGTAAATATTTTACAAATCCCGGAACAACTTCTGCATGACTTTTTCCGCAAGGTTCCCAAACAAAAAAGGTGTTATCTTTTATTATAGGTTTTTTGTATAAAGAAAAATTAAAATATGTACGATACAATGCATACCAAAATTTCGGACGGAACATAAACAAAGGACGATACTTAAAATACCTTAACCAACTGTATATTTCGCCAATATACCTTTGCATAAAATATTCTTTTTTATCATATTTCCAAGGAGTTAACTGATAATACTTGTAAAATAATTCTTTTCTGTAGCTGTATGAACCAAATTGCCAAGGTTTATTTTTACTCACATAATGTATAATTGCAGGATTTTTCATATAATCAGAACGATTTGTAAAATTGCTTATTTGAACATTCCATTTATTTTCAAGTATTTTTATATCATCCTTGCAAACTGCATTTATAATTTCCTGATCACCGCACTTTATAGTTTCAAAATTATCTTTTGTATAAATGTAAAATTCGTTTTCAATATTTAATTCTCTCATTTTTTTCAAATCAAGCAGGAGGACACCTGAATTTACATAACCCGGATTTATTTTGACAATCTTCTTTTTTATATCAACAACTCCGGCAATTGGGTGGTTTTCCATATCTGTATTAAACAATTTTTTCAAACTTGAATTTATTACAACATCACAGTCAAAATAAATTATTCTGTCTATATCAGGGAGTAATGACGGTAATTTCAACCTGAAATATGCCGCGATTGAAATGTATTTGTGAGTAGTAACTTTTTTGAAATCCTCAAACAAAGATTCATCAATAGAAACAAAATTGATTTCACAATCTTTTATCGTTTTCAAAGAGAGCATTTTCTGCTTACTGTCTTCACTTATTCCGCCGTCTAAAATATAGAAAGCCAAATTGTCACTACTTGAAGCATTATACAAAACTGATGCCATTACAACACCGGCATAGCGTACATAATTGTCATCACATGAAATACAAATATTTATATTATTTCCCATCACATTTACCAACTTAATATAACCTTACCAAGTATAACCCCTTAAAGCACGAAAATCAATAAAAAAGATAAGGCAATGTTAAACTCTGCCTTATCTTTTAAATATTAAATATATTTGCCTCTAACCTAATTGGCTCATTACTTCTTCTGCGAAGTTATCCTGACGTTTTTCAAGACCTTCACCTAATTCATATCTTGTGAAAGCTGTAACTTTCAATTTACCTTCGATAAGCTGAGCAACTGTTTGGTTTGGATCTTTAACAAACCCCTGATCTAAAAGACATCTTTCAGCCATCAATTTGTTAATTCTGCCTTCAACAATTTTACCTCTGATTGCTTCAGGTTTTTTCTGTAAGTCTTCTTTACCCATTTCAATTCTTGTTTCTTCATCAATTACTGATTGAGGAATTTCATCTCTTGAAATAAATTGAGGAGCACAAGAAGCAATGTGTAAGCATAAATCATTCATTAATTCGTCATTCTTTACATCTGTTTGTAAAAGAACACCAATTTTACCATTGTGAATGTATGTAGCAACATTACCTTCATAACGAACAAATCTTCTTACGGTAATTTTTTCACCGATTGAAGCGATTTTTTCTTTTAATGCGTCAGATATAACTTTACCGCAATCAGCACAAGTTAAACCTAATAAAGCATCAACATCAGCAGGTTTTTGAGTTTCGACATTTTTAGCCAAACCTGTTGCTAATGCTTTAAATTCGTCATTTTTTGCAACGAAATCTGTTTCACAGTTAACTTCAATCATTGCACCGCCGTTTGCATCTATAAATGATTCAACTCTGCCTTCAGCTGCAATTCTGCCCATTTTCTTATCAGCAGAAGCAATACCTTTTTGACGTAAAATTTCTGATGCTTTTTCCATATCGCCATCAGCTTCAACAAGAGCTTTTTTAGCATCCATCATGCCTGCACCTGTTTTATCACGAAGTTCTTTTACCATTTGAGCTGTAATTGTCATCTTATAATTCTCCTTCTTTTAAAAGGGAATAGGGAAAAAGTGAATAAGGAAATAAGTTCGTTACAAAATTGTGTTATTTTAAAATTCAAATATTTTTGTTTAAAATATAACTTAATAAATGAAATGAACTTATTCCCTTATTTCCCTATTTCCTTTTTAACTAACCTTCTACTTTTACTTCTTCAGAGCTAACACCTGCATCTTCAGGTTTAATTTTTTCGATTTTCTTAGCTTCGTTAGCTTTGTTTTCTCTTAATTGTTTACCTTCTAATACAGCATCAGCAAGTTTTGAAGTAATTAACTGAATTGAACGAATAGCATCATCATTACCAGGAATAATTTTGTCTATTCCGTCAGGATTAGCATTTGTATCAGCTAAACATATTACAGGAATACCTAATTTGTTTGCTTCTTTAATAGCAATATCTTCTTTTTCCTGATCGATAACAAAGATTAATTCAGGTAAACCTCTCATATCTTTGATACCGCCTAATGTTTTAGATAATTTTGCAACCTGTCTGTTGATTTGAGCAACTTCTTTTTTAGGAAGTTTTTCAGCATAACCGTTTGAAATGAATTCTTCTAATTCTTTTAGTTTGTTAACTCTGCCTCTGATAGTTTCAAAGTTTGTTAACATGCCGCCTAACCAACGTCTGTTGATGTAGTATGCACCGGATCTTTTTGCTTCAGTTTCAACTACTTCAGCAGCCTGTTTTTTAGTACCTACAAAAAGAACATTTTTTCCTTTTGCAGCGTAATCTCTAACTAATTCATATGCTTCGTCTAATAAAACAGTTGTCTTTCTTAAATCGATAACATAAATACCGTTTCTTGCACCGTAAATATACGGTTTCATTTTTGGGTTCCATCTTTGTGTTTGGTGTCCGAAATGCACACCTGATTCCAAAAGTTCAATCATAGAAGCTGTTGGCATCTTTTTTCTCCTTTTTTTTAATGTATTGTACTACGAGCTACAATGCTCCATCCTTCAAAGGACTAGGGCGAACCTATCGAGCCAGTGTAACTGATAATAAATGTATTACAAACATACTCAAATGTAAAGATTAGTGAGATAAGTTTGTTAAGTTTGATAAGTTCTTTTCAATTATTTAATTGTATTAATCATTAATAACCCTTGACATTTTAATATACCCAACCCCGGTAAAGAACTTATTCCCCCTATTCCCTTATTCCCTCATTTCTTTACATAATTGCAATAATATACTTTAATTGTTTAAATATAACTATGGAACAGAAATCTCCAAAATTCGAACAGGCTTTCAGTTTGCATCAGGAAGGCAAACTTACTCAGGCTCGAGATTTATACAAAGAAATCTTAACCCAAGAACCGCAAAACCACGAAGTGTGGGATTTACTCGGTTTAGTTTTTTTGCAGGCATCTGAATATGAAAAATCTTTAGAATGTATTAAACGCGCAATTGATATTTTTCCCGACCCTTACTATATACAAAATATCGGTAAACTATACTTTGAAATGAAGGATTTTGAAAACTCAATTGCAATATACGAAATCCTTACCAGAACATACCCTAATGAGTATGAAAACTGGTTCAGACTTGCAATGAGTTATAAGAATAATTCCGACTGGGAAAAAGCAAAAGAAACATATTATAAAGCCATTGAAGTCAACCCTCGAAGCCACGAATCATATTTTAACCTTGCATACTTATATTTTAATGCAAATGATCCGCACACCGCTGCAAAATGCTACGAAAAAGCATTGGAAATTTTCCCGCAAGATTGGGAAACCGTTTATTTTTTAGGGCTTGCATATATGCAATGTAAAAACTATAAAGACGGATTGCGTTGTTTTGAAGAAAGATTATGCCGTCAAAGTGCGATAGTTTCACAGGAAAAAACATACCCAAATCTTATGAAACAAAAACCACTCTGGACAGGCAAAGAAGATTTATCCGACAAAATTTTATACACATATTATGAAGCAGGTTTTGGAGATGTGTTAATGTTTTACCGTTTTATGCCGGAATTAACCTCTCGTTGTAAAAAAGTTATTTTTAAACCGCAAAAAGAACTCGTTGAACTATTCAGAGAAAATTCATACGGTGCGGAAATAATGGAAATGTTTGATTTTGAAGATGAGGTTTATTTTGATTATCATCTGCCGTTTTTAAGCCTGCCGTATGCACTCAATAAAACCGGTGCAGATGTGTTTATTCACCACGATGACGGATATTTAAAACCTAACCCTGATAAAGTAAAGTATTTTAAAGAAAAATATTTTTCTAACGGTAAATTTAATATCGGTATAAAATGGCAGGGAAATACTTATTATGAAAAAGAAAGAGTCCTGAAAGTTACAGACTTTTTCAGGCTTTTCGAACTTCCAAACACCCAATTTTTCTCATGCCAGACATTTGAAGGTTCTGAAGAATTTGGGAAAATAAAAGATAAATATAATGTAATTGACCTTGCACCTGAATTTCACAATTTTTCAGATACTGCGGGGGTTGTAGAAAATTTAGATTTAATCATTTGTAACGATACAAGCTTGGCTCACCTTGCCGGTGCAATGTGTAAACCTTGCTGGGTATTATTGCCACACGTATATAACTGGAGATGGCATGATGATGTATCAAAATGCGACTGGTATGACAGCCTAAAACTATTCCGCCAGCCGAAAAACGGCGACTGGGACAGTGTATTTAATGAAGTTGAAAAAGAATTAAAAAAATTAAGGCAACTATATACAATATCACAGTAAATATACTCGAATCCTCTCCGTAGGGGAGAGGATAGAAAATCAAGTTGAGTTTGCGAAACTTAGATTTTCAAGNCCCTCTCTTGAATTTCTAAAACTCAACTACGTTTCGTCTTGAAATTCTTTTCTCTCCAAAGGAGAGATACTGCTGTAATATTGTATATAAGTACCAAAATTAATATAAAAAACGGAAAGAATACAATTCTTTCCGTTTCCTCACATTGTATAAAATCGTTAATTACTTAGCGATTTTTTTAATAGCAAGTGTTAATCTTGATTTCTTTCTTGCTGCAGTATTTTTGTGCAAAATACCTTTTACAACAGCTTTATCACATAATTGATAAACTTTAGAAAGTGCTGAATTCAATGCTTCTTTATCATCACCGTTAGCTAATTCTAAAGCTTTCTTAGTTGCAGTTTTGATAGAAGATTTCCATGCTACATTTCTTAGTCTGTTCTTTTCAGCTGTTAACACTCTTTTTTTAGCAGATTTAATATTTGCCATTTTTTTGCCTTTCCTTTTTTCTTTGAACGGTTAATGACTCCGTTCGTACTCATATTGAGGATGTGAGTAAATGTATTAAAACTCAAAAATATTTTTTTTGCAAGATAAATTAAAAGATTCTTCACAATACTCTGAATGACACGATAATTAAATGACTGATTATTAGCAATAATAATTTTATATTGACATAAAGAGTAATAATTTATAAAATTTAACTATGGCTATTGTATATATAAGTTTAGGTTCTAATAAGGGAGATAGAATAGGCTACGTTCAGCAGGCTGCGAGTTTGCTTGGCATGGACGAAGGAATATCTATTGTCAGAAGTTCTGCCTTTTATGAAACTGAACCTTGGAATATGAATACAAAAACCTGGTTTGTAAATGCGGTAATAGAAATTAAAACAAAATATTCTCCGGATGAATTACTAAAAAGATGTCAGGATATTGAAAAAAAACTTGGCAGGGAACATAAAACCGGAAGTAATTATGAAGACAGAACAATAGACATTGATATCTTGTTCTATGATAATGAAATAATAAACGAAGAAAATCTTGTTATTCCGCACAAATATGTTCATTTAAGAGCCTTTAATCTTGTTCCTATGATGGAATTGGATGCGGATTACATTCATCCTGTATTACATAAATCTATAGTTGAAATGCATTCTGATCTTGAAAATCCTGAAATGGTATTTTTATATGGCACAAGAGTCGATTTCTAAAACCGTTGGAATACTTGGCGGAGGCCCTGCCGGATGTATGTGTGCCAAAATTCTTTCTGACAACAATATAGATGTCAGTCTGATAGATAAATCTGATTTTTTGCGTACAATTTTACAAACAGGCGGCGGCAGGTGTAATCTTGCGCACTCTGAATATGATTTTAAAAATCTTGCCAAAAATTACCCAAGAGGAGAAAAATTTTTATATTCTGTTTTTTCACGTTTTGCAACAAAAGAAACTGTTGAATTTTTCAAATCTATCGGAATTGACACTTTTACTCGGGAAAAAGATAACAGAATTTTTCCTGTTTGTGAATCTTCAGCACAAGTGCAAAAATCTTTCTTAAAATCTCTTAAATGTAAATTAATAAAAGATAAAATTATTCAAATTACACACGACAAAAAATTCGTATTGAAGGGAGAATCCGGCAATTATTCATTTGATTATCTGGTTATTGCCATTGGAGGACATTCTGATTTCAATTTAATACAAAATCTTGGATTAAATATTGAAACACCTGTTCAATCTTTAGTTGGTCTGATAACAAAAGAAGATTTCAGCACCTTATCGGGTGTCAGTCTTAAAAATATTACCGCAAAAGTTGATAAAAAAGTTTATACGGGGGATTTACTTTTCACTCACAAAGGAGTATCAGGACCATTAATTTACACAATATCTTCTGTTTATGCAAGAAAAACTTTACCATACAATATAAGTTTAAAACTTATGCCGGAAACGGATTTACAAAAAATTCTCAACGATAATCCTCATAAAGAGATTAAAAATATAATATCTCAATTCATTCCAAAATCACTTGCTGAATATATTTTAAATGAACTTAAAACAGATTCAATGCTTAAAGCACATCAGATAAATTCTGTTATTCGGGATAACATTACCGAAAAACTGCAAAACTTTAAGATTACGGTGAATGGTAAAGTCGCCGATGGAGAGGTCGTTACCTGCGGCGGAGTTGATTTAAAAGAAATTAACTCAAAAAATATGCAGTCTAAACAAATAAACGGTTTGGCTTTCTGCGGAGAAGTACTTGATATTGACGGCTTTTGCGGAGGTTTTAATTTGCAAAACTGCTGGTCAACCGGTTATGTTGCCGCAATGGGTATTGTGGAAGAATTAAACCATAGTTCTGATTTTCCAGCCTAAAACCTCTGAATTGATACCAAATTGCTTTGTCAATTCATCTCTTTCTCTGCTGTTATTAGCAATTATTGCTTCAGTTTCACCTTTATTTGTTTTGATTATTATAGTTTTTGGAGCAGGGGTATAAGCATCAACAAAATCCTTTGCAAGAAATTCTTTTACTTTAATCTTTTTCATTGGCATATCTTCATTTGCCGGAGCGGGTTTGTCCGTCTTTACAAAAATTTCGGCAGCCTTATGTTCAGGATTTAGTTTTACTAAAAGTCTTTGCGGAACGCAATTATGAGCAATCCACTTCGCTGCAAGAATAAACGGAGGTCTTGGCGGATTTTTTTGCGTAAACATCTGACCTTTTACATTGTTACCATCTTTTAAATATATATATGTTCTTTTAACACCATCATTGCCTATCGTATCCATAATCTTTGAATCATTCGACAACAATTCTCTCTTTTTACCGTTATTGGTAATCATTAGCTGTACTAATTTACCATCGGATTTTAATTTTGTGGCAACAAAACCATCTTGACCGTGCAGCAGGCTAATTGAGTGCCATCTACGATATATCTTGCTATTCATAACATTATTAATCGGTGTAATCGGGGGCATATGTATAAATCTCCTTGGTCTGTACCAATAATTGTATCACGTACAACTATTAATACAAGTGCCAAATTTCATTGTGTAAAATTGTTTACAAAAATACCCATAACCGATAAAATAATAAGTGTGTATCTTAAAAAGGAGAGATTATGAAAAATATTTTAAAGTTATTTTTGGCTGTTGCATTTATATTCTTTGCAACCGTTCCGGCAATGGCATATCCTGATGTGGATGAAGATTATTGGGCAGCCGCACAGATTAACGATTTAACAGCTAAAGGTGTTATTATAGGCTATCCTGACGGAACATTCCAACCTGATAACAATGTTACCAGAGCGGAATTTGCGGCAATGGTTATAAGAGCATTAGGGCAGGAACACACAAAAGTTATTCAGCCTGTTGAATTTACGGATATCACCGAAGAACACTGGGCATATTCAGATATTCAAAAGGCTTTGTATTTTGACCTGATTTCTCGGGACAGCGAAGGTGATTTATTCAGACCTGATGATCCGGTTTCACGAGGTGAAACGGTAACTGTTGCGGTGAATGCTTTAACAACGGAAACCATCAGTAAAGCAAAAGCACAGGAAGTTCTTTCAAAAAAATATGATGATGCTCTTACAATTCCGGAATGGTTCATAATTCCGGCGGGTAAGGCTGAAATTTTGAATATGATTATTTATGCACCAAGCGCACAAAAAACACTTGACGCAAACAGACCGGCTACAAGAGCGGAAGTTGCGGCAATATTATTCAATATGATGGAACAGGCAAAACTTAATCCTAATGCAAAACTTGCAGCAGCAATGAAAAAGAAAACAGGGGACGGATTTGAAGTTGACGGTGCAACCGTACAGGGTTCTATCGGTATTCTTCCTGCCGGTTCAATTCTTCCTATTAAAATGGGAAGTTATATCAGTTCTCAAACTACTGACGGCGGAGTTGTTTACAGTGCATATGTTCCGCAAAATTATGTAACAAAAGGCGATCACTATATATTAATAAGACAAGGAGCAAACCTGAAAGGACAAATTTTAGATGCTCGTCCCGGCAAATATTTTGTAAGAAACGGTGTTCTTGTATTAAAAAATTCCTTAATTACAACTGAAAATGACCAAATTGCAAAATTCAGCGGACTTGCTGAAGTTTATAAAGATCGCAACTGGTGGATGAAATTTGTAAGATGGGCATTTAAAGGGGAAAAACTTGAAGTTCCTGCAAACGGAGATGTTTATATGCGTCTTTTAGAACCTGTAAAGGTTGACCTTACAAACGGCTGGATATTTGAGTAAAAATTAAGGGAAATAAGGAAATAAGTTAATTGAGAAATAAGTTTGTTTCAGAATAATGTCATTAAAATTATCACATATCAAAAATATAACGAAATGAACTTATTCCCTTATTCCCTTTATTCCTTTGTCCCCTTATTTCCTTATTCTCTTTGATTAATATTTTATAAAATATATCTATATTATTTTTTTAATAGTATAATCGTTCATGAAGGAATAAATTTATGCAAAATGTAATAGAAAAGAAAAATATTAAAAATATAGATTTTAATTGTGATTTAGCTCAGAGCTTTGGAATTTATAAAAACAGTTCCGAATACTCTTTGCTTGATTATGTGAGCTCAGTAAATATTGCCTGCGGTTTTCATGCCGGAGATCCGCTTGCAATAAAAGAAGCACTACTTGCAGCAAAAGATAGAAATGTAGTAGTAGGTGCACATATAGGCTATGATGACATTCAAGGATTTGGATATCGACCTGTAGATATGGATGAAGATGAGCTTGAAGCACTTGTTATGTATCAGGTTGGCGCACTGATGACATTTGCAAAATCTTACAATATGGAAATCGAACATGTAAGACCGCACGGTGCTATGTATCGCAAGGCTATGGAAGATATTGATGTTTCAAGAACAATAGCAAAAGCAATTAAAAAATGTTCTCAATGGCTTGTATATTACGGTGCATCAGGTGAAAACCTTGCAACCGTAGGCGAAGAATTAAACATTCAGGTTGCCCACGAAGTACATTTGGAAAAAATTTATGATGAATCAGGAAATATCATTTTTAGTGCAAAAGATTTGGAAAACACGGATATTTCTATTTCAAGGCTAAAAGATTTACTTCACAATTCAAGAGTTACAAACAATATCGGTTCAAAAACGATTGTAGAAGCAGATACAATCCATTTTTCGAATAAACTTGCAAATGCAAAAGAATTAATAATACGCGCAAATGAAATTGTTTCACCATTGCCTTACAATTATAAAAACGCAATGAAATCCGGATGGGTAGATTAAAAGAGTTAAGGGTTAGGAATTATGAAAAAGTTAAAAATGCCGAAACAAATAGGTTGGCTCATACCGGGACTGCAGGTCAAAAGATGGTTTGCACTTATTCTTGCCGGCACAGTTTTAATGACTATCGGTATATTAATATTATTTGATATTAAACCTGTTTTTTATACTATGCAGTTCATCAGTAAAATTGCAAACACAATCTCTACCGAATGGCTTGCATTTGGAATTATTATGATTGGTGCGGCTTTCTTTTTTAAAGGCTGGCAAAAAACAAATTTATCTATTTTAGATATGGAATATTCAAGAGATAATGATGTTTTACTTGAACATTTATACCGCAGAAGAAAACTCAACAGAGGCCCGAGAATCGTTGCAATTGGCGGTGGGACAGGTTTATCCATGTTATTAAGCGGTATTAAAAATATTACTAATAATATTACGGCTATAGTCAGCGTGGGAGATGACGGCGGAAGTTCAGGCAGACTGCGTGAAGAACTGGAAATTTTACCACCTGGCGATATTCGTCATTGTATGACTGCTTTAGCTGATGATGAAAATTTAATCAATGATTTGTTTAAGTACAGATTTAAAAATGGTGAGGGATTAGAAGGACACAGTTTCGGCAACCTTTTCCTTACGGCAATGTGTGATATCACAGGCGATATGGCATCAGCTGTTAAAGCAAGTGCAAATGTTTTATCAATTCGCGGCAGAGTTTTGCCTGCAACTCTTGATGATATGAAACTTGTGGCAGAGATGACTGACGGAAGAATTATTCACGGAGAATCCAATATTCCTGAAGCCGGCGGAAAAATTAAAAGACTTTTTTCTGAGCCTTCTGATTGCAAAGCTTTGCCTGAAGCTATAGACGCAATAAGACACGCAGAATTGATTATTCTCGGGCCGGGAAGTCTTTATACAAGTGTTATTCCTAACCTTTTAATAAAAGAAATTTCTGAAGAAGTTGCAAAATCAAATGCAAAGAAAATTTATGTGTGCAATATAATGACTCAACCGGGAGAAAGTGACGATTACAGTGTTTCTGACCACTTAAAAGCACTTATTACCCATTCGGGTGTTGAAAAATTAGTTGATGCAATTTTAGTAAATAACAATATTCCTGAAAATTTAGATAAGTATAAAGAGCAGGGACAATATCCGGTTATACTTGACTCTGCGGAAATCAAAAAACTCGGTGTTGAGATATATGCCAAAAATTTAATTGAACCTAATAAGGACGGATTGATTCGTCATAGCTCTAAAAGAGTTGCTCATTCTGTTTATACGTGGTTTAAAAAAAGTCAAAAAAAATAGATAAAGAAAAAATATGTTATTTTCGGCTCAAGAACTCAAGGTAAATCATTAGAATATTCAGATGTTGATATTGCATTAAAAGGTAAAAATCAGATAGAGTTTGATAAAATTTTAAATTTGCGTTCTATATTTTCAAATTCAACATTCCCATACAAAGTTGATATTATAGATTTAAACAATATTGATGAAAAATTTTATAATATTATCAAATATGATTTGTATAAGATTTTGTAATTAATCCCAATCCCAAGAATCACAATCGCCTTTTTGTATTTATTCTGTTTGTTTTTTATTGAGAGAGTATCTGCAAAATATTTACTTTGTGTTACAATCAAATTATGAAAAAAGTTACGGTAAGAACATTAGCAAAATATAAAGAAAACGGTGAAAAATTTTCAATGCTGACAGCTTATGATTTTTCAACCGCAAAATATTTTGATCAAGCGGGTATAGATGTTATCTTAATTGGCGACAGTCTTGCAATGACGGCTCTGGGTTACGAAAACACAAATCAGGTAGGCATTGAAGAAATGGGTATATTTACAAAAGCAGTTGCTCGGGGAGTTGAACACGCAATGGTTGTAACAGATATGCCTTTTATGAGTTATACAATAGATATTCCTTCGGCTTTAACAAATATCGGAAATATGGTTAAAAAGGGTGCTAATGCCGTTAAACTTGAAGGTTGTAACGATTATATCCTAAAACTTATTGAATGCACTGTAAATATGGGTGTTCCTGTTATGGGGCATATCGGTTTTACTCCGCAAAGTCAAAATGTTATAGGCGGTCACATAATTCAAGGGAAAACATACGAAGCAACAAAAAAACTTATCAAGCAGGCAAAAGAATTGGAAGATGCCGGAGCTTTTTCCGTTGTACTTGAAATGGTACCCGAATTGCCTGCAAAAGATATAAAAGATAGTATAAACATTCCGGTTATTTCCTGCGGGGCAGGAAGATACTGCGATGGCTTTGTAATGGTTTGTGATGATTTACTCGGCAAGTTTGACAGTTTTACCCCAAAATTTGCAAGAAAATACGGCGATATGAAATCTTTAATTTTGGATTGTGCTCAAAAATATAATCAAGATGTTAAAAACGGCACTTATCCAAATGAAAATGAAGTATATTAGCAAAAAATATTTTTTTAGGGTTTTAGCACTTATATAAAAAATATTATTCGTGCGGAAAGGCTTTCTAATGATAGATAAAATAGGTTCAGATATTAACTTTACTTCAAATATATTGTATAACAGAATGCTTGACAAAGGTTTTAATCAGGCTGTAATTAATGCAAGAACAGGTAAAACCTTAAATGCAAATCAGTTCGCAAATGCCATTAATTATTTGATTAATGACGGGAAAGATGATGTTTATTGTGTAAAAACTATGCACTCCGGGTATGAACCGCAAAACAAAGTGTATTTATTAAAAAATGGAAAAATTATCAGCAGTACAAACAAGTATAAAAAAGCCGGAAACAATGTTATACATCTTGTAGATACCTATGTAAAAGAAGAATTCCACACCGATCTTAATACCCCAAATATTAAAAACAGCTATAATGCCGTAAAAAATTCTTTCAGCTTAATTAATAAATATCTTGAAAATATTAAAGAACAATTTTCTGAAAATAGTAAAATATCAGAACAAATTACAGATATAAAGAAAAAAGTTGCAGATATTGACACCTATGCAAAAGAAAACGGCAACAATGAGGCTCGCTCTGAATTATATGTCAAAAAGCTAAGAGAAATCACACAAAATATACATTATGGCGAAATGCTTTAATAAACAGACCTGATTGTTCGGCTTTAACTTTACAACAGATTATGCTTTTACTATAATTAACGTAAGCTACAGAAAAACATAAGGATAGAAAATGAGTACATATTTATTGGAAGTCGGAACGGAAGAATTACCTTATAAGTTTATTCCACAGGCAATTTCGCAATTAGAAACAGGTTTTAAAAACTTTTTTGATGAAAATAAAATCAATTTTGATAATATAAAGGTTTATGCAACCCCAAGACGTTTGGCTGTTTTGGTTTACGGATTAGATGAAAAAACAGCGGATGAAGAAAAAATAGTAAAAGGTCCTATTGCTAATATTGCTTATGACGAAAACGGCAATCTCTCAAAAGCAGGAGAAGGCTTTGCAAATAAAAACGGAGTTAACCCTTCTGATTTATATGTAGAAAACAATTATGTATTTGCAAAAATAATTATAAAAGGTAAAGATGTAAAAGCTCTTCTGAGCGAGAATGTTCCTGCAATTTTTATGAAATTACAGGGTGCTCATTTTATGAGATGGGGTTACAATGATGAAAAATTCTCACGCCCGATTAAATGGATAGTTTCTATTCTTGACGGAGAACAGGTTAAAGTAAAAATTATAGATAAAGAATCATCAAATGTTTCAAGAGGTCACAGATTTGCAGAAATTAAAGAAATTGTTATTGATAAACCTGAAAATTACAAAGATTTAATGAAAAAAGTAAATGTAATTGTTGACCAAAATGAAAGACGAGATTTAATAATTAAAAAAGCGAAAGAAGAAGCAGCAAAAATTGGTGCAGAACCTCATTACACAGATGACTTATTAGAAGAAGTAACATTTATTACAGAATATCCTGTACCTGTTATATGCGAATTTGATGAAGAATTTTTGACAATTCCGGAGGAAGTTACCGTAACAGTAATGACTTCTCATCAAAGATATTTTCCACTGCACAAGGATGGTAAATTGATTAATAAATTTATTACCATGACAAATTACGTTGGGGATGAATTTAAAAACATAAAAGAAGGGAATGTTCGTGTTATCAAGGCAAGACTTGATGATGCCGTATTTTTCTTCAAAGAAGATACTAAAAAACCGTTAGAAAGTTATGTAGAAAGCCTTAAAGGTGTAACCTTCCAAAAAGGTATGGGTTCAATGTTTGATAAAACCCAAAGATTAATAGAATTATCAAAAACAATTGAAACAGATTTATTAAGCAGAGAATCATTAGCCTATAAACCGGCAGAAGGAAATGTTGAACGAACAGCATTATTATGTAAAGCGGATTTAACAACTCATTTAGTCTTTGAATTTACTGAACTTCAGGGATTTATCGGTGCAGATTATGCCCGCATTTCAGGGGAAGACAAAATGGTTGCTCAGGGAATTAAAGAACACTACTTCCCTCTAAATGCAGAGGCAGGAACAGCAAAATCTGTAGAGGGGCAAATTGTCGGCATAGCAGATAAAATAGATACTGTTTGTGCTGTATTTGCAGGAGGTAAAAAACCTACAGGTTCATCTGATCCGCTAGGAGTAAGACGTGCAGCCCTCGGAGTTATAAGAACTATTTTGGACGCAAATCTGCAAATTGATATTGATAAATATATTAAAATTGCTATTTCAAATCTTCCGGTGCAAAAAGATTGCTATGAAGATGTAAAAGAATTCTTTATCCAAAGAATGATTATATTCCTTGCGGAAAAATATAATAAAAATATTCTTGAAGCCTGTGCAAACACAAATCCGCTATGCAATATCGCTGATTATGTAAAAAGAGTTGAAGTAGTTTCAAAATTAAATGCTCCTCAGCTTCTTGAAAACGCAAACAGGGTTATAAGAATTATAAAAGATTCCGGCTCTAATCAGGTTAATGAACAATATTTTGTAGAACCTGTTGAAAAAACACTCTATAATGAGATTAAATCTATTTCTGAAACCTCAGATTACAAAATATATCTGGAAAGTTTAGAAAAACTAAACCCAACAGTTACAAAATTCTTTGAAGATGTTTTGGTTATGGACAAAAACGAGAATGTTAAGAATAACAGAATATCCTTATTAACTCTGCTCAAAGAAAAATATGATTATCTTGCAGACTTTTCAAAGTTATAAAGAAAATATGTAACAAATTGTAACGATAGTTTGTAAATTAATCAATTATTATTTTGAGGATATTTTACAATAGTACAGAAGCGTAAAGTGTAAGAGGTAAACAAAATGTTTGACCGTATCAAAAATTTAAAGATAGTTAAAAAAATTCAGCAAGCCGTTAATCCGCAATTAAGATGGCAGGAATTTGCAAACAAAACACAGTTAGACAAAAGCACCACAGCTTATTTGGAAGCAATTAGCGGTGTGGAAGATCTAAATAATATGTTTTCTGACGCAAGTGAGCTGGAAGCAGTGGTCAGAGCCCAACTCCAAGAGGAATTTTCAGGAATTGAAAACAAGAAATCCTACGAGTTGTTAGTAGATGCTGTAGTACACAACATCATGAAAAAACAGCTTCAAGCCGACAGCGATAATCTCGATATTGAATAAGGTTATCCACAAAAAGCCGAATATTTATGGCAAATAAGAAAAAGTAATACCTGTAAGGGTATTATTTTTTTGCAAATTTTTCATACTAAAGTATGAAATACTGTTATTTTATTAAAATATTGGGATTAATATTAATGAGAACAATAACTAGATAAAGAAGGCTGTTTTGTGTAGCCCTAAAGGTCTCAATACAACTAAATAGCTCAAAGAGAACCAAGGAGGTCATCATGGCTATTAATCTTATTCTTTTTGGATTCATCGTTTATACAGCATTAATCGTAGTTCCAAGCATTTGGGAAGAGTTAACTGCAGAAGGATAAGATTTTTTAAATTTTAACTTTTGCCACATGGTTGTAGTAGCAGCATTTTTTAGTGTTAAATTTACATTTATTTATATAAAAAATAAAACACCCGTTCAATGTAAACGAGTGCTTTATAATATTAAGAAATATTAAGTTTTATTACTTAATATTTTTTGCTACAGCTTGTGTAATATCTGTTCCGCCGTAAAGAACTATACCTTTACTAAGAACGATATCATAGCCTTCAGCTTTAGCTTTTGCAGCGATTTGAGAAGAAATTGATTCATCAATTGCTCTTAATTTAGCTGCGTAATCAGCATCCATTTTTTCTTTTTTAGACTGAAGTTCTTTGTTGTATTTTTCTTCGGCTGCTTGCTTTTTCTTTGTATCAGAAATTGAAGCTACGTCTTTTCTTGCTTTTTCAACGAACTTAACAATCTCTTGAGCCTTTAATTGTTGATCTTTCTTAAGAGCCTGTACTTGAGCAGATGCGTTAACAACAACAGGTACATCAATTACAGCTACTGAAAAATCAGCAGCATTTACTGCCGGACTAATTGCCAAACCTGATAATAAAGCCAATGCGATAAGTGATTTTTTCATATTGAACTCTCCTTTTCTTACTGAAAATATACTACCACAAATGTAATTTTTTTTCTACCTCTACACCATATGATTGAAATTTTTTGTTACAACTTTACACGTATTTTGAAAAATAATATAATAATGTTAATGACAAAAAATATTTTTACGGGTTTTTGTAAAAATGTTGTAATATAAAGTACATTTAATTTTTGTTTGTAAGAGAATATACTTATAGATATACAACTAGATATATAATAAAAATAGAAGGTGAATAGATCAATGAGAAAGATGAAACATTTAAAAGGGTTCTTTGGTATTGCCGCTGCAATATCAGTAGGCTGTCTCTTGTCAGTCAACCCTTCATTCTCTGCCCCAATTTCTGCAGCCGGTACACATAACGCCGGTTATGGTTATACACACGGGGTTATAGAAGCTATGCAAGAGCAAGGTGGTTCTCAAGTTCACGATATGGATATGATGCGATATGACAAAAATTCCCGTATGCGTGATATGGACTATGAAAGCTATAAAAACAGACGCTATGGTACAGAAGGACAGGCAGTAAAAAATGTTGCAGGCCCTAACAGTGCATTAAAAGCTTCAATTGATGAAATGGGTTCTAAGGGCGTTTACGTTAATTCAATTGAAGTTTCTCCATCTGAAATTTTAACAAGAGAAGAAATTAACAGCGTTATCGGTCAATATGTCGGCAAAAACATATTTATGAATGACATTCAGGAAGCCGTTAACGGATTAAATAAATTGTATGCTGAAAAAGGTTTTGTTACAGCAAGAGCATATCTTCCTGAACAAACCGTTTCAAACGGCAACATTAAAATTGAACTTATCGAATCAAAAATCGGTAATATTTCTGTTCAAAATAACAGATATACTACTTCAGGTTATATCTTAAGAAGAATGCCTGAAAAATCAGGTGAACTTTTTGATATCGTTGATTTAGAAAAAGATGTTCTTGATTTTAACAGATATCACGATGGTGTTAACTTGACAGCTAATTTAAAAGCAGGTCAACAGCCGGGAACAACAGATATCGAATTGATTGCACAGGAAACTTTCCCTTTGCACATTATCGGTATGATGGATAATGCAGGTCGTCGTTCTACAGGACCTTTAAGAGGTGGTCCTGCAATCGTTGTTGACTCATTATTCCACCACAGAGATCAGATGTCTATAGGTTCATACTTCTCTCGTGGAGCAATAAGTCCGTTCTTTGATTACAGTTTTCCTATTAACAAAAAAGACGGTAGAATCGGTTTTTCATTCTCCTCAACTTTTGCTCGTAAGATTAGAACAGGTGAACCAATTCTTGACCAAATGGGCTTGAGAAGTAATTCATATGTTTATAGCTTGTACTATGATCAACCGCTTGTAAGAACTCGTGGTTTTGAGTTCAAAACATATGCTGCTATGAACTATAAACGTGCAAGAACCTGGTTTACAAATGAACAATTTAATCCAATTAAAATATTTGCACCTCAGTTAGAAGATACAGACCAAGTTACAAGCTTGGATCTCGGATTTAACTTGAGAAAAGATACAAAATACGGTATTTGGTACTTTAACCAAATGGCTAGTATGGCATTCCCTATATTTGACAGTGAATCAAGCTACTTCAAATATTCAGGCGGATTGTTAAGATTACACGATTTCTCTCACGGATTTATCGGTCAGTTGAGAGGCAGCTATCAAATAATTCCTAACAACAAACATATTCCGTATATTGATTTGTTCCAAACAGGTGGTTTGGCTACAGTCAGAGGTTATTCAGAAGGTTTGTTAATGGGTAAAAACGGTTACTATGTAAGCGGTGAATTGATGTTCCCATTATTACCTAGAACTATAAATACGAAAAAAGGTCCTCGTAACTTTATCGGTAATTACATCAAGGGTGCAATCTTTGCTGATACAGGCGGAGTTTTCCCTGTCCACGCCGAAGACTACTATCAAAGTTATTTCTTAACTTCAATCGGTATGGGTTTACGTGTTCAGTTGCCGGGTGACTTGAGTGCAAGATTATACTGGGGTTATCCTTTAATCAACAACAAATACGAACACCACAGACATATGGGTAGATTCCACTTTGAGTTAACAGTTGAACCTGATTTAGACAGATTGTTAGCAAGACGTGAAAAGAAACCTGTAGTAATGCAGCCGGCTCCTCAACCGGAACCAAAACCACAAGAACCGGCTCCTGTTGAAATGAACAACTATGATGATGTTAGACACTATGACTACTTGTTAGATGGTTCAGCAACATCTCTGTAATATAATTCAATGCAATGTAATATAAAATGAAAAATAACCTGTGATAGAAATATCACAGGTTATTTTTTAAATTTTATGACACTATGATAAAACCTTATTAACAATATCCTGTGCAGTAATTTCAAGACAGGATAATTTTTCACAAGTTGTCATTCTCTTTGTCCAAAGACAAGGCTTTAGAGGACAATTATCATTAGATTTCACAGCCGTTACATTTTTATTTTGCGGTATAAGTGTTGTATCATCTGTCGGACCAAAAATCGCATATGTCTTTACACCCAGCGCGACTGCAATGTGCAAAGGTGCAGAATCAGAACACAAAAATTTCTCACACGAAGAAATTAATTCTGCCAAATCCGTAAGATTTTTAGTTGTACCGTAAAGATTTTCAAAATTGTGAGTTCTGACATTTTCAAGAATAGTTTTAATACACTCATCATCATCAGGCCCACCGACAAGCATAACTTTTAAACCGTTTGCCACAAGCAAATCAATAACATTTGCCCAAATTTCAGGCGGTATTGTTTTTATACACTTTTTTTCAATACTTATTTTACTGACTCCGGGGTGGATTAATACAGAATTTGCGATAGTTTCGCGTCTTTGAATTTTAATTTGCGGAAGTTCTGTATTAAAAGAAGTCAAATTTCTTATTAAATCGTGATACATACTGCAAGCATACTGTTTTTTATTTAATTTGACTGCATATGTAAGTAATTTTCGACTTAATTTTCCGGTATCATACCCGCAGCGAACTTTTATACCCGTTAAATAAAGCAATATACTGATAAGTTTATTACCACCCGAAGAAATTACAATATCATAATGCCCCTTTTGTGCTTTGAATAAAAGTTTAAGCATTTCAATATATTTATTTTTCTTTTTAATATCAACAAAAATTAAATCGTCAATGACATCCGTTAAATCTTTTATGCCTTTGCTCCTTGACTCAAGTGCAAGAGTAATATGCGAATTCGGAAATTCGTTTTTGAGGGAAATTAAAGTAGGGAGAAAAAATATTTCATCTCCGATTCCGCCAAAATTTATGCAAAGTATTCTTTTCATGCTTTCCATAAAATTATTATACTCTAAAAAGAATATTCTTTTGCACCTTGGGGTAAATCATAAAACAGCTTTGATGCAAGAGCAAATTTTTCAGCAGATGCGCTTACATAAAACTCCTCAAATCGCTCATTTTTGTCACATAACAGATTAGAAGCTGCCAAATCATTTTTAATAAATTCCGCAAAATACGGTGCAGGATCAATAAATAATTCCTTTGGTGCAAATTTAGACAATATACCTAATAAATACGGATAATGCGTACAACCAAGAATTATTTTTTCAGGATTATTCTTCATCATATTTTCAAGATCATTTTTAACAATCTCAATACTTTCCGGAGTATTTGTCAGATTATTTTCTACTATTTTCACCCATTGCGGACAGTATTGACCGATGACTTTGATATTTGGATTATGTTTTTCTATTTCTTTTTCGTATGCATGAGATTCAATAGTTGCTTTGGTTGCAAACACACCCAGCCTGTTAATATTTAACCGGGAAAGTATCTTCGCACATGATTGAACAAGAGGGTAAATTTTAAAACCATACTTATCTTTAATGTCATTATAAACAACGGATGATGTTGTATTACATGCCATAACAACAGCTTTTACACCTTTTTCTTCAAAAAATTTTAAAATATTGGTTGAATATGATAATAATTCTTCTTTTGTTTTGTCGCCATAAGGAACATGCAAAGTGTCGCCAAAGAAAATAAAACTTTCATTCGGCATAATTGCTTTTACTTGTTTTAAAACTGTCAGTCCGCCGACACCGGAATCAAAAAAACCTATCGGGGCATTTTTATTTAAAGTATGCATCAATTCCCTCTACAATTGCCTTAGCTGTGGCATTTTTACGACTTTCCGTTATTAGTTGCGAGCGCTCCTGCTGATTTGAGATAAAACCTATTTCTAACAACACGGCAGGGGCAGTCGTATGATTAATAACATAAAATTTTGATTTGAACAACCCGCGGTCTTTGGAATTAATATTGTTTAGCATTGCTGCGTGCATATTTTTAGCAAGTGTAAGGCTGTTATCTTTATAATAATGTGTTTCAATACCATACGGCGAATCACTGTTACTTGAATTTACGTGAACACTTACAAAAATATCAGGATTAAATACTTCACTCATTGTTACACGATCTTCAAGTGAAACATATTTATCACTTTCTCTTGTCATACCGACAACATAGCCTTTCTTCTTCAGCATTTTTTCAACTCTTTTTGCAATATCAATAACAATATCTTTTTCATAAATATTGTTTCTTATTGCACCGCAATCAGAACCTCCGTGTCCTGCATCAATCATTACATATTTTTTGCCGTCTTTTCTTGGTTTGACAATTACAGGAATATTGATTTTTACAGGCGGAGCCTCAACTATCGGTTCTTCTTTTGCAATATAAGGTTTTGTTGTATGAACTCTTATTCTTAAAGTTCTTCCGTCACCACCCAAATATATATCGGTATTTTCTATATCCGAAAGCGGAATAGTGAGTTTTGCACCACCGCCTTTTATATCAGTCATTTCTGAAGTTTCAAAAGGAGTTCCGCGTAATTCTGACTTTATTGCACCGCTAAAATAGTTGTTTATATTATACATATTAACTTCCAGCTTTCCGGCAGAAGATTTGTCTATACCGAAAATAAGCGGGTTATCAAATACAAGTTTTGCACTATATGTCTGATCGTCTGTTTTTTCAGAATTTACAGCGGTCATATTTGTTGTTGTCGAATAAAGGTTCAGAGCGCTTGTTGTTTTTGGATTGTATAATGCAAGTCTTTGAGTATCACCATATAATACAGGGATATAGTTTTCAGGATTTGAAGTTGTAATAACAACACGTGCAGTATTCTGATTAAACTGCCCGATTTTTATGGAATCGTTTGTACCGAAAGGTATATCTTTATTTCTAAATATAGGATTTACTACCGCATTTTTTATATCATAAGCAACCCTTGACGGAGAAGTCAGATACATTGGTTTTGAAAGTGTATATGTTCCTGTTCCGCTGATAACAGGCATTGCTCCTCTAAAACTGATGTTATCTATATAATATTTTGTTTTTAATATCTGGTTTTTCGGAGTTAATATTATATCGCCATCATTTGCGGAAGCATTATTAAATGCAGAATTAATTTGGTTTAAGGTCGTTTTGGCTCCTATAATTTTTTGATTTATCGTTGTTTTTTCCCATAAATCAACCGTTCCCGATTCTTTATAAACTTCCTGAAAATAATAATTTGATATAACCGTTTGTTTAAATCTTACAAAATATGTATTATTAATCCTTTTAAGACAAATATTTGCCGGATTAAAGTCATTATTGTATTTAATAACAATTCTTACGGTTAACGGATTTTGAGAAAACTGTGCAATAGAAATTTCTTCAATACCGTCAGAATTGATTACATAATCTTTATTTCCGCCTTTTAATACTGCGGGCTGAATATCGAAATAAAGTTTCTGCTCTTGTGGTATAAATCGTACAATCGGTTTTGCATCAGGCTGAAATTCAAAACTATCAAAGGTGTTAATACTTAATACCGCGCCGGTGTTATCGTATGTAATTGAATTTATTTCAAGAGGCTCACAAAATCCTGCAAGAACTGTTAAGTTAAGGATAAATGCAAATAATAGAAATATTTTAAGAATAAATTTTTTCATATACAATAACCCTAATTTTATTATATGACACACCAACCAAATATCAAATATGTTACGCGAGAAATTCTTAACGGATTAAAATTCCTGCTTATACATTTCGTCTTCCCAATATTCAAGCTCTAATCTGCCTATAACAACAGTATCACCGTTTTGGATTCCGATATTTTTAAGCTCCTCCATGATACCCATTGCACGCATGGTGTTCTGCAGGCGGATAACCTGCTCGGTCACTCTTGTATTTATGATTTGAGAAATTCTTATAATCTTACCGCCGGTAACTTCATAAACATTTTTTGATAATTTATGAACTTCCCAATAACTGTCATCATTATTGGCAGCTTCCAAATCTTCTTCGACAATTATTTCAGGCTCCGATTTAGGTATAGTGTCAACTTTATTTTCAAGTTCATTTTTTAATAACTCTACACCCGCGCCTGTTACAGCAGAAATACAATAAACATTGTCCACACCGGCAGATTTGAATTCCTGTTTTAATTCTTCAAGTCTTTCAGGTTCTATTGCATCTATTTTATTAATAGCTGTAATTTGATATAAATCTGCAAGTTTTTGAGAATATTTTTGCAGTTCATTATTGATTATTTTATAGTTTTCCAAAGGTTTTTCTGCCGTACCGTCAACAATATGCAGTAAAAAACGACATCTTTCAACATGACGCAAAAAATCATGTCCTAACCCCACACCATCAGATGCGCCCTCAATTAAACCGGGAATATCAGCAATTACATAACCGTCATTATCATGTTTTTTCACAACGCCAAGATTTGGAATGATTGTTGTGAAAGGATAATCCGCAATTTTAGGTTTTGCAGATGATACTCTGCTTATAAATGTTGATTTACCCGCATTTGGCATACCCAAAAGACCAACATCCGCTATAAGTTTTAATTCTAACTGCAAATTACGTTCTATTCCCGGTTCTCCCGGTTCTGAATACTGGGGAGCACGATTCTGCGGTGTGCAAAAATGAATGTTTCCTCGACCGCCTCTGCCACCTTTTGCAACAAGAACCTTTTGCTCATGATGGGTTAGGTCTGCAATTACATTACCTGTTTTTAAATCTTTTACAACCGTACCTGCAGGCACTTTTATATATAAGTCTTTTGCACTTTTACCATGCATACTCTTTTTAAAACCATTTTCGCCATTTTCAGCCTTGAAAACCGTTTTGTAAGTAAAATCCATCAAAGTAGATAGACCTTCATCCGCAATCAGATAAACACTTCCGCCGTTTCCACCGTCACCACCGGCAGGCCCGCCTTTATCCACATATTTTTCTCGGCGCCACGCAACAATACCGTTACCGCCTTTGCCTGAAGATATTTTAATTTTTACTTTATCCATAAATTGCATAGTGAGTACATATTACAATGAACATGACTTACAGGCAATAAATATTTAATGAAAGGGAATGGGGGAATAAGGAAATAAGTTCATTACATTTTATTTGTTATTGCTATGCCGACATTAAAATAGCTATATGTATAAACCTAAATTTTTTGTGCTCTTTCCATTACATCCTGAATAAATGCACATTTTTCTTTTAAACCGATTTTTATATCCGAATATTTTTCTGCCTTGATTTTAATATCAAAATATCTGCTAATCATTTTTTCCTGTTCAGAATCAGAATAATCTGTCCAATACGGAGTCTTTTTTATTTTTTTTATTGTATTAACCACCAAATCATTTAAAGGATTTTCAACTCTTTCCTGACTGATACTCGGAATACAAACAGGAGAAAAAGATTTTACCGGTTGAGGAATCGGATCTTCAGGAATTAATTTACCTTCTTCCGCCGGATAACAGGTATCTATATTTTCCTCTAGCGTATTTGTCATATATGATTCCTGTTTTATTACTTTACCAAATATTTTTGTATTTTCTAATTTTTTCTTTGGCTTATAATTTGTTATTTCCATACCTTCTCCGTTTTATTTATCTAATATCTGTTCAAATTGCTCCTGCATATTCATTTTGTATAAATTATCCGATATATACAATGCAAGCTGTTTATAACTTTGTGCAACATTTGTTGATGAATTAATTTCACTAACCGGAATACCCTTATTTATAGCTGTCATTATCGCAAAATAATTGTTCGGTATTTTCCAGTAAATTTCTCTTGAAAGAACCTTCTCAACATCTTCTTCCTTAATTTCATCGTTTTCCATAAAACGATTTATAACAATTTTTGTTTTTTCCTTGTCATATCCTAATTTATCAAAAAGTTCCAAACATCTTTGGGTATTGCGTAAAGCAGGCAAATTTGCAACCGTCATTAATAATATCATGTCAGAATTATCCAATGATGCGATATTTTTGCCGTCAAAACTTGCCTCGGCATCAACAATAATATAAGAAAATGTATCTTTTAATGTATTAAAAAGCTTTGTAATCTGCTGAGGTTTTATATCATCCGCCTGCTTAAAATACGGAGGATCAGCAAGCACATAAAGACTTGTCCTTTTGTACCGCTCTAATGTACTTAATAAGAAGGTTTCATTAATCTTATCAATATTTTCAAGCATATAAGAAATATTGAATGACGGCTTTAAATCAAGAAAAGTTGTAATATCTCCGGTCTGAAAATTCAAATCAATTAATGCAATATTTTCTTTTGTAATTTTTGACAATTCCAACGCCAAATTAGTAGCCAGTGAAGTTTTTCCCAAACCGCCCTTATTAGAAAAAACTGATATTATTTTACAGTTATTTTTACTTTTAGGTAACGCTGATTGTGAAATTATCTTTTTCAAGGCACTCAAATATTCGGTTTTGATAACAGGAACAGGCAAAAATTCCTTTGCCCCCGAACGCATTGCCTCAACAATAAGCTCAACAGAAACACTATCACTCAATGCTATTACCGAACAATTAGGACACTGTGCGTTTACCTGTTTTATTAAATCAGTTTTTTCCTGCGTATTTTGTGATAAATCTACCACCAAAACTGATTTATCTTCAATTGAAGAAATTTTTTCATAAACCTGTTGATTAGAAGATAAAACACAAACCTCAAGATTTTCAATCTCCGAAGAATACATCTTCAGCACTTCAGAAGTTGAAAATTCGTCTGAAAATATAACCGCTAACATCTTGTTCATACACATATGCCTTACAACATCAGTCTAACATATATATTCATGTTATGCAAGATTTTGTAAATATGCACATAGGGATAAATTTAATAAAGAGCCACAACTTTAGTCTAAAAATTTTCCTCGAAATTGTAATCAAAATCGATATCTTTTAATAATTCATCTATTTTCAAATCTAGTAAATATGCAACTCTTAATAAAGTGGAAAATTTAAAATCATTAATGCCATTTTCCAATCTGCTCCATGTTGCAGTAGTTAAATGTCCATTATTCAAAATAAATTTATTAAGAGATTTAGAATGTTTCAATCTTAATTCCTTAATTTTATTAGATAATTTGGCAAGATTTTCTTTATCAATTTGTTGCATATATGTAATATTAATGCTTTAATGTTGACAAATCATTACACATATGTAATGCTACAAATAAATTATACCCGTTTGGGTAGTTATATTTGATTTACAGATTTTATATAATATTAAAAAAGGAAAAATAATGAAAAAGACTATTTTAGTTGATTTAGACGGAGTTTTAAACGAATATACAGGAAAATATGATGAAAATAATATTCCGCAAATCAGAGAAGGTGCTTTTGATTTCTTAAAAAACTTATCACAAAAATTTATTGTTAAAATATTTACAACAAGACCGAAACAACCGGCATTAGAATGGATTAAATCAAATAATCTTGAACAATTTATTTCAGATATTACCAACACAAAAGAACCTGCATATGTTATCGTGGACGACAGATGCATAAATTTTGGCGGTAATTATTCCGACACCTTAGAAAAAATTAAAAATTTTAAAGTTTGGTATAAATAGACAATTATCTTACCTTATTTTCATTCCCTGCAAGAAGTCTTTTAATATTTTCTCTGTGCAAATAAATAACATAAACCGCTGCAATAAAAGCATAAATAACATAAGCAAGCGGTGATTTTAGCACCCACATAATTACGGGAGCAAGTGCAAGTGCAATTATTGAACCCAATGAAACATAACGTGAAAACCATGTAATAATCGCCCAAACAACAGCAATAATTATACCAGCCTGCCAATTCAGTGCAAGCAAAGTTCCGACACCGGAAGCAACCGATTTACCGCCCGTAAATTTTAAGAAAACGGATTTGCTGTGTCCGACAATGACAAATACAGCTGCAATAACAGGCAGCAAACCTATTTCCCTGTACGCATCAGCAAAGAAATATGCCAAAACGACAGGTAATGCACCTTTTAACGCATCCAAAAGCATTACAATAAAAAACCATTTTTTGCCCATAACACGCTTAACATTTGTAGCTCCTGTTGAACCGGAGCCAACCGTTCTTATATCCTGCCCCGTAAACAATTTTACAATTATATAACCTGTCGGAATTGAACCGATTATGTATGCACAAAAAATAGTTAATAAAATTTGTAATATACTGCTCATTTTTATCTCTCCTTTATGATAATAACATTTTAAAACTCAAATTTTCACAAATTGTCTGGGGATTCATCGGCGGAATTAAAGACGCCTGCCTGCTTGCTTCTTCCACATATTTCAAATCCCGCAAAAATTTGTAGAATAAATTTTTATCCGCGCTATACTCTCTCATTTTTTCAAAAATATAATTTTGCATTTGTTCAAACACAATTTTTTCATCATAATCAGACACCAAATTTTGCATTTCGGATGCAAAATCCAAAACCGCAGAACGCTCCTTTTTCCAATAATCAGAAATGAAATTCCGCACAATATTATAATCTCTTTCCTGCGTATTGACTGCAGGGACAAAAAATGCCTGCGCTCTTGATACAACGGTAGAAATTACATCCGTTTTATCTTTTGTCAAAAATATAAATGTCGTATTTGACGGCGGTTCTTCAAATGTTTTTAGTAAAGCATTTGATGTAACCTCAGGAAAATTCTGTTGATTTAAAGGTAACAAATTACCATCTTCATCCCTGTCACAGAAAATATAGACCCTGTGATAATCGCTTGAAACAAGCAATTCAGATATTATGGCTCTAGCTTGTGCAACATTTATATTTTTCTTTCCGGTAGATTTTTCTTCATCATCAGAACCATTATCGCTTTCTTTAAAATCAAGTCTTGTGTATATTTTAACGGCAGGATGAGTCTGTTCTCTTATCCAGCGGCAATTTTGACAGTCACAGTCAATTGCACCGTCTTTTTTACAATTTAAAAGCCTTGCTAATTCCAGGGCAAGTTCACATTGATTCTTTGTATCACCACCCCAAAACAACAAACAATGTGCAACATTTTTACTTTCATCTTTTATAGCGGAAGTAAAATATTTAACAAGCTCGGGATTTTTATTATAAATCTCACTACTGTAGTAAGGCATATTCTACCTCTCTTTCAGGGGATAAATTAGACTGTCCGCTTTTGATTCTATATTCCGCTTTTGTCAGATTTTCTTTTAATTTAACCAAATTTTTTAACGAAACATTCTTTAATTTTGCTATCTGCAGTTTTGTTCTATAAGGATGCCAGCCGATAATTTTGGCTATTTCATCAGCAGACTTGGTTTTGGCATTTGCCTTCATAGTAATTTTTGCTGATAAATCTTTATGCAAAGTAAAAAGAATAGACAACGGATGAGTTGTCATTAACAATTTTTGATATTCTTCCAGTGCCTTAAGAATATTTCCGTCAATCAAATTATCAATAAACGCAAACAAATCTTCGTTATTTACACAAATTTCACGCACCATATCAATTGTTACGGTTTTACCACCCGCAAAAACTTTTAATTTTTCTATTTCAGAATCAAGTAACCGCAAACAAGAACCAACCTGAAGCAACAGTTGAGAAACAGCATCAGCATTGATTTTTACATCTTTTTCTTTGCATTGCATTTTTATCCAATTTTCAAGTTCGGCAGTTTTATATGACGGTATCTGCAAAAATTCTTTTGGATTATATTTTGACAATATTTTAAATATTTTTTTACGCTTATCAACCCCCGGCTTTTTAGGATCAGGATCAGAAATTGCACGAAATACAATATCCGTATTTTCATTTGCACTTTCTAAAACTTCTTCAAGCTGTTTTAATTGTTTATCGTCAAAACTGTCTTCTCCTTTTGATTTGAAATATTTTATACAATCAATAACAACAAGCATTTTGCCAAACATCATAGGCTGGGAAGACACAGCAGAAATCAAATCGGGAAACTTTGGGTTATTAAATTCTTTATAACTCATTTCAAGAAAATTTTTATCAAGATTAGATTTCAATTTCTTGATTTCGTTTGAGATATTAAATTCTTCATCCCCATAGAAAAAATAAATCATGCATAAATTTTAGCATAAAAATATGCTTGATAAATAATATTAGATAAAACATGTCGTTGCGAGGAAGTCAAAAGATTGACTGACGAAGCAACCCAGCTTATAATTCTGTTATGAATGCAGATAAGCAATATTATGTTTATATTTTATTTAGCAAAAAGAATGGAACTCTTTATGTGGGTGTAACATCAGACCTTGTAAAAAGAATGTGGCAACATAAAAACAGAGTTATTAAAGGTTTTACACAAAAATATAATGTTGATAAATTGGGATATTATGAAATTTCAAATGATATAAACTCTGCAATAGCAAGGGAAAAACAATTAAAAGGCGGTAGTCGTCAAGCAAAACTTGATTTAATAGAAATAAACAATCCAAATTGGCACGATTTATATTATGAAATTATTTAAAACAGCTGGATTGCTTCGCTATCGCTCGCAATGACAATATATTCTGTAATATTTTTACGAAATTATTTTTAGCATAAATCTGAAATTCTAAAAACTTTTGTTATAAATATTCAAAATATCCGGTGGATAGAGTTCTGTTTTTTCGTATTCTAAATTTATACAGTCGGAAATCTTTTCAATACTTTTACCCCCGAAACATGACTTTCCGCTGTTATCCGACAAAATTTTAGGTGCAGTAAAATGATATAACTTATCAACATAAGGCAAAAAACTGCCGTTCAAAATTCCGCCGGCTTCAACTAAAACACTCATAATTCCTGAAGAATAAAGTTTTTCCACAACAAAATCTATTTTTAATTTATTATCCGTTACCGGAGTTTTTATATAGATTATATTATTATCTTTTCCATCTTTGAGCGCATTAAATACAAAAATTTTTCCGTTTTTATAAATATTATGATGATTTGTATCTGTTTTTAATTCTCTGTCTAAAATTATTTTACACTTATGCTCCATTGTCGGATTATCTGCAATCACAGTTGATGAAGAAGTTAAAATTGCATCATACATTGCACGAATTTCTCTGACTTTTGCTCTTGCATTTTCTGATGTAATCCATTTTGAATCACCATTTGAAGTTGCAATTTTACCGTCAATAGTAGTTGCAGTTTTTAGTGCAACAAAAGTTTGTTTTTTTACATGATTTTTTATGAAAACCTCATTGAGCTTTTTACATTCATCTTCCAGTACAGGCCCTATAACCTCAATACCTGCATCCTGCAGTTTTTTTAAACCGTTACCGGCAACAAGAGAGTTAACATCCCTCATTCCATAAACAACGGTTTTTATACCTTTTTCAATGATTAAATCAGCACACGGAGGAGTTTTACCGTAATGAGAACAAGGTTCAAGATTAACAACTAATGTGCATCCCCTGGCATCATCAAGTTTTAAAAGTGCATCCCGTTCTGCATGATTTTCGCCATACTTCGCATGATAACCGGTAGAAATAATTTCACCGTTTGAATTTAATACAACACAGCCAACCAAAGGATTTGGACTCACACTCCCAAAGCCAGACTTAGCAAGTTCTATACATTGTTTCATTAACTTAACATATTGCTGTTCCATGATTTGTATTTTATAAGAAATCATGATAAATTTAAAGAGTATTATGTGTTTTATTTTTAAATAAGGAGAGTAAGTATGGTAGATTTAAAATACATTGGGCACAGTGCATTTATCATTAAAAATGATGACAAAGCTGTAATTATTGACCCATGGGTAGAAAAAAATGCAGAATTTAATTGGCATGATGAACCAATTACAGATATTTTGTTAACTCATGCTCACAGCGATCATTTGGGGAATGCAATTGATATCGCAAAAGAAAAAGATATTGAAATAACTGCAATATCTGAAATTGCTACATACTTGGAGAAAAAAGGCGGAGTAAAGGCAAAATCTATAGGTTTAGGTTCTTGGATTAATTACTCTTGGGGACGTGCAGTATTTGTACCTGCATTCCATTCAAGCTCACTCCCTAACGGAAACTACGGCGGTGTTGCTGCAAGTATTATTCTTGATGTTGACGGCGTAAGAATTTTCCATGCCGGTGATACTTGCTTAACAGGTGAAATGAAAACTATCAGAGAATTATACGCTCCGCAAATCGCATTATTACCTGTTGGCGGTAATTATACAATGGATGTTGACCACGCAGCAATGGCTGCAAAATGGTTAGGAGTAAGAACTGTAATCCCTATGCATTACGGTACTTTCCCTGAAATTGAAGCTGATTTACAAAGATTTGCCCAACTCATTGCAGTTGGCAATACAGCTTGTCAAATTCTTGATCCTAACAATATTAAGTAGGCTTAAAACTTAATGTTATTCTATAGAGCAACCTTTGGCTTATTGCAGTCGGAGGTTGTTTCTATTATAATTAACCTGTATTTTTTGGGGAAAAGAGGTAATTTATGAAAATATTATTTGTCATTGACAGAATCGAGTTAAAATACTTTGAATTTAATAATCTTGTTACAAATTTTTGGCTTATAAAAAGCATGCTTGAACGCAATTGTGATGTAAAAATTGCAACCATAGACCATTTAAAATTAAAATCATCAGTTGCATATAGTGATGCTTTTGATTCTTACCTCAAAGACGGAAATATTTTTTATGATAAAAAATCTCTGAAAGAATACAAAATAGAAGATTTTGATCTTGTAATGTTCAGACCTGATCCTCCGGTAGATTTGGATTATATAAACGCAACATATATATTTGATTTTGTTGACAGAAACAAAACTTTTATTATGAACGATACAACATCTGTGAGAAATTTTAATGAAAAACTGCACGCAGTAATGTTTAATAATCTTATGCCGGAAAATATTGTTACAACCTCATTTAACGATATTATAGAATTTTTGAATAAAGAAGAAGAAATTATATTAAAACCACTAAACCAATGTTTTGGCGGTGGAGTAATGTATTTGAAAAAAGGAGATAAGAATACTGCCGTAATAATCAATCAAATGACACAAAACGGTTCAAAAGCAGTTATGGTTCAAAAATATATTGATAAAGCAATTTATGGGGATAAGAGAGTTTTATTTTTAGGAGAAGAAATTTTGCCGTACTGCGTGCAAAAAGTCCCAAGCAACAATGATTTTAAATTCTGTGAGCATAGTGATGCAAATATTAAAAAAGCTGTACTTACCGACAGAGAATTGGAAATTTTTAAACCTGTTGCCCAAAAATTAAATTCTATGGGAATTTATATGGCAGGACTTGATGTTATTGATGAAAAAATCATTGAAATCAATGTAACTAGCCCATGCTATTTTATTAAAGAAATTAATGGACACTTTAATTGTCATATTGAAAATGATATTACAGATTTTATATTGTCAAAAATTCTGGCAAAATGTAATGTTTCATAGTAATTTATCAAACCGGCTATAGTCTGCCATATTGCTAAAATACGCTTTCCATATTAAAAAAAGCTTACATCATTATTTGTACTTATGTAACTATCGAAAACTATTTCTTTGGCTTCATCTTTAGATATTTCTAAATCTTCCATTAATTCTTTTGTACTCTTTTTAATATGAGATATATCTTTTTTTGCTTTTCTCGGGTTAATTTTATACATATCCGAATCCTCACTGATAAAATCACCGTCAGGTCTGGAAATTTTACCCTCAACAACTTTTTCATATAAATTTAAAGTTCTATCGGTGGCTTTTTCATACCCGTCATTCATCCATACATTCATTACCGTATTAAGCATTTTCCCTTTTTTATTCTTTATGAAATTTCCGCTATACACATCCATCAAGCGAATTTCCAAATCATTCTTTTTCGGAAGTATGTATATATCTATATCACTGCCCTGTTCGGTCAATTCATTATATTTATCCGTATATTCTATTGTTCGTGCTAATCTTTCACTCGCACCTCTTTGCTGCCAGTCCATTTTTGATTTTTGTATCTGAATACTGCCGAACGACATATTTGAAATGCTATTAATTCTCATACTATATCTCCTTTTTATAGTATAAATAAAACAGATAAAATTAATTTTTGCCAGGACTTATAACTATTTATATAATTCGTTATAATGCACATCTTCAAAAACATCGGCAATATCTTTTAAAGCATCGCCTTCTTTTTGATGATTTTCTATAAATTTACGAATTTGATTTATTCTGAAATTTTTTACATTATCAACTACTTCAGCTGCAAACATTTTAAAATTATCCAAATTTGTCGGTTTTGCAAAGCTTTGTTCTTTTTTATTCTGTCTTGGTGCAATATTTTCATACAATTCTTTGAGGAAATCTCTCAAAGCATGTCTGCCATCATTTATTTTGACAGGGAACTTTGAAACTGCATCGTGATCTTTATATGCAGAAACAGCAACATCATGAAACAAATCATTCTCCAATGGAGTTATATAAATATTTAACCCTTCGTGATGTGCATAGTTATCCAAAGCACCCATTGTTCTATCGTTGATATATTTATTTAATCTGCTATCTTTCAATAAAACATTATTAGTATTGATTCTGTAATGCTTTCCAATGGGTATATTCGGTAGTCTGTCGGCTTCTGATGGGGTCCAACACATTAAATTTACATTTCCTATTTTATGTATATGAGGCATTTTAAAACACTCCTTCCGTCAAAAACGAGGATATCTCTAATATATCTGTTTGTCAAGTTATACCCACTCGTGAATATCTTTTTTAGTAGGCTCCCAACAGCAAGATTGATAATCTCTTGTTTTACAATATCTGCAAAACGGCACAGGCTTAACCATAGATTTTAATATTGATTCATGATTTCTTATTTTGTAAATATCAACATAATCATAAGGAGTAACCTCAAGATTTGTACCAAAATATTTATTAAAATGTTCTATATGTGCAATTGTCGGACAGGTATATAATTTACCTTTTTTCAGGGTAACACAATTTTTGACCATACAATGAGAAAAAGAATCAACCCAATATTGCTTTCCTTCTAAATCAAGTTTCCAGCTGCCCCAGTCTTTTTTATTTTCTTCATTTGTTTTTGTACCTGTATAACCGCAGAAAACACCAAATTGCTTTGCTCTAGCATCAATAGTTTCATAATCAATTTTTAAACGATACAAAGAAACCCAAATTCTGATATCGCTCTTTTTACAAGCCTCCCAAAAACTGTCAGGCTGTTGAGGTAACAAAATTCCGTTTGTTATAATAATTATTTGAGTATTAGGGAACAATTCTCTTGCAATAGGGAAAAACTGAGTCAGTTGAGGGTGAAGGAGCGGCTCACCGCCAAGTAAAAATATTTGCCCCAATTGAGCATCAGTCAACGCTGCAAGTCTTGACAAATCAGACCTAAAGTTTTCTATATTCAGATAAAAATCCTCAGCTAAAGGTGAAAAATGAGTACAGCCTTTGCAGTTTAAATTACAATGATCTGTTAAATGAATATCTATTTTTTCAAGCATTTGTGCCATTAATTAATCCTCTACGACTTTTAATAACCTTTCCCAGACTTCATCAATTGAACCCGAAGCATCAATAGTTTTCAGGCAATTTTTGTTTTTATAATATTCAATTAACGGCGATGTTTCGGAATAATATGTATCAAAACGCGCCTTTGCCGTTTCTTCATTATCATCTTTTCTCTGAGTTAATTGTGTTCCGCAATAATCACATAAACTATCTTTTTTCGGAGGCTTGAATTTTAGATTATATATCTCTCCACACTTTGGACATGAACGGCGATTAACTATTCTTGAAATCAATATTTCCGTATCAATATCAAAATAAATTGCTCTGAAATCAGATTTTTCTCCGTTATCAAGTTCTTCATTTATTTTAGTAAGCATATCAGCCTGTTCAACACTTCTTGGGTAACCATCTAAAATATACCCATTTTTACAATCCGGCTGAGATAATCTGTCTTTTATTATAGATGCCACCAAATTTACAGGAACAAGATGCCCTTTATCAATATATGATTTGGCAATTTTTCCGTTTTCAGTCTGAGCAGAAATTTCTGCCCTTAAAAGTGAACCTGTATCAACATGCGGAAAATTAAAATATTGTGCAAGTTTTGAAGTTTGAGTACCTTTACCGCATGCCGGCGGCCCTAAAAAAATAAGTTCTTTTTTCATTTATTCAACCTCTTTCAACCCATTTTAGTACAATGAAGAAATCATTTCAATGGGCTAAACAGAGGAAGAATAAACTCAATTATTCTTCATCATCTTCAAACAAATTTGTCTGGTCAACTCTTCCGCTGCCGTCACTTACACTACTGCCGGAATCAGCACCCTGAGAAGTGGCTCTTTTTTCAAGTCTTTCTTCCGCCAGTCTGTCTAATTCAGCTTTTGTATGATGCTTTCCGCTTTTATCTATCCAGTTTCCTTTTGCATCTATTGCTTTAACTTCAGGCATTTCTACAAAAGTCTTAAACTGAGCAAAACGATATACGTGAGTTTTAGTTTTATCGTTATAATAAACACCTTTAGCAAAAGTTTCTCTGTAATTCATTTGCGACATTAAATTGGCATCATATAAAACATTACCGTTTTTGGTTACATGAGTTTTTGCATATTTTTGTGCTGCTGCCGGAGTCATTTTTTCATTACCGATAACATTTGCAGCAATCCATCTTGAATCAGGAATAGCAAGCTTTTCTACTGAAAAACCTTCTTTAAATGTTCCATCATCATTGAAACAATCACGATTGTTAATAATTAAAGCGTATGTCAATGTATCTATCTGATTCTTCGTTAATGCACCATAATATTTTGAAGTCAATATATTATGACCTACAATAAATCTGGCAGGAGATTGACCTTCTTTTTTTGATGCACTTAAAACCGTATTTACATCAATATTTTTGATAGCTCTGCTTTTGTCAGCTGTTGCTTTATACCAACCTGCAGCAACTCCCTGAGAACGAGTACCTCCTTCCTCGCTTTCAGTTTCTTCAATCTCTTCACGCAAATCAGCTTCAGAATCATCACCATCAACAGAATCAGCATCAGATGATCCTTCAACCTCTTCAGACGCTTCAGCTTTTGCTACTTCAAATAATTTATCTCTTACTTCTGCATAAGTACCGGAAGCAAGGAATTTACCGTCTTTATCAGCTACAGTATATTTACCGTCAGCTTCCTGACATATTATATAATCTTTACCTTTAAAGAAGGTTTCAAGATTTTTCATTTCAGTTGAAGAATTATTTGCTTTATCACCATCCAACAATTGCTGTTGAGGCTGTTGATTTAGATATGCATAAGGACTCATTTGAGCCTGAGGCATCATCATATAAGGCTGCTGACGCAACATCATTTGCTGAGTATAATACTGCAGCTGCAACTGTTCTCTTGAATAGCACCCTGTCGGGAAAATACTCCCAAAGGAATATGGTGAATAATACGGCATTGTCGGATACATTCCCGGCATATAACCTGTTAAACCGCCAAACAAACCGCTCATAAATCCTAAAAACCCGCCCGGTTGTTTGATAGTTATATTCTGTTGAATTACCTGTCCGCCACGAAATCTTGGCCCAAACATAAAATCAATTGGTGGCATAATACTCTCCATGTTATTTCACTTATATATATAAAATATATATCGACTTGATAATTGCTTTTTCATGATTTTTATTTAATAAAAGTTTACATTTGATAACATGCAAAACCATGTCAATACTTGGATTTAGGGCATCAATCGAATGGATTAAATTTTGTAAAAACTTCTTCAATTTTTATAAAAAATGTTGTACAATATTTGAAAGGAGATTTAAGGAAAGCATGGGTGAAATTCCCTCACTGGTCCGCAGCCGTAATAGTCGGAATGCTTAAATTTCAGACACCTCGAGACAGGAAAATTTGGGAGATGTAGATATTTTTCTGCCTTTGTAAGTAGAAGGAGACAGTTTAATGAATAGTTTGTGCAATGGGAGAGTTATTGACTTCAGCGGTTTGAGAGATTACGCGGTAAGAGTAACCAAACCTGAGTCTATGAATAATACAAATTCATCAAATGTTATTAACCTTTCTAAAAAGATGGATTTGAGCAGTCTTAAAATTGTTAAAAAAGACGGAACGCTTGAAAAATATGACATTCAAAAAGTTGTTAACGCAATTAAAAAATCTGCGGAAAGAATGCTTGTTGAATTGTCAGACAAAGAAATAGAAAGCATTTGCGAGCATGTTAACAACAGTGTATTTGCACAGCATAACAAAGAAATCGATATTGCAAAAATGCATTGCATAGTTGAAAATGCTCTTGAAGATGTAAATCCTAAAGTCGCGAAAAGCTACAGAAACTACAGAGATTACAAAATTGACTTTGTAACAATGCTTGATAAAGTTTACCAAGAATCACAAAGAATTATGTACGTTGGCGACAAAGAAAACTCAAATGCCGACTCTGCTTTAGTTTCTACAAAGCGTTCGTTAATATTTAACCAGTTAAATAAAGAATTATACAAAAAATTCTTCTTAACAGTTCCTGAATTGCAGGCTGTTCGTGACGGTTATATATACATTCACGACATGAATGCAAGACGCGACACAATGAACTGCTGTTTATTTGATGTTGCAAATGTACTAAAGGGCGGTTTTGAAATGGGAAATCTCTGGTATAACGAACCAAAATCACTCGAAGTGGTTTTTGATGTTATCGGAGATATTGTAATGGCAGCTGCAAGTCAGCAATATGGCGGATTTACAGTTCCTGAAGTGGATAAAATTCTTGCTCCGTATGCACAAAAAACATACGACAGGCAATATAACAAATATATTGAAATGGGATTAGATGAACAAAAAGCAGACGAAATTGCAACAAAAGATGTTGAACAATGCTATCATGACGGTTTCCAGGGCTGGGAATATAAATTCAACACAGTTGCATCTTCCCGTGGCGATTATCCGTTCATAACCGTTACAATGGGACTCGGAACAGAAAAATTTGAAAAAATGGCATCTATTGTTATGCTTAATGTCAGACGCGAAGGACAAGGGAAAAAGGAAAATAAAAAACCGGTATTATTCCCTAAGATAGTATTCTTATATGACGAAAACCTACATGCCGAAGGAAAAGTAAACTATGACATTTTTGAAGCCGGCATTGAATGTTCTAAAAAGGCTATGTATCCGGACTGGTTAAGCTTAACAGGTGAAGGTTATGTTGCTTCTATGTATAAAAAATACGGCAGAGTTGTATCACCAATGGGCTGCAGAGCATTTTTATCACCTTGGTTTGAAAGAGGCGGTTTTGAACCTGCAGATGAAGATGATAAACCAATTTTCGTTGGTCGTTTTAACATTGGTGCTATAAGTTTACACTTACCAATGATTTATGCAAAAGCAAAACAGGAAGGCAAAGATTTCTATGAAGTATTAGATTACTACATGGAAATGATTAGAGGCTTACACAAACGTACATACGATTATCTTGGAGAAATGAGAGCATCGGTAAACCCTCTTGCATATTGCGAAGGCGGTTTCTATGGCGGACATTTAGGTTTCCATGATAAGATTAAACCTTTAATGAAATATGCAACAGCCTCATTCGGAATTACAGCATTAAATGAATTGCAGGAAATTCACAACGGCAAATCACTTGTTGAAGACGGTCAATTTGCAATTGAAGTAATGGAATACATAAATAAAAAAGTTGCTCAATTCAAAAAAGAAGACGGTTATTTATATGCTTTATACGGAACACCTGCAGAAAACCTCTGCGGTTTACAGGTAAAACAATTCCGTAAAAAATATGGCGTTGTAGATAAAGTTTCTGATAAACCTTATGTATCAAACAGTTTCCACTGCCATGTTTCAGAAAAAATTACTCCTATTCAAAAACAAGATTGCGAAAAACGTTTCTGGGATTTGATGAATGGCGGTAAAATTCAATATGTAAAATATCCTTTAGATTATAATACAGAAGCTGTTAAGACACTCGTATTAAGAGCTATGGATATGGGCTTTTATGAAGGTGTAAATCTTTCACTTTCATACTGTGATGATTGCGGTCACGAAGAATTAAATATGGATGTTTGTCCAAAATGCGGAAGTAAAAATTTAACTAAAATTGACCGTATGAACGGCTACCTTTCATATTCAAGAGTTAAGGGTGACTCAAGACTTGCCGATCACAAAATGGAAGAAATTAAAGACAGAGTTAGTATGTAAATAAAAGACAATAAGGAAATATGTGAATAGGGAAATAAGTTTTATTCATAATTAAGTCTTTATACATATCGTAATGAACTTATTACCTTATTCGTTTATTTTCATATTCACTAGGAGAAATATGAATTATCATAATATAACTAAAGAAGATATGCTGAATGGTGAAGGTTTAAGAGTAGTCCTGTGGGTTGCAGGATGCAATCACCACTGTAAAAACTGCCAAAACCCTGAAACTTGGGATGAAAATGGCGGAATCCCTTTTGACGAAGAAGCTGAAAATGAACTTTTTGAGGCACTTGATAAGTCTTACATTTCAGGAATTACTTTCAGCGGCGGAGATCCGTTATTTCCGAATAACAGAAGTGAAGTTTTCAGACTAATTAAAAAACACAGAGAAAAATTTCCAAATAAAAATATTTGGCTTTACACAGGCTATTTGTGGGAAGCTATCAACAATCTTGAAGGCATTGAAGACATTGATGTAATCGCAGAGGGTGAATTTATTGACGAGCTTAAAGACAACAACATCCACTGGGTTGGAAGTTCTAACCAAAGAGTTATCAATGTTAAAGAATCACTAAAAAAAGGTGAAGTGGTTCTTATCTAATTTTTTATACCTCTTATTATTCTCCAAAGTCCTTCGAAAAATCCTTCGGGTTTTACCAATTCTTCATAAGCCGGAGCCTTTTCAAAGCTTGTCATAGCTTCATAAGCAGCTGTAGGGAATCTGTCCAATCTGCCTTCATAAACCATAGACGAGATGCCCTTTACAGTACTGTCTTCGCCTAATACATTTTCAAACTTTACATTAGCATCTACCTGATAAAATTCAGATATATTTTTAGGACGCGATACAAACAAATCATAAGGTTTCTTTTCTATCCAAGTTTCAATTTCAGGATAATTTTTTGATAATAATGCAGCTAAATTTTTACTTAATTCTTCAGTTTTACCCGCAATATTTCTATTGTTTATAAAAACTATGCGACCATTAAAATTTTGATTTGAGACCTTCTGTACTTTCATATTATACCCCTTATAAATTTTTAACGAAATATATTTTTTACCTTACTCCAAAAACCGTTTTTATATTTTTCTTCATAAGCTTTGATAACTTCTAAAACTTTTTCCTTTATTTCATTATCCCTTTTTTGCTCAAACGGCTCCATTAAAACCTGAACCGAACGGTTTTTCTTTTTATTTTCAGCCGTTACACACACAAAATGCTCGTCACCTCTGCATAACACATCCTGACTAAAATCATTAAATATTTTTAAATCATAATCTTTTTTATATATATCAACACCCTTCAATGCTCGCCTGAAATTTTTTAACTGAGTGTATGATAAATTAGCATCATACAAATAATTTCCGCTAAAGTTTAATTGATTTGATACAGATTTTACTTCCATTTTTACTCCAATCTATGAATAACCGTTGGGAATCCATTCTCTTACCCTGAATTTAGCACCCAAATCGGAAGCTATTTTTTCACACTTTTCAAGATTTATATGGCGTCCTTTATATCCTTCAACAACGCTTGCAACAACATCAATACCTTCATCAGAACAAGCCTTTATAAATTTTTTAACTTCCTCATATGCACCCTCAAAAACAGGCTGAGACAGTTCATTATATTCTTGAGAAGATTCTCCGTTTAAACTGACAGAAAACTCATCAACAAGCCCTTTTAATTCCGGAACAATGTTGCGTTTATATACATAATTTGCATGCCCGTTTGTGTTAACTCTTATTTTTATCTGCGGATAATTATTTTTTATGTATTGTGCAACTTCTTTTAATACCTCAAACTTTAAAAGAGGTTCTCCGTAACCGCAAAAAATAATTTCTGAAGACAACTTAAATTTCTTTAACTGCTCAATAACATCTTCTGCCGTAGAATTTTCATCATCCAGCCACAACTGCTGACCGCAAACATCATCTTTGTCATTCCTTAAACAAAATATACAGTCATTTGTACATTTATTCGTTAAATTTATATATATTTTACCGTCTAATTCATATACTAATATATTTGCCATATTCACTTCCCTTATAATGCAATTATGTTACAGACATATTTGTTTTGCAAATAAAAACCCGATTTCAGTATGAAATCGGGGAAAAAATTTGTAGGGGAAAAATTAAATTGGAATTAAAATATAAAATAAAAAATGTTATGCAATATGTAATAATGATTTGTTATATGCTGCAATAAAGTTCATCTGTTCAAATAACAGTTCCGATCTGTCAACATATGGTTCCGGAGTAGCTGCTACAGTTGTTGTAACCTGATCTTTATATATGTCCTGCAGCTTTTTATCTACGCTTTTTAAATTCTTTAGTGCCATTTTGTTCTCTCTCTCGTTTTGCTCTCTTGTATATATAAAGTATATACTCATTTGAATATTTCAATATTCGATATTTTTGTTACAATTCTTCATATTTAGCCCAAAATTAACATTTATAGGCAAAAAATAATAAGTAATTGTTTTTATTTATATGTAGGTTTATATTAAATTAGGTAGTAGAATGTCACAACAAAGTGTAAATCCATATTTAAGGAATAATTATAATCAGGTTGGTTTTTCATCCCAAACTGCGAATCCTGTTATGCAGGGACAAACAACTGCTAATGAAGTTGTCCAATCAACAGGTGCAGGGCAACTTTCAAACCGTCTGAAAGCATCTAAAGATGCCGATCCGTTGACTACACTTGGTCTAACTTTAGGTATAGGCTACGGTATCGGACAAGGCATGGATGTCTATAACCGCAATTTCAACAAAGAATATTCCCAAACTATTACAGGAAAAGTCGGCAACTGGGTTGATAAATTTTTTGAAAATAACAGTGTCGGCAAATATATTGAAAGTAAATTAAAAGCGTTTGACAACTGGACAAATCAAAAAGCCCAAACAAGTAAAATTATGCGTTCTTTGAAATACCATTCAACAGAAGCACAATGGAAGTTTGCAAAATTCTTTACACTCGGCATAAAAGGTTTTCTTGGGGCTGATACAGAACAGGTGGTTGAAGGCTTTATTGAAAAACCTATAGGTTTGGATTTCCAAAAATTAGAGCAATACAGAATCCCTCAAAGTGAAATTGATTCATTCAAAGCTGCATGCACAGGTACAAAAGCAGAAAAATTGATGGCATTACAAATAAGAGAACTGGAAGCTCTCGGACAAAATAAACAAGCTCTTGCAGGTAAATCACTTGAAGAATTACAAACTCTTGCAAAAGAATTAAAATCTAAAAAAATTGGTTTTAATGATTTTGCCCATTATTCGACATTCAAAGGAAAATTCGGTGAAAAAGCCGAAGAAATGGCAAAAATTCTTGAAAAATCAGACAAAAATATAATTATAACAAGATTAAAAGGTGCAGGAAATACAATTAGCGGCCGCATACGCTCTCATTTTATCGGTCGTGAAGTTGGCTTGCAGGAATTATCAAACAAATTCAATGTCATATTAGGCAAAAATAACAAAACATACTTTGGTCGTGCAATACCGAAAGCTATGGCATGGATTACAGAAGGCTGCACAAACAGATTTGCAGGCGGTAAATTTGTACCTTTGATGCAGGCAACAATCTTTGCAGATATGTTATATCACATCTGGAACGCACCAAAAGGTGAAAAAATCCAAACAGGTGCAGAAAGATTAGTCAACGACTTCTTTATCTTTATCGGCGGTATTATAGGTGCTATCGGAATGCACAAAATCGGCGGTTTTAAATACCTCGGGGTAGATAATGCCGGTAAAGAAGCATACAGACAAGCTCTAAAATTACATAACGAAAATGTAGTAAATAAAGTATTTAATAATAAAAAAGAATTTAAAGATTCTCTTAAAGCAGTAAACAAATTATTAAAACGCAAAGACCTGAATTTCTTACAAAAAGGATTAGCAAAACTTGGAGAATTAATAAATTGCGGTAATGAACACTCATTTGCATACCGTTCTAAATCTGCAGTGAATATGAATTGGTTACGCAGAATTGCAAATACAAATATTCTTGGCGCACCAATGAGATTCATTATACCTATGTTCATAATCGGCCCGTTCATTGGGAAAATGGCAACCAAAATGGTACACGCAGTTATAGGAAGACCTACCGTTTCTGTTCTTGATGAAGAAAATGAAGAAGAAGCTCAACAACCGCAAGCCGTTCAGCCTCAACAAAACCAACAGACAACCCCTCAGGTAGACCCAAATAAACTTGCGGATTCTAACCTTATAAAACAAACCGTTGCAGGAGAAAAAGCACAGCCTGAAGCACAAACTCAAACACAAAACCCACAAAACAATAATCAGCAAAACCAAGACGGTAAAATTTTAGAACCTGTCAGAACATATATTCCTTCACCTGTCGGAATGGTTCAAAATTATGACCCGACAGCAGCACAAATGGCATTAAACAATGCTGATGCTTCTGAAAAGAAAATTCAGGAAATACTCGGCAAAATGAAATAATTAAAACAAACTCAAAAGTTTTTGCCCCTGCATCATATCTTTTTGAACAGTTTTGTTTTCGTTGTTTTCAACACTTACCGGAATAGCAAAACTAAAAGTTGACCCTTTTTCTTCTTCACTTTCACACCAAATTGCACCGCCATGAGCTTTGACTATTTGCTTTACAATATGCAAACCTAAACCTGTTCCGCCAACTTTTCTTGTAAGTGCATTTTCTATCTGGGTATATGGTTCAAATACTTTTAAGAAATTTTCTTCTTTTATCCCTATACCTTCGTCAGTAACACTTACAACGACATAGTTACCGTGAAGTTTCTTTAATTCAGAAGCAAAACATTCACTTACAACTATATCATCAGAGTTTTTCAACTCTGATTTTACGGTAATTCTGCGTCCCTGCGGAGTAAACTTGATTGCGTTTGTTATAAGATTGCGTAAAACCTGCTCTAAACGGAAACTATCACCATATACATCAGGCAGTTCCGATTCTGAAACAATTAACTCAATTCCTGTTTCTTTTGCAACACTGTCAAAATTATTTTTGTTATTTTCAATTACGGTATGAATATTCATTTTTTCATACTTGAATTCCATTTTTCCGGCATCAATTTTACTGCTGTCAAGAATATGATTAATTATACCCTTCAGGGTTTGGACATTTCTTTTTATCATATCAACAAATTTTATACCATCTTTGTTTAATTCTCCGCATCTGCCCCCTGACAAGATTGATACGGCATTATTTATCGGAGTAAGCGGTGTTCTAAGTTCATGAGAAACTATCGAAATAAAATTAGATTTAATTCTTTCAAGTCTTTCAAGTTCAGAGTTTTTGCCCATGATTTCTTTATACAAACCGGCACTTTTTAGCGGTAGAGATACCTGTCTGACAATAGTTTGAAAATACGCAGCATCATCAGATGAAAAAGGTTTTTTCCTAAAGATTTCTATACACCCGAAAAACTCATCCCCCAAATCAATCGGTGCAAATAAATTATCATATTGAAAAACTGAAAATGTAAATTTTTCGTGAGGATTTTTGATATTTTTTATTATTTTGAGATTTGTATCATCAATTTCAAACGGAATTTCCTTACTGTCAAAAAGTGACTTGTAATTCAATACAGCCCTCAATTTAAGAGCATTCATCAGTTCTTCAGACAAATCATAAATAGAATTTATAATCAATACAGGCTCCTGTTCAAAACCAAAAGAAATATTGCAGGCAATATCAAAACTCAAAGATTTTTCTAACCCTTCTGCCATATAACTCAGCAGCTCCTTTGTATCGAGAGTCCCTGCAAACTGTGAACTTGTATTATATAAAACATTCAGCCTGTATAAACTCTCTGCCATATCGGAATTTCTAAGAGTTAACCTGTCAATTTTCTGTTTTGTTTTCAAAATAGAATTTATTACGGCTAAAACCGTATCATCATCGTATGATTTTAAAATAAACCCGTTGAATAAATTTATATTCTGATTTAATTCCGAAGCAACAAGTATGAGCGGGATATTTTCGTTATATGCCCTTATTTTATTGACAATATCCGTAACATTTTGAATATTATTATCAATCAAAATAATATCTATGTCTTCATTTTCCGTTTTGTCATAAAGCTCGTTTTCACTTTCACAGGTTACAAAGTCAAAATACTTACCGCCGAATAAATTACGGTAGGTATCAGCAATTTGTGTATCTGCACTGTAAAATAATATCATCCCCATAATTAATATTTTATTTAGAGCATAATATTTGGCAAATGCTTAACAAAACGATATTGTTACAATTAATTGTAAAAAATAAGGGTTTATGTTATCATTTATACACAAAGAAAGAATAACTTTATAAAAGGGGAAAAATATGATTTCAGTAAATGATTTTAAAACAGGCTTAACTATTGAACTTGACAACGGTTTGTGGTCAGTTGTTGAATTTTTACACGTTAAACCGGGTAAAGGCTCTGCATTCGTCAGATCTAAATTGAAAAATGTTATGACCGGTCAGGTTGTTGAAAAAACATTCAGAGCCGGCGAAAAAGTTGCAAAAGCAACATTAGACAGACGCGAAATGCAATACCTGTATAAAGAAGGTTCTGACTATGTAATGATGGATAACGAAACTTACGATCAACTCCATATTGCAGAAGCTCAAGTTGGCGATAGCAAAAAATATCTTAAAGAAAATATGAATGTAATGATTTTATTACACGAAGGAAAAGTTATCGGTGTTGACATTCCTGCTCATGTTGAGCTTGAAGTTGTTGATACTCCGCCGTCTGAAAAGGGCAACACTTCTCAAGGCGGTACAAAACCAGCAACATTAGAAACAGGTGCTGTTGTAAATGTTCCGTTCTTCGTAGCTAACGGCGACATCATTCGTGTTGATACCAGAACAAATGAATATTTAGATAGAGTATAAACTCAAAAATAAGGACAAGAACAATGAAATTTGAATCAGAATATATAGAAAAACTAGCGAAAATAATAAATGAACAGGATTTGACCGAAATCTCTTTAGAAGACGGCGAACAGGCAATTACAATCAGAAAAGATGTTGTTGTAACATCTGCACCTGTTGTAAGCGCTCCTGTTATTTCAGCTCCGGTTCAGCCTGCTCCTGCTTCTGCAGCAGCTAAAGAAGAACCAAAAGCTGAAAAACCGGCTTCAAAAGGTACCCCAATAACATCTCCTATGGTTGGAACCTTCTATATGGCTCCATCTCCGGATGCTTCTCCGTTTGTTTCGGTCGGCGGAAGCGTTAAGCAGGGTGATGTTGTTTGTATTATTGAAGCAATGAAAATGATGAACGAAATCAAATCAGAAGTTGCAGGTAAAGTCGTTGAAATTTGCGTTGAAGACGGTCAGCCTGTTGAATTTGGTCAAGTTTTGATGTATGTGGAATAGAAGAAATTAAGTAAATAAGTAAATAGAGGAATAAGTTCGTATCAGTACATATATTCTAATTAACCAAATCCTGTAAAGAACTTATTTCCTTATTTCCATATTACCTTATTCACTTAAAAGAGGGATAACATGTTTAGAAAAGTTTTAATCGCAAACAGAGGCGAAATAGCAGTAAGAATTATAAGAGCATGCAGAGAAATCGGTATTCCGACAGTTGCAATATATTCACAGGCAGATGCAAATTCTTTGCACGTAAGACTTGCTACTGAAGCATATTGTATAGGACCTGCAAAAAGTTCAGAAAGCTATCTTAATATACCGTCAATTATGTCAGCCGCAATGGTATCCGGAGCAGATGCAATTCACCCCGGTTACGGATTTATGTCAGAACGCGCTGATTTTGCTGAGATTTGCGAAAAACAGGGTATAAAATTTATCGGTCCGTCTTCTGAAGCAATGAGAAAAATGGGCGATAAGGCAACAGCCCGTAAAACAATGATAGAAAATGATGTTCCTGTAACTCCGGGAACAGGAATTGTTAAAACAGTTGAGGAAGTTCAGGAATTTGCAAACAGAGTAGGGTATCCGATTATTCTGAAAGCAACAGCAGGCGGTGGTGGTAAAGGCATGAGAATTTGTCGCAGCGATCAGGAAGTTGAAATAAATATGGAACTTTGCCAGAGTGAAGCAAAAAATTTCTTCGGAAATCCTGATGTTTATGCTGAAAAATACCTCGAAAATCCAAGACATATTGAAGTACAAATTCTAGGCGACAGTTTTGGAAATGTTGTTCACCTGGGTGAAAGAGATTGCTCAATCCAAAGACGCCATCAAAAATTGTTAGAAGAAGCACCATCTCCGGCTATTGACGAAGAAACAAGAGCTCAAATGGGGGCAGCCGCTGTTCGTGCAGCAAAAGCAATTAACTACGAAGGTGCCGGAACTTGTGAATTTTTACTTGATCATGACGGGAAATGGTATTTTATGGAAATGAATACACGTGTTCAGGTTGAACACTGCGTTACAGAAATGATTTCTAATGTGGATATAGTTAGAGAACAGATTTATGTCGCTTCAGGTGAAAAATTGAGATATACACAGGATGATATTCAGTTAAAAGGTCACGCCATTGAATGTCGTATTAACGCTGAAGATCCAAGGAAAGATTTTATGCCAAATCCGGGAACAATTTCAGGATACCTGGCTCCTGGCGGTTTTGGAATAAGAGTTGATTCTCACGTTTATCAGGATTATTCAATCCCTCCATACTATGACTCAATGATAGGAAAATTAATCTGCTGGGGCAAAGACAGAAATGAAGCCCGCAGAAGAATGTATAGAGCCTTGAAAGAATATGTTATAACAGGGGTAGAAACAACCATACCGTTCCATCAGGCAATTATTGAAGATGATATTTTTGCAAGCGGAAAATTTAATACCGGATTTATTGAAGATTTTTATAAACGCAAAGGGTTAAAATAGTATTTGCAATAAGCTATGGCGGATGTTATACAAAACAAGTTATTTGAACAAAAATTAACACTCAAAAAAAAGGTAAATAACGAACAAAAAGAAACTACCTGTCGTTATGCGGTTTGTCTTGTAAATATTAAAGCCTTAGGGGTTCGAACTTTCAGCTATGAAATTCCTCTCCATTTTCAAAATAAAATAAAAATAGGACAGGCATTACTTGTTCCGTTTGGCAGACAGGGAATGATAAATGCCTTTTGTGTAGGTTTTAGCGATTACCTTCCGCCTGATATTAAGGCAAAACAAATTACAAAAATTTTAGATGAAACTCCGTTGTTTTCTGTAGAATACCTGAAATTACTTGAATGGGTTGCAAATTATTACTGCACAGATTTAATTACTGTTTTAAATGCGGCAATACCGATGAAACTCATTGAAAAATCACTCAAAACAGAATTTTCGGTAGAATATATAAGAGATTTCGGTGCAACAAAAAGACAGCTTGAAGTGCTGAATATTCTTAAAGACAAAGGCAAGATGCCTATAGTTATGTTTGAAAAACTTGCAAAAACAACAAGAGCAACACTCAAAAAACTTGAGGCATTGGGGTGTATAAGAATTGCGGAAGAAGAAATATACCGCAATCCTTTGGACATTCTGAATATTGACAAAATTGAACCCTTAAATGAATTATCAGATATACAAAATGATGTTTACCAAAAAATATCAAAACAAATCAAAGATGAGCAAAAACCGACAATTCTCCTGCATGGAGTGACAGCAAGCGGAAAAACGGAAGTTTACTTTAAACTTATTGACGACACTATTAAACAGGGCAAAAATGTTTTATTTTTAGCACCTGAAATCGCACTTGCATCACAATTAACCAAAAGACTTGCAAAAAAATTCGGAACAAAAGATGTTGCAATATGGCACTCAAGTATTTCGGAAGGGGAACGATATGATGTTTGGCAGAAATTATACAAAAATGAAATAAAAATTCTTGCCGGAGCAAGAAGTGCAGTTTTTGCCCCGCTTCAAAATATAGGATTAATTATTATTGATGAAGAACACGAGGGAGCATATAAACAAACAAGTCCCGCTCCTCGCTATGATGCAAGACTTGTAGCAAGAAAACTTGCAGAATATAATAACTGCCCTCTGATATTAGGTTCTGCAACGCCCGATATTTCAAGTTATTATTATGCCGTAAATTCTCAACATCTGTATCAGATGCTGAAACGATATAACAACGCAAAAGTTGCACCTGTCAGTGTAATAAATATGCAGGAACACGGACAGGCAGCATACAAACATTTAATATCAAAACCATTGCAGACTGCGATTAAGGAAACCCTTGATAATAAACAACAGGTAATTTTATTGATAAATCGCAGAGGATATTCAACTTACACGCAATGTCAGGGCTGCGGACATGTTATAGAGTGTCCGAATTGTGCAATACCAATGATATGGCACTCAAAAGACAACATGCTCAAATGTCACTACTGCAACCACGCAGAATATTTTCCGGAAGTCTGTCCTAACTGCGGATGCGATATATTAAAAAACTCCGGAACAGGTACCCAAAAAATTGAACAATATATAGAAGAAATCTTTCAGGGATATAAAATTGCACGAATTGACAGTGATGTTCTTACCCGAAAAGGTGAGCATATAAGACTTTTAGACAAATTTCAAAAGGGTGAAATTGACATCTTAGTCGGAACTCAAATGATTGCAAAGGGTTTAGACAATCCAAACGTTACACTTGTCGGAGTAATTTCGGCAGACGCAAGTTTTAATCTGCCTGACTACAGAGCATCAGAAAGAGGTTTTCAACTTCTAACACAGGTTGCAGGTCGTGCCGGCAGGGGAGAATTTAAAGGCAGAGTATATTTCCAAACATACAATCCTGATTTTTATGCATTAGAAAGTGCAAAATCTCAAAATTATGCAGATTTTTACAGCAAAGAAATTATTTCAAGAGAAGAATTTGATTACCCTCCATTCAGCCAAATTATAAGGATAATTATGAGTTCGGAAAATAAATTCCGAGCAGAAAAATCTGCACAGGAAATTACTTTAAGATTACACACAATGATTGAAAAATTTGGTTTCGGAGAAAGACTTGATGTACTTGGACCAACACCATGCGTTATTGAAAGAATAAACAGCCAATGGAGATTTCAAATACTAATAAAAAATAAACTCGAAGAAAAAGGACACCAATTTATTTCAGGATTTTTATCAAAAATCAACGCGCCAAAAGATATAAAAATGACAGTAGATGTTGATCCGTTGGATATTTTATAAAACTATTGCAGCTGTTTAATTTTATCCTGAACGGAATTTATTAATTCTTTATCCTGACTGTGTTTTATAAAGGATTTATAATTCTTCACAGCTTCTGACTTTTTGCCTTGATTTTCCATAGCAATTGCCAACGCATAATATGCGTATCCGGAATTATAATTGCCGTCAAGTTCTATAACTTTTTCGAAACTTTTTTGTGATTCAATCAGGTTATTTTCTTTTGCATAAGCAAGCCCAAGATTAAACCAGCCATCAGTATAATCAGGATTTACAATAATTGCCTTTTGATAAAAATTAACTGCCTTTGTAGTATCACCCTTAACCTGATATATCGAACCTATTTTTAAAAGTGTTTCTGCATCTTCAGGAATTAATTGCAAAGAATCCTGATAATTTTTTATCGCTGCATCATATTTATTATTTTTGTAATTTTTATCCCCTTCTGCTATAAAATCCTGACTCTTCTTTTTTGCAGTATCAGAAGTTTTTTCGGCAGGTTTTGGCTGAGAAACTTTTTGTTCTTTTGGCTTTTCTTTCGTTTCCGGAGTACTTACCGACAAATTTATAGACGGCAATTCTTCTTTTGAACCTGTAGATTTTACTTCTACATTTGTTTTATAAACAGATGAAATAAATTCACTATAATCAGCTGAATACTGTGTTTTATCAGGGTCAAGAGCTATTGCTTTTTCATAATTTTCGGCAGCTTTTGTATTATTACCCTTAGCCGAATATGCTTTTGCAAGTCCGTAATATACATACCCGTCAGAATATCCGCCCTTTATTGCTTCTTTAAACATTGCAATTGCATCTTCACTTTCACCATCTTTTACCAATTCATGAGCTCGTGAAACAAGAGCATTATTCAGGTTATTTATTATTGTCTTTTCATTGCGTTCAGATAACAAATTTCTATATATCGCAATTGCTTCGTCATATCTTTCCATAGCATGCAAAGCAAGTGCATAATTAAACCTTACATTGAAATCGTCAGGCTGAACTTTTAAGATTTCATCATAATATTTTAAAGCATTATCATAATCTTTTTTATTATGATAACAGTTTGCTATATCTTTCTTTAAATCAATATTATCTGAATCTTTCTTTAATGCTACAAGATAATTTTCTATTGCTTTATCGTAATTTTTTACATTTTTGTAAACATCAGCAAGATTTGAATAACCCTTTATGTCATTAGGAAATGCTTTAATATACATATTATACTGCTCAATTGCTTCGGTATTTTTATCCATATCAGCAAGCAGATTTGCATAATCAAGTCTTACGGTATTTAAGTTAGGCATCCTTTTTAGAACAATCTGATATTGTTCATAAGACATATCTTTTTTGCCCAATTCCTGATACCCCTGAGCCAAACCTAAATGAGCAGAATCGTTATCAGGATCAATTTCTATAGCTTTTTCAAGAAACTTTACGGCATCTTCTGTTTCGTTTAAGTTTAACATTGCAATCCCGTATTGGTAATAATATTTAAAACCATTCGGATTTTTATCGTATATTTTTTTAAATTCAGCTCTGGCTTTTTCATAATCTTTTATTGCAAGATAGGATGACGCTAAATTTTCTCTTGCTTCTGAGTGTCCCGAATAGGTATCAAGAAACGACTCATAATTTTTTATTGCTTCTTTGTAATTTTTCAGCTGATACTGGACATTCCCGATATTAAAATAATTGTATTTATACTCAGGGAAAATATCCAAAGCTTTTGTATATGCATTTAGGGCATCTTTGTATTTATTTTGGCTTTCATAAATACTTCCGATACTTATATAAATGAAAGCATCATCAGGATTGATTTCAATAACCTTATTATAATTTTCCAAAGCCTTATCATATTCATCTATCTCGGAATAAATACCTGCAAGTTTAGTATAAAGCATGGTATCCCCGCCGGAAACTTTTATTGCCTGTTCCAATTTTTCTATAGCACCTTTCAAATCCTGCTGATGTTCAGCCGAACAAGCCTGCTGGTACAAAACACTTGCTTCAGGATTCATATATGCATGCGCCTGAAGTCCTGTTAAACATAACCCGGATACCAAAACTGCCGTTAATAATTTAGTTCTTATTTTCATATTTTTATAAAACTCTATACTATACATACTACCTTACACGTAAAGTCCGCCGGAAAAAACTTCCTCATTTAATAACACTTTTACAGAACTCATTATATTGCATTGCTGTCTGTCGTTTTTATCAAACTCAATATCCTGAACTCTACCAAAATATTGTACCATATTTGACAAATTTATGTATAATTTATCTGTTTCAGTTTGCGGATTGTTACATTCAATCATTTTGACAATTCTTTGAAGTTCTTCGTCTTTTGCATCAGCAATCATACAATCAAGCCCTGCTCCAACACAAAGAACGGCAAATACCCTGTTAATCATAGCCCTGTATTCATTCGCAACACCGTTTGAAATATTAGAAAGCCCGATTACAGTATTAACCTTTGGTTCAAAACTTTCTTTAATCATTTTTATTGTATTTAAAACTTCTACACCCTGACTTTGATCTGCTCTTAACGGCAAAACTAAAGGATCAAAGAATAATTTTTCAGAATCTATACCCTTTTCCATGCATTTTTCATATATCTTAAATACCAGTTCCATTCTGCCATCTGCATCTTTTGGAACACCGGTTTCCTTTGACATTGATAATGCGATTAAATTACAACCAAATTCACATGCCATATCAGTTAGACGTTCGAGTTTTTCATCATCAGCATTAGTACTGTTGATATAACATTCATGAGGATTCGGAATTATCTTCAAAGCATTTTCTATCGCATCAATATTTGAAGAATCAAACGATATTTTTTGCCCGCTGCACATTGTCAAAAGCCACTCGAAAATGTTGTCAAGTTTTCCCTTTGCAAGCCCAACATTCAAATCAATTGCATCAAAATTTTGCTGAATTTTTATCATTTTTTTTACAAAATTTTCATTTTTATTTTCCAATGCAGATTTGACCTGTTTTGAAATTATATGTATGTTTTCTCCGATAAAAATCATGCAAAAATTATAGCATAAAATAATCAAAATTTTTACTAAAATTTTGTTTAATTAATTTATATTTATAAAAACAAAATAACTTTACAAAATTTTACATTTTATATCCGCTCATAGTGGCAAATTTTTTAATCCGCATGTTTTATATATAGAAAATCATGCAATTATGATGTATAATATAGACGACATGTGATGGGGTCTGTGGACTTAAATGTGTAAAGGAGTGTTTTATGGCAGCAACAGTTACAGAAAAAGAAGTAAAGAAAATCAAATCACCTTTCGCAGATGAATTTGAAGATTACTTAAAACACCAATGTGCGAAAACAACTTTCAATGGTAATGAATTGGAGTCTTTCTCCTGGTACAAAAAAGTTTTAGGTCTAATGTAACCTGATTACAAAATTTTAAAGCCGGCTTTGACCGGCTTTTTTAGACCGCATATTCTCTCTTGACAAATAATTTTAAAAAAGAGAAAATATAAATGTTTGAGAGAGATTGGGATATTTATGGTTAAAGAGACATACTTACACGATAAACATGTTGCACTTGGTGCAAAAATGGTGGATTTTGCAGGCTGGCACATGCCTGTTCAATACGCATCTATTATTGAAGAGCATAAAACAGTCAGAGAAAACTTGGGTGTTTTTGATGTGTCGCACATGGGCGAGGTCTTTGTTAGCGGAAAGGATGCAACTGATTTTCTTAATAAAGTAGTTCCGCAAAGCATTGACAAACTGCCGTATGAAAAAGCTGTATATTGTCAGCTTACAAATAAAAACGGCGGACTGATAGATGATTTAATTATTTATAAAATCGGGATAGAAAATTATCTTGTAATTTGTAACGCATCAAGAATTGATGAAGATTTGAACTGGCTTGTAAGAAATAAAAGAGGACTTGATGTAAAAATAGATAACCAATCACATAATTATTCTCTGCTTGCCATTCAGGGTCCAAAAGCAATTAAACTTATGGAAAAAATGGGCTATGACATCAAAGACCAAAAATCTTTTACAATAAAACACACAACAATCTGCGGAATAAAATTGCTCGCATCAAGAACAGGATACACCGGAGAAGACGGCTTTGAACTTCTTGTAGAAAATGAATATTCAGAATATTTATGGGACGAAATTTTAAAGCAGGGGGAAGAATTTGGAATAAAACCTATAGGCTTAGGAGCAAGAGATACACTCCGGCTTGAAGCGGCATTACACTTATACGGCAACGATCTTGATGAAACAACAACGCCAATTGAAGCCGGTCTTAGCTGGTCAGTACCAAAGGATAAAAAAGAAGATTATAACGGAAAAGAAGTTATTATGAATCAAATTTCAAACGGGACTAACAAAAAATTAATTGGTCTTGTAATGGAAGATAAAAACATTGCACGTCATGGGTATGAAATTTATTATCAAAATGAAAAAATAGGACATGTTACAAGTGGTTGTGTTTCCCCAAGTACAAACCATAATATTGCACTCGGCTATATTAAAAATATTGCTGAAATCACAACAGGTCAAACTATTCAGGTAATGATACGGGAAAAATTACATGATGCAAAGGTTGTAAAACGTCCGTTTATAGAAAAAAGGAACAGAGTTTAAAATGAAAAAAATATTATTCATATTTTCACTATTGTTTTTATTATTTTTTACAACAGCCTGTGATAACAAAGCATACATTTTGTTTAACAAATACCCGTTTACAAAAGATACAATGACTTCAACAACAAATGTATTTAAACCCGGGGATAAAATATATTATCTGATTACAACTCCGAAACCTGTAGAAACGAATAAAATACTTGTTCAGGTTTATAAACTCGGCTCAAATGAACGTTTGGGGTACGAACTTGTATGGGGTAAAATGGTAAAAATAAGAAATGAGCAAGTATATTATTATACTGATTATTTCACACTAAATCAAACAGGTGCATATCTTATGAGGGCTTATACAAAAGATTATCCGACAAAAATGCTTACAGCCAATAATTTCTATATAAGAGATTAACCCATATTGACTTCACCGCGTCTTACTTTGCGTTTTAGAATTTCATCAATATTTATATTCAATTTATCGGTAGTATCACTTCCGTCATTCTGCGCAGTTTTGATATCTTTATCAGATTCTTTTTCTTTGCCTGTGATAGGATCCTGTTCAGATGCAGAGCCTTGTTCTTTTTTACTCATTGCGGCAACACCTGTTTTTGCATTTACTTCGTTTTGGAATTGATTTATTTGCGATTTTGCGGAAGTATTTACAGACATTGCAGCCGATTGAATACCCTGAGCTTTTTCACCGCTGACAACTGAACCTTCACCGGCAGATACAGCCCGTTTACCAATTATTGTGTTAATTAATCTTTTTATAAAGAAGGCATCCTGTGAACTTGCAATAAGCTCATTACCTATGTCTATCGTTTCACTGCCAAAATCTCCGGCACTCAATATTATATCCGTCTGCGAACCAATTTCATTTCCCAAAGCAGATAAAGAACCTGACGACTGACCAAGCATTATTTGAGCCAACCTTCCGCTCTGCTCAAGCTCTCTTTGAAGCTGTTCAATCTTCATAAATGTAAGATTATTACTTTTTTCATTATTTATTGTAGCAACTTCATTACTCAATTCGCCTTGTTTTGCTTCCGCCTCAGCCAAAATACTCTGCATTGCGGATTCCAATTCCTGAATTTCATTTTGAGATTCGCCTTCAAGAGCTTTCATAAGAATTCCTGAAATAAAGGCCTCTCTGGCAGTTTGAGTGCTGTCATTTGTAAAAGAAAGTGCCTGTTTTCTTAAACTTATTCCATTGTCTTTCATATCCTTATGCTTTGCTTTAGCTGCACTTAATGCTTCTGTTCCATCATTTGAAGAACCTGATTCACCGCTTGCCGAAACTTCAGCAGAAACCGAAACATTAGGAATAATTTCAGGTTTTTCTTCTTCAACAGCAGGTTCTTTTTCTTTTGCTTTTACATCTGCAGTTTTATTTGGTTCTTCAATTTTTTCTTCGCCGCCGAGCAAATTATTATGCACATTGGATTTAGTACTTACTGAAGCATGTCTTTCTACTGCTTTAGCCTTTTCATAAGTTACTTCATCATTGTCATATTTACTTATATTTTTCAAAAACTCCTGAGCCCACTGCACATAAATATCAGGGACTTCCACACCCTGTTTACTGTATTTTAAAATTTCCTTGGCGGTCATATCACGCCAACTGTAATATTTTGGATTATAGGCTTCTATTCTTGATACATCCATAGTACACCCTTGGTATTTGTAAATTTACATTTTCTATAACGGCAAAATTCCGCTGAAACTTTAAAAAACTGAAATTGTATTTAATATAATTTAACGATATTCATACAATTAAGGGATAATTTTTTAACTCAAAACATATATTATATGATTATAGAGGTAGAAATATGACATATGAAGAATTGATGGACAAAGCAATAGAAGTTTCAAAATATTCTTACAGCCCATATTCAAAGTTTGCGGTAGGAGCATGCCTTGAAACAGAAGACGGAAGTATATATACAGGATGCAATTTTGAAAATTCCAGCTATGGCTTATCCATTTGTGCCGAACGCAATGCAATAGGCAGCGCCATTGCTGAAGGTAAGAGAAAGATTAAAGCAATAGCTATTTATTCACCAAATCAGGACAACTGCGCCCCTTGTGGAGCATGCAGACAGGTTTTGCACGAATTTTGTGAAGAAGATAGCAAGCTTGATGTTATATTAAAAAATAAAAACGAACTTAAAATATACACCCTTGCACAATTGCTACCGGAAAGTTTCAGCCTGTAATGTATATATTTGAATTACTTGTTAAAATTTTTAAAGGTAAAAAATATAAAAAACTAATCCCCGACTACACTCCTGAAACAGACGGAGATCTTATTGAAAAACCTGAAGAATGCGAACATTTTTTTATGCCGCTTGATGATTCACAGGAGTATTTTGGCTGTAAATATTGTGGTTTAGTAGTGCCGAAAAATAAATTAAAACCGTAAAAAAAAGACCTCAGTTTGAGGTCTAGGTTGGTTATTTTTGGTTATGTTATAGTATTATGTCAGTTATTGAAATGTATAGGTTTTGCTTTCTTACATCTGCTTAAATGTATGTGAATATTTTTATTTGCCTGTTTTATATTAATAATTTACAAAAATTAATAATTCCATAAAAAATATATGTGAATTTTTGTAAATTATTAATTAAATGGAAATATTATTAAGGTAAATTATCAAAATTATAATAAAATACAGTTGTAGAAGGAAATTTAATAATAGAGGGCAGAGAAATGAATGATTTTGATTTAAGAAAATACAAACTGACAGAAAGGGAGAACGATGTTCTGAAATATGTACTAAAAGGGTACACAAATAAACAAATTGCACAAAAATTATATATAAGCCAAGATACTGCAAAAGCACATGTTTCCTCAATTTTGTTTAAAATCGGAGTGGGTGACAGGATAGGTATATTAGTCAAACTATTTAAGAAAAATATTCAAGACTTCATAAATAATATGGAATAGCCCGAGCAGAGCCACGAACGAAGAGAGAGACGAAAAACAATAATCGGAAAATGAATATTTTTTCGATTTTGTTTTGAACGGTGGCGTTTATTGCGAGGGCGAAGTGCCGAACTATTTGAAAAGCCCATTAGAATTATCTAATGGGCTTTGAAAATTAGGTGTCGGCAACTATGCTATAGCTCTTGCCGAGGTTACGAGGCTTAGAGATATAGTATGCCGAAATGTTAGGCTAAATTTGAGCAAACTTGTTTGCTGCTAATTTACTAACTTGAGGCTGCTATCAAGTATTTCTTAGGAAATACGCATAGATATGTTGACCCACTTAATTAAAAAAAAGTGAGAATTGAACTTCTTGTTCTAATTCTCACTTTTTCTAAATTAGGTGTCGGCAACTAGCTATCTTCCCAGGAGGTGGCCCTCCAAGTATTTTCGCCTCAATGAATCTTTTCGACCGTGTTCGGGATGGGAACG
>CADAJP010000002.1:341779-347151 GCA_902788345.1 uncultured bacterium | reverse complement strand
TATATTGTCCTGTAGCTGTAACTCATCATCTATTATGCATGAATCCGAAGCTAATGCCCCTAACCTTGCTAAACACTTGACCTCTAACAAAAGGTGTCCAACCTCTCGCATTGTTTCTTCCTGTTCTTCATTCTTAACTTCTACCATTCTTCCTCATTTAAAATCGCATAAAAACAATTTTATCGAGAAAGAATTTACATATAAGCAAGTAGCATAAAATCTTTGCAAAAGTTAGCGATTACTTATAATAAACTATCCATTGATTGCCCAAATTCCACTAATTCTTTTTTTAATTTGTCCCAATCTTCTACAAATACTTTGTTATTTTCTGTATGTACACAATTATCACCACATTCAGAGCAACAATGTTTTTGTTCATAATCTTCAATATCATTGTAATGCAAAACATATTTGCAAGAATTACATATTTCTAATTTCTGATGAGCAAGTTTGTTACGTAAATCAACTAATTTATCTAAATAATTATTTATTTTAGTGTTTTCTAGGCTATCCACAGACTTATATTGAATAATTTTTTCAAATATTTCATATCTATCTTTTAATCCAACCAAATCATTTGCGATATTTAGAATCTTATTTGCATCTAAGATACTTCCTTCTTCTATCTTGTTTATAAGTTTTTTTGAATTATCGTCTATTTTTGTAGTTTTAGCTAAAACTTTTTGCCTTATTAGTTCTGTTATTTCTCTTTTTTGTTCATCTGATAATAATGGATACTCTTTTAAAATATACGATTTCATAATATAGTCATTCTCTGAGGTTTCATTCATTAAAATACCTCTGATGTTATTAATCGAATATAATTTTTTCGAATTTTTATTTAGCAAGAGATTTGATTTTTCTTCAAAGGAATCTCTATCTGCAACATATACACCTTCAAAAGAGGATAAATCTTTCTGTATAGTTTCTCTTATGTCAGAAATATTTTCAGATGAATAAAATAATATATCTGTACTGATTTGTTTCTGTCTTAGCTCTCTAATAATATTTTCTCCTGTTTTACCATTCGGCAAAGAAAGCGCGTAATCTACAAAGCAAATATCATAACGTTGAAAACCTTGAGCTTGTTTTTCTAATTCTTCAAATAATGAAATAGCATTTTCAACATATTTATAATCAATTTGGATTCCCTTATCAGAAGCATACATGCTTAAGATTTCTTTTGCTTCTTCGTAATATGACTTTGAATCCTCTACCCATAAAATACCAATATTTTCTCTCATACTATATCCTTATTTGTAGTTCAAATCCTTTTGCTAGTTTATTAATTGTTACTTCACCATTTAAGTGATTTTCAACAATATCTTTTACATGATATAAGCCTATACCTGTTCCGGATTCTGTATAACTTTTACCAAATTCAAACAACTCATTTACATCTTTAACTTTTGGACTTATTCCCAAACCATTATCCTTAAATATTATATTCGCTATATCATTTTGAACAAATAACGTAATTTCTAACTCTGTTGCTTTATGTTCTGGTTTTGCTGTATTTGATGCAATATTATCTATAATTATTGCTATATCTTGTGGAGAAAATTTAGTTATAAAATTTTGTTCTTCTATATTATTTACAATTATTTTAACTCCGTCGGCCTGTATTAAAATATTCTCAGCATATTCTTTTATAAATGCAAATAAGTCTCCTTCAATTTTTTCATCTTTTGTATTAAATTTTGCATAAGGACTATACGATAATGAAGCTTTGGCTCTTAATATATTATATGATAATGACTTTAAATTAGTCCAAGCGGTTTCCACTGTAAACTTTTTCCTTTGAATTTGCATTACCATTTTTCTTATTGATTTTTGAATAATACTAAGGTTTATGCGAATCATATGCAATTTCTTGGTAAAACTCTTTTGGTCTTCACTTAAATTGCATTCTATAAATTTGGAACGTCTCTTTTCATTCTTCGCTTCTTCTTCGGCGGCCTTCCTTGCTGCTTCTTCTTGTTTTGCTTTTTCTTCAGCTTGTCGTTTTTCTTCTTCAGCTTTCTTACGTCTTTCTTCTTCTTCTTTCTTTTTGCGTTCAGCTTCTTCTTTTGCTTTTCTTTCTTTTTCTGCTTCTGCTTCAGCTTTTCGTTTTTCTTCTTCTTGTTTTGCCTTTTCTTCTGCTTCTATTGCTTTTTCTTCTTTACTAATTTGATTACCAAACTTGGCACGTTCCTTAACTAAACGTCCCAACACAGGATTAAGTAATTTTACTAAAAACCTAACCCTTTCATCATCCGGTTTTAAATTTTGTCTATTTGTTGTTGCAATATCTTCTAATCTATCATCATCTAAAATATCAAAACTAATTTCGCCTTCTATATAATTATCAAGAGTTTGAGTTCTACCCATTAACTCCATAAAATTTTCTACGGCTAATTTTTTTCTGATGTACAATCTCAGTTTTGCCGGAGTATATACTTTGTTCCTAATAAACTTTTTATCATTATCAACAGCATATTTTGGCTCTATCGAAGAATGTATACCAATCCAACCTTCAACTTTATACGGAATTTTAATTTTTGTGAGTCCATCTTCTAATGTAAATTCGTGTTCTCCTATAAGTTTAGGAAATTCATTAGGGTTGATTTGTACTACTTCTCTTTTTTTATTTTTAACTTCATCATATTTTGATTTTGTATATCTTACAAATTCTGCAAGATTTTTAGAATAATCCTCTTTTGTATTATCTATAAAAGCACACATATTTTTATATGCAATCGATTTCTGAACTGTTTCAAAATGTAATTCTTCACTTTGGCTATTAACTACGCAAACTTCTATTTTACAATCAATTGAATTTGTTAAAAAATAATCAGAAAGGTCAGCTTTTAGACCTTCAATGGATTGTGCCCCGATACCAATTAAATTCACATCTGGTAATAGTATTACTGTTCCAGATTTGAAATTTTTAAAATAATTTTTAGTTGAAAAATGAATATCATTCAAATTGCATCTTTGTAAGCTTGGAGTATCTGATTCATTAGGATTTATAGTATCTAAACACCAAACTGCCTCACCCTCTTCTTGTGTTTTGGTAATAATATAATATTTTTTTGATAAATATAATGCGGAAAGTTTACCGATACCCTTCCTTCCCATTACTGATTGCTTCAATTCTTCTGGTAAATCATCTCGCTTATTTTTCCCCATAAACACATACTTATTAGCCAAATCAGAATATGTCATACCAACACCATTATCAAGTATTTCAATAATAGAATGTTCTTTATCTTCCATATTAATATACAACTTAACATTATTTGCTTGAGCATCTATTCCATTTGCAACTAATTCAGATATAGCGTTTAGTGGACTACTATACAAATTTTTACCCAATAAATTAAGTGCGAAATATGAGAAATTGAAATATATTTGGTTATCTGTATTTTGCACTTAAACCTCACTTAAAACTTTTTCAATTTGCGTTGCTATCTTCATTGCTAATAATGGTGGTACGGCATTACCAATTTGCGTGGTAATATCTTTTTTAGTCCCTACGAATTCAAACCAATCTGGGAATGATTGTATTCTCGCACCTTCTCTTGGTGTTAATGCTCTATTTTCCTTATAGTGAATACATCTTAAACCAGAAGGTGTTGACATATTATTTGTAATTGTTGTACTTGGTTGGTTTTCTATTAATCTACCATATGTGTTATTGTAGCCTGATGTTAGGCGATATTCTTCTGGAATTTTACCTTCATCAACAAGTTGATTTATGTAATTTTTGCCTTCTCCCTGTATTACATTATTTATAACTGTTTGGATTTTATCTCCATATATTGGTGAGAAATGGCACGAAATTCCACCTAATTTATTTCGCATTAATTTTTGATAGTCATTTGTTGGTTGTTTACCTTTATATGATTTAATATTTTCGCCAGCAGGTACTGATGGCAAGTCATTGATAGCTTGTTTAATAGATATTTGTTTTTTCGACTTTTCTATATTGTCAAAAGACCAATTTATATTTAAATCTTTACGCCAACCAATAATAAAAACACGTTCTCTATTTTGGGGGACACCGTAATCAGCAGCATTAAGTACTTTAAAATCAATTTCGTAATTTATACTTCTAAATTTTGCCTTAATATCATCAATTACTTTTCCGCCATTTGGATTCTTCATTGATAACATACCCTTAACATTTTCAAATAAAAACATCTTCGGTTTTATTATAGATAGCATACGATAATATTGTTTATACATTTTGGCTTTATCATCGTATTTACGGCGCCCTATTGTACTGTATGATTGACAAGGTGGACCACCAATAATTAAATCTACTTCTTTATTAGAAATGTATTTGAGGATTTCTTCCTCTGTAAGTTTTTTAATGTCCTTATTAATCATGTTAATTTTGGGAAAGTTTTTACCAAAAGCTTCTGCTGCAGCCTTATCCCATTCATTTGCAAAAACAATATCACAATTCTCATTTTTTAAGAATTGCCCATCAATTAATTTATAATAAAATCCAAAAGTTAAGCCTCCTGCTCCTGAAAATAAATCCACTATGCGCATAATCGACCTAACTTCTGCGGCATGCCGCTACTTGTACGTACTTTTTCATACTATAATCTTAACAAAAGTTAACATACAAGTCAATAAAATTACAGAAGTTAATTAAGTTCTATTAAGGCTATTTGCATTACACCGAATACCTTTAGAAACGACAATTTACTATAAATTAAAATTTTAACCCTCTTGTTTATACTCGCTTAATTCTTCCCAATCGTTTGGGTTGCCGGTTCTTTTTAAATAACATTTACCACCGTCTATTGCAACCTTACCACAAGAGCAAAATTTAAAATCGTGCACACTTATTGATTCTATTATATCACCGCAATGTTTACACTTGATTTTATTACTTATTATTTTTCTTTTCATAAAACCTCACAATATACAAATGAATTATATCGTGTAAGAAGCTCCTGTAAGCTCTTTTGTTGCAAAAGTTAGCAATTTATATTTTCCTGAAAATTTACGGAATTTTTCTGTGGCTCGGAATGAGGTTGGGTGTTTATGTTTTTGTCCCCTCCGCGCCTCTCAAAAGTGGCTGGTCGAGGACAGATATAAAGGAGGAAACTTCACACAAAAAATTTGTAATTTTATGTCAGACAAATTTCATTTACCCCTTTACCCCGGTTGCAAAAAAGTTGCAAAAATTCTAGAAAATAGTGAAAAACTCTGATAAAGAATGAGAATAAAAAATAGGCTAAAACTCATGTAGTGTAATCATTTGTGATAAATTCTGATAAATTATGGTTACAAGTGAAAAAGCTTGCAAATAGGGTTTTTATAGACTCATAACCCGAAGGTCGTTGGTTCAAATCCAGCTCCCGCAACCATTT
>CADAJP010000002.1:276001-341770 GCA_902788345.1 uncultured bacterium | reverse complement strand
TTGGTTCAAATCCAGCTCCCGCAACCATTTAAAATAAAGGCTTTTAGAGATTTCTGAAAGTCTTTTTTTATGCTAAAATGAGCAAAAGTTGCAAAAAAGCTTATAGGTCGGGTTTCAACCCGACAACAACCTATCTTATAATAAAAGCATGAATTATAAGCTTATAATTACCTTTATTTTTATTAGTTGAACGAGTATGCCCAACCTTGATTAAAAGTAGGATTGACTTTAGTCAACCAAAATCTAACGGTAGACTGAAGTCTACCCTACACGCTATATAGTTTTGTTCGGGTTAAAACCCGACCTATAGTGCTGCAGAATAGTTTTTACCCTCTCCCTGTCTCCCTCTCCATAGGAGAGGGACATATATTCATTCCCCTCGCCATTAGAAAGGTTTTTAGGTACCCCTCGACTGCAGAATAGTATTTACCCTCTCCCTATTTCCCTCTCCATAGGCGAGGGATGTTTATTGTTCCTCTCGACTGCGGAGAGGGGCAGGGGAGAGGGTTTTATCCATATTTCTTTAACATGAAAACAGGCACAATAATACTATTGTACCTGTCTATATGGTATGTCATTTTTGGGAAATTACGCACTAAATGTTTTGAATGAACTGTCAACGTTCTTTGAAATAACTTTCTTTACTGCATCCATTTCTGTTGAAATAGCATTTTCTTCAGTATCAAGTTGTTTCAATTTTAATTCTAACTGCTTATCTTGTTGTTGGATTATTTCTAATCTTGAATTGATTTCCTGTACTTTGTGGTCATATTCATGTTGATTGTAATAATACTGGTTCATTGCATCATTGTATGCATCTTCATCAGTTGTTGTCTGCGTATTCAATGTGAATTTCTTTTCTTCATTGTCATACTGAATTGTTATTGAAACATATCTGCCTGATGCATCCTGTTCAATTGCACATTTTTGGTCTAAAATTTCTTTTGTCTTGGTTTCTGTACCAATAGAATATGCAGCTACGCTCATCAGATTTCTGTCTGTTGCTGCAGTTCTTTTTGCACCCTCTAACTCGCCTTCCATATAGAAATATGGTTCGTAGTTACCGGTGGTTGTATTTTTTACATATCTTACATAAAATTGAGCACTATTATTACCTACGTGATCTCTTAATAATGAAAGATAATATGTTTCTGTTTTTAATGCTGCAGATTTTTGATCAGATTCTAATGAATCAAAGTAAGGATCTGTGCCTGCTGCCGGCATAGTAGTGCCGTCAATCTTTCTCAATGTTGATTCACCGATTGTATATGTTGAACCTGATGCTTGAACTAATGCTGTTGATGCCGGAACAATTGAATAATCATCCTGCCATTGCTGAACATAGTTTACATGATAAGAAGCATCTTCTTTTTTATACAATAATGATGTAACGGTGTTAGTCATCGCACCATCATTGAATGTATAAGAAACCTTTGTATAGTCATCTATAGACGGAGGAATAGGAACTGCCATATTACAAAGCTCGCTGTAATAAGCTGCAGATTCATTTGATAATGTTGTCCTTTGCTGGTTAATTTGTTGACCCTCAAATTCAACATTATTCTTTCGTGCTGTTAAGCAAAGAAATCTTGCTTGTGATGCTGACATACCCATGATAAGTATTTCCTTTCGACTATATTGTTCTGTTATTTTCCATGTCGGCACTATCTTTCATGAACTTTAGGGTTTTTACTCATGTTTGTAACAATTCTTAATAAACATGATGAAAAGCAGGTCAAAATTGCAATATGACCTGCTTTATATTTTCATCAGATATTCAATATTTTTTCTTTTAAAATATTTTTTGGTACTTATATACAATATTACAGCAGTATCTCTCCTTTGGAGAGAAAAGAATTTCAAGACGACTTGAAAATCTAAGTTTCGCAAACTCAACTTGATTTTCTATCCTCTCCCCTACGGAGAGGATTCGAGTATATTTACTGTGATATTGTATATAGTTGCCTATTTTTATATACATAGTTATAAAAATTCGTGAAAAATTTTAATTGCATTTACAGGATAAAAAATTACAAAATTTTACAATAAACCACTCCCTTTTTATGTTAGTATTCATATATAAATAGTTTTTAAGGAGAGATATTATGTATAACGTTAAAAATATAACAAATGATTTATACTGGGTTGGAGCAAACGACAGAAGACTTGCACTTTTTGAAGGGGTATATGATATTCCGACAGGTGTTTCATATAATTCATATTTACTTATGGATGAAAAAACAGTTTTACTGGATACCGTTGATAAAGCTGTAGCCCATCAATTCTTTGAAAATATTGAACATGTATTAAACGGTAAAAAATTAGATTATCTCATCATTAATCATATGGAGCCTGACCATTGTGCAGAACTTCAAAATTTAATCAACAAATACCCTGAAATAAAAATTGTTTGTAACGCAAAAATCCAAACAATGATTAATCAGTTTTTTGATTTAAGTTTTCCGCAAGAACAATATATTATTGTAAAAGAAGGAGATACCCTGCAAACAGGAAAACACACATTGCAATTTGCACTTGCACCAATGGTTCACTGGCCGGAAGTTATGGTTACTTATGACACAACAGATAAAATTTTATTCTCTGCAGATGCTTTTGGCAGTTTTGGTGCAATTGACGGTAATATTTTTGCGGACGAAGTAGATTTTGACCACAGATATATGGACGAAGCAAGAAGATATTATACAAATATTGTTGGGAAATACGGACCTCAGGTTCAAATGTTACTAAAAAAAGCGGCAAACATGGATATTCAGATGATTTGCCCTCTGCACGGATATGTATGGAGAAAAAACTTAAATATATTTATTGACAAATACCAAAAATGGTCAACCTATGAACCGGAAATTAAATCAGTTTTAATTCCTTACGCATCTGTATATGGGAACACCCAAAATGCTGCAGAAATTCTCGCAGGTGAACTGGCAAATCTTGGGGTAAAAGATATTAAAATGTATGATACTTCGGTAACACATCCGTCTTATATTGTATCAGACGCATTCAAATACTCTCATATTGTATTTGCATCAACTACTTATAATATGGGAATTTTTGTATCAATGGAAAATCTTTTGCATGATATGAATGCACATAATATTCAAAACAGAAAAATTGCCATTATTGAAAACGGTTCCTGGGCAGCTGCAAGCGGCAACCTTATGACTGAAATAGTTTCAAAATGGAAAAATACCGAAATTATCGGAAACAGACTCACATTAAAATCATCTTTGAAAACCGATCAAAGAGAAGATTTAAAAAATCTTGCAAAAGAAATTGCTGCTACTTTCTAAATGATTTTGAAATTTGTGAATGAATAGCATTTGCCTTGCTCAAATATTGGGTAAGTTTCTCATAACTTTGCCCTTTTTCACCATACGGAATATTCATATCTATAAGTTCATCAACACTTTTGCTTATATCTGAAAGCTGTTCAAGTGAATCACTCAAGGCAACAACCGAACTGACTTTTTTTGAAATTTTTGCAAGCACATTACGGGATATAAAATTCTGAACTTTATATAAAACAGGCATTTTTTCTTTAAAATGTTCCGAAAAAGATTGTGTCTGACCAAGAACACGTCCGCCATAAGTCCTTTGCTTTTGCAAATTATAAAGCTCATCATTAAGACGCTGTTTTTTGGCTTTTAACCCGAGTGTTTCGTTTTGAGTTCCGTAATTATCTGCAAGTTTTATTTTTTCTTCCAAGTCTTTAATGGCAGTTTCTTTTTCTTTTATTCTGTAATCTATACTCAATTCTTGTTCTTCGGCATCGTCAAAATTTGCACTATTTAATATTGTTGAATCATATCCGTTAAGCCTTTTGGCAGGTTTTGGCGAAGTGAATTGTTTTTGGGGCATGACTTTTGAATCAAACGGATTTGCAGACGTAAAACCAAATTCACGACTGAAAATGTTTCCGCTTATTTTATTATGTTCACTGCCTGCCATACTATCATTATAAAACGGAGAAAAATTTTTTTTGACCTATAAAAAGAGGATATTTACTGATAATTATTTATCCCATGTTTTCTTTGAAGTTCATGCAATTTGCCGTATCTGACAGATTCTTCAATAATCCTGTTAACCACTCTTATAATATCTTCTGATTCTCTGCCTTTTCTGAAAGCAATTGCATAAGGTTCTCTTGAATACCTTTTTGGCAAAAGCGTTACACTTGCATCTTTTAATGACAAACCAATAAGAATACTGTCATCTGAAACAATTGCATCAGCTTTTTTAGCTTTAAGAGCTTTATATGCTTCATCATAAGTCTTATAACCGATAATACCTGCATTTGGTACAGCCATTCTTAAACTTTTTTCACTTGTCGAGCCAAAAACCGTTATTGCTTTTTTACCCTCTAAATCTCTTATACCTTTTATGTCGCTGCCTGTATTTACAAGCAGAGCTTGACCCGCGATATAATACGGGTCGGAAAAATCAAGCAGCTTCAATCTTGATGGGGTTATAGACATTGTTGCAATTATCATATCAATTTCACCGGAATAAAGCTTCATCATTCTGTCTGAAGCTGTTACAGGAACAAATTCAACTTTATCAGGTTTTCCAAAAATGTCGGTGGCTATTAATTTTGCCAAATCAATGTCATATCCGGCATATTCACCATTTTCATTTATATAACCAAAAGGGAAAGTATCTGTTTTTACACCTACTATCAGCTTCCCTCTGTTAGTAGCAATCTCAAGAGTATTTGCTACTATGTCATTTTTCAATTTTCCCATATTTGCACAACCGCAGCAAAAGACCATTACACAAACTAACAGCAACAAAAATCTTTTTATCATACAAAACCCTCTTTTTAATTTAGATAATAACTTATATTTAACATCTGTGTCAATTCTGAAATCATGTAAAATGAACCGCATATTATATTAAGATAATCATCATCAAAATTTATCATATCAGAATTTTTTAATTCTTTACATTTACAAGGACATACAGATTTTAATTCTTCAAAAGAACACGCATCTTTATGAGAAAACTTATAAAAATATATTTCCGAATCAGGATTATTTTCTGTAAGGATATTAAGCATTTTTTTATAATCTTTATTTTTCAGACAGCCAAAAATAAACCTACGTTTTGTATTCGGATAATACATATCCAAACTCATCATAAGCGACTGAATACCATTCGGATTATGCGCTCCGTCTATAATGAGATTTTTTTCTTTTATATATTGAAATCTGCACGGATGTTTTACTTTTTTAAGTCCTTTTTCAATAATATCCTGCGGAATTTCAGGGAAACATTTTTCAATAACTGCAAGTGCCAGAGATAAATTTTCCTGCTGATAAGTACCTTTTAAAGATAAATTGTTATCTGTTGAAACGGGAGAAATAATTTCCAGTTCTGCTCCTGCTTCCATTGCTTTGTCATAGTAAACTTCTTTACCTTCCAAAACTATACATGGGCAATTCGGTTTTATTATTCCTGCTTTTTCAAAGGCTATTTTATCTAATGTATCACCAAGACGCTCTGTATGATCATAATCAACATGAGTTATCACAGAGCAAAGATTTTTTTTAATAACATTTGTTGCATCAAATCTTCCGCCCATGCCTGTTTCTAATACAACAACTTCAACCCCTTTATCTTCAAAATACTTAAACATAACTGCTGTAAGTATTTCAAATTCTGTCAGGTCAATATTATTTTTTTCGGCAAGTCCGGATATTTCAAAAACATAATCCGCGAAATCAGAATCTGATATTTGATTAATTTTTCCGTCTGAATTTGTTTTTATTCTTTCGGTATATTTAAAAATATGCGGACTTGAATAAACTCCGACTTTCATGCCTGCTTCATTTAAAACCGAAGAAATTATTGCACAAACTGAACCTTTACCGTTTGTACCTGCAACATGAATACAATTTAACTTATCCTGCGGATTTCCCAAAAGTTCAAGCACTTTTTCTATTCTTTCAAGCCCGAGCGAAATCCTGAATTTTCCTGTTGATGTTAAAAGCTCTACTGCATCGTTATAAGTTTTCATATAAATATTTTAACACTAAAAAAAAGAGGACAAATGTCCTCGTTGTAAATTAAGAATAGCTGGAAGTATGAAAAAGATTATTTACATGTAACAATTCATGCAAATATATTTCTATTAGCCATGCGGACATGTTTATGTTAATCTTCTGGTTATGTTATCATTGGTTTTAAATCCGATAATAATTTCAGTAATATTATTGTGCATTTTATGTTTATGCAGAATAAATGTTTTACTTGCATTGATAATTTCTGCAGTTGCGGGTGGCTTGGCAGGTCATATCGGTATAAGTGAAATAATGAATATTTTTGTAAGCGGTATGGGAGATAATTCAGAAACCGCACTAAGTTATATTTTGCTTGGAGCATTCGCCGTATCAATGACTCATACAGGACTTGCACCGATTTTATCAATGAAAATTTCCAATGTGATTCAGTCAAAAAAATATATATTGATATTCATATTAACAGGAATTGCAATATTATCTCAAAACCTTATTCCTGTTCATATAGCATTTATTCCTATACTCATACCGCCATTATTAACAGTTATGAATAAATTAAAAATCGACAGACGCTCGGTTGCCTGTGCATTGGCTTTTGGTTTAAAAGCACCATACATTGTAATTCCTGCAGGTTTTGGTCTAATCTTTCAGGGATTGATTGCAGATAATATGATTCAAAACGGGCTTATTACCGCAAAAGGTGATATTTGGAAATCTATATGGGTATTAGGATTGGGCATGTTTATCGGATTTTTGGTTGCCATTTTTGTTTCATACTCAAAACAAAGAGAATATCAGGATATTAAAATTGAAGAAACTCAAACAACAGATTTAACCCTGCATAGAAGCCATTATATAACTTTAATTGCTGCAGTATTAACGCTTGTTATTCAATTATGGACAGGTTCACTGCCGTTAGGTGCATTAGTCGGGTTATCGGTTATTTTCGGATTTAAAGCTATCGACCACGACAAAATGGACAAACTGATTAATGAAGGTGTTGGTTTAATGGGTTATGTTGCATTCGTAATGCTTGTAGCAGCAGGATTTGCAAGTGTTATGAAAGCAACAGGCGGAATTGATTCACTTGTAAATACTATTGCACCTTATATGATGTCAAGCAAACTGTTAGCAGCAGCATTAATGCTTTTTGTCGGGTTATTTATTACAATGGGAATAGGAACATCTTTTGGTACAATACCAATTTTGGCAGTTTTGTATGTTCCAATTTTTATTAAACTCGGATTTAGCATACCATCTGCAATAATTGTTCTTGGTGCGGCAGCAGCTTTGGGAGATGCCGGTTCTCCTGCTTCTGATACAACTTTAGGCCCAACTTCAGGTTTGAATGCAGACGGTCAGCATAATCATATTTGGGATACATGTATTCCGACATTTTTACATTACAATATTCCGCTGATTTTAACGGCTTTAATTTCTGTTATTATCTTTAAATAATTGTATAAATGTTTCAGATTTAAAAAACTAGTCAAGTGTTTTAATTTTTAATAAATTCTACATGATAATTCATGTATTCAATAATTATTAAAACCTCATTATAAGTTAAAGTACCCCGCTTTAATTTTGATGATAAATTAGCTAAAGTGCATTTTTTTCCTAATTTTTCTGTCAAAACACCTGCAATTTCTTTCATAGTTATATTGTTTGCAGTTAATAAAGATTTTATTTGCTCTCTTACTCTTAAATTCATTTAATTATTATACTGTGTAGTTAATTTATTGACTAATTAAATGATTTATGATAACTTAATCAATTATATAGTAGATTTATTAAATATAATTTTGATTTTTCTATCATAAAACTTTACAAAGGGTATAACTATGCATGAATATGAAAAAGAATTTAAAAAACTTGGTGAAAATATAAAAAAAATGCGAATCAAAAACAATATAACCGTTAAAGAACTATCGCAAAAAACAGGAATACGCATTCCATATCTTTATAAAATTGAACAAGGCAAAGCTTATGGCATTTGCATAGAAAAGCATTTATATAAAATTTGTTGTACTTTTAAAATAAAAATATCAGAGATATTTAATGATTTTTAAAATTTATCTTTCGCAAATCGTTCTTGCAACATAAACGCCTGATGCTGATGCCTGCAATAATCCTCTTGTTACCCCTGCACCATCACCGATTGTGAATAAGTTTTTAACCCCTTCTGTTTCAAGTTCATTTGTAAGTTTTACACGCGCAGAATAGAATTTAACTTCTATACCGTATAACAATGTGTAACGAGAAGCTGTACCAGGACAAAGTTTATCAAGAGCTTTTAGCATTTCAATAATACTTGTCATTTGTCTGTATGGAATTACCAAACTCAAATCCCCCGGAGTTGCACAGGTCAAAGTCGGGTTAATAACACTGTTTTTAATTCTTTCTGGAGTTGAACGTCTGCCGTCTAACAAATCGCCAAATCTTTGAACCAAAATTCCGCCTGCTAACATATTGGCAAGTCTTGCAATATGCTGACCGTATTGGATAGGTTCTTTGAACGGTTCAGTAAATTTTTCACTAACCAAAAGTGCAAAATTTGTATTTGGAGTTTTATAATTTGCGTAACTGTGACCGTTTACGGTTGCAATACCAGAATAATTTTCCTGAACAACTTCACCGTTCGGATTCATACAGAATGTACGAACTTCATCCCCAAATGTCGGTGAATGATAAATCAGTTTTGATTCATATAATTTTGATGTTAACGGTTCAAAAACAGGAGCAGGAAGTTCAACACGAACACCAACATCAACAGCATTATTTACCATACCTATTTTGTGTTTCGCAAATTCCTGAGTTAACCAGTCAGCACCTTCTCTACCCGGTGCTATAATTGTATATTCAGCAGAAATTACATCACCGTTATCAAGTTCAATACCTTTAACTTGTTCACATTCAACAATTAAAGATTTTGCAGCTACATTATTTAAAATAGTAATTCTTTCATCAAGATAATCCTGCATATTTTTCAAAACATCAAGGCTTCTTTCAGTTCCCAAATGTCTTACCGGAGAATGAACAAGTTTTAATTCAGCCAAAACTGCCTGATGCTCTAGTTCTTCAAAAACTTTTCTGTCAGTACCGAAAACTTCATCAGTCGCACCGTATTTTAAATACAAATCATCTGCATAACCAATTAAGTCTTCAGCTTGTTTTCTTGTCATATATTCTGCCAAATGTCCGCCAACATCGGGAGTTAAAGTTAATTTGCCGTCAGAAAAAGCACCTGCTCCTCCCCAACCGCATAATAAACCGCATTTTTTACAGTTTACACACTTTGGTGAACCCTGACGCAAAGGACATTTTCTTGTTTCAATTCTTTGACCTTTTTCTATTAAAACAACCTTCCATTCAGGTTTTAATTTCATAATTTCTAAAGCGGCAAAAATTCCGGCAGGTCCGGCACCTATTATGGCAACATTATACATCTTTTTCTCCATATCCTTTTTGGCTTAACAATGCCAAATTACTAATTTACACAAGCTTTCTAAAGATAAACCAAACATAAACCAAATTCAAGAGTTGCATAAAGCAATGTAAACTTTAATTTGCCAATACTCTGTTATAAATTGTATCGATATTTTTCAAAAATTCATAAGGATTAAATATTTCTTCTATCTCGTCTTGAGATAAATATTTTAAAACTTCTTCATCATTTAAAACATTCTTTTTAAAATCACCATGATTATTAAACGCATCAAGGGCGTTCCTTTGAACAATTACATAAGCATCTTCTCTTGTCAAACCTTTTGATACAAGAGTTAAGAGCATCTTTTGAGAATAAACAATTCCGCCAAATTCGTTTGTATGTTTCAGCATATTATCTTCATGCACAACAATATTTTCCATAACGGAGTTAAATCTGTTGAGCATAAAATCAACAAGAGTTAAACTGTCAGGGAAAATAATTCTTTCTGCAGAACTGTGAGAAATATCTCTTTCATGCCAGAGTGCAACATTTTCCATTGCCGCAACAGAATTTGACCTTACAACTCTTGAAAGTCCGCACAAATTCTCGCTTAATACAGGGTTTTTCTTGTGAGGCATAGCAGAAGATCCTTTTTGACCTTTTGAAAAACCTTCCTCTAATTCTAAAACTTCTGTTTTTTGCAAATGTCTGATTTCGGTTGCAAACTGCTCAATTACGGTTGCAATTAAAGATAATGACTGCATAAAGTACGCATGATAATCTCTTGCAATAATTTGGGTTGAAACTCTTGCAGGTTTTAATCCGAGATTTTTACAGGTTATTTCTTCTATTTCAGGCGAAATATTACTGTATGTACCTACAGGCCCTGAAACCTGACCAACTCTGATTTGTTCGGCCGCATGTACAAAATTTTCTTTTTGTCGTTCTAAAATATCTATCCAGTTACAAAGCTTTACTCCAAAAGTCATAACTTCTGCATGTATGCCGTGAGAACGACCTATACAAAGAGTTTTGCGGTGTTTGTTTGCAAGATCTTTTAAAGTGTTTATTACTTTATTCAAATCATTGATAATAATCTTGGCACTATCCTGAATTTGCAGTGCAAAAGCCGTATCAATAACATCAGAACTTGTCATTCCGACATGAACATATCTGCCCAAATCACCTAAACTTTCATTTACACAAGTTAAAAAAGCAATTACATCATGTTTTACTTCCTGCTCAATTTCATCAATTCTTTCGACAGTAAAAGATGCTTTTTGTCTTATTTCAGATGCAATATCTTTTGTTATATTAAAGTCCTCGCCACCTTGGGGAGAGGATTTAGGAGAGGGGCTATTTTCATTAATATAAGCATAAGCATCACACACAGCAAGTTCTACTTTCAGATAATAGTTAAATTTGGACTCCAATGTCCAAATATCTGCCATTTCTTTTCTTGAATATCTTTCAATCATAAGAGAATTATAACATAAAAGAAATTAAAGTGGACAAGGGAATAGGGGAATAGGGAAATAAGTTCTTTACAATATGTTCATCATTCAGAGCAAAGCAAAAATCATTTTATTAACTTTTGTTAAGAAAAGTATATACACAAGACATACCCAGAGGCAATTCCGACAAAATAAAATTTTTTATCATGGCATAGGGGATAACTCAAACAAGTTAGCAGGATAAAAAGGAAAGTCAAAGGAGGAATTAAGATGACTATTGCTATTAATGGACTCAGCATCAAGTATGATGATGTATGTGCAAGATTCAAATTACCGGAAGGAAAATTTATTTCTCAAAAAGAAATCGGTAAAAGTATTATGGACGAACTCGAAAAAAATAAATTCAATCCGAGTGAATTTAACAACTTCTATAAAGAAGGAACAAGAGATGCAAAAGCTTCAGCAGCATTCTTCAATGCACAGGGAATGATGAAAAGAGGCATTGAAGATCAAGCAAAAGCGACTGTTAAAGGCAATGTATTTAATAATCTGTTTAATAAAGCTAAAAAGAGCAAAGCAGGACAAAAATTATCAGGTTTATTCAGCAAAGTGAAAAACAGCAAAGTTGGTCAAAAGACATCAAAAGCAGCTAATACTGTTGCAGAAGAAACCAAAAACATTATTTCAAAACCGGGTGTTAAAAAAGGTTTGAAATATGCAGGAATAGGACTTTTGGCATTAGGCGGACTTGCTTTAGTCGGATATCTTGGTAAAAAAGCATATGATTCATATCAAGACAGAAAAAATGCAAAAGACACAAATCCAAATCCGTCACCAACTCCTGTAGTTTCATCCAACGTACATGATGTTCAAAAAGGCGATAACGTTTGGAACATTGCAAAGAAAGATTTAGAAAACAAAGGCGGAGAAGTTACAAACGCTGAAATCGCAAAAAGAACTCAGGAACTTATGAAATTAAACAATTTAAAATATGCAAATGACAACGGTTTAGTAATAATCAAACCGGGTCAGCAAATCAAACTTTCATAAAATTTTGATACGGAAACAAAAAGGATTGCTTTGTTAAGCAATCCTTTTTTAGTAGCAAAATTTTTATTTATGTGTATTATATATGCATGCAAATTTCAAGGGTAAATATATATCAGCCGAATTTTATGGCTCACACTTATAAAGTTGAACCGAGAAATAAGAATATCGATATCCGAACGGATAACGAGGATAACCTCGGGGAAAAGCCGTATCTTATTTATGATATAAAGGGTGAACGTCAGGAAGAAGAAATGAAAAAAGAGGGTAATCTGTATTACTTTCATGACAGCCTCGGGAAAGAGCCGTTTAAGTATCATATAGAATATAAAGATACGGGCAAAATCGATTTAAAAGACGGACATGAATACTGTTTTAACCCCATTCCAATGATTCAAAAAGCAACTGTTGTTACAAGATTACAACACAGACAACCGTTAGTTCATACTATAAAAGAGGGTAAGGCTGTCGGCAGGATAAAATATCAGGATTCAAATGTTTTCAAAAAAAATGATGATATAACAGAACCAACTATTCTTGTTGTAAGAACTTTTGCTTCAAATCTTGATAACCCTAATATTGTGGGATTAATATACACAACTGATGATATAGCAGCGTTTTCTCATTTAGGAACAAGATTGAGACAGGAAACCGATGTCTGCGGTGCCGTGTTAGAACCTGATAAAATTGAACGGCTGAAATCACTTGACGGCGAAAATGTAGAACTTGAACTGAAAGATAACTGGATTTGGTTTGATAAAACAGATAAACCATCAAAACCGATAGAATTTAAAACGGTTGATGTACCAAAACTCAAACCGTGTAATAAGATTTTGACCTCAAAAGAGTATTCACCAGATATCATTGGAGCAAAAGCAGTTAATTTGAGAAGATTAGAAGAACTAAAGGAGCAGGGAAAGATTGATGTAATTATACCTAAATCCATGGCACTGCCTTCGGGATATCTTGAACCAATGACGGATAACTCAGAGGATATTGATGATTATGCAAGACTTTATGATGAGTACATGTCAAACGGAGAAATAGAAAAATTGATGGATACCCTGAAAGAAAACGGTATAAACACTCCTGCAATTATGGTAAGGTCGTCGTTTAACGGGGAAGATTTGCCGCATTATTCTGCGGCAGGAGTTTACCAAACCTGTGTAGCACAACTTGATGATAAAGAAGATTTATTCGATACTATAAGATTTGTAGCCCGTTCCAAATATCATCATAATGCTAAATATTCAAGAAAAATGTACAATATCCCCGAAGAAAATATCCAACCGGGGATAGTTCTACAGAACAGAGTAAAACCCGATTATAAGTTCACACTTTATACAGATGACAAAAAAGGGAACCTGAAAATAGAATTATATTCTGATAAACAGTGGCAGCTTGAAGGTGCAACCCAGCCACATATTTTCACCTATAACAAAAATAATGGAAAATTAACATATGATTCTATCCAAATGAATTGTCCGAAAGTAACCTTTAATGAAGATGAGGAAATAATCGAACTTGAGCCGTTAAAATATGATTTATCGGGGAATAAAAAACTCTTTGACCAACTCAAAAAAGTTGCACAAAACGCACTTGTAATAGAAAAAGAATTTGGACACCCGCAGGATATTGAAGGCGGGATAAAAGATGACGATATCTACTTTTGGCAATCAAGAAATATTGTTTAAAAAAAGTAGTTAAGTAGTTAAGTTCGTTACAGAAAAAAATTATTTTATACTTCAAAAATTTTGAATTATAAAAATAACAAAATAATTGAAACGAACTTATTTCCTTATTTCCTTATTCCCTTATTTCCTTATTCCCCTATTTCCTTATTCCCCTATTTCCTTATTCACTTTTATAATATTGACTTACCCCATTGAAATTATATAATCGGTTTATGGCACAGATTATAAAAGTATTAAAAGGAACAAAAGATATATTGCCTCAGGATATTGAAATGTGGCAATTTATAGAAGAAAAAGCTAATAAAATATTTTCTTCATTCGGTTTTAAAGAAATTCGCACCCCGATTATTGAAAGTACGGATTTATTTTCACGCGGAGTTGGTGAAACAACTGATATTGTAAATAAAGAAATGTATACTTTTGAAAAAAGCGACCGCTCTATTACATTAAGACCTGAAAACACAGCAGGGGTTGTTCGCTCTTATATAGAAAACGGTATGTCAAGACTCTCCGCACCGGTAAAACTCTGGTATAAAGGTCCGATGTTTAGGTATGAAAGACCGCAGGCGGGCAGACAAAGACAATTCCATCAGGTTGGGGTTGAAATGTTCGGAATAAAACAACCGCAAGCTGATGCTGAAGTTATTTTAACTGCAGTAAATTTCTTAAAATCAATCGGATTAAACGATTTGGAAGTTGAAATTAATTCACTCGGCTGTCCAAAATGTCGTGCAGTTTTTAAAGAAAATTTAAAAGAAGTTATAAGACCGTATTTAAAGGATTTGTGCGAAGATTGTCAGGAAAGATTTGAAAAAAATCCGTTAAGACTTTTAGATTGCAAAGTCCCTGATTGTCAGCAAATATACTCTAAACCCGAAATTCAAAAAGTTATAACTTCAGACTTTTTATGTGAAGAATGTTCAGAGCATTACACAGAACTAAAAAAATATCTTGATAATTTAGATGTAAAATATAGCGAAAACAAACATCTTGTAAGAGGTTTGGACTATTATACAAGAACTGTTTTTGAAATAAAATCAAACAATTTGGGTTCACAAAATGCTGTTTGCGGAGGCGGAAGATATGATAATCTTGTATCAGAACTTGGCGGAGAACCTACACCGGCAGTTGGTTTTGCAATGGGTATGGAAAGATTAATTTCACTTTTACCTGAAAAAACACCTTCTCTATCAGATGCATTTATTGTTTCTAATAATCCGGTTGAAGCATTCAAACTTGCACAATATTTAAGAGAAAATAATATCAATACAGAAATGGATTTGTCCAACAAAAAATTTACAAAACAGTTGGAGAAAGCATCAAAAACTGCTAAATATGCACTTATATTAGGTGAAGATGAAATTGCAAACAAACAGGTTTCTGTTAAAAATTTAGAAACTTCCGAACAAAAGACTGTTTCTTATGAAGATTGTATTGCTTTAATAAAATAACTATTTTAATCAGAGGGTATTTATATGCTGGAAAATTTATATGATTTTGTGAAAAAACATTCTGAAATGTTTATTATTGCAGGACTTGGAATTATTTTTTCCTTGTTATTTTTCTTTAATTTAGGCAATTATTATCTTATGGATGTTGATGAAACAAGATATGTTGCAATGGCAAGAGATATGTTTCATTCAAAAGATTTTTTAACTTTATATTTAAACGGAGAATTTTTCTTTGAAAAACCGCCGTTATATTTTTGGAATGAATGTATGTCATTCTTTTTATTCGGCGGAAAAATCAATGAATTTACCGCAAGATTTCCTGTTGCATTGCTGGGTTTTATTCTTGCATTTGTAACATATTTCACTTCAAAACACTGGGTTAACAGAAAATTTGGGATTGTTTCATCATTGATTTTGGCAACTTCGGTTGAATTTTTAATTTTGTCAAAATATGCAATTTTGGATATGGTATTAACTTTTTACGTTTGTCTTGCGTTGATTTGCTTTATTTCAACATATTTTTGTCAGGAAAAACACGAAAAAATATATTGGTGGTTGTTTTACATTTTCACAGGACTTGGAGCAATGGCAAAAGGTATTCCTGCACCTGCAATCGCATTTGGCGGAGCTTTTATATGTTCATTAATTACGGGCAGCCTGAAAAAAATGTTCAAACCTGTCAATTTTTTAGTCGGGATAATTCTATTCACTTTAATAATTTTGCCTTGGCATATAATTATGCTAAAAATTCACGGCAGTGCATTTTTTGACGAATATATCATCAAACACCATTGGCACAGATTTTTCAACTCTCAGGATATCGGCAGAAAAAGACCGTTTTTATACTATTTCGGAGTTGTTTTATGGGGATTTATTCCATGGATATTCTCATCAATTGCCGTACTGATTGAAAGACTTAAAAATATAACAAAAAACAAATTCTATGAAAAATATAAAAAATTCAGCGAACTTGATAACACACATAAATTAATTTATCTTGCCTCTGTATTAGGGCTTTGGATAATGTTGTTTTTCTCATCATCTTCCACAAAACTTGCAACATATATTTTACCGATATATTACCCGTTGGCACTCATTTGCGGATTTTTATGGGTTGATTATACAGAAAACAAAATGCACACAAAACCAATAAATATATCTGTTATAACTGTCGGAACAATATTCACTATCGCAGGTACGATTGCATTATTTTCAGGACTATTTCTTCCTGCGGATATAAATTATTACATTAACGATATTAAAATATTGTGGGCTTGTATATTAATTGTTTTTGGAATTTTATCAATAGTATTTGTAAAATGCAAAAAATATACGGATATTTTCGCTTTATATGTTGTATTTATGATGATTGTTTCTATGTTCGGCACAAAACAATTTTTTGAAGTTGATTACAAATTCGGTCAAAATGATCTTGTTGAATTTGCAAAATATGCACAATCACAGAATAAAACAATTAGTGCAAACGGAATGAACAGGAAATATTCTCTGATTTACTACAACAACAAAATTGCTGATTATAATAATGAAGATATGGACATAAATGTCATCACCGAAGATTTAAACAGAAAAGACAACCTTGTAATACTGAAATTAAAGAATTTCGAACAAATAAAGGATAACTTAAAATGTAATATTGTCAAAACCGGAAAAAGATATATAATGATTGAAGGTCTATAATACTATGTTTGACAATTACAGAAAATTTCTGCAAGACTTTGATAATTTATTATCATACCTTTTTGAAACACAAAAAAAATACATTAAATGTCAAAAAGGCTGCACCGGTTGTTGCACAAAAGGAGATTATCCGTTTTCACATTTAGAATTTTCTTATTTGACAGAAGGTTATATTAATCTGCCTGAAACCACAAAAATTCTTGTTCAGCAAAATATCAGACAATTGCTTTTGGATAAAAAAGATTTTAAGGGAGAAAGATTTGAACATGTTTGTCCGTTTTTAATCAATGGAGAATGCTGTGTTTATGAATACAGGGGAATAATTTGCCGAACCTTCGGGATTTGCTATTATGACGATAAAGAAGGATATGTAAGACTTCCTGATTGTGTTTATAACGGACTTAATTACAGCGAATATTTTGATAAAGAAAACAGCATTTTAAATATTTCCGATGTACCAAAAATAAACCTCCGCATTGACAGAGTTTTAAACAGCGAACTTGCAAAACAATATAAACTTGAATCAGGCGAAATCTTACCTATGCTTGAATGGCTGGAAGCACCCGAAAAATAATATTTTAGGCAAATATATACAATGTTACAGTAAATATACCAAAACCTCTCTGTAGGGGAGAGGTTGGAAAATCAAGTTGAGTTTGCGAAACTTAGATTTTCAGGTGAGTTTTTTATTTTCTCCCTCTCTTGGGAGACACTAGTTGAACGAACGAGATTTTCGAGTTCTGTGAAACTGCGTGCCTTGTGCTGGGTTGGGGAGAGGGTTTTGATTTTACCCTCTCTTGAATTTCTAAGACTCAACTACGTTTTGTCTTGAAATTCTTTTCTCTCCAATGGAGAGATATTACTGTAACATAACATATAAATACCTGAATAATAATTATTCTTAATCAGAAAACAGTGTTCATTTTAGTTTCAAATAATACTACTTTGCCCTTTGGAAAAATCCTGCAAGCTCTTTATGACTTATTGTATGAGTAATCGGTCTGCCATGAGGACAGGTATATGGCATTTTTGTGGTACGCCATTTTTTAATAATTTCCTGCATCTGCCATATCGATAACGGTGTATTTGCTTTTACAGATGCTTTACAGGCAGTTGTTTTCAAAATATTTTCTTCTATATTATCCAAATTCCCTTCAATATTTTGCAAAATATCGGACATAATTTCTTTTGGATTAACCTTTGCAAGAATTTGAGGAATTTTTCTGAAGATTAATTCTGTATCACTTAAAAATTCTATGCCGTAGCCAAAATGTTCAAATTTTTCAATATTATTTTTTACAAGTTCAACCTCGGAAGCTGATAATTCGACTACATCTGACACAAAAAGCAGTTGAGAAACTATTTCCTTTTCATTTTGCAATTTTTCGTAATTGTATCTTTCTTGTGCTATATGCTGATCAACTATTTCAAGTCCATCTTCTGTTTCAATAAGAATATACGTATCTCTGTACTGACCAATAATTTTGTCTGCATTTTGCTCTATCGGAGAAGCTGTTTCAAACATCTGCTGTTGAGAAGTCTGCAAAGTGTAATCTTTCTTTTCGCCAAAATTTTGATAGTGATTTTGCATTTTTTCAAATACATTATCAGAAACATACATTGTGTCTGATTTTTCATCCACATACACTTCACCATTTGAACGCGGGAACTGAACAACAGGAGATAAACTTTGCGAAATAGGTGCAGGATTATTTTCATTTGGAGCAGAAAAAGATTTTATATTTGTCGCTTCCACATAATTGGATAATCCGCCCTGAACCGCAGTATAAATGAAATTATAAATCTGATTAGGATTTTTGTATCGAACTTCTTTTTTTGTCGGGTGGACATTTACATCAACATCATGCGGCGGAATTTCCAAATTCAGAACAATAAACGGATATTTATTGCTTGCTGTTAATGTTCTATACACATTATCTACTGCTTTTTGGAATACCGGACATTTTACCGCACGGGAATTTATATACATATAATAGGATTTTTTACTCGAACGGGTGTAATCAGGGGTGCTTACAAAACCTGATATTTTTAATCCGGAAATTTCATCTGTTTTTAAAACTTCTTTCAAATGACTTGTAACATCTGAAGAATAAACCTCCTTTATTGTTTGGGTTAAATTATTCTGACCCGTAGTTTTCAAAACAGTTTTACCGTATTTTTTTAATTCAACTGATACTTCAGGGTGCGAAATAGCAATAGATTGAGCTATTTCCTGAATATAAGAAAATTCTGTATTTGAATTTTTCAAAAATTTCAGTCTTACAGGCAAATTATAAAATAAATCCTTAACCTCCATAATTGTACCAACGGCACAACCTGTTTCGCATTGCTTTACTTCAGAATTTTCGCAAATAACTTTTGTTCCTGTTTCAAAATCAGCTGTTCTTGTAATGCAGGTAACTTTTGCAATAGAAATTATGCTTGCTAATGCTTCCCCTCTAAAGCCAAAAGTATGAATATCAAATAAATCTTCATCTTCCTGAATTTTACTTGTTGCGTGTTTTGAAAAAGCAAGCATTATATCATCAGGATGAATGCCCGAACCATTATCGGCAATTCTTATATCCCTGCAATCATTTGTAATATCAATACTGACCTTTGTCGCACCGGCATCTATTGAATTTTCGGTTAATTCTTTTACAACAGAAGCCGGACGCTCTATAACTTCACCCGCCGCTATTTGATTTACAAGGTTTTTTGATAATTGTTTTATTCTTGTCATAAATCAATCTCTTTATCTATACAGATAATAGCACAAAATCCTCTTTTTGTTTGATTACAAATTTCAACAGTTTTTATAAGATAAATAGATAAAATACGGGAGGAAAGAGTTTTGGCAAAAATTTTAAATAACACCAAATTAAAACCAAAAAAGAAAGCTGATTTAAGGGTTGTTCAAAAACCCGACATAAAAACCACTAAATATAGTGATATTAACCTTAACAAGTGGAAAGAATACGGTCATGTTATGACTAATTCTTTATGGCTTTTCCCGTCAAGACTCAAAGAACACGGTCATTCTAACGATTACCACGGAAACTATATTCCGCAAATCGCACAACAAATGTATGAACGCTACACAAAAAAAGGTGATGTCGTTCTTGATATGTTTTTCGGTTCCGGTACTTCAGGTATTGAAGCAATTAATATGGAAAGACGCTGTATAGGGGTTGAATTAAAACAAGATTTGGTTGATTCTGTTTCGAATAAATTTACACCAAAACAACTCGTAACAGATGTAAACCTTGTATGCTCAGATTCAACGAGCCAAGATGCCGTTGAAAAAGTTAAGGCAAGACTTGAAATTATGGGCGAAAAGAAAGCACAATTTTTGATGCTTCATCCGCCTTATGACGATATTATCAAATTTTCAGATAAAAAAGAAGATTTATCTAACTGCGAAAGCACTGAAGAATTTTACGATATGTTTGAAAAAGTTGCAAAAAACGGTTACGACCTGTTAGAAAAAGGACGATTTGCATGCCTGATTATCGGTGACAGTTATAAAAATTCAGAAGTTCAGCCACTGGGCTTTGAATGTATGGACAGAATGAGAAAAATAGGTTTTAAATTAAAATCAACCATTGTTAAAGATATTCAGGGTAACGAAAGAGCAAAAGGCAGAACCGCTAATTTGTGGCGTTATCGTGCTTTAGCAGGCGGTTTTTCAATTTTTAATCACGAATATATTTTCGTATTCCAAAAGGTTTAGTAAATGAAAACTTTAAAAATAAAATGCCCTGCAAAGATTAATCTTAATCTCAAAATTACAGGCAAACGAGATGACGGGTTTCATAATATTGAAAGTATTATGCAAACTATCAACCTGTTTGATTATCTGACAATTTCTGCCGAAAATAATTTTAAAAATGAAATTATTTTAACAGGCAATAGTAACGAAATTCCTTATGATGAACATAATTTGGTTTATAAAGCCGCTAAATTATTTCTTGAAATAACTAAAGTTGAAAATCAAAAAATATCAATCTATATTGAAAAAAATATTCCTGTTGCAGCAGGACTTGCAGGCGGAAGCACAGATGCAGCCGGAACAATTTTCGGATTGAATGAAATTTTTAATAATCCTCTATCAGAAAACCAAATGCACGAATTATGTTCAAAACTCGGTTCGGATTTGAATGTATGTCTAAAAGGAGGAAAAATACTTGCAAAAGGCAGGGGGGAAATAATCGAACCAATGCCGTTTGAAGAATTTAATCTAAGTCTTATAAAACCGCTAAATCTCGGTATAAGTGCAAAAGAAGCCTATACCAAATATTCGGTAAAAAAAGAAACACAAACAAATGATTCTTTTGAAAACGATTTAGAATGGGCTGTTATAGAAGATTATAAAGAACTTCAGCATATAAAAAACAAATATCCAAAATCAATTATGACAGGCTCAGGTTCAACATATTTTATAATTGATGATAAATTTGAAAATGAAAAAGATTATTGGACAAGTAATAATTTGAAATCAATTAATTACGGAGTTTGTATTGCATAATAAAAGATGTGCCTTAAATAAGACACATCTTCTATTTTTATAAATTTACAAATTAAACTAATTGTGCAACTTTAACTGCATTATTCTTTGCAATTTCAACTAATGCTGAGCAAGTAGCAACCATTGAAAGATCTGAAGATAATTTGTTTACACAAGAACCGCATCCGATAGCACTTGCACCTGCAGCAAATGCAAACGGTGCAGTTGTAGGATTGATACCTGTAGCTGTCATAACAGGTATATCAACATTTCTTGTTAATTCAACAGTATTTGAAAGAGTTAATTCTGCTCTGTCCATTAAAGCTCTTGCTCCTTCCATTTCAACAGCAGATGTATAATGACCTTCTGTCTGGATTAAATCAATACCCATTTCTTCTAACTTGTGAGCAAGTTCAATTTGTTCAGAAATAGAAATTTCACCCGGAATTGTAACACAGAAGAATACATCCATACCTTCAAGCATTGATTTTGTTTCTTCAACGATAGAAAGAACTTCAGATGCACTGAATGAACGACCTTCTTTATATAAAGTATCGAAGTTACCAACTTCAATACCGTCAGCACCTAATTCAACTGCTCTGACTAATTCTGAAGGAACAACAGATGATACAAATATAGGCATATCTGTCATTGAACGAATTTCAGAAACAATATCTTCTCTTGCACAGATATCAACTGCACTTGCACCTGATTTTTCTGCAGAAGATACAACTTTTTTAATATTTTCAATATCAAAATTATCAATACCTGCGATAATTTTTACTGCTCTTTTTTCTTCTAAATGTTGTTTGAATAAATCAATTCTTGACATAATTTTCTCCTTTTTTATGTTAAATAAGTTTGATAAGTTTGTTAAGTAGGATAAGCAGGATAAGTTCATTTTAGTGCTTTCGCACATATAAAAACCTTGTTGTTCAATAGAACCGATAAGAACTTATTTCCTTATTTCCCTCTTACCTTATTCTCTTTGATATCAATTATACCTTATTATTTTAATATTTGCAAGAATTTGCCTTAAAACACCTGTCAGGAGAATTGTTTTAACAATTAACATTTCAAATAATTATTTCAAAAGGGGTAAAATATGAAAAATCTTTTAGCGGCATTTATAATAATTTTTTCTTTTATATGTCCTGTTAATGCACAGGTATATGATAAAGAAGAACTTACAAATATCAATGTTTATGAAAAAATCACTCCGGCAATAGTATCTGTCGCAGCAGAACTGCCTGACGGTATATCAGAAGGCACAGGATGTATTGTAACAAAAGAAGGGTTAATTTTAACAGGATATCACGTGGTAGAAAACGCGAAAAACATTGATGTTACAATGTCTGACGGACAAACATACAAAGCAAAATTTGTCGCAAAAATGAAAGACAAAAAAGATCTTGCCCTTTTAAAAATCAATCCGCAAACAGCACTTTCAATAGTTTCTTTTGGGGATTCCGAAGGTGTAAAAGTAGGACAAAAGGTACTGACTATAGGTAATCCGTTTGGGTTTTCAAATACCTTAACCCAAGGGATAATTTCAAGAATTGATTATGTAAAAAACAGGTTTCAAACTGATGCCGCTATTAACCCCGGATGTTCAGGAGGCCCTATTTTAAATTCGGAAGGAGAAGTCATCGGAATCAGCCAATCAATATATAATCCCGACCATAATATTTCCAATATAGGAATTGGTTTTGCAATACCGTCAAATGAGGCTGTCAAATTTATATCAACTATTGACAAAAGTAAAATTTAATATGTTCATGATATAATTCTTTTATGAATATAGATAGCCAAATTGATAGCCTTTTATCCCCTGCTGCAAACAAAATTTCCGGGATAATTTTTTCTCACGTAACAATTAATGGTGTACGCGTAGAATTTTTAATTGCCCTGTTAATAATTGCAGCATTGTATTTCACAATAAGAACAAGATTTATCGGCATCTGGGGATTTAAACACGCCGTTGATTTGTTAACCCAAAGATACAAACATCAGGATATTATTAAAAAGAAAAGAAAAGGTGAAGTTTCATCTTTTCAGGCACTTACTGCAACAATTTCGGCATCTGCGGGAATGGGAAATATTGTCGGTTCCGCTTTAGCGGTATCTATCGGCGGGCCGGGGGTTATATTCTGGATGATTTGTGCAGGAATTTTTTCAATGGCATTAAAATTTTCAGAAGTTCTTTTGGGTATAAAATTCAGGCAAATAAATAAAGACGGTTCATCATCAGGCGGTCCGATGTATTACATAATAAACGGACTGAAAGCCAAATGGATAAAACCTTACACCTCACATCTTGCAAATATTTATGCTGTTTGCTGCATTTTTGCAATGATTGGCGGTTGGAATTTATTTCAGATTAATGCAATAACAACCCAAATTTCAAATGTTACAGGATTATTCACCGATTGCAGATGGTTATTCGGTTTGATTGTTGCAATTATAACCTATGTGACAATAATCGGCGGAATAAAATCAATAGGAAAATTCACCTCAAAAGTAACCCCTTTAATGTGCAGTTTATATGTATTATCAGCATTTATAATCTGTATTCTCAATATTCAAAATATTCCCCACACAATTTATCTTATAATAACAGAAGCATTTAAACCTCAGGCACTTGTCGGCGGCGGATTATTCGGGTGCATGTTATGGGGATTTCGCCGTGCAATGTTTGCAAATGAAGCAGGCTTAGGCACTGCACCGATTGCATTTTCTGCGGTAAAAACAAGTAAACCTGTTGCACAGGCATTTATTGCAATGTTACAGCCGTTTGTTGATACGGTAATCGTAGGTTCTGCAACGGCATTTATTATTGTAGTAACCGGTGCTTATAAAGACTTTTTAGGAAATCCTGCCGGTATTGAACTGACTTCACACGCATTTGAAACAGTATGGGTTTATTTCCCGATAGTTTTAACAATAATGGCAATGTTTTTTGTACTGTCAACAATGCTTTGCGGTTCATATTACGGAGTAAAAAGCTGGACTTTCTTATTCGGAGAGTCAAAAATTAAAACAAGAACTTTTCAGATAATATATTGTATTTTTATAGTAATCGGTTCTGCTATGAATTTAAAAAGTGTAGTCGGATTATCTGACGGATTTACTTTATTCCTTGCAGTACCAAATCTTATTGCAGTATTTTTATTATCAGGTATAATAATGAAAGAATTAAAAAGATACTGTAAAAAATATGGGGTAGGAATATTTAAAACAGTTAATGACACTGTAAAACAGTAAATTTTATTTACCAAAAGGGAGAAAATAATGATAAAAAAAGAATGTTTGGAAATTGTACGCGAAAAATGTGAAAACTGTCATGAATGTGTTTTGGGAAACACAAGAAAAAATGTTGTATTTTCTGACGGAAATCCAGAAACAGCTAAAATTGTTCTTATCGGTGAAGCTCCCGGAGAAACAGAAGATGAAACAGGTACACCATTTGTTGGCAGAGCAGGTAAATTGTTAAACCAATTTTTAGAAGAAGCCGGCATTTCCAGACAAGACGATTTATATATTATCAATACAGTTAAATGCCGTCCGCCTGAAAACAGAGTTCCGACAGATGTTGAAAAAACTATGTGCGAAAAATACTTAACAGCACAAATTGATATTATGAATCCAAAAGCAATCGTTTTTTGCGGTGCAACATCACTTAAATCTTTTTGGGAAGATAAAAAAGTTCAGATTTCAAAAGTAAGAGGAAAATGGTTTGATGTTACAATTAACGGCAAGACTTATCAGGCAATGGCTATTTTCCATCCTTCTTACCTGTTGAGAAATCACTCTATGGAAGAAGGTTCACCAAGAAGACTTATGCAGCAAGATTTATCAGAAATTAAATCAAAAATTCTTAATAATACAAACAATCCAAAATCATTACACGATATGATGTTTGGCGAATTAACAATGGTATAAAAATAAATAAAAGGATATGAAAATGGTTAAAAAAATTGCATTTATTTTTCCGGGACAAGGAGCTCAGGTTGTAGGAATGGGAAAAGACCTGTATGAAAACTTTGAAAGTGCAAAAAAAGTTTTTAATACAGCAGATAAAGTTTTGGGTAAAAGTATAACTAAACTTTGTTTTGAAGGGCCTGATGAAGATTTAAAACAAACAGTTAACACTCAGCCTGCAATTGTAACTATGTCTATTGCAGCTTTAGAAACTTTTAAATCTTTGATAGATATAAAACCAAGTTTTACAGCCGGTCACAGCTTGGGAGAGTATTGTGCAATGTATTGTTCGGGTGTTATGGATTTAGAAACAACATTTAAGGCAATCCAAAAACGTGCAGACCTTATGAGTCAGGTTAAAGGCGGAACTATGGCTGCTGTAATCAGCGCACCTGCCGGCTCTATAGAAAAAGCATTAAAAGAAGCTTCTTCTGTCGGATATGTTGATGTTGCAAACTACAATTCACCTGTTCAAGTTGTTTTAACAGGCGATGAAAAGGCTGTTGCAAAAGCAGGAGAAGTTTTAACCGAAGCAGGGGCAAAAAGGTTTGTACCTCTTGCGGTTTCCGGAGCTTTTCATTCTAAATTTTTGGAAAATGCAAGTTCTGAATTTGCTTCATATATTGCAAATGAAGATTTATCAAGTGCATCCATTCCTGTAATTACTAATGTTGATGCTTCTGCAACTATTTCAAGCGAAGATTTCAGAAACAAAATGCCAAGACAAATTTGTTCATCGGTTCACTGGACTCAAACCATTGAAAATATGGTTCAAAACGGTGTTGATACATTCATTGAAATCGGACCGGGAAAAGTTCTTGCAGGTTTAAACAAAAAAATCAATGCAGAAGTAAAAACTTACAACATTTTTGACAAAGAATCTCTGGAAAAAACAGTTGCAGAATTGAAATCAGAACTTTGTGAAGTATAGTTTCTAGAAACTGTAATTACACATTGAACTGTTGAAAGACAAAAATGATACAATATAGTTAAATATTGTAATTATTTCGTTGTTTTCTTTTTTGGGGATAATGCAGCGGGTAAATTCTTCCGGTACGCTGACCATTTTGCTATTTAACATTTAACTCCTTTAGCTGATTCATTTTAACACTAATACTCTTCATATAATTTATGTCTTCTGTTTTGCGTGCATATTTTTGTGCTTTTGTAAGAAGTTTGTATGCTTTTTCTATATTATTAAATTCAACCATTATATCAGCAGCAGCCTCATAATTTTGAGCTGTTTTAAGATGAGATTGTGCATTTGTATAATTTTCAACCGCATATGAATATGATTTTAATGCCTGTTCAGGTTCTTCAAATTTTACATGTGCTTTTGCAGTATTTGAAGATACAAAACCTTTCAGACTGTAATTGTCAGTTTCTTCTGCCAAATCTTTTGCAACATCATAATAATCAAAAGCATCTTTTTCATACATATCTGTATAAATATTACCCATTTTTGTTAATGATGCCGATTGTGCAGGCAGATTTTCCGCTTCTCCGGCGTGAGAAACCGCACTTACATAATGATTTAGTGCAGGTGTAATTTGATTTACATCGTCATAAATTTGTGCCATCGAATAATATGCTTTTGCTTTAACATTTTCATCCTGAGTTAATCTTATAGACTGTCTGTAACTCTTTAAAGCCTGAGGAAGATAGTCATGATTATCGTAAATTTTTCCGACTTCAAAATATATTTTGCCTGAAGTTTCAGTATCATCAAGTTCATTTGCTCTATTCAAAGCTTTTTCAAAGGTTTGAATAGCTTTTTCAGGGTTTTGAGCATATGCATATTTCTTTGCCTGAATAAATAATGATTTTAATTCTTTATCCTGAGGGATTTTAATTACATTATCTCCGGCAACACTGATAGGAATAACTTTTTCATTGCTTTCTATCGTTGACTGCACTTCTTGGGAGGTTTCATGTAATTCTTCCTGACGCTTTGTCTGGCTTGTTGAACCGTCAGGGAATTTTACCAAAAATCTTTCATTTATGTCTTTTTCATCATAATTGAAATTTATTTTTTGCAAAAACAAAGTATCAACCCAATTTTCAACAACTTTTGAATCTTTGTTTAAAGTTTCCGATATATGGGCATCGAGCAATGATGCCGCATTCTTTAGGTTTGATTTTATTAATTTTACATTTGGGTTATCTTTTTGAACCTGTTTATCAATTAATGACAAATAGCCGTTTACTTCTTCGTTTATACTTTCCGGAGTCCCTATCGCAGCGGCAGTATTTTTAAAATCTTTTAAAATTTGTGCAATATTAATTTCGGTATTATAATTTTCAAGATTTTCTTTGTTTGGGTTTATTTGATTTGCCTGTTGATTTGGATATACATTTTTTTGAGCATTTATATTTACATTGCTGTATCCGGTTGCAGCAAAACTGTTTGTATATGCAGGGGTATAAGACGGCTTTCTTTCTTGCGCATATTGAAGTCCTTTGCTTTTTGAATTTTGATCAGCACCTTCCTGACGCTGAGAATTTGCCGCAGAAGTTTGTTCTTCTTCTTCGCGCCTTTTTACTCCGCCTCTTAAATCATTATTCACATATGGTCTTTGTATTATGTTGTTTAAACTCAATCCCATATATCTATACTACCTGCTCCATCTTTTTTCAATTCATCGGAATTTCTTCCTATACAAGTTCTGGTACTATATTCATACCATATTTGCCTGCCGATGTTGTCAACCAAATGAATGATTTTTGACATGTTTTATTTAAGGATTTTTAATCTTTTGTCAAAATATATAAAAAATTTTTAACAAATGTAAAAAATTTGACTTCACATCATGACAAATAATTTTTGTTATTCTAATATCATGAATATAATATGTGGAGGCGAGATGACCGTAACTATGATTGATAACAAATTTGATTTTGATTTAACTTCAAAGAGTGCTTTTTCAAGTGATAACGATAGTTTTACTTCACGTTCTTTTGCAGCATTACTTGCAAAAAATACAGTTCCGGCTTCTCACAAAAAAATTGCTGATAACTATTTGATTATCAAAAAAATCTTTAAATTCCAAATGTGTTTAAACAGAATTTCCAATACAGAAAAAGCTTTGTTAGAAAAATATGATTTTAATGTTTTGGAATTTACTACCATTCAGCAAATGTATAATGAATTAGGTCTTTTACAAAAATGGTCGCTTTCTGAAGATGAAAATTTAAGAAAAGAATCTGACGAAATTTTACAAATAAGAGTAAATGAACTGAAATATCTTGAAGCAAGCTGTTATGCTTCTGTTTCTAATGAAATTTATAACGGTTATAAAGCTCTTGAACAATATTTAAGAGAAATAAGCAAATTTCATTCTTACGGAAGTTTAAGAAGTTTTTAAGTTTAAACTAAATGCAGATTTGCATTGGAAGATGATATTTTTTTGAGCTTTTCCATTCTGCGTAAAACAAAGTTTGCGTTTTCATCCTGCGGCTGATGTTCAAGAAATTTGTGATAATATCTTCTTGCTTCCTGATGTCTGCCTATTTTGTCAAAACATAAAGCCAATTCAAAATATGCTTTTGTATATTTCGGATTAATTTTTAAAACTTGTTTATACAATTCCAATGCCGGTCTGTATAATTCCATTTTCATCAATAATTCTGATTTTCTTATATATGCATTTAGATAATTTGGAGTTGTTTCTATCAATTTTTGATAAATTTTTATAGCCATATCTTCTTCTTCACACTTTTCATGCGCAATACCCAAATGATAAATAGCTTCCGGATTTTCCGGCTCTAACTGAACAGCATGAATAAAACATTTTATTGCCTTGCATGGCATCTTGTCTTCTAACTGGCATAAACCTAACTCAAAAAATGTTTCATAATTATTATTGTCAAGTAATGCAGCTTTTTCCAAAGATTTTATTGCTTTACCTATTTTTCCTAATTTTTTATAACAAATACCCAAACCCAAATATGATTCAGCATTATTTCTGTCTAACAAAACAGAATTCAAATAATACCCAACAGCTTCTTTAAAAGAATTTTTTACTCTCATTAAATCGGCTTTGCTGTTTAGTTCCTTTTGCTGCTTGCTTCTTTTAACAGGAACACTCATATACTGTGATTTTGTAGTATTCTCGCTCAACTCTTTTTCCTTCTAACATTACAATTCTAGTTTTTTTTTGTTACGAGAATAACCACCAAATGATGTAAAAATTAATCAACCATTGGATTTATTAAAATAATTATGATATAACTTTTATATGAGAAAGGTTTTTACTTTATTAGGGATTATTATTGTAATGACTTCATTGTGTCCATGTGCAAAGTGTGATGAAGTTATTTTGAACGGAGTAGAAAAACCAAAAATAGAACTTCCAAAAGCTGATTATAAAGCGACCGATTCTTTATTAACCGAAGATGAAGAAATTATCGGACAAATTTTAAAACTTCAGCGTGAAAAAGATATGGAAGATATTGATAATTTGTGGAAAGGAACAGTTGCAAATAATCAGGTTATTGGTTTTGCATTAAAAAAACTTGCAACTCCTGAAAGCCAAAGAAGAATACACTCATCACTTATGGCAAAAACACTTTCTGCTATTATTTCCGGAGCATCTTTAGCACCTACACTTATCGGAGCTGATTATTTGCTTCAGTCAGGAACTTATGCAGCCGGAAGAATTGCACAAAATCTTTTAAACAGAAAAAATATTCCTAAAGAAATTCCGCTTACAGATACCGAACTTATTGAACTTGCAGGACTTATTGAAAGTTTGCAGGATAAAATTATAAATGCTTACTATAATTATAAAGGTTCTCTTTCTCAGTTAAAAGAAATTCGTTCAAGAGAACTTTTATACAATAAAAATTATGCCAAAGCTATGGAAGAAGAAGATTTTTTGGAAATTGCCGTTTCTTCTTCTCTGTATCAGGATATGCAGCTTGAAGAAGATAAATACATGCAGCTTGCAAAAAAATATCATCTTGAATTACAGCGTTTGGCAGGTAAAAAAGTTGTAGATAAATTAAATTTATATCAATATGATTATGATTCAGCGTTATTAGGGGGTTCAAATGTTAAATAAGAGAGTTTTATTATTATCATTAGTTGTATGCTTGACAGGATTTAGTCAATGTTTTGGCAAAGTTGCATTGTCTGATTTAACTTTACCTAAAGATCCGGCATACAGAGTAGGTATTTCTGATATTCCGGAAAATCAATATATTGAAGCTGCTCAAGACAAGAATAATATTATTGAAAAAAATATAGAAAAGAATATTAAAGCAACTAACAATGAAGATAATGATGTTTCTTATTCTGAATTAAGCATTAAAAAATTATCAAAAGAAATTGCAGCAGATTTAGAATTTGAAGAAAAAGATATGGTTGCTGATTTGTCTTTGTTATGGCAGGGTGCTGCGATGCAAAGTGATACCATAAATTTTGCATTATACAAACTTGCAAACCCTGATGCTGACAAACCAAATAAAAGTACAGTTAAAAAAGTTTTACAAACACTTGCAAGTATGTCAACTCTTGCCGGTGCATCTGTTGCTAATCCTCTTTTAGCAGGTACATCACTTATCGGTAGTAATGTTTTGGGTATTATGACTCAGGATACAAAAGCTCTTAATTACAAATACACAAAAGTTACCGATGCAGATATGATAATTTTGATTCGTAAAGTAGAAGATTTGCAGCAAAAAGCAGTAAATCTTTATTATGATTATATGACATCAAAAAAACAACTTGAGATGACAACAAAACTTACTCAGGACAGAAAAGAACGTTTTGAGCTTGCACAAAAAAATAATGCTCCAAAAGAAATTGTTGTTGTAACAGATGCATATTTCCGTTCTGCAATTGATAAACAGAAAAATGCACGTTCTGAATTCTTCTCAAAACGCGCAGCGTTAGAACAATTTGTCGGAAACGAAACATTCCATCAGTTTGAAGAAGAACTGGCACAAAGAGAAAGTTCACAGAAAAAAGAATTTGTAAGTAATGAAGAAAATACTGCATATGACAAAACTATTAAAAATGTAGAAAATTACACAACAAATATCAACAATATGACAGCAAGTACAGAAAATGTACCGTATTATGAAGAAGACAAAAATCTTTCAAAATTAGATGAAGTTTCAGACGGTGAATTACTTGCAAAAGGTGAAAAAAAGGATAAATACGATACAAAAGGTTTAATCTTCTTACACAACACTGAGAAAGAAAAGGCTAAACAAGAAGCTCAACAACAGGCAGAACAACAGGTTAGTGAAGAAGAAAATACTGCAAAAACCAAAAAAGATAAAAAAGCAAAGAAAGAAAAAGTAAAAAAATCCAAAAAGAATAAAAATAATCAGGAACAAGAAGTAAATCAAAAAGAAGTTGCTCCAATTATTCCAACACCGGAAAAAACAATAAAACTTAAAACAAGAGTTAACGGAATAGAGTTATTACCGTTGGATGATATCAGAAAGCCTGATTTAAAACCTCACGGGTATTCAATTTTTGAAGAATAAGGGTATCTTATGACAATTTATATGCCTTATGAAATTAAAACAGGGTCAGAAAACATGCAAATTGATTCTGATTTACTTGAGGGTGCAATAAAACAAAATTTGTCTGAACCAATTTTCAGGTTATACGGATGGAATCCATATTGTGTATCACTTGGCAGAAATCAGGATGACGGATTTCTTGATAAAGATTTTCTTAAATCAAACAATATAGATATTGTTCGCAGGTTAACAGGCGGCAGAGCTTTATTACATGCAGATGAAATCACATACAGTTTTATTTGTCCCGTTAATTATCTTGAAAATGGCGAACATGTAATTTCTTCATACAAAGAAATTTGCAAAATTTTAATTGATAAATTTCATTTAATAGGAATTGATTTGGATTTTGGAACAAAAAAACAGGTAAAAACAGGATTTGATTATTGTATGCTGGTATCAACCGGAGCAGATTTATGTTATGAGGGTAAAAAATTAATAGGCTCTGCTCAATGCAGAAAACAAGGTTATATATTGCAGCATGGTTCAATTTTATACAGTTATGACAAACAGTTACTTGAAAAAATTTTTAATGAAAATGTTTTTGAAATCACCTGTATAAAAGAGATTAATCCTGAAATATCAAAAGAAGATATTATAAATATTTTGAGTAAGTCTTGATTTTTTGCTATTTTGATGATAGATTTTAGATAGCTTGGTTGGTTTAATACCAATTTTTGCTGAATAGATTTTAAAGTCGTCACGGGCCTGTGGCACTCTGCCGACACAAAAGGTGACTAAATGTCACGTTTTGCGGAGAGGAAGGTAGCGCAAGCTATCCGCAAGCCCAAATACAATTGAATAGATTTAAAGTCGTCACGGGCCTGTGGCGCAGCGGTAGCGCAGAGGACTCATAATCCTTTGGTCGTGGGTTCGAATCCCTCCGGGCCCAAATTTTTAATAATATTTAAGCAAGAGGTTTTTTGGCTCTTGCTTTTATTGTTTAAAAAGGAGGTTATTATGAAACTGTTACATACAATGATTAGGGTTAAAGATGTTGATAAAAGTTTAGATTTTTATACAAAACTTTTTGGTATGGAGCTTGCTGAAAAAAGACGTTTAGAAGACTGTTGGCTGTATTTTTTAACGGACAAAGAATCAGGTCAGCAGATAGAACTTACATACAATGACGAAACCCCTGAAAATGGCTATGAAATAAGTTCAGGTTTTGGACATTTTGCTTTTGGAGTAGATTCTATGGATGAATTTACCAAAAAATTAAATTCTTTAGGATATTCTTATTTATATGAACCGTTTGATTTGACAGGTAAAGGTTCTTTAATTGCTTTTATAAAAGATCCTGACGGATATGAAATTGAACTTATTGAAAAAGTTCAATGGTAATTTTTTACTAAAAAAAAGATTTGCTAAAAGTTTTTTGAACTAATTAATTATTAATATATATATATTAATTAATAATATTAATTTCATCATGGTAGTAACATGAAAATATTTGTAGAAAACTCCTGAAAGACAAATAAATCAAAAGTTTTGGCATGTCATGAAAATGTAGAAAAAAAATAAATAAAAAAATAAAATTGTAGAAAAATATAAAAAAAATAACAAAACAAAAAAAATGTAGAAAACTCATTTTAAAAAAAAGTTTTCTACATCTTTTATACAATAAATTGTAGAAAAATTTTACTTACCCAATTCGCTTGCTTTTTTAGTAGTTTTTTCTATTACCGAATAAAATAAATCAGCAGAATTTTTATTTTTCATTTCTTCAATTCCAACAAATGTGCATCCGCCCTTTGTTGCAACATTATCTATTAAGGTCTGAACAGTTGTTTCACCGCGGTTAAAAATCATCTGAGCAGAACCCAAAGCAGTTTGAGCTGCTAAAATAAGTGATTTTTCATAATCAAGTCCTAATTTTTCACCCGCGCGTGCCATATCCTCTATTACCTGATAGAAAAACGCCGGTCCTGAACCGGAAATCGCCGTAACAATATCCATTTGATGTTCATTGACAGTAATGCATCTGCCGATAGAATTTAATAAATTTTCAATTTCTTCAACATCTTCATTCTTTGCACAACTGCCCGGACAAACACCAAACATTCCTAATTTAACCAACGCAGGTGTGTTTGGCATAATTCTTATTACACGGGTATTTTTTAATATATTTTCTATTTTAGAAAGAGTAACACCCGCACAAATAGAAACAACTAATTTTTGAGAATTTGTATATTCTTTAATTTCTTCTAAAACATCAACTGCCTGATTTGGTTTTGTTGCAATAAAAATAATGTCAGAATTTTTTACAAGTTCTTTATTATCAGTTAATACATCAATATCAAGTCTTTTAGAAGAAGCCTGTGCAAATTCTTCACTAATTTCCGAACCCATAACAGAATAAGAATCTGAAAATGATAAAATACCATTAATAATAGCACTTGCCATTTTTCCGCATCCGATAAAACCTATTTTCTTCATAATATTTAACCAATCCCTTTCAATCATGTTGACTAATTATTTTTTTTACTATAACATCAGTATTATACGATAAAAATAGCAAAGGAATATAAATATGAAACGTACACTAGAAGGAACAAAAAGAAAAAGACAGAATGTAAGCGGTTTCAGAGCAAGAATGGCAACTCCGGGCGGCAGAGAAGTTTTAAACAGACGCCGTGCAAAAGGTCGTCATCAATTAGCAATAACAGCTAAGGAAAGAGCATAGTCTTTTTCTATATATTGCAAAGAGGTTCATTTTGATACCAAAGCAATATCGTTTAAAAAAAAGAATAGCATTTAATGCAACATATAAAGTTAAGCACTCCTCCCATTCGGGTGGAGTAACTTTGTTTGCGGGGAGAGAAAAAAAAGATGAAAACCCTACAAAAGTTGGTTTTGTAGTCAGTAAAAAAACTCACAAACGAGCAGTTAGGCGAAATCGATTAAAAAGGTTAATGAGAGAGAGTTACAGACTGCTCTTAAAAGAAAATAAATTGTATAATTCCCAAAAATACATGTCTTTAATTTTTGTAGGAAGTGAAAAAGCTCTTGACAAAAGTTTTTTGGAAATTAAAAACAGTATAGAAAAAAATCTGGAGAGAATATGATTTTAGAGGGTACATATTTTGAAAATTCAATGCTTCATAAAGAAACCCGTGTTTATCCGCAATATCCGATGATAACTTCAGGTTTAATGGAAGGTATGGGTGCTGTTTACAGGTATGGATTAAGAGAAAGTACATATCCGACATTATCACTTGTGTATGAATTATCTGACGGAATGGGAAATAAAGTTCCTCCCGGACATTATGAGTTAGCATTGTCTGACGACAGACAATTTTTGATATTGATTGAATCCAAGCAGCCAAGAGCAATAATACCTGTTTTTAAAGTAGAAACAGCAATGAGCAGAGAAAGTCAGGTGCATGACAGGAAAACATTAAGAGCAAAGAAAAAACGAGATAAAGAGATTTTAAAAACCAATAAAAAACGTGCAAAAACAGGTATGCCGCCGGTTAATCCCGATCAAGATGTTTATCAGCAAGCCGATATTGAATATATTAAAGATGGTGATTATTTTTTAATCCGCTACGAAAGAGAAGATGTTAAAGCCTGGGGTGCAATAAAAAGTAATTAATGGCGAATAACAATTTATGACTCTTTTATAATATCCCTCAAATATTGGATTATTAGTCAAAATCGTTGAATTTTTGGGGGAGAAGTTGTATAATATGTGAGTTATACTAGAATGAGGATATTATTCAATGAAACTACACATGCAGATACTGATTGCTTTAGGTCTTGGAATTAAAAGAAACTGGCATATATTTTTTGGCATAATTGCCGGTATTTTAGTGGGAGCCTTTTTACATTCTCACGTAACCTCAATGAGCGGTCATATTTTGAACTTTTTAACCTTTATTGGTCAAATATTTATAAGATTAATTCAAATGGTTGTAATACCGCTTGTAGTGTCTGCAATAATAATAGGTATAACAAGTGTAGGAGATAATAGACAACTCGGTAAATTCGGGTCAAAAATGATTATTTATTACGGCATTTTGACTACAATTGCTGTTTCAATCGGTACTGCATTAGCATTAATAATGAAGCCGGGTATAAAAGCTGCCCATTATATATCGGCAAATATAGCTTCTGATGTTCAGGCTTCTGTTACTGCTGCTATTCAGCAGCAGCATGGAAAAATTCTTGATATGTTCCTTGGTTTTATACCAAGTAATCCTATATCTGCATTTGCAAATGGCAGCATGATTTCAATAATACTTTTTGTATTATTATTTGCTTTGGCTCTTGCAAAGGTTGGTGATGTAAACAGACCAATTGTTTCATTCTTTGAATCAGTATTTGCTGCAACAATGAAAATAACAGACTGGATTATGTTATTTGCTGCACCGGGTGTTTTTGCTCTTACTGCAAGTGCAATCGCAAGTTATGGTATAAATATATTCGGACCAATTTCAAAATATTTACTTGTTTTGGTTATAGGTTTTGCAATTCAAATGTTTATTATTTACCCGTTATTCTTAAAATGTTTTTCAAAAGTTTCAGCTCCAATGCTGTTTTCTGCAATAGCAGAAGCTATAATGGTTGCATTTGGAACAGCAAGTTCTTCTGCAACTTTACCGTTAACAATTGCATGCTGTGAAAAAAGAGGTATTTCTCATAAAATAGCAAGTTTTGTTCTTCCGCTGGGTGCAACATTAAATTTTGACGGTACTGCTTTATTACAAACGGTAGCGGTAATTTTCTTAGCTCAAGCATACGGAGTTGATTTATCTGTTGGTTTGGTAATAACAATTGCACTTCTTGCAATAGTTGCATCAAGTACCTGTGCAGGTATCCCTGGCGGCGGTTTGATAACTATCGCTTTAATCCTTAATGGTATGGGATTAAGTCCTGAACAGTTGGTTGCAGGTTTTGCATTCTTATTCACTATAGAAAGAATTACCGATATGCTCAGAACAACATTGAATATTACCTCTGATGCTGTTGTCGCTGCAACAATTGCGGATAATGAAAATGAAATAAACTATGATTTATTAAATAATCCTCAGGCTTATGAAGAGATAGCTTAATTCAGGAAAAAGTTAAAAAATTAAAGGATTAATTATTTTAATTAAATAAACAGTAAAAAACAGGATACATAATTTATGTATCCTGTTTTTCAATATTTGAATAATCAAATTATAATTTAGAAGCAACCATGTAAGTTGTTTCAGCTAATCTTGTAGAATAACCCATTTCGTTATCATACCAAGAAATAATTTTAACTTGATTTCCGCCCATTACACGAGTTAACAAACCGTCAACTGTTGAAGATTGAGAAGTTCCAACATAGTCTGATGATACCAACGGTTCTTCTGTATAGCATAATACGTGTCCGTCAGCACCTTCTTTTAATGCTGCATTAACTTCTTCAACTGTAACATCTTTAGCTAATTCAAATACAACGTCAACTAAAGAAACATCCGGAGTAGGAACTCTCATAGCGAAACCGTCCAATTTACCTTTTAATTGAGGTAAAACTAAAGCAACAGCTTTAGCAGCACCTGTTTTTGTAGGGCAAATGTTAAGAGCACCAGCTCTAGCTCTACGAGGATCTTTGTGACCTGCGTCTAAAATTCTCTGGTCACCTGTGTAAGAGTGAACAGTTGTCATCAAACCTTTAACAATACCGAATTTTTCATCGATAACTTTAGCTACAGGAGCTAAGCAGTTAGTTGTGCAAGATGCCATTGAAATTACATTGTGTTTAGCAGGGTCATACATTTTGTCGTTTACACCCAAAACGATTGTAATATCTTCGTTAGTTGCAGGAGCAGAAATGATAACTTTTTTAGCACCTGCATCAATGTGAGCGTGAGCTTTAGTTGCATCTGTGAAGAAACCTGTTGATTCAACAACAACTTCAACACCTAAATCTTTCCAAGGTAATTGAGCAGGATCTTTTTCTGCGAAGAATTTAATTTTCTTTCCGTTTACAATGATACCTTCTTCGTAAGCTTCTACACTGCCGTCAAATCTACCCATAACTGAGTCATATTTGAAAATTCTAGCAGCATCTTCCGGTTTTAAACCAGGATCGTTGATTGCTACATAATTAATTTTGTCAAAAATACCTTCTCTGATTGCGGCTCTTAAAGTATTTCTACCAATTCTGCCGAATCCGTTAATTGCTACGTTTACCATAAGTTTTTTCTCCTTCTTTATGTGTAACATTTTCTACTACTATAACAATCTGAATCGTAACACCAACATAAATCATAATCAAGAATAAAGTCATGTTACAAATTCGTAACATGTAAAAAAAATCATGGCAATTATTTAAACAAAATATACTTTATATATACAAGGGGATATTTTAAAAATGTTACAATGGGGATTTCCACAATTTTATAGACCGGTTATTACACCAATGCCAATGTGTAATATCTTTAGTACACCTATAAATCCGTTTATGCAGACATTTAACAGTGTATTTATGCCGGCACAAATTCCGGTTTTTCCGGCATTTAATATGTTTCAAAGACCTGCATTTTTCAACCCTTTTCAACAAATCTACAGACCGTTGGATAATAATTTCCTAATGGCTTCACTTCCAAAACCTCAAGGTATTAAATCAACTTTAATTAATTGGTACGATTCAGCTGTAGATAATACAAAAAAAGTTATAAACAAAGGCAAAGAAACCGTTAAAAAAGGCTATGAATATGCCAAAAAAGGTTACAATTATGTAAAAGCTTCAGTAAAAGACCTAATGGATAAAATTGGTTACAATGCCGAAAAAGGACAAAGATTGGCTCAAGAAGCAAAAAAAGGTGCTGCAGGCCGTTTTAAAGGTAAATGCGCTACTTATGTTAAAAAAGCTGTTGAAAATGCCAACTTAGGTGAATATAAATATGGTGTTCACGGAAAAGATATGGCAAGAGTTTATGGTCAAAATAAAAACTTTAAAAGGATTTCAGCTAAAGGTATAAATGTAAAAGATTTACCTGCAGGATGTATTCTTTGTTATGAAGCAGGAAAATCAGGACATCATAAAGTGTATGGTCATACAGGTATAACCCAAGGAAACGGAACAGAAATTTCTGACGGTATTACAAGAAATCCTAAAGAAGCATCATATATTTTAGTGCCGGTATAAGATTTATAAAACAACCCCATATATAAAAAGCCCTGTAATAATACAGGGCTTTAAAAATTTTAAAATAAAAATAAATTACACTTCTTTGAAAATCAAAGTAGCATTGTGTCCGCCAAATCCAAATGAATTTGTTAATGCGGCACGAACTTTCTTTTCTCTCATCTTATGAGGAACATAGTCAAGATTTGCAACATGTTCGTCCTGATTATCAAGGTTGATTGTCGGAGGAACTTTGCCGTCAGTAATAGTTTTTACACAAACCAATGCTTCAACCGCACCTGTTGCACCAAGCATGTGACCGTGCATACTCTTTGTAGAGCTTACAAGTAAGTTAGGATTTTTTTCCTTATCGCCAAAGATTTGTGCAATCGCATGAGATTCAGCCATATCACCCAAACCTGTACTTGTTCCGTGCGGATTGATATAATCAATGTCTTCAGGTTTCATGCCTGCATCTTCCAAGGCAATTTCCATAGCTTTAAGAGCACCTTTTCCTTCAGGATCAGGAGCAACTATATCGTGAGCATCTGCTGTTTGACCATAACCAACGATTTCGGCATAAATATGAGCTCCACGAGCTTTTGCATGTTCATATTCTTCAAGAACTAGAACGCCGGCGCCTTCGCCCATAACAAATCCGTCTCTGTCTTTGTCGTAAGGACGGGAAGCCTTTTGCGGTTCATCATTTCTTTTTGATAATGCTCTGCAAGCTGTAAATCCGCCAACACCTAAAGTTGTGATTGTAGCTTCACAACCGCCGGCAACGATTACATCCGCATCGCCCCATTGAATACTTCTGAATGCATCCCCAACAGAGTGTGTGCCTGTTGCACATGCACTAACTACAACTTTATTAATTCCTTTGTATCCGTGTTTGATTGAAATGCGGCCTGATGCCATATCAACGATTAACATAGGCACTGTGAAAGGTGATGCTTTTGTCGGTCCTCTGTCAATCATTGTGCAGTGGCTTTTTTCGAATGTATTGAAACCGCCTGCTGCAGAGCTGACTATAACACCGATTCTATAAGGATCATATCCTGCTTCGTCCAATTTAGCATCTGCTATTGCTTCATCAGCTGCAGCAACTGCAAATTGGGTAAATCTATCCATTCTTTTTGCTTCTTTCGGATCTATGTAATCTTCCGGATTGAAGTCTTTGTCTTTTATTTCACCGGCAATTTTTACGGTTTGTTTTTCCGTATCCATTCTTTCAATAGTGGTTATGCCACTTTTTCCTTCCAGCATGGATTTCCAGAATTTATCAACTCCAACACCGCACGGGGTAACTGCTCCTAAGCCTGTTATAACTACTCTTCTTTTTTCCATTGTTTTTTCCTTCTTTGCGACAGATAAAACTCTGTCATACCTTCTTTAAAAACAATACGGGAGTGAATTTTTCTGCGTCTTCATCAGGGATTTCGCATTTGAATTCTTCTTCTAAAGCCATAACTAATTCAACTGTGTCTAATGAATCAGCACCTAAATCATCTGTGAAACGAGCTTCAGGTGTAACTAATTTTTCATCTACACTTAATTGATCTACTACAACTTTTTTAACTGTGTCTAATGTACTCATGTTTTTCTTTCCTCTTTTTTTGTAATAAAAATGTATTACTATTAATACTTCTCTCTTGTAATTATAAATCCATGAAAATTTTTTTGCAAGAAATTTACAAATTATGAAGTAATTTGTTAAAAAACTTTATATAAAGCAAAGAATTGTTATTTTAAAATTAATTCAAAATTTATTTATATTTTGAATTAATTATTTTTCAGGTGATAAAATATCACATTCTATAACCCAATGACCATTTTCAAAAGTAAGATTTTTCATTTTATATTTAAAACCACGTTTTAATAATATTTCTGCTTCAGAACCTTCAATACCTTCTATTCCACGCAAATAGCCACCGACATAGCTATCGGAACATATATCAGATTTTATATTTTCGGGACATGTCCCTTTTGTTCCTTTGGGGGCATTATATTTATATACAATATCGTATTTACCCTTGCCAAAATTTTGGGCAACAGTAGGACTTACCGTAGTAGACACAAATTGTTGTTCTTCTACTATTTTACCTTTCTTAAATATCTTATGTATAATATCATCCATATTTTTAATTTCAATTTTTGCAGGGGGATTACCATAATCTACTCCAGGCATTTGTTTACCAAAATCATCAAGTTTCTCATGAAAAATTATTTCTAAATTATCTGAATCAAAATTAACACCAGCACTTATTTCATAACCTTCTTTTGTAAACTCAGGAAAATCATTTTTGTATCTAATATTAATATCCATATCTATTCTAAAGTGATCCCCCCTATACAAAGTTATGTTTTCAGGTAATTCTGTTTTTTCAAGAGCTTTATCTAAAGAAGTAACAAGAGGATCATTAAGCATACCTCGCTGAATACAAGTATTTGCAGTATAACTACTGCTTTTATATTTCCATAATGCTGTCAAATCTTCATCGCTCATTACTTCATCACGTTCTTTTTTCAATTGTCCCATTATTCTGCTTCTTTGTTCAGAATCATTATTCATTTTTGTAATGTGTTTTTTGTATTTTGAAGAAACTTTATTTTCTAAAAATTTTACATAATCTTGAATTGTTTGTTCTGGCTTTATAGGAGTTGATTCTGCTTCTCGTAATATAAATCCTAAATATTTTTGTCTGTTTTGCAATGTTGTAAAAAGTTCAGGATTCATATACATTTTTACAGAATCATAAATTTTGTCTATATCATTTTTGGTAACACTTTGTACTCTCTTTAAAGAGGCTATTAAATCTTCTCTTGTCATACCTTGAAATATTTTTGCAGATTCAGGATTTATTTGAGGATCAATTAGACTTGATAACTCTATTACTTCATTTCCGAACTTTTTACGAGCCCCTCTTGCTCTAAAATCAAATGTCCCGCCAAAGTCAACTCTGACCGCATTACCATCTTTAAGTAGTGTATTACCGGAACAAACAGCATCCCAATTTGCAAGCCAAGCATCGATAGCGAATCCCTCATATGCTGATTGCGGGTTTTCTGAAATTGGTTTTAAACCTGCAACAGCTTTACTCTTTATCCAACAATTATTCATACTTTTGTTACCGTCAAATCCCGGACCGGCAATCAAATTTATTTCAGGAGTATCAATTCCAGCAGCTCTGTACAATTGTGATGAAACATGTTCTGTGACATTCTGTAAGCCATTACCCGTTTTAAAATAGTATAAATCCCCACTACCTGCGTGCTCCACCCAAAATCCCGGATTTGAACCGCTTTGAGTTGCTTTAAATATTCTGTAATCTCCATCATTCTTTGTTTCAATTACAGTATATTTAGCCCCAATAGGTAAATCTTTACCTTCTTTATCAAAACAAAATTTTTCTCTTGTTTTTTCAGTTTCAATTTGTTTTTTATACTGTTTGCCTGTAATCTCGTTAAGTTCTATATCTTCTGTACCATCTGATTGTATTTTTAGTCGCTCTTTCATTTTTGTAATTTCTACGGTGTCAGATGCTGGATATAGATCATGTGGAGATTTTTTTTCGACAACTATTTGGGGAACATCTTTTGGAGCTTTACCAAATGGAATTAAGGGGTTAAGTTCTTCACCTATTTTATGTCCTATTTTGCCGCTAGCTTTAAAACCTCCACCTATTACAGGGGACATTATTAAACCACCTACAAAACCATCTCCTGTTGCTTTTGCAATATCAGATAAATTGCCTCCGTCAAGTGTAGTTCTGAATGCATTGTCAACAGCACCACCTACGGCACCGTCAGAGGCCATTTCAGCAGCCATTGCTGCTCCTCTTTTGGCAATATTCCCTCCAGCATATTCATATCCTGTCGGGTTTGTTAATGCTGTTTTTATACCTTGTTTAATTCCTTGCTTAACACCAGTTTCAACAACTTCCTCTGCAACTTCTTTACCGATAGTCTTAACTGCTTGTATTCCAAGTTTTGTTGCTACAGTTTTACCGACTGCTCCACCTAAACCTCCGGTTATTGGAGCAATTACACCGGAAAATGTCCCCGTTGCAGCATCATGTCCTGCATCTTTGAGAGTATATTTTCTTCCTCCGGTTGTCGCGTCAGCAGCTTTCAAGCTTGTTTTTATTGCCGCTCCGCTTACACCTGCTGCGGCAACACCAACAGCTATTGATGCACCTCCCGTAAAAGGGGAAGCTGCAACGGCAGCCGAATAAATACCAATCGCAGCAATGCCCGAAACAATATCTGCACCTACATCCACTGCCATTTCTTGTCCTTCTTTATAGCCTTGTAATGCAATTTCAGATTTTAATTTTATTTGTCCTTTAATAAATTTTTCCAAATTTTCATCGGTGTATTTTTGCCCTGTTAATTGCTCAAAAATCTTTGCTCTATTCTGCGGATTAGAATTAAATTGAGTAAGTAATTTCTTTTCTTGTGCCTGTTGTTCTCTTACTTTATCAGAACTGTCGCACAATTTATCAGGTACAACATTATTCTTTAACCAACTCCATGTTTTACCTATAAAGCCATTTTCATCTTCAGCTTTTTTAATATCGGTATATAAATTATTTATTCTTTTTTCTAAGGTTTTGTTGAAATTGTAAGAAGTTTTTCCGTCCTTTTCTTTAACCGTCACGTCTAAAGATTCTACCTGTTTAAAGTATTTTTCATTTAGCTCTTTACCGTTCGCAGCATAATATTTTGTCTTACCGTCTTTACCTGTTACACTGTATCGTCCTGTCTTACTTAAAGTGATTTTTCCCTCTTTGGTTTCGACAGTAGTACCTTTGGCAACATCCACACTTAATCCTGATTTTAAAGTAATAGTCTGTTTTTTGTTGTTTTTATTATGTTCTACTTTTACCCCTTTTTCTGTTTGCTTAGCGGCAGAACTATTAAACAACAATTTAATAGCATCCTCGCGTTTTGCATTAGGATGTTGTTTTAAATAAGTATTTAAAGTACTGAGCTGTTGTACTGATAACTTGTCTGCCATTTGACCTTTTACTTTATTACATGTAATACAAGGTCTATAACGGCATTAAAGCCCAAAAACTTTATATATTTTAATTTTTGTTAACAATTCATTTTAAATTAAATTTATTTACGCAAAAATCTTGTTGTTTGTGTATTATATAATCAATGGTCTTTTAATTTAGGGGTGTAAAAATGCAGGTTGCAAAAATAAATGGTCAAAATAACCAAAGTTTCGGACATTCTTTCAGAGTCAGTATTTGTCTGAAAGATGCAGAAGGTATCAGTAAGTTTGTAAATCCTGCCGAGGATAAAAATTTGTATCAAAAGTTAAATTCCAAAATTGTAAACTGGCTGAATGAAGAATACTATACAAATTTAAGGAATTTATACGGTATCCCGCGTAAAACGGAAAGAATAAAACCGCAAAGTGATATTCATAAAGAAATGTCAGCAAAATTAAGAGAAATTGACAAAGACTATGCAAAATTTAATGTTGTTCGCAGTGTATATCGCAGAAACAATTTGGGTTATATAGCAACAGGGTCTGATGTTTCCATTATTGAAAATTTAAAAGGGGTAAAAAATATCGGACTTGCCAAAGCTGATTCAAAATGGACTTACGGACATTCTTACAGCGACTATGTAAAGGCATTATCAAAGGCTGTTAAAAGTAACACTATTGCTTATGTAACTCATGATAATGTTTTATTGCGTTCTCCAAGAAATAAAGAAATTATGCTAAAAACTGTATTTAAGAAAATATTTGATCCAAAAGCAAAAGATTTTCGCTACGAATTAGATGATTTTGAGTTTCATGAAAATTATACAAAACGCACTTTAGCACCTGTAAATTCTAATTTTGCAAGATTTAAACAAAGCAGGGGAATGCTTGAAGAAATTAAAAAAACTATAGAATATCATGTTAATAAAATTACGGGTAAACGCACACATTTTGAAGATATTGACGAAATTTTAAACCCTAAATTTGAAAAACCTGCAATTATAAGTAAGGATGGGAATAAAAAACAGACAACATTTATCCGTAAAGAACCAAAACAAATGGAATTAAAATTTGAAGAATAAAAAACAGGGTGTAAGTCACACCCTGTTTTTTTGCAATATTTTACATAGTTTACAGCATCAAACCGCCGGCAACTTCGATAGCCTGACCTGTTACATAGTCTGTATCTAATGCTAAAAATTTAACAACTTTAGCAATATCTTCAGGAGTACCAAATCTCTTCATCGGAATAGCTGCTGCATATTCTTCAATGTTGCCTAAATTAGCTGTCATAGCAGTTTGAATAAATCCAGGGCATACAGCATTTACTCTGATGTTTCTTGAACCAAATTCTTTAGCCAATGTTTTAGTTAAGCCAATCAAACCGGCTTTTGAAGCTGAATAGTTTGCTTGACCTGCGTTACCATGAACACCTACAATTGATGACATATTGATAATTGAACCCTGACGAGCTTTCATCATATATTTGATAACCGCATGAGTAACATAATATGCAGAACCCAAGTTAATTTTAATAACTCTTTCCCATTGTTCAGCGTCCATTCTTAAAAATAAACCGTCTTTTGTAATACCTGCATTATTTAAAAGAACATCAATGTGTCCGTGCTCTTCAATCATTTTATCAACTGCAGTTTTAACCTGTTCGTCATTTGAAACGTCAAATTGATAGAACCAAGCATTTACACCGATAGCTTTGATTTCATCAATAGCAGGTTGTGCTGTTGCAGCATCACAAATGTCGTTGATGATAATATCGCATCCTGCGTGAGCTAATTCTTTTGCACAGCTAAATCCAATTCCTCTTGAACCGCCTGTAATTAAAGCAATTTTTCTTTCTGTCATTTTAATTTTTCTCCTTATTATTTGGCAGAATAAAGTCTGCCCTACTCTCTTATTCTTTTGTCAGATTTATGCAATCCTTCTTATCCAGCCTTCAGGTGCTTCAATTTTACCGTACTGAATACCTGTTAAAGTGTCATAAAGTTTTTTTGTAATTTCGCCCGGTGCATCCATACCTGACGGGAAGTTAATTGATTTGCCGTGGTCATCAATTCTGCCAACAGGTGAAATTACTGCGGCAGTACCGCACAAACCACACTCTGCAAAATCTTTTAATTCTTCAAGATAAACTTCTCTTTCTTCAACTTCAAGTCCTAAATAATGCTGTGCCACATACATTAATGAACGTCTTGTAATTGACGGAAGAATACTGTTTGATTTTGGTGTTACGACTTTGCCGTCTTTTGTTATAAACAGGAAGTTTGCACCGCCTGTTTCTTCAACTTTTGTTCTTGTTTGCGGGTCGAGATATAAGTTTTCGGCATATCCTTCTTTGTGTGCCGTCATACCTGCATGCAAACTCATTGCATAGTTTAATCCCGCTTTAACATGTCCTGTTCCGTGTGGAGCTGCTCTGTCAAAATCGCTTACTTTTAAAGTAATAGGTTTTGAACCGCCTTTAAAATAAGGTCCGACAGGAGATACGAATACCCTGAACATATAATCTTGAGCAGGTTTAACACCCATAACAGGAGAATATCCAAACAGATATGGTCTTATATAAAGGCTTGCACCTGTTCCGTATGGCGGAACATATTTTAAATTTGATTTTACTGTTTTTTCAACTGCTTCAATAAATTTATCTTCCGGATAAGGCTGCATTTCAAGTCTTAAAGCAGTATCATGCATTCTTTTTGCGTTTAGATCCGGTCTGAATATTACAACATGTCCGTCAACTGTTTCATATGCTTTCATTCCTTCAAAACAGGTTTGTGCATATTGCAAAACACAGGCACATTCATTCATTGTGATATTTTCATCTTCTGTTAATGTCCCTTCATCCCATTTACCGTCTTTAAACATTGAAACGAATCTTTTATCGGTTTTGTAATATCCAAATCCTAAGTTAGCCCAGTCAATATTAGCCTTTTCCATTGTAATCATAATTTCTCCCTAAATAAAATTTTCATAATCAGTATATCACAAAATTATTTTTTGTCTTTTAATTCATTATTCATTTTTTTGATTATATAGGAGCGTAATCCAATTGCTTCCGTATTATCAGGATTATTTTTTAAGTATAAATTCAAATCATCAACCGCCTGAATGTGATGTTGAAGTTTGTTGTGTATTACTGCTCTTGTATAGTATTTCTCCCAGTCATTGTTATTGAGTTTTATGGAGTTTTCTATATCTTTTAGTGCCTGTTTAATATTAAGATTTAATTTCCCGTAAAGATATGCTCTATGATAATAATATTCATCATTATCAGGATTAAGTTCAATCGCTTTTGTATAATCATCAATTGCACAGCTGTCATTGCCAAGTATTTCCTGAGCAAGTCCTCTGTTAAAATAAGCGGATTCATTGTCTGAAGATATTTCAATAGCTTTTGTAAAATCTTCTACAGACTGTTCATATTTTTTTAATCCGAAATTCGCCATTCCTCTGTTATAATATGCTTTTGCTAAATCTTTGCCGGAGTTTATGACTTTTGTATAGTCATCAATGGCTTTTGAATAGTTGTTTAGATAATATTGTGCAACCCCTCTGTTGTTATAAGCATCAATATTGTCAGGGTTAAGTTCAATTACTTTTGTGTAATCTTCAATTGCGCCTTTATAATCCCCGGTATTTCTTTTTGCTATTCCTCTGTTGTAATATGCAAGTTCACTTTTTGAATCTAATTCTATCATTTTTGAAAGATCATAAATAGCTTCATCATATTTTTGTAATAAAATTTCGGTTGTCCCTCTGTTTAAGTAAGCATTTTTATTTGTGTTGTTGATTTCAATTTCTTTGGTGTAATCAGAGATAACCTCATCATACTTTTTCATATGCGATTTTGCAAGCGCCCTGTTATAGTATAAATTTTGTCTGTTTGGGTTTAATTCTAATGCTTTTGAATAATCTTCAACAGCTTCCTTATATTTGCCAAGATTGTATTTCGCATTTCCGCGCTGATTATATGCTTCAACACTGTTAGGATTATCTTTCAAAACATAATTACAAAATTCAATGGCATTTTCATACTGTTTGTCTTTAATACTTTGTTTTGCGGCTTCAATGTATCCGGTGGCTGAAGTCTTTTTGATATGTGATTTAGCACAATAAACCGGAGAATATATAGTATTCCCTGCAAGTAATCCTATTGATAACAGAAGAACTGCAATATTTTTGCTATTTATAATTTTTTGCAAAAAACTCATGATTTGCAAGATATTATAAACATGCCCAAAAGTCAAATTACACAACTTTGTTATTTGAATGAAGGGAAGAAATATCTGACTCCGTCATCGGATCTCCACCTTACAAATCCCGTTTTTGGCGTTTTATCAAGGTCTAATACACTGACTAATGCCCAGTTCCCTCTGATTACATTTAAGTTGATTCTGTGAGGCATATTTATAGTGGAAACAATCTGAGCTTTATCATCCGGTGCGGATCTTAAATCTTTACAAAGTGCAGGTGCACCTTTAAACATTTTAAGTCCGTATTTTTTACCGTATGCGTTATAAAAATTTGTCCATGTCATAAATTTATACGGATCATCTTCCTGTATCCAGCCGGTTTCTCCTGTTTTTTCGTTATAAATTATTTCAACCCAGCCATCAGCTATATCAACAACATTGACAAGAGCAAGATTTTTTTTGGCAATAAACAGTTCAAAAAAGTTTTCTGCACCGATTTCCTGCGGGAAAAATTCCTCGCTGTTCCATCTTATTCGGTAAAGTATCTGTGAATTTTCATCAGGGAACTTATAAACAGTAACATCATCTTTAACCTGATATAATCCTACTGTTCTTATGTTATTAATATTTGGTAATGAAGGAATTATATCCTGTGCATAAGTGCCTAAACCTAAAAATAATGTTAATACTATTGATAAAAATATTCTTTTCATAAGTTTCCCTTTTTTTAATTACATCTATTCTCTAAAACTTATCTGTGCATAAGTTTTTTGTAATTTTTCACGAACAGAAGTCATTTGCTGGTCAATAATTTCATCTGTTAAAGTTGCGTTCTCATCCTGCATCTTTATTCTGAAGGCAACTGATTTAAAACCGTCTTCAACGTGTTCGCCCTGATAAATATCAAAGATTTCAGAACCTTTAAAGATATTTTGTTTTACGGATGATTTAATTACTTTTTGAATATCTTCATAACTTACATCTTCATTGATAATGAAAGCAATATCACGTCTCACTTCAGGATATTGAGGGATATGTTTAAACCTTGGCACTGTTTCTTTTACTGCAGAGATTATTTCATTTACATCCAGCTTAAACAAATATGCTTTTTGGTTTAATTTTAATTTGTCTTCGACAGTCGGATGTAATTGTCCGAAATATCCTATCGGTTGAGGCTTTTTGCCAAGTAACATAATCACTGCCGTTCTGTAAGGATGAAGAACATTGTGTGTTTTTGCAAGTTCTGTTTCTTCAAGCGGTGCAAATTTTATTCTGCGCATAACATCAAGTTCATTTAAAAGATTTTCTATAATACCTTTTACGTAATAAAAACCTGTTTCAGTCTTGACTTCCCATTTGGAATTTTGAACTTCGCCTGTCAAAATACCCTCTAAAACTCTCGTTTCTTTTACTCCGGTATTTTTTTCATCAGCTTCACCGACTTTGATATAAGTTTTACCGATTTCATATGCCCAAAATACTTTTTGACCGTTATCAAAATTATTTTTCATACAATTAAGTACACTTGCCGCTAAACCCTGACGAAGCATTGAATATTCTTCACTTGCAGCATTTTTAACTTTTACTGCATTTTCTTCGTCATAATCAATTTTGAATTTATCAAGTAAAGATTTTCCGATTAATGAACTTGTCTGAATTTCTGTTAAACCTGCATTTCTCATCATTGAATGAATTGTTTTTAAAACTTTTTCTTCAAGTGTAATTTCTGCAAGTTCTGATTTTGGCGGCAGAGTCGGAGAAATTTTATCATAACCGTTAATTCTTGAAATTTCTTCAATTAAGTCAATTTCTCTTGTAACATCATAAGCTCTGAAACTTGGAACTGCAAATTTTGCAGCAAGTTCATTTCCGCCTAATTTTTTAAATCCTAATTTTTCAAGAATATTTATACATTTTTCACTGTCGATTTCACAACCCAAAATTCTTTTAATTTGTGCATATCTGAGTGTAATTTCTAAAGGCGGAAGTTTGTTTTCACCGTCTTCTACCACTCCGATAACCTGTGCATCTGCATATTCAACCAATAATTGCATTGCTCTCATTAGTGCAGGTTTTACCGCTTCAATATCAATACCTCTTTCAAATCTTGCACTTGCTTCGCTTCTGTAACCTACGGAGCGTGCAGATTTTCTGTTAGAAACAGGTGTAAAATATGCGGCTTCAAGAGCTAAAGATGTTGTATTACTATCAATTTCAGAATTTTCACCGCCAAAGACACCGGCTAAACATACACCTTTGTCTTTTGTTGCAATGAGTATGCTGTCTGTTGTTAATTCTCTTTCAACGCTGTCTAAAGTGATAATTTTTTCACCTTCTTTTGCGCGTCTTACACAAAGATAGCCGTCTAATTTATCCGCATCAAATGCGTGTAAAGGACAACCGTATTCAAGCATTACATAGTTTGTAATATCTACAACATTATTGATAGGACGCATGCCTGAAGCTATAAGTCTTTTTTGCATCCAGTCAGGTGATGATTTTATTTTGATATTTTTTAATAAGCCCAAAGAATAGTATTTACAAACATCTTTGTCTATAATTTCAACTTTGAATTTGTCAGTAGTTAAATCTTTTGTACATTCAACAGGATTGAGTTTTAAAGGTTGATTAAATAATGCACTCAATTCTCTTGCGACACCTATAACCGACATTTGATCACCTCTGTTGGCAGTAGGAGCAACATCAAGAATAGTATCTTTTTCAAATCCCAGTATATCTTTTACATCAGCGCCAATCTGAACATCAGGGAAAATTCTGTTTAAAACCAAAATACCGTCTTCTTGCTGATAATTTCTGTCTGAAACGCCAAGTTCATCTGCAGAGCAAAGCATACCTTGTGATTCAACCCCTCTGATTACGGCAGGAGTGAGTTCAAATTGCTCGCCTGTTTTTCTGTCTAAAACTTTTGAACCGACACTTGCGTAAGGTACAATTTGACCTTCTGCAATATTTTGAGCTCCGCAAACAACTGTTTTTAAACCGGAACCTGTATTAACCGTAACAAGATGTAAGTGGTCTGAATTTGGATGAGCATCAATTTTTTCAATTTTTACTGTTTTTATATCCGTAAAAGACGGTTGTAAATCTTCTACTGCTTCAACTTCCAAACCGCTCATTGTAAGTTCGTGTGCTATTTGAGAAGTTTCTATATTTGATAAGTCAACCAATTCATTTAACCAATTTAAAGATACTTGCATTATATTTCCCTCTGTAATTCAATTTTTTATACATTCAAGATAATATTACAAAAAACAGCTGATGTAAATGTATTTTATGTTATACAACTTTTATGACTATCAAATATCTTTCAATTTTTTCTTCTGTTGGCAGTTCATAATCAATGGTATCAACAATTTTTGCATTATATTTTTCTAAAATTTTTTGTGCTGTTTTGATTTCTTCATTTATTTTTTTTGATTTAAAGGCAACAAAATATCCGCCTTTTTTAACCTTTGGCAGTGCATATTCGCATATTTTATCTAATGATGCAACTGCACGGGAGGTTACGCAGTCAAATTTTTGTTCAAGTTTTTCTACTCTTTCACATACAGGAGTTAAATTTTGCAGGTTTAATCCGTTTTTAATGGTTTCAACAGCTCGGATTTTTTTGGCAATGCTGTCTATTGCACAGATTTTTATATTTGGGTATTTTATTGAAACGGGAATAGCCGGAAATCCTCCGCCTGTACCTATATCAAGTAAAGTTTCAGGATATGTATATTTGTCAAAAAATAAACCCAGTGCCAAAGAATCACAAATATGTTTTTCCCATAATAATTTTTCATCATTTTTTGAGATTAAATTTACTTTGTGATTTTCCTGAATAAAAAGTTTTGTATATTTATCAAAAATTTCTTTATTTTCCATATTTTTCCTGAAATTCTTTAAATTGTTCTTCGCTTACGAATAATTTTATATAATCCATTTTGGAAAGCAGTTTTTCGCTGTTATCTTTTGCACTTGAATTTTTTATGGTATCGTATGCCAAAGCAAAATATTTATAAGCATTTTCAAAATCTTTTCTCAAAAGATAATAATTTCCTATTTCGGAAGCTGAATCTGACATATAATACGGTTCATTTAATTGTTTTGCATAATTATAAGCATTGAACAGATGTTCAAAAGATAAACTGCTGTCTTTTGATGAATAAATTTCTGCAAGACTTCTTTCGCTGGAGTATAAGCCGTTATAATTCTTTAGCTCTTTATCAATTTTAATACTCTGTTCATAATATTTTATTGCATATTCGCTTTTGTTGGATTCATCACAAAGCTGTGCAAGGCTTGACATTGCGCGTGAAAGATAATTGTTGTTTTTAGTTATTTCTATACATTTTTTGTAATATTTTACTGCTTCTTTTATATCATCTTTTTCGTCATTTGTACTTGCAAATCTGTAGTAAACTTCTGCACATAATGATTTATCCGTTTTTACATCCAAAAGTTCAACACATTTTTTGTAGTAATCGTATTCTTCGTCAAGATTATCGCTTATTTTACCGAGAGCAAGGTTTACCCTTATTTTTAATTCATCGGAGATATTTTCTTTTGTTTTAAGTTCGTTTAGAATATACTTTGCATTGTCCTGCTTATACATAATGAAATATATGTATGCTATTTCAAGTTTTATTGCACAAACTTTTTCTTCATTTTGTATATTATAGTAATAATCCTGTGCTCTTGTATAATATTCTATTGTATTGTACCAATCAGAGAGGTTTTTATACACTTTTGCAAGACTTATGTATATTTTTGGTAAGAGTTTATCAAAATTTTCATCATCTTTTTTGTTTAATGCCATTTGATATAAAAGTACAGCACGTTTGTAATTGTATTTTGTTTCTTCTTCTTTGGCAGAATTTAATAAATCAATAAGTGATAAATTTGAATGGTTTAATACGATTTCATTATTTTCAGATTTTTCCACCACAAAATCTTTTATTGAATTTGCAATGTTATTAAGAATATTTTCATCTTCAAAAATAAAGTTAATTTTTTCAATTTTTTCCGATTTAGATTCTTCTGCTGCGGGTTCTTGTTTAACTTCTTCTTTATGTTGTTCTTGTTTATTAATATCCGGAACTTGTGCAGGATTTATTCTTAAAATTGGTGAAATTTGTGTGAAATTTGTTTTGGGTTTTTGCGGAATAAACAGAGAATGATATTCTATTTCATTTCTCATTGTCTGACGCGAAAGTCTTAAATCTCTTTCAAGCGGTTTTAGAGGAAGCTGTGTTTCATAAAGCTCAATGCAGGCTTTATGAAGCTTCAGCATAACGCTGTCTTGTATCTGCCCTTCTATAATTTCTCTGTAGTAGTCTTTTAAATATACACATTCTCCGTCTGTTGAAAGTATAAAATTATTTATAAAAAATTCTATCCTTTCTTCGTCATACAAATGCAGAGATTTTAACAGATTTCTGTGAATAGGAATTCTCATTAATGCCAGAAGTCTGAACAGATGCAAACTTACAGGGTCAACAAGAAGCAATGCTTCTTTTAAAATAAATTCAAAATAAGTTCCCATACTTTTTGAAAACATTTCCAAAAGTTTGCCCAGATTCCATTTGCGGAGTTCTGAAACTTTTATTGAAACATTCACATAATGGTAATATCCGCGGGTTTGTTTATAAAGTTCATTTGATAAAGGCCCGATATTTTTTATGTTGTTATCTTTTAAAAGTTTCTCAAAGTTTTCTTTTGAGAGCGCTAATATAGATGTTCTTTCGTAGTCTATAAAAGCAAATTCATCATAATTAAAATTTCTTGATGTAATTATGATTTTTATATTCGGGAATTTAGAAAGGTGTTCAAGAAAATTTAAAATTTCCTGTTTATTTTCTTTTAAAATTGTCTGAAATGAACTTAATATTACTACTATAGGATTATTCAAAGAATTGAAATATGTATTAATTTTTTGTGTGAAATTATCTACTTTTACTCTCGGAGGGGTAATTTTACCTTCATGTGCAAAATTTTTAAAGGTTTCAAAAAATGATAACAACATATCATCAAGAATAGTTGTTTCAAAGCAGGTATAATTTATTAAAAGTACATCATTGTTTAAGTATTCGGTTACAAAATGCAATACATCAGATTTACCTGTTCCGGCAAATCCGTTTATGAGCATAAGTTTATTATCACCTTGCAAAAAATCGCATATATCTCCTATCTGTCTTTCATTGTTATTCAATAGACAGATATTTTGCCTGTTGTCTTTGGATAATTCTTTTAAATTAATTTTTTCCTGTATAAAATTTTTATTCATTTTATCCGATTAATTTACTCTGTTTCTTCCGTTATTTTTTGCATTATATAATCGTTTATCAGCAGCTTCAATTAAAACTGCAGGTTCGGTGCCGTCTTTTTCATATGTAGAAACACCAAGACTGATTGTTACATTGCTTTCCCTGTTTCCGCTTAATTTAAATTTTTGTTCAGAAACAATTGAGCATAATTTTTTTGCAGTATTGATTGCTTCTTCTTCATTTGCGTTAGGAAGAATTATACTCATTTCTTCTCCGCCGTAACGACAAACTATATCAGTTGCACGAACATTTTTCTTTAAAATCTGGGCAACCTGTCTTAAAACTGCATCACCCGACTGGTGTCCAAAGTTATCATTAAATTTTTTGAAGAAATCAATATCAAGAATAATGAGTGAGAAAGTTGTATTATAGCGTTTTGAATTTGCACAGAACATCTGCATTTGTTCCTGAAAATAACGGTGGTTATACAAATCAGTCAAACCGTCTGTTGTTGCAAGTTTATATTGTCTGTCAAAATCGCGTGATTTAATAAGATATTTGATGATAACAGTAATTATAAATGTCAAAAGTGCAATTCCAAGCGGTGAAACAATTTCAATCCACAAGTTTTTATAAAGCATAAGATAATAAGTTAATATTATGTATGCAAGATAAATCGTAACGGATAACCCCAAAGCTACTGGCATGGAATCTATTAAAATTACGATTGCAAATGTTAAAATCGCCAACGCAACTGCGAATAAAATGTTTGTTAATACCGAAGTTTTCTTAATGAGATTTCCGTCAATTATGTTGTTAACATAAGTCGCCTGAACCTCTACCCCCGGATAAACTTTGTCAACCGGTACGGTTTTTATATCAAAAAGGCTTGAAGCGGTTGCCCCGAAATATACAATTTTATTTTTAAAATCAAAATGATAATCGTCTTTTCCGTTTATCGATTTTAAAATTTTATATAAAGGAATATTTGTGTATGTTTCTGTTCCGCCATACCAGTTTAAAATTACGGAGCCGTCAGAATTGAGAGGGATTTTTTTATCTCCTGCAATTAAATATCCGTTTTTATCAATTACAAAATTTTTATTATCTTTAAGTCCCAAAGAGCCGAGTGCTACTTTAAAACCAAGCTGTTGATAATATTTATTTTCATATTTTAAAAATACCGGCATGCTTCTTAATACACCGTCATCTCCTCTTAAAACATTTATCATTCCAATATTTGAGGTTGCATTTAAGATTCCGTCAAGAATAGTTCTGCAGTTTGTAAATTCGTAATAATCAGTATCTACAAATTTTGAATTATTTATTATATTGTATGTAAGTTTTTCAGGAATATTTGTTTTTACTCTCAAATCTTCTTCCTGATAATCAAGATTCATTGCGGTATAAATATTATCGTATTTTTTGAAAGCATTTATTAACTGTTCATCAGCATTTTGAGAGCTTTTCATTGATTTTACAAATAAAAGGTCAAAAGCTATAATTTTTGGTGATTGTGCTTCTAAATAATCAATAACTTTAGCATATACATCCCGTCTTAAAGGCCATTCTCCGTAATTATCCATTATATATTCATAACTTGCATCATCAATGGCAATTATTACAATATCTTTGTCAGGTTTTTTGTATCCTGAAGAAACAGAAATATTTTGCCTTATATCAAATGTTCTGTTTTCTACTGACTGGATAAAATTGTTGAAATTACCGCTGATTATTCCCCACAAAATCAGACCAAAAAGTAATAAAACCCAAAATGTGTATATAATCTTTTTTAACATAAGCTTTAAAATCCTGCTATTTCACTTCTTCAGTATAATTTAACATAGTGAAGTTGGCAAGAATATTTTTTAAAATAAACTTTTCCTCAAGTATTTTATTATGTAACTTTAAAATATCTGTTGTGCATGACAACTCATCAGGATATTTCAGGTATCTGAGCAAACATTCTTCGTGTAAGTTCATTCTTGTTCCTATGCAATAAATAGTGATGACATTATCATTATGTCAAATTATCATATAAATTAAATCAACTTTTTATATGAAAGTTTGAAATAGTCAGTAAAATTGTTCGTGTTATAATTTTATCGGTTATGATTGAATTACCTAAAGCAGATAAAAAAGTATTGGCTATATTGGGTTTGCTGTTATGTCTGATAGCAGGGTTTTGTTTTGCCCGTATTTATCAGCCTATCGATAAATCTGTTGAAATCTATACACGTGCGTTAAGTGATTATAATAATAAAAATTATTCAAATGCATATTATTTGTTTTCAAAAATAGGCAGGTATTCAAAACTTAAACCTGCGGCACTTTATCGTCAGGGAATGTGCGCAAATGCTTTGGGTGATGAAAAATCAGAATATCTTTCATATCATAATATTTTAATAAAATTTCCTGCAAGCAAACTCAATACTGAAGCAAGATATCGTTGTGCTCAATTACTTTTGAAAACAAATCCGAAAAAAGCAAAAAGATATTTTACCGAATTAATTTTATCTAATACTCCGGAAGAATACAAAATAGCTTCGGGATATTTTAAATCAAAAATTGAGATGCAGGAATTTTTAACTAAACCGAAAAAAAATATGCAATCTCAGATAGAAGATGGCTTTAGAACATATCTTACAAAGTATCCTGAAGGGAAATATGCCCTTGATTGTGCAAAATCATGGCTTGAATTTAATCCGAATATGAATTCTGCAGATAGTACTATTGTTGCAAGAGTTTTTTATAATGCACAATTATATGAAGATGCGTTTAAGATTTTGAAAAGGACAAATGTTGATGATAGCTGGGCAATAGCAGGTGCATATTATTTTCAGAAAAATGAATTTGAAAAAGCAAAAGAATTAACAATGATTGGAGTTGCGAAGTATTCCGATATTGATATTTCCGACTTAAAAAGAATTGTGAATTTGTATATTACAAACAGCGATAATTATGTATTATCTTCATCAGAATTATTTTCTCTGGCAAACGGAAAAAATAAAGATTATCTGTGGAGTATGAAATGTAAATATGCTCAAAATAATGATAAATACAAATGTTACGAAGATTTGTATGCTTCGTATCAAAACGGTGATTATTCTCAGGAGGCAATGATAAATGTCATAATGGGAAGAATAATTAATAAAAACTACACCGGTGCAAAAAATATGGCAGAAAGTTTTATTACCAAATATCCCGAATCTGACAATCTGCCAAAGGTTATGTTTTTACTTGCAAAGATTGAACAGATATATATTCATAGTCCAAATTCAGTAGAATTGTATAACCAAATTATAAACAGTTTTCCGGATTCTTATTATGCGTATCGCTCATATTGTGCATTGAATAATTTTAAATCGGCTCTGATTTCTTCAGGTATAAACTATCAGCCTGTCGTTTATCCTTATAAATATCCGTCCGTAAACGATATAATGTATTATTTGATGCTGGTAAATGATTACGATATGATAGACAAATTTACGGATGATGAATTTATAAAAAGCTGGACTGAATATCAGCGCGGGAATTATACGACATCTTCGCATATAGCAAAAAAAGCTATGCAGGAGTTGAAAATCAAACCGTCATCAGATGATTTAAGATGGCGTCTTGTTTATCCGCTAAATTATTTTCCGCAGGCACAGAAAGAAGCATTGTTACACGGAAATAATCCTGCTTTGATAATCTCGCTTATAAAAGAGGAAAGTTATTTTAATCCTGAAGTTCAATCAGGTGCAGGTGCAATGGGATTAATGCAGTTAATGCCTGCAACTGCTTCCGATACAGCTCAAAAAAACGGGTATCAATTTAATACCTCTGATTTACTTAATCCGGAATTTAATATTTTATTGGGGAATCTTTATTATGCAGATTTAAGAAATTCTCTTAATAATAATGATATATTGGCTGTTGCGTCATACAACGGCGGTATGGGTTCGGTTCAGAGATGGCTGAAGAGTTTTTATTATTCTGATATAGATGAATTTGTTGAGCAAATCCCTTATGAAGAAACCCAAAATTATGTAAAAAAAGTTTTCACAAGCTATTGGAATTATTCAAGAATTTATAAACATAATTAAAAATAAAATTTAAAAAAACAAAATAATAACAGTTTTCATTGTCAGATGTTTATTTTATAAAATGTCAGTTGAATTTATAACCTTATAAAAAGGAGAAAATATGATAAATTCATCGATAAAATTAATGCTTGTGGAAGATCAAAAATTGATGCGTGTTGGTTTAAAATCTTTGTTTGAAGAAACTAATGATTTTGAAGTGTCTTCCGAAGCCGAAAATGGTAAAGAGGCTGTTGAAAAATTCAGAACAAACCGTCCGGATGTTGTTTTAATGGATATTGGACTGCCTGATATAACAGGAATTGATGCGGCAAAGCAAATACTGGATTTTAATACTGATGCAAAAATTATTATGCTTACATCTCATTTAAGCGAAAAAGAGGTTGTTGATTCAATAGAAACCGGTGCAAGAGCTTATGTTATGAAAGACATAAATACTGATATTTTAAAGATGATAATAAAAACTATAAAAGACGGTGCTATTTGGATAGATCCTGATGCTGTCCCGTTTTTGCGTGATAAAAACAAGGCAATTATTCCGCAAAGACAGGTTTCCCGTGCGGTGTTTCGCTCTGAACATGCCGATCTTACCCAAAGAGAATATGAAGTATTAAAACTTATTGTTGATGGTAAATCAAACAATGAGATTGCCGAAGAATTGACAATTTCATCTCACACAGCAAAAGCGCATGTATGTAATATTATTCAAAAATTACTGGTAGATGATCGTACTCAGGCAGCAGTGAAAGCCTTAAAAGAGGGGTTAGTCTAATTAAAGTGAATAGGGGAATAAGGGAATAGGGGAATAGGTTCGTTACATGTTAAAAATGTAGATTGACACTACTATGCCGTCATATCAACTAAACTTTAATCCTTTAACGAACTTATTTCCTTATTCCCCTATTCCCTTATTCTATAATGTAAAAAAATATGTAAAGAACTTATTCCCCTATTCCCTTATTTCCTTATTCCCTTTTCATGAATTTTTGTAAATCTTTTTAATAAATGCTAAAGTTTTTCTTAAATAAGACGAATATTATACTATGAGAAGATAGTAATTTCATGCTAGAATAACTTTTAAGAGGAGCTTTATGGTAGAAGATTTAAAACAACCGACTTTCGACATACCTGATGATATGTTAGACAGTATTCAGAAAAATATTGAAAATATCATAAGTACTTTTGATGTTCCCGAAGAAAACAAAATGGAAGTTATAAAGCAGATTAATTACATGTATTCGCGTACAAAATATTTGTCTTATACGGATGAATTGACATCTTTGCCAAACAGAAGAAGCTTTGATAGTGATTTTAATAAAGAATTTTTAAGAGCAAAAAGATACAAAAATAATCTTACACTTGTTATGTTTGATATAGATTTTTTTAAAAAAGTCAATGATACTTATGGACATCAATGCGGAGATTATGTATTGCAGAATGTTGCAAATGCGGCATTACAGACTTTTCGCCAAACTGATACCGTATATAGAACAGGCGGGGAAGAATTTACCGTAATACTCACCGAAACGGATATAAATCAGTCAAAAATACCTCTTGAAAGATTCAGAAAAACCATAGAAACTTTGAACCTTGAATTTAACGGACAAGAAATTCATATAACAGTCAGTATCGGGGCATGCCAATTTGATGATTTTGATTTAGATAAAGAAGAACTGATTGAAAAAACTGACATGGCATTATATAAAGCTAAAAATTCCGGCAGAAACAACTCTGTTTTTGTAAGCTGTAAAAATTAAAATGCTAAAAACAAAAGAGTGAACATGCAGCCTAATGATGCAGCACTGAATAGAAACCATGTGTGCATTACAGGGTGCTGATATGACCAAATTTCTTTGATTGTAGATGTAGCATTAGCGATAGTTTTCATATTTTATTCTCTCTTTCTCGTGACTTATATATTTTATTTTCCATTTTTAGAAAAAAACTGCATCACCTATTCGGTTGATTATTTGTTAATTTTTTAATATGATTTTATTGCTATGGAAAAAGTTGAATTATTACTGCCTGCGGGCAATTTGGAAAAATTAGAGTATGCTGTAAGATACGGTGCTGATGCCGTTTATCTCGGAGTTGTTGATTTTAGTTTGCGTGCAATGAGAAAAGGCGAACTTATTACTTTTGAAAATCTTAAAACTGCAATAGATTTAGCTCATTCATTAGGTGCAAAAGCATATATGACGCTGAATATATTTGCATTTAACAAAGATATTAAACATCTTGAAGAATGTCTTGAAATAATAAAAGATGCAAATCCTGATGCTATTTTATTCAGTGATTTCGGGATAATGAATTTATTGAAAAAATACATGCCTGATACTCCTTTGCATGTAAGTACCCAAACAAATATTTTAAATTATGAAACTGTAAAATTCTGGCAGGATATGGGTGCAACAAGAGTTGTGCTTGCAAGAGAGTTATCTATTCCTGAAATTGCCGAAATAAAAAATAAAGTTCCCGATATGGAGGTTGAATGTTTTATTCACGGTGCACAATGTGTATCTTATTCAGGCAGATGTTTGTTGAGTGATTATTTTACACAGGGAGAAAGAATTTCAAATCAGGGTAATTGCTGTCAGCCATGCAGATGGAGTTACAAACTGGTTGAAGAAACAAGACCGAATGAATATTATGAAATTAATGAAGATGCCCATGGAACACATATTTTAAGTCCTAAAGATTTATGTCTTGTCCATCATCTTAAAGAAATGATAGATGCCGGAGTGGATTCATTTAAAGTTGAGGGAAGAACAAAAAGTCTTTATTATGTTTCAGGGGTTGCCAAAACTTATCGTCAGGCAATTGATGAACTTTATGAAAATCCAAATGCTGATATGTCAAAATATTTTGAAGAACTTAAAAAAGTCGGCAATAGAGGTTATACAACAGGTTTCGCTATTCCTCATATAAACCCTCGCCCTTTGGGAGAGGGAGTTGTTGTTGACGAACGTAGTGAGGATTACAACAGCGGGAGAGGGTATAAAGGTGCAGGAGAATATAGCTATAATTTATCAAAAGGTTTAGCCGGTGCAGATTTTCTGTTTGAATTTCACGGAAAAGAAAAAATTAATGGCAATGAATTGTATCTTGTAAAAATCAAGAATAAAATTCTGCCAAATGATGAAATAGAAATTATATCTCCAAAAGAACAATTCAAAACCAAAATTCTCGGAATATATGATGAAAACGGTTATGAACTTGAGGTTGGTAATACAAATGCAGAAGTGTATTTGAAGTTTGATAAAGAAGTGAATGATTATAAATATGCTATGGCAAGAACCATTGGTATAAAGGAATATGTTTAAATGTTTATAAAACCTGATTATAATTTAAAAAGTATATATGATATAGATTTAGACCAACTGCAAAAGCAGGGTATAAAAGCTATATTGTTTGATTTGGATTCAACTTTGATGGCTTCAAAATCCGGAATTTATACGGATGAGGTATATAGTTTTATTAAAAAAGTTCAGGAAAAATTTTTCATGGCGGTTGTTTCAAATAACAAAAACCCTGAATATATCAAAAAAGTCAATGAAATATCACATTTTCCCGTTCTGTTTCACGCTTGTAAACCAAAAACCGGTATTGTTTTGCAATTTCTTGCAAAGCATAATGTAAATCCGAAAGATTGTGTTCTTGTCGGTGACAGACCGTTAACGGATATCTTATGCGGCAAGCGTCTGGGCTGCAAAACAATTTTGGTTGACTCAATCACGGCTGACACCGAATCGAAACTTGTTCGTTTTGTAAGATGGCTCGAAAGACTGAGTATTAAGAGATAAATAAATTAAGTCAACTATATACAATGTTACAATAAATATACTCGAATCCTCTCCGTAGGGGAGAGGATAGAAAATCAAGTTGAGTCCCGTTAGGGAAAATAATTTACCCTCTCTTGAATTTCTAAAACTCAACTACGTTTCGTCTTGAAATTCTTTTCTCTCCAAAGGAGAGATACTACTGTAATATTGTATATAAATACCTAAATTAAATATTAATCAACATGAGAAATAATGCCGATTGAAGCATTGTTATCAATATCAATTACATGTTTAATAATTGAATGTGCCATTAAAAGCAGATAAGGATTTATTTCTGTTGTTTGCGACATATTTATATTTGCCTGTTTCGTTTCTTGTTTTGGCTCAAGATTTTTCTTCACTTCATAGGATGTCAGGGCATTCATTGAATAATGAGAGTTGTCTTTATTTAATCTTAAATCAAGTTCAGCTTTTGGAAATTCTTCACTACATTCAATTACTGCCTGAACTGAATTTGAAGTTTCAAGATACAAAGTTGCTACAACTGTTCCAAAGTTTATTGTAGTAATTGTTACGGTCAGAACACTGTCACTTTCTGATGAGTTTTCTTTTTGCGTAACTTCAAGATCAAAATCTACCCCCTCTTTCAGCGGTAACCACGGTAAATATAGCATAAGTAAAAGTTTCATTGTTTTTGTCGGATCATTTTCAGAGGCAATAGCGATACTTGCGTTTATAAGTTTTGCCATTTCTTTTAGTTGTGTAAGATCATTTATCCCCATTTTTGAGGCTTCTGTCATTGACATAATAAGTTTTGTCAGTGCTTCTTTGCCGTTTGCCTGTATCATTTGTGCAATTTGGGTAAGATTTATCATACCGTTTGATAAGATTTCAAGATTTTTTAAAGAAGATTGCATCTGGGTTGTCATTTGCTTATTTACAAGTTCTGTTGCTGAAGTCAAATCAAGTCCCTGAAGTTGTGCCAGAATTTGAGCCTGAAGCTGTGATAATGAACTTCTCTGCATAGCTAACTGAGAAGAAAACATTCGATTGAACTGTCCTTGTGTTAATCCTCTTTGCATCATATAAATGAATTCATTAATATTTTTCGGAACACCCATTAAATCCTTTGCATAAATAGCTCTGTCAAGACTTTTAAGGGTATTCATCTGTAAATTTTGAGCCTGAGGAAGATTATTAGGCAAAGGTGTTTTTGGCGTTGCGGGTGCAGATTCAGGCTGTGACGGAGTAAATGCAGGTGCCTGCCTGTTATTTAGGGCAGGATTTCTCAGCTTTTGCTGTGCAAGAGCATTGTTCAAAAATTGCCTAATATTTATGTCTGACATACAACTAATTTAACTGATTTTTTATAAAAAGTCTATATTAAAAATTCTGAACAATGACTGTTAGTTAAATATTTGTAAAGATAATGCTTATAAACGGATATTTATTGTATAATCGGGTTATAAAAAATGAGGTGGGTATGTCTGTTATGAATTTAAGCAAAATTATTGAATCAGCAAAAGAAGTATTTGAAATCGAAGCAAATTCAATTTTAAGATTAAAAGACAATATTGGGGAAGAATTTGACCGTGCAATAGATATTTTATACAACTGTAAAGGTCGTGTAATTGTTACAGGTATGGGAAAATCCGGTTTAATCGGGAAAAAAATAGCTGCAACAATGTCTTCAACAGGTACTCCTGCATATTTTTTGCATCCTGCAGAAAGTACTCACGGTGATTCCGGTGTAATTACAAGAAATGATGTTATTATTGCAATTTCAAACAGCGGCGAAACTCAGGAATTGATGAATTTATTACCGCTTATCAAACGTTTTGGCTGTGAAATGATTGGTATGACAGGAAATTTAAATTCTACACTTGCAAAAACAAGTGAAGTTGTTTTGGATATTTCTGTAGAAAAAGAGGCTGATACTTTAGGCAAAGCCCCAACAGCAAGTACAACAGCAACTTTAGCAATGGGTGATGCTCTTGCTGTATGTTTGATGGAGAAAAAAGGATTTACAAAAGAAGACTTTTTGATGTTCCACCCGTCCGGAAAACTTGGCAAAGGTTTAACATATAAGGTTAAAGACCTTATGATTACAGGTGAAAAAATGCCGATTGTAAATGAAAATGAAAGTTTTCAGGATGTTATTAAAACTATTTCCGAATATAAATTGGGTATGGCAATGATAGTTGATACTTCCGGTCATTTAGCAGGCGTTTTAACAGACGGTGATATCAGAAGAACCATAATTAAACACTCAAATACAACTGATTTATCGGTAAAAGATGTTATGACTGTTAATCCAAAAAGAATAACAGAAGATGCTTATGCAGCTTCAGCCTTAAATCTTATGGAAAAATACTCAATTACGGCACTTGCAGTTGTAGATGAAAATAATACTCCAACAGGTGTTATTCATGTTCACGATTTATTAAGAGCAGGAGTTGCTTAATGGATTTAAAAGAAAAAGCTTCAAAAATAAAACTTTTGGTTTTTGATGTTGATGGTGTTATGACTGATGGCAGTATAACCTATGACGAAAACGGTATTGAATATAAAACTTTCAATGCAAAAGACGGGCATGGACTTGCAAAAATGGTAAGAAACGGTTATATGACGGCAGTTATTACGGGCAGAAGAAACGGTACCGTTGACAGACGCGCGGAAGATTTGCGTTTTACTGAAGTTTATCAGGGAGTAAAAAATAAATTGCCTATATTAGAAGGCATTATGCAAAAATATAAACTCTCTTTTGATGAAGTGTCTTATATGGGTGATGATGAACCCGATGTTCCTATTTTAGAAAAAGTCGGGATTAGTGCATGCCCGTCTGATGCAGTTGAAAATGTTAAAAAAATCTGTAACTTTGTTTCAACAAAAGAGGGCGGTCACGGTGCTGTAAGAGAGCTGTGTGATTTTGTATTTGAAAATAAAAGTGAATAAGGGAATAGGGAAATAAGGGAATAAGTTCGTTTATGATTTAGGAAATTATATGTATCATAAGGATTTAGAAGTCTATAAACAGTCAATAAGCTTAGTAAAATATATCTATGAAATTACTAATAAATATCCGAAAGAAGAAACTTTCGGGTTGATTAGTCAAATGAAAAGAGCTGCTATATCAATACCTTCAAATATTGCAGAAGGAAATGCAAGGTTTTCGGATAAGGAAACTTTGCATTTTGTAGATATTGCTCTTGGTTCCATAGCTGAATTAGATACTCAACTAGATATTTCCAAAGAATTAGGATATATTTCAGATGAGAGCTATAAAAATGGTATAGAAATTATGAAAAAAGTTCAGGCTTTATTGATTGGATTAAGAAAATATTTAAAAAATAAAGAAGATTAAAAGAACTTATTTCCCTATTTCCTTATTCTATAATGTAAAAAAATATGTAAAGAACTTATTTCCCTATTTCCTTATTCCATAATGTAAAAAAATATGTAAAGAACTTATTTCCCTATTCCC
>CADAJP010000002.1:0-275988 GCA_902788345.1 uncultured bacterium | reverse complement strand
CTATAATGTAAAAAAATATGTAAAGAACTTATTTCCCTATTTCCTTATTCCATAATGTAAAAAAATATGTAAAGAACTTATTTCCCTATTCCCTTATTCCCTTATTCCCTTGTATAATAAATATATAAATAAGGGAGAACAATAATGTACGAAATAAAAACACAGGCGTTTTTTTCAGCAGCACATCATTTATTAAACTATGATGGAGCATGCGAAAATCAACACGGACACAACTGGATGGTAGAAGCTTTTGTTAGAGGAGAAGCATTAGATAAAAGTAATATCTTAATTGATTATAAAGTTTTAAAAAGAGAACTCAATGCGGTTTTAGAAACTTTAGACCATCAGGATATTAACGAATTGCCTGATTTTAAAGGAGAAAGTCCGTCAAGTGAAATGATAGCATCATACATTTATTCAAGAATGAAAGAAAAAATTGTTCAGCTTTACAAAATTTCAGTATGGGAAACACAAACTTCATGCTGTTCATATTTTGAAGAAGACTAGGGGTAAATATAAATGAATTTAATACAGTCTATATTAATGGGTATAGTTCAGGGTTTGAGCGAATTTTTACCGATTTCAAGTTCTGCTCATCTTGTTTTTACATCAAATTTTTATAAAGTTTTTAAAGGTATTGAAATTGTTCAGCAGTCTAATGAAGAAATTTTCTTTGATATAATGCTTCATTTGGGAACTTTAATAGCGGTTTTAATTTTCTTTAGAAAAGATGTTTGGGAAATAGCAAAAGCACTTTTTATTGCATGTAAAAGCCGTGATTTTTCAGATCATAAAGCAAAATTAGGGTTATTTATTATAGTCGGTACAGTCATTACAATTTGCCTTGCCCTGCCGTTAAATGATTTTGCGGAGCATCTTGTTTATCATCCTGCCATAGTCGGCGGATTGTTAATAATGACAGGCGGAGTGCTATTTTTAAGTGAATATATGTCTAAAAAACGTGAAACAAAATCAGAAACTTTAAACTGGAAACAGGCAATATTAGTTGGTTTGGCACAAGGGATAGCGGTTTTGCCGGGGTTTTCACGTTCGGGCTGGACTATTGCAACCGGACTTTTTGCAGGATTAAACAGAGAAACTGCTGCGAGATATTCATTTTTATTGAGTATTCCTATTATTTTAGGGGCTTCAATGGTTTATCCTTTAATAAAAATTGATGTTGCGGAGGCTGTTACTTATAATTGGACATCAATAATTATTGGAACAATAGTTTCGGCAATAGTCGGCTATTTGTGCATAAAATACTTTATGAAATTTATATCAAAATTTTCACTCAATATATTTGGTTATTATTGTGTGATAATGGGAATGGTTGCTTTAATATTTTTTGCACGTTAAATTTCAGATTATCTTATTGGTAAATATGCTTGCGGATAGCTGTAATCTTCTATAAATCCCAAGTTTTTATACAATCTTAAAGCCTGAAGATTATTTGTTTCTGTTGTTGTATTAATTTCAGAAATCTGAGAATGTTTTGCTTTATCTAAAATTATGTCCATAGAGTGTTTGAGCATAATTGTTGATAAACCTTTACCCTGATGGTCATTAAGTATTCCGACAAGCGGTATATTTACGATACTGTCATTTGTGATATTCATAAAAGAAAATCCGACAGGTTTGCCTTCATAAAGTAAAACACTTGTTGCATCAGGTAAAAATTTTGCATAAACATCTTTTACAACTTTATTCAAAATATCTTTGCATCCTGATAAACTCTTAAATCTCGGATCAAATAAGGCATCTGAACTGTCATTAAATGCTTCCTGAATAATTCTGACTGCATCTTCAAAATACATAATATTCCAAGAAACAACGCTGTATCCTTTAGGCATTTCAACTATTCTTGCCCTGTTAAATATATCTTTTGAATTTGTACCGTGCATTTTAAAACGCAGAACTTCAATTCCTACAAACTGAAATCCCTGTCTTACAATTTCTCCCACAAGTTTGTCTTGTGAGCCAAGCATTGGATAGCATACAATTTTTTTCTTTCTGATTTCTGCTGTAAGTTCCAAAAACTTTTGTAAAAGTTCCCCTGCATATTCTTCGTATTTTTCGTTGTTTAAGCAGTGAATAATATTTAATTCTACAGCTTCTGAAATAGCTGTTGTATATACCAAAAAACCAACAGTTTTGTGATTTTCGTAAAGAATAATACAGTCAATTATTTCTTTTTCAACCGCATTTAAAAATCCCTGATAATCAAGCGGTTCAAGTTCAAAATTGTAATCAGTTTTGGCTTTTGAATAAAAGTCATTATACAATTCTTCAAAAAATTCATAATCTTCTTCTGTTAATAATTTGGTGTTATACATCATTTTCTCCTTATAAGTAATGGTGCATTCTCTCTTTTTTTGTTTCTAAATATCTTTTATTGTAAGGTGTTACTTCGGACGGAAGTTTTATGGTTTTGTTAATTTTTAATCCGTAGCCTTCAAGTCCTATGATTTTCTTAGGATTATTTGTAATCAGGTCAAATTCGTTAAATCCTAAATCTCGTATAATTTGGGCTCCCGTTCCGTAATCTCTCAGGTCAGATTTGAACCCGAGTGATATATTCGCTTCAATGGTATCTTGTCCTTCATCCTGAAGTTTGTATGCCTTAATTTTATTGCAAAGTCCTATTCCCCTGCCTTCATGGTCTGTTAAATATACAACAGCACCTTTGCCGTAATCTTCGATATATCTTAATGCATTATGTAATTGTGAATTACAGTCGCATTTTAAACTGTGGAAGATATCACCGGTTAAGCACATACTGTGAACTCTTATTGCAGGGGTTTTATCAGAGCCGTCATCTTTTACAAGTGCAACATGTTCGTGTCCGTTAACATGATTTTTATATCCAACAAGTCGGAAATTACCGTATTTTGTAGGTAAATCTACTTCTGCTTCTCTTGTTACAAGTTTTTCTGATTTTAGTCTGTATGCTATTAATTGTGCAACCGAGATAAATTTTAAATTATGTTTATCTGCGAATTTTCTTAAATAATCGCGTCTTGCCATATGTCCGTCAGGCATCATAACTTCACACATAACACCTGCACTTCTGTGACCGCAGATGCGTGCCAAATCAACAACAGCTTCTGTATGTCCGGTTCTTTCCAAAACTCCGCCTTTTCTTGCAACGCATGGGAACAAATGCCCCGGACGTCTTAAATCTGACGGTATGGCATCAGGTGCTGTTGCAACTTCAACTGTTTTTGCCCTGTCAAAAGCGGAAATTCCCGTTGTAACACCGTATTTTTCATCAGCATCAATACTTATTGTAAAAGCTGTTTTCATTCCTTCGGTGTTTTGGTCAACCATTTGAGGAAGATTTAATTGCTTGGCAATATCATCAGAAATTGCAAGACAAATTAATCCTTTTACTTCGCTTGCAAGAAAATTAATTTTTTCAGGGGTTACATATTGAGCGGAAATTATTACATCTCCCTCGTTTTCTCTGTCCTCATCATCCGCAACGACTAACGGTTTTCCGTTTGCAAAATCTTTTATTGCTTCTTCTATATCATCAAACTTAAATTCTTTTTCCATTACACAAACCCGTTTTCTGCTAAAAATTCCATACTGATATTATTTTTTACATTATTATCATTCAATTTAAGTAAATTTTCAACATATTTTGCCAAAATATCCGTTTCTATATTTACAACTTCACCTGTGTTTAAGTATTTAAGATTTGTATTTTCAAAAGTGTGAGGAATTACTGCAATTTTGAGTATTTTGTCATTTATTTGTGCAACAGTAAGGCTTATTCCGTTAATTGTTACAGAGCCTTTATAAACAATATATTTTGTATAATCTTCAGGAATTTCAAAATACAAATTATAAAAATCTGAAAGTTGTTCTTTGCGTACAAGTTTACCTCTGCAATCAACATGACCTGATACAATATGACCGCCAAGTCGTGTGTTGAGGGTCAATGCTCTTTCAAGATTAAGGTAATCTCCGTTTTTAAGATTGTTAAATGTAGTGACAGTGAGTGTTTCATCACTAATCATAACGCAGAAAGAACTATTTTTTATTTCTGTTACGGTTTGACAAACACCGTTTACGGAAATACTGTCGCCTAATTTTATATCCTGAAGAACAATATTTGCGTTAATTTCAAGTCTTGCACCGTTTTTTTCTTTTAAAAAAGATTTAACCGTTCCGATTTCTTCAATAATACCAGTAAACATGTTTTCATAATAGCATGGCATTATTTTTGTAGCAATATATTATTCGCTTCTTTACTTATTGCCCAATGTTTTCATATTGTGTATAATGAAAAAAGAGAGTGGTTTTATGCTTAACAAAGACAATAAAACAGATGTAATAGTCGTTGGCGGTGGTCCTGCAGGAATTACTTGCGCAATGCTTTTGGCCAAATCAGGTAAAGAGGTTGTGCTTATTGAACGCGGACTTTTTGCAGGCAGCAAAAATGTTTTTGGCGGTGCGATTTACACTCAGCCGACAAAAGAAATTTTCCCTGATTTTGAAAAAGAGGCACCTTTAGAACGCAGAAATATTGAACATAATTTTATGATTCTTGGAGAAGATGATTCTACAACTATTTCTTACCGCAAAGATGATAATGTCAGCTATTCTGTTGTAAGAGGAAAATTTGATCGTTGGATGGCTCAAAAAGCAAAAGAAGCGGGAGTTATTCTTGTTGAGCAGACAGTTGTCAGAGAACTGATTAAAAACGGTACAAAGGTTGCAGGTGTCAGAACAGAACTTGAAGATTATTATGCTGATGTTGTAGTACTGGCAGATGGTGTAAATTCACTTCTTGCAAAGCAAATCGGACTGCGTAAAGAAATTGAACCAAAAGATGTTGCTTTAAGTGTTAAAGAAGTTATAAAACTTGATAAGGATACTATAAACCAAAGATTCAACCTGCAGGACGGAGAAGGTGCTATTGGTGAAATTTTTGGCGGTCCGATGCTTGAAATCTTGGGTTTAGGGTTTATGTACACAAATACTGACTGTGTTACAATCGGCTTAGGTATTACTCTTGATGATTTAATTGAATGTAAATACAGACCGTTTGAATTTTTGGAAAGATTAAAACAGCATCCTAAAATTGCACCGTTGATTGAGGGCGGAACTTTAAAAGAATATAGTGCTCATTTAATTCCTGAAGGCGGATATAAAAAAATTCCTCAACTTTGTGATAATGGGGTAATAGTTGTTGGTGATGCTGCAATGCTTGTAAATAATCTTCACTGGGAAGGTACAAACCTTGCAATGATAAGCGGAAAACTTTGCGCCGAAACAATTATAGAAGCCTTTAATAAGAAAAATTTTTCAAGAAAAATGCTTTCATTATACGAAAAAAAATTAAAAGATTCTTTTGTAATGAAAGATTTAAAAACTTATAAAGATTTAATGGATATAGCTCATCAGCGCAAAAAAGCATTTATGGGTTATTATTTGAGAAAAATAAATTCTTTCTTTGAGATGTTTACATCAGTAAATTCTGTTCCTAAAAAAGAGGGTTATCACAAATTTATAAAAAGTATTTTCACAGACAGAAAATTGTCAGAACTTTTTAAAGATGTATGGGCATTAATAAAATTGGTATGGAGTATTTTGGTATGAATTTAGACAAAAAATTATATACTCTGAAATATTCACCTGATACGCAGTCACATTTGAATCCTGACAGCGAACAATGTAAAACATGTGTATCACGAAATTGCACCTATATATGTCCTGCAGGTGTTTATGAATGGAATGAAGAAAAAAATGAATTGATAATAAATTTTGAAAATTGCCTTGAATGTGGGGCCTGCCGTATCGCCTGCGAAAAAGGCTGTATAGACTGGCAATATCCGAAAGGTACAAAGGGAGTAACATTTAAACAGGGATAATATTATAAAGGAGACGGAATTATGAAAGAAGAGTATTCAAATCAACACAGACGCTGGTATGACAAAGATCCTGTTTTATCAGAAGCGGTGCATACATTAGAAGAATCAGATGACCAAACTCAAATAAGAGTTGCACTGAATTTAATTAAAATTATCATTGAACACAATATTGAAGATGAAGAATTTGAAGCAGTGGATGATATTATCAATGCAGTCGGCTCAGGTTTGGATGATAACCGCAGAGGCAGATGGTATGACATTGATACAACATTAAGAACAGCTATGAATATGCTCCAAAATTGTCCTGCCGATACTCAAAAAGTTATTGCAAAAGAAATGGCAAAAATGGTTGTTGATAAAATCAAAACTGATGATGAAGATGAAGAATAATTAAGTGAAAAGGGAATAAGGAAATAAGTTCATTTTGTTAATTAGGTTTTATTAATATGCAAAAATTTATGCATTTTAATTAATTTAATCTTGTAAAGAACCTATTCCCCTATTTCCTTATTCACTTATTTCCCTTATTCACATTAATTTCTGTCTTAATGCTTCAAAAATAATAACGCTCATTGCATTTGAAACATTGAGTGAATTGAAATTGTTTTGCATAGGAATTTTTACCACAAAATCAGATGCTTTTAATAATGATTTTGAAACTCCCGCGTGTTCAGCTCCCATTACCAAAACAAAGTTCATATCGTTATATTTTACATCATAATAATTTTCTTTTGCACTTGCATCTGTTGAAACTATCCACCAGTCATTTTCTTTTAATTTTTGCACTGCATTAATCAGGCTGTTTACTTTTATTATCGGAATATGATTAACTGCTCCCTGACTGATTTTTTCAACTGTTGCATTAACTAAAACATTTCTTCTTGACGGAATAATGATTCCGTCAACCCCTGCACAAACACATGCTCTTGTTATTGCACCAAGGTTGTGTGAATCTTCGACTCCGTCAAGCATTACAAGTGAACCAAATTTTCCTTTTTTCTGAAAATCTGATATAAAATCATCGAGTTCCATATATTTAATCGGAGAAATTTGTGCGATAACTCCCTGATGATTAAATTCTTCGTATGGCATGAATTTATCCCTGCCGACAAACTGAAAAATTATTCCTTTATTTTTGCAAAGTTCTTTTATTTGTTCAATTTTATTATCTGTGTGAATATTTTTGGAAATCAGAATTTTATTAATTTCCCTGTTTTCTGAATTAAGAGCTTCAATTATTGAATTTTTACCGTATATTATTTCAAAATTTTCGCTCATTATTTAACAAACCTCCAACATTGCATCAAGGCAGTGAACAGCTTTGCGTGCAATATCTTTTTCCACAAAAATTTCATTTTCTTCAGTTTCAAGAACATGCAAAATATCTTCAAGTGAAGTCATTTTCATATTAGGGCAAATTAAATTATTCTTTATCGGTATGATTTCTTTATTCGGATAATCACGTTTCAATCTGTCAACAACTCCCTGTTCTGTTGCAATAACGAAAGATTTATTTTTGCTTTCTTTTACATATTTCATTATTGCGGCTGTTGAGCCAACATAATCAGCTATTGAAGATACGGACATGTGACATTCCGGATGTGCCAAAACCAAAGCATCAGGATATTTTTTTCTTATATTTTCAACATCAATCGGTCTGATTTGCAAATGCGTAGGACAAAAACCCGGATAAGTAATAACTTCAACATTCCCAAGCTGTTTTTCTACCCATTTGCCCAAATATGTATCAGGTACAAATAAAACTTTGCTTACACCTAAACTTTTTACTATTTTTTCGGCATTTGAACTTGTGCAGCAAATATCACATTCAGCCTTAACTTCGGCGGTTGAATTTACATAACATACTGTCTTTAATGACGGGTGTTTTGATATAAATTCTTTTAACTGTCTTAATGAAAGCATATCTGCCATTCTGCATCCTGCTTCAATTTGAGGAAGTAAAACTTTTTTATCAGGTGATAATAATTTTGCTGTTTGCGCCATAAAATAAACTCCGGCAAAAACAATAATATCCGCATCCGTTTTTGATGCAACCTGACTTAAATATAAAGAATCTCCAACGTAATCAGCAACTTCATCAACTTCTACAGGCTGATAACAGTGTGCCAAAATGACTGCATTTTTCTCTTTTTTTAGTAAATTAATTTTATCTGTAATGTTTGACATTTAAAGAATAATATCCTTTCAGGGTGTAAATTTATGTTAAGATTTTTCCATTTATAAAATACATTGTATAATAAAAATAGGATTATAGTAAATATTTTTAAAGGTTATATATGTCAAATTTTTTGGATAGTTTGGGATTCACCAGCGGTATTGATGTTTATGTCACTATATCACCGACAAACTGGCTTGAAATGGCAGTTTTGGAACCTGGTGGCAGCGGTATAAAAAACTATTCACGTGAACCGTTAGAATATGACGAAGCAAAGCGTGAAATAGCAAACTATGAAGACTTCAAGGCTAAATTGCATAAATTATTTCAAGCGTGTGGTGTTGTTGCATCTAAAGCTAATGTTTATTTCAGCTTGCCTACAATATGGTTCGGCTATAAAGACAATTTGCCTTTAATTGTTGATGATGAAGCAATGAAAACCATTGTTACCGGTGAATTAGAACAAACATTTATCTTCAAAAGACAAGACCCTATACCTTTTTGGTTTGATGCACCATCTACAGACAGTGATACGAAAAGCATTTTCTATTCCGCTATTCAATCAGATGCCATGACTTCAATAACAGGAGCGTTTAAAGAACTGGGTGCAAATCTTTTGAGTATTGATTGTTCTTTATTTGCTGACTTAAGAGGTTTGATTGCTGTCGGGCCGGGACAGGATTTGATTGATTCAGGTCAGCAATGGAGTTTGATGGTTGTTAATAACAGCGGTTTTCAACTTTTTGGTTTACAGGGTAATGAGTTTGTTGAATATTATGAAGAACCGTTGCCTATCAAATCTTATGAAGGAGAAGAAATCTATTCCGCAATTGATAATGCTGCACAGATTGCTTTGATGAGTTCTTTATCATCAACTTTGGTTATAATTTCTGAAACTGATTTGGTTTCTGCTGAAATTTTAGGAAGCAGACTTCAGTTTAACGGTCAAATGATTACAGTTGAAGATAACAAATACAGAACAACTCCTCTGGCTGAAATTTGTACAACATTAAAAACCGAAAAACAGTCACAAGTTTCTCTGCATATGATAGGCAGATTGGCAAATGATGAAATCTTCCCTATTTGTGCAAACTTTTTGACTTTAGTTGATGGTTATACAAGAAGTGATATTCTTGAAATTCCTTTAGGGAATGACAAGATGCTTGCTCTTACTCCACAAAAAGCTGTAATTTGGAGTTTGGGTATTATGGCAATTATTGTAATCCCTCTTGTATTGATACTATTAATTACATCAGCACTTAATAATAAATATGTTAATGAATTAGAAGAATTAAAAATGAAAGTCAGTAATCTGGATGCCCAGCTTACTCAATATAATGTGGATGACGGACCAAAATTTGATCCTATCGATGAAATTGAAAAAGTTATAAAAAGTAACAGAATTAAAATCATGGCATATTCAGCACTTGGTGAATCTATACCTCAGAATTTATATCTGAACTATTTTATGGCCGGTAATGGTGGTATGATTGATATTCAGGGTGCTGCAGGATCTGTAGAAGATGTGTATATGTTCTTTCAGAATATGAAAGATTCTATGGCCGGTTCAAATTTGCGTTTGAGCAAACTCGATCTGAAATCGGAATCAATAGATGATGTAATAAACGGTGGCGGAAGTATAGACGGTGCTCCGTATGTATTTGAAATTACAAATATGGATGAAGGACAGCTAAAATCGTTTATGGATGTATTGACAGGTAAAGAAGTTCCACAGGATATGCAAGAGGCAAATGCAGCTGCAAATGATAACGCAAACCAGAAAACAGGCAGAAAACGCCGAGCAAGAAACAATAATGCAAATCAGGCTCAGCCTCAACCTCAGCAGCAGCAATAAATTAAACCGCAAAGGATAAATAAACATGGATAATGAAAAACTAAAACAATTTTCTATACCTATAATAATACTGGTTATGACGTTTTTTTTGCTGTTTTCTTTGATATCAAAAGTTTCAAATAATATTCAGATAATGTTGTCTCACAGAAGTAATATTGCGGAAAAAACAACTGAATTTACAACAAAACAGCAAAAACTTGAAGTTCTTAAAAAACAAGCTGCTCAGGAAGCTAAAAAAGATGCTCAAAGTATTGCAAATCAAAAAGAATTTTATAAGCCTGCCGCAGAAGGTCTTGATACCGAAGCTGTTATAATAGGCGAATTCAATGAAATTCTTGAATTAATTCGTTTGAATAAAATAAAAGTTCGTTCAATGAAATCAGACCCTGATCCTGCTGATGATGATTTTGTAAAAAGTGCGCCGGATACATATAACGTAGCACGTTTGAATTTGGAAATGATTTCTGATTATCTTTCATTCAGCAACTTTTTAAAAGAATTGTATAAGCATGAACATTTTCTTGACATAGAATCTGTAGAAATTGTTCCGTATAAAAAGAATAAAAGTATATTGTTAATAAACTTTAAAATGAAATTGTATGCAAAGAAATAGTATTTTTAATGCTATTTATTAATGAGGAGAGTTTAAAATGGAGACATTAACCTCAAATGAGGGACTTATCACAAAAATTATCGGACCTGTAATAGATGTAGAATTTCCGGATGGAAATTTGCCGAATATATATACGGCACTAAATATTTTTACTCCTGACGGAACAAAAATAGTAACTGAAGTAGAGCAAATGCTTGGTTCAAATAAAGTAAGAACCGTTGCAATGTCTTCTACAGACGGTTTAAAGCGTGGTATGAAAGTTATAAATACAAATGAACCGATTAAAATTCCTGTCGGAAATGCAATTTTGGGCAGAATTTTAAATGTAACTGGTGATCCTGTTGATAATGAAGGTAATATTGAAACAGATACATATTTACCTATTCACAGAGAAGCACCTGCTCTTGTTGACCAGAATACCGATATTGAAATTCTGGAAACGGGTATCAAAGCGATTGACCTTTTACAACCATATCAAAAAGGCGGTAAAATCGGTTTGTTTGGCGGTGCAGGTGTTGGTAAAACAGTTTTAATTCAGGAGTTAATTCATAATATCGCTATGGCTCATAACGGGGTGTCAGTTTTTGGCGGTGTTGGTGAAAGAACGCGTGAAGGTAATGACCTTTGGAATGAATTTAAAGAAAGCGGAGTTATCAATAAAGTAGGACTTATTTACGGTCAGATGAACGAACCGCCTGGAGCAAGAATGAGAGTTGGTTTATCTGCTCTTACCGCTGCAGAATATTTCAGAGATTATTCAAAACAGGATGTTTTGTTGTTTATTGATAATATTTTCAGATTTACTCAGGCGGGTTCGGAAGTATCTGCCTTGTTAGGTCGTATGCCTTCAGCTGTTGGTTATCAGCCTACACTTGCTACTGAAATGGGTGAATTACAGGAAAGAATCACCTCTACAAAAGATGGTTCAATTACTTCTGTTCAGGCAATTTATGTTCCTGCAGACGACTTGACAGACCCTGCTCCTGCTACAACATTCTCACATTTGGATGCTTCAACAGTATTATCAAGAGATATTGCTTCACTTGGTATTTATCCTGCTGTTGATCCGTTAGAATCAAATTCAAGAGCATTAGATCCTAATATTGTCGGTGAAGAACATTATGAAGTTACAAGAAAAGTTCTTGAAATCTTACAGAAATATAAAGATTTGCAGGATTTGATTGCTATTTTGGGTATGGATGAATTATCTGAAGAAGATAAAGAAACCGTAAACAGAGCAAGAAAAATTCAGAAATTCTTATCTCAACCGTTCTTTGTTGCGGAACAATTTAGCGGAAACAAAGGAAAATATGTAAAAATAGACGATACCGTAAGAGGCTTTAAAGAAATAATTGAGGGTAAATATGATGATTTGCCTGAACAGGCATTTTATATGGTAGGAACTATAGAAGAAGCTGTTGAAAAAGCAAAGAATATGTCTGAGGAATAGGTTTTTTAAATGAAATTAAAAATCATAACACAGGAAAAAGTTGTATTTGATGATGAAGTGGATGAAATATACACTCGTGGTGTTGACGGTGATTTCGGCATTTTAAAAGGTCATGTTCCCATCATGTCAGCTCTTGACATCGGGGTTACCCGTATAGTTCAGAATGGTAATAAAAAGTCATTTACTACTATGGGTGGTGTTTTGCAGTTTAAAGATGAGGAATGTCTTATTTTAACCACTCTTGCAGAGCCGGGAGAAGAAATTGACGAAATGCGTGCAAGAGAATCTTTAGAACGCGGCAGACGTTTGTTAAGAGAATCGGGTGCAAAGATTGATGCAAAACGTGTAGAGGCCTCGATTGCCCGTGCAAAAGCAAGACTGAAAGCAAAACTTAACGAAAGAGGTTAATAATAATTTTTGGTAACTATATACAATGTTACAATAAATATACTCGAATCCTCTCCGTAGGGGAGAGGATAGAAAATCCCCGTTAGGGAAAATAATTTACCCTCTCTTGAATTTCTAAAACTCAACTACGTTTCGTCTTGAAATTCTTTTCTCTCCAAAGGAGAGATACTACTGTAACATTGTATATAAATACCTAATTTTTTTTTGTCATCCTTAAACTTTAATCTTTGTTTCAATAAGTTTAATTATTTCATCATATCTGGTTTTATTGTTTTTATACAGCCAGCCGATTAAGGTTTCAAAGGCTGTTGCGTATCTGTATATGTGCTGAATACTCTTTCTGCCGACAGGGATAGGAAGATTTCTTGCACGTTTAGATATATCCAGTTCTTCTTCGGTTAAATATTCTTCCAAAAATTTAAACAAGTCGTACTGAAACTCTGTTTTTACCATAGAAGTAGTCAGTTGGTGAAGTGTTTTTGCGTTATTAGTTGAAAGAATTGTTTTTTCTCTGATATACAATTCCCAAACGGCATCGCCTAGATATGCGTAATTTCTTAAATTTATTTCCTGCATAGACAAATTTTACTACAAATACCCTGTTGTTGTATTTAATTTTTTCAAATCTTGTATAAAAATGAAAAAATGAAATATATTCTGAAAAGTTTTTTTGTTTTAATTATCTTGTTTTTTGTGAATACAACCGCTTTTGCGTGGAATAGTATTTATTCAAAAGAGTACCTTAACGAGTACAAAAAAAATATTTATTACAAAACGAAATTTTATCCGGTTTATTATAATGTTTTGAATATTACTCCCGAGCAATATGAAAAAATTGAAAATATACAAAAAAATCAAATTGAAATCTATACGGAAAAATTCGCTCAAATAGAAAAGGAAGTTGAAAAATATCATGTTATGAAAGATTGTAATCTTAATCATTTGGATATTTCATCTCAAAAAAAACTTATAAAAAAATTATATAAAGATTTGTCAGACAAATTATCTTCAAACGATAAAAATTTAAAAAATAATCTTACACGAGAGCAAAAAAATAAATATAAAATGATTATTCATTTAGAAAATTTTGACAGAAAAAAGGGGATGTATTCAAAAAATTTATATAAGAAAAATCCGAAAATGACTGTTTTTGGAAATATAAAAAAATAAGTTAAATATTATTATTTATGTGTTATAATATTTCTGCTAAAAAGTGAGTAAAAAATTATGACAAGTTCTTACGAAAGATACCGAAACAGTCGTGAATATCGTTTAAATACCGAAAGACGCGAACCACGAAAAGACAAAAAACCTGAAAATAAATTCTATACGCATCTAAAGATGTTTATATTAACATTTACGGCTTTGGGTTTGGCAGGAATTGTTGCACTTAATTTATACTTGTCATCTTTGCCGCCTATTGAAAATTTAAAAGATTTTAAACCAAATATAGTTACAAAATTTTATTCTGATGACGGCGAAATAATAAAAACATTTACCGCTTTCACATACGATAAGGCAGAAATAAAAGAAGTTCCCGATTTATTAAAAAAAGCTTTTATTGCAACAGAAGATAAGAATTTTTATCATCATAAAGGGTATGATTTATTTGGCATTGTCCGTTCTTCTATTCAGAATGTCATTGCAAGGCAGGCTGTTCAGGGTGCAAGTACCATCACCCAGCAGTTAGCCAGAATTTTGTTCCTTTCAAATGAAAGAACAATGACAAGAAAGATTAAAGAACTTGAAGTTGCAACAAGAATAGAAAAAACAATCCCTAAGGATAAAATTCTTGAAATGTATCTGAATAATGTATATCTTGGAGCAGGTGCTTATGGTGTTGCAGGTGCTTCAAAAATATATTTTAATAAAAAATTAAATCAACTGACCTTGCCGGAATTGGCGCTCATTGCAGGTTTGCCTCAGGCTCCGTCTGTTTATAACCCTTATAACAATATTGATTTAGCTAAAAAAAGACGTAATCAGGTTCTGAAAAGAATGTTGACTATGCGTTATATAAAAAAGGATGAGTACGAAAAGGCAATTAAAGCTGAAATCAAGTTAAGCGATATGCCGATGCTTTATACAACCAATAAAGCACCTTATTTCAACGATTATGTAATGAAAGAATTAACAGAAAAACTTCATTTTTCAGAAACAGAGATAATTCACGGCGGTTACCGAGTAATTACAACACTTGATGCTAAAGCTCAGGACAAAGCTAATCAAGCAATACTTGCAAATATGAGAGCATATGGTCTGACAAACAAATCACAGCAGGCTGCTGTATTTGCGTATAATTCTCAAGACGGAAAAATTTTGGTATATGCCGGCGGTAAAAATTATGGTGAATCTCAGTATGATCGTGTTACTCAGGCAATCAGACCTCCGGGATCCGCATTTAAACCGATTGTATATGCTGCGGCATTGCAAAAAGGTTTTACTCCAAACGATATGATTGATGATACTCCTTTGACAATTTCAAAATGGTCACCTCACAATTACGGAAATAAATACAGAGGCAGAATTCCTATGTATAAGGCTCTTATGGTATCATCAAATGTTTGTGCCGCAAGAGTAATTAAAGAAATTGGTGTTCATTCGGTTATTCAGCTTGCAAGAGTTTTGGGTATAACAACTCCGCTTGAAAAGGATTATACAATTTCACTCGGTTCAAACGGTGTAAAATTGTTTGAATTTGTACGCGCATACAGTGCTTTTTCTAACGGCGGATATGTGGTTGAACCTTATGCAATTCAGCGTGTGGAAGATTCAAGGGGCAGAGTGTTATATAAAGCTCCGGGTGTAAAATCCTCACATCAATTAAATGACGAAACAGCCGCACAGATGACAGCTATGTTAAAAACAGTAATTGTATCAGGCACCGGTACGGGTGCTAATATTGGTAAACCTGCTGCGGGCAAAACAGGTACTACTGATGATTATAAAGATGCATATTTTGTAGGTTATACTCCTAATATTGTTGCAGGAGTGTGGGTTGGCGATGATAATAACAAAAAAATGGCAGGTCTTACAGGTGGTACAGTTCCTGCAAGAATTTGGAAAGATATTATGACTGTAGCTACCGAAAAATACGGCAATAAAGATTTTGACTACCCTGAAATAAAATTAAACGGTTCAGGTAAATCAATCGGAGAAGAAAAAGATGATGAGAATGCTGAAAATCCTGCAGCATCTCCTAATGATGAAATTCTTAAAGAAGCCAATGAAATAAAAGAACGTGCAGCAGAAAATGCCAAAAATTCATCACCGATAAAACCTGTTACTGCTGATGATATTTCAAAAACATTTAATTCAAACAAAAATCCGGCTCCTGTTCCGAAAACAGAAAATATACCGATAGCATTACCTGAAAGTTTGAGATAAAATCTTAATTAATGGCTTCTTTTGTCTGCATATCAAATTTGTATAAATCAGCCTGATTTATGGATAATTCAATAGTTTTACCTATCTGAACATCTGACGGTAAAACTGCACTGCATTTGTGTTCGCCTATATTAAAATATGCTATTTTTTCGCTTCCCAACATTTCCGATATATCTATATCTGCACTTAATTTTATATTTCCGTCAGCTTTAACCATTTTTTCAGGTCTTATTCCGTATAAAATATTTTCATCAAGTCCGAGATATTTACCGTTTATAAAATTCATTTGCGGTGAGCCGATAAATCCTGCAACAAAAGTATTTTTCGGATGATTGTATATTTCGTCAGGTGTTCCGACCTGTTGAATGTCACCGTTATTTAATACTACAATTCTATCCCCCATTGTAAGAGCTTCTGTTTGGTCATGGGTTACATATATAAATGTTGTTTGGAGTTTTTCGTGCAGTTTTTTTATTTCTGAACGCATTTGAACTCTGAGTTTTGCATCAAGATTTGACAATGGTTCGTCCATTAAAAATACTTTCGGATTTCTTACTATTGCACGGCCTAATGCCACTCTTTGCCTTTGCCCGCCTGAAAGTTGTTTAGGTTTTCTGTCAAGATATTCTGTTAAATTTAATATTTCGGATGCTTCCTGTACTTTTTTTTCAATTTCGGCTTTTGGCACTTTTCTCATTTTTAATCCGAATGCTATATTTTCTCTTACGCTCATGTGAGGGTAGAGTGCGTAACTCTGGAAAACAAATGCTATATCTCTGTCTTTTGGCGGAACATCATTAACTTTTTTATCTCCGATATAAATTTCTCCGGAGGTAATATTTTCAAGTCCGGCAATCATTCTTAATAATGTAGATTTCCCACATCCTGATGAACCAACCAGTACTATAAATTCTTTATCTTTTATTTCAAGATTAACATTATTTATTACGGTTTTATCGTTATCATATCTTTTTTTTATATTTTTTAAAATTACATTACTCATCTTGTACCTTTTCTGTCGGAATAATTATATTGTAGTATGTTCCTTGGGTTGCATCAGATTTTATATTTATAAATCCGTTTGACCTTTTTATTAAAATGCTTGCTGTACCAAGTCTTAAACTTCTTAAAATATTCTTTTTACCTTTATCAAGCTGCATATAAGGGTTGCAAATATGCTGAATATCTTTTGCATTGATGCCTGAACCTGTGTCTTTTATCATTATTTGGACATATCTTTTATCTTCTTCAAGTCCGTAGGCAATTTCATTTTCTTCATCAGGTGTTGTTAAATGAATTGCTATTACACCTGTTTCGGTCATGCTCAATGATGATTCTATAATATTTTGCATCACCTTTTTAAATGCTGTTTCGTCAAAATATATATTTCTGTTTTCAAAATTGTCGTATGTGAAACAGATATTTATTTTTTCATTGTTAATTTTTGAAATATATCCGTTTACGGTTTCTTTTAATACTGCTACAATATCAAATTTTTTAATCTCAGGTTTATACATTGATGATTCACAATAACTGAAATCAAAAAATTTGTCCGTAAATTCCTGTAAATTCATGGCATTGGAATTGATTATTTTAAGATATTTTATTTGTTTTTCTGAAAGTTCTCCCGCTATACCGTCATACATACCCTGTGAAAAACCTATAATGGAGTTTATGGGGGATTTTATTTCATCCTGAATTTTGTATATCAAAACATTTTTTTCATTATTAAATTTTTCAATATCATTTTTATTGACAATGTTGTCTATAGAAGGAGTTTTCTCTCTTAGTGAAACGCAATAATTTTCTTCATTTTTTGATGCGGTTAATTCTGCATAAAATTCTTTGTTTAAGGTCCTTGCAGTAACAAGAATTGTTTTTTTGTTTTTGATTGACTGTCTGACAGATTTCATTCCGTCTTTTACGATTTCACTGATAGCTGTGGAGTTTCTGCTTAATATTTTAAAACAATCTTTTGCCCTTTGGTTCGATTTAATTATAATCCCGTCATTGTTCAGATATAGCACCATATCGGGAAAATTGTTTATTATTTTTGCACTCTCTATAATCCAGCTCAAACTTTCAATAAAGTTTTTGAAATTCATAATTTGCAATCAAACCCCTTTGTAATATATAATGGATGATAGCATGAAAATTGCATTATGTAAATTTTTGTAATATTTTTTTGAACGAGGTAGCAAAAAAATATATTTAGAGGGTTTATAAACAAAGATATTGTACATGGAGATAAAGATAGAAAAGCAGGTGATACTATGAGAGAAATCGACAACAATGTAGCAAATGTAAATTTTAAAAACATTCAGCAAATTCCGGCTGTGGATGACAATTCTTCCAAAAATGAGCCTACTGCTGTGCCTACTGAACAAAAGGAAATTAAAGATTTGAAAAATATGCCTGCTGCAGAATTGGGAAAATCTCAGGTTGCATCGGATTCTTTGGAAACTGATTTGAAATTTATGGAAAAACATCCTGAGCTTGTTAAAGAATTAAATCAGGCTATTGACAATTACGCAAAAAATCATACAGAAGAAGAAACTTTGAGATTATTGGAAAAAACTCATCAGGAGTTTGTTGTAAAATAAAACAACTAAAATCTTCCGTCACATTGCGTATGGCAGAAATTACATCTGCCTTGACCATCAAGGTTGTATTCTAACAGCTGATAACCGTTTCTTACGATTACAGGTTTTCCGCAGTGCTTGCAGTATGTACTTGAAGTTTCAATATTTGTAAGATTACCCGTATAAACATAGTGAAGCCCGCATGATTTTGCGATGTTATAGGCTCTTAAAAGAGTCGATAATTCGGTTGGTTTTCTGTTTTGGAATTTATATCTCGGGAAAAATGCACTAAAATGCAGTGGTACATCTGCTCCGAGTACATTCATAATCCAGTTACATTCTGACTGAATTTCTTTATCGCTGTCGTTTTCTCCCTCTATAAGCATTGTTGTGAGTTCAACATGGCAATCTGTTTCATTTACGGCATATTTTATTGTTTCAAGAACGGGTCTTAATTTTGCAAGGCAGTTTTTACCGTAAAAATCTTGTGTAAATGCTTTTAGGTCAATATTTGCAGCATCCATGTGCGCATAAAATTCTTTTGCGGGTTCGGGATTCATAAAACCGGATGTGACGGCAACTGTTTTAATTCCTTCTTGATGGCACAATTTTGCAGTGTCTATTGCGTATTCAAAAAATATGATAGGGTCATTGTATGTGAATGCTACGCTTTTGCAGTTATATTTTTTTGCGGTTTCAACAATTTCTTCCGGAGATGTTTTATTAAATTTTTTAGGATCTGTTTTTAATTTTGTTGTTTCCCAGTTTTGACAAAATTGGCAACCCATACAGCATCCGATTGTCCCAAAAGATAATATTGGTGTTGTCGGATAAAATTGATACAACGGTTTTTTTTCAATTGGATCAATTGCCAGTCCTGTATTATAGCCATATGTTTCAAGGGTAATTTCTTTGCCTGTGTTTTTTCTCACTCCGCAAAAACCTGTATCACCGACATTGAGGTTACAATTTCGCGGGCAAATATCACATTTTATTTTACTGTTTTGTAATATTGTTTGATATTTCATGAAAAATATTATAATATAATATTACAACTAAGAAAAGGGGATGTATTATGGCAGAAGTTATGGAAAAAGAAATGAATCAAGTAGAAGAAAAGGTAAAAGAACCGGCATTGGCAGGTACTTTTTATACCGCAAACAGAGATGATTTAAGCGATCAAATGGAGTATTTTGCATCTGAAAGCAAAAATTATTACACTACTCCAAGCCGTGCGGTTATTGTTCCTCACGCAGGTTTGGTATTCTCTGGCAGATTAGCTTACGAAGGTATAAGCCAGCTTGATAAGAAAATTAAAAATTTATTTATCATCGCTCCTTCTCATAAAGTAGCATTTGATGGTATTGCTGTTCCAAGTTATGATGCATTGAAAACTCCTATCGGGAAATCAAAAATTAACAGAGAATTAACTCAGCAGATAATTGATAAATTCGGTGCGAAAATCAATGATGAAACTGTTGAATCAGAACATTCACTTGAAGTAGAACTTCCTATTATTCAATCAGTATTTAAAGGAATTAAAATTATTCCTATTATGGTTGGTAAGGATTCTCCTGCTGTTATAGACAGAATTATTAGTGAATATTATCCGGATGAAAAGAATGGTTTTGTTATTTCTTCTGATTTAAGCCATTTTTTGACTGATGAAGAAGCTAAAAAACTGGATTCTGAAACGGCAAAAATGATTGAAAGCGGTGACATTCGTGAATTCCGTTTTGAACAGGCTTGCGGTGCAATCGGTATTGCAGGTCTTGTATCTTTTGCAAACAAGAATAACTATTCTCTTATAAGAATTGATATGACAAATTCTTCAGAAGCAAGTGAAGACAAAACAAGAGTTGTAGGTTATGGCTGCTGGTTCTTATATGAAGGAACTAAAATGGATTATATCGAAAAGAATTATTCAAAATTAATTCCTCAATTATGTAAGATTGTATTAAAATCAGCTTTTGATAAAGGACAAGTTACTATTCAGTACCCTCAAATTCTTGATGAAGAAGGTGCTTGCTTTGTTACTATTGAGAAAAATGGTATGTTGAGAGGCTGTATAGGTTCAATTGTTGCTCACAGACCGCTTATCAGCGATTTGTTGGAAAATACAAGAAATGCAGCATTTAATGATAAAAGATTTAATCCTGTAACAGCAGATGAAGTTGATAGTTTGAAAATTAATGTATCAATTTTGACACCTGCATACAAGATTGATTTTAACGGCGAAGAAGATTTGTTAAATAAAATCACTCCTCAAAAAGATGGTATAATTATTATTGACGGTGAACATCAGGGAGTTTATTTACCTTCTGTTTGGGATGAAATTCCTGATAAAAAAGAATTCTTAAATTCTTTAAAGGTTAAAGCGGGTCTTAAAGAGGATTATTTCTCAGATAGCTTAAATGCTTACAGATTTTCAACAATCTACTTAAAAGAAGCATAATTAAGATTAATATGTAATAAGAAAAAAGGTGTAGTTTTAAACTACGCCTTTTTTGTGCTTTGTGATGCATTATCAACAGTTTGAGCTCTGCTGTTATTTATAAATCCGTCTATTAGTGAACCTATACACCAGCCTGCAATACCAAGAGCCAGACCTTTAAGACCTAATTCTTTGTATTTAAGTACATCTGATAGTTTTGCACCTTTAAGAACTTTATATCCGGTTGTTAATAATGGTGCAGATACTCCCGCAAATGTAAGCAGTGTTTTGCCGGTATTTGTTTTCTCATATACATTGCCGTTTTCTGTCGGCTCTAAACTTTCCTGCGGATTACCCGTAAATGTTTGTGCAGAAGGTTGAATGTATTGTGTTTGTCCCTGCTGTTGGTTAAAAATACTTTGCTGAGGCTGTGTGTTTTGCGGTGTATTAACCTGTTGAGGCTGAGTATTGTTGTAATATCCCATATTATAAGAATTTGGATTTTTTATGAAACTTGGTGCAAAAATATCGTTTGAATAATCTGCCTGAGGCATTTGTAATTGCGGCATCATGCCGTTAAAACCATTCATACCCATTTGCATATTGCACATAGAAGGATTATAAAATCCATAGTTTTGTGCACTCTGTGTTGTCATTCCGTTTGCCATAACATTAACCTATAAAAATAACCTAACTAAACCTACATTTATATAAAGTATTTTTGTTATGAAAAATTGCCTATTAATTTAAAAAATAATAAAAAACCGCAAAATTTTTGCGGTTTAATCGATTTAAATTATAAAAAATTATTAATTAATAAACTTATGCTTCAACAGTTTCATCTGCATTTGTATCTTTTACATTACGGATAGATTCTTTGCTTGATGAAATGTTTTTGTCTTTAAATTTTGTAATTTGTCTTGCAAATTTATCTGCGAGTATATCAATACTTGCATACATTGATTCAGCTGCTTCTTCACTGTGAATAGTACCTGAATTTGTTTTACATGTTAATTCTGCAATATGTTTGCCTTCTGCTGAAGGATTTTTAATAACTGTTAATACAACATCAATGCCTTGTATTTGGTCATAGCGTTGAGCAACTTTACCAATTTTTTCTTTTACATAAGCTTTGATAGCATCAGTAATTTCTATATTTTTACCGTTAACATGAATGTGCATTTGAAAACCTCCATTTACCTGTTACGCTTTGTCAGTATAACACAAAATAACCAATTTTTAAACCCCTGATAGAGAATAATTATAGATAAATTAACAGTCCAGAATAATATACAAACAACAACTTATAATTTAAACTGCGTGTATAAAATTTATTCTTCTGTTAAAAATTGCTGTAATTCTACATCAGGTGTTCCGATGGTTCTGACAAGTTCCAAAACGGATGCTTTCATTTGACATTTTTGAGATGAACCGCTGAAGAAATCTTTATAATAGCATCCTTCACAATTACATCCTCTTTTATAGCAATCAACAGCTGTTACTGTCCATCTTCTGACAGCTACAGCTCTACCCATATCTCTACTTCTAAACAATTTATATAATCTCCAATTATTTTCTGTTAAATTGCCAATAATCCAATAAGATATACCGGCGTATCTCCCCTAAAGCCCTTAAATTAAAGACTTTGAACTCTATAAAATCATTATAAAAAATAAGACATTTTTTTCAAGAGCAAAACATGTTGTTGTGAAGTTTTGTAACATACCTCTCTACCGCTTATAACACGCACTTTAGACGGATTTGATGCCCCCTAAAACCATGCTCTGACATGGTTTTGGGGTTGTGGGGTTATCTTAAAACCATGTTCTGACATGGTTTTCCATGTTTCTCACTGTTATTAAGTTTTGTAAAATATTCAGCTAAATTCCAATAAAAAATGTGTTAATAAAACGGCAAAAGGCATGCCATAAGTGAAAGGCATGCCTTTTTTACGGTTTTAACAAAAATCGGGTCATGCTAATCCGAATATTAAAACCGTATGTTTGTATTCCGCCCTTTGTTGCATGTCCGTTAAAGTCACGGTGTAACTCGGCTTGGAATACAATAACTATATTTTTAATATAAACTTTGAAGAATTATTTTTCATTGTCAATAATAATAATCTTGATAGTATATATGGTTAATAGCCTTTTGTATGATGTGTTTTATTTCAAATGGCATAATACTCCTTTTATAAAGGAGTTTTAAATGGTTTGTAAAATGTTGTTTTTTGATTATAAAGAGAGTGACAGGCTGTTTTTTGAAAAAAGTGATTTATCGCTTTTTGATATTAAATTTTTTAAAAACAGTCTTAATAAAAAAACAATAAAAGACTTGTCGCCCGAAGATATAGAGCAGACGACAGCACTCAGCGTATTTACCCCATCACTGCTGAGTGAACAAATTATAAACAAGTTTCCTAATTTGCGTGTTATATCCACCCGTTCAAAAGAATATAAGCATATTGATTTAAAATCATGTCTTGAGCGCAATATTGCTGTTTTGAATGTTGAAACTGTTGATAAATCGAATGAATTTCATGTTTTGCAGTCAAGTATAAAAGCTATAACCGGTGTTTTGTGCGGTTGTAAAGAAAACAGAATTGTCTGATTGTTGCGTGAGGTTTTTGTTTGGGGTAAAATCGCTCTTGTAGTACAAGTATTTAAAAAGGAGATTTTATTATGTCAAGAAAACCTATTATTGCAGGAAACTGGAAAATGAATCTTTGCCAAAGCGAAGCAAAAGCTTTATTTGACGGAATTTCTTCATTTGTATCAAACTATAAAGCAACTCAACTTCCTACAGTTGTTATTGCTCCTGTATTTACATCAATAAATCAGGTTCACGCAATTCCTTGTGATTGCGGTTGTGAAGGTTATAAATTATCAGTTGCAGGTCAAAACTGCCACTGGGAATCTTCAGGGGCTTATACAGGTGAAATTTCTGTTGAAATGTTGAAAGATGCAGGATGTTCTTATGTAATTATCGGACACTCTGAAAGAAGACAATATTTCTCTGAAACAGATGAAATGATTAACAAAAAAGCAAAAGCTATTTTAGCAGGCGGTTTAATACCAATCATTTGCTGCGGTGAATCTTTAGAACAAAGAGAATCAGGTATTACTGACAGCTGGATTGCTTCTCAAATCAGAGCTGCTTTAGACGGTATTTCATCAGAAGATGTTGCTAAATCTGTAATTGCTTATGAACCAATCTGGGCAATCGGTACAGGTAAATCTTGTGATGCTGACGAAGCTAACAGAGTAATTAAAATGATTAGAAGTGTTGTAGCTGAATGTTCAGGTCAGGCTGCTGCTGATTCAATCAGAATTCTTTACGGCGGATCTGTTAAACCTTCAACTATTGAAGAACAAATGTCAAAATCTGATATTGACGGTGCTTTAATCGGCGGTGCTTCATTAAAAGCTGATAGTTTTAATGAAATCATTGAAAAAACTATGAAAGTAGCTGTTTAATAATCAGTAAAATAATTATTAATAAAGAAAAAGGGTACGATACTTTATTCATTCGTACTCTTTTTTTGCTAGCAAAAAAATATTTTTTCATTTTTTACATGAATAAATTTTGAAGAAAGGTTAAATGATGGTTCTTCAGATAAACGGGATTCCTGTAAAACCGAATTATTATTCAGCATCCGGTAAATCATATTCTCCGGCTTCGTTTTCGTATCTGAACAAAAATAATGCAGATATGGTTTGTTTCAGCGGAAAATCAAATCCGTCAGAATATTTAACGGTTTTTGATTATATGGCAGCTAATATCCTTGAAAATAGTGCAAAGCACGGTGTTAAAGGGGACGGACTTTCTAAGAAAAATATATCAAAAACTATGAAAGAGCTTTTTGACAGATATGATGTTTTTTCAGATTTTAAAAAATCTCTTGTTTCTAAAATTAAATGGAAGAGTTATATTCCTCAGGATATAAGGGAATTTTCAATAGGAAAGATAAATGATGCAAGAGTTGAGCGTCTTAATGTGTGGAAAACATATTTGAATAATGCCGAAAAAATTAACCCTGCTGATGATAAATATAATCAGGAATTGGTTAAAAAATTAAAGAATAACAAATCATTGAAATTTGTTATATGGCATGCAATAACAAGTGAAATTAATGAAGCAAACCGCCATATACCTGTCCCATTTGATGAAAAAGCATTACTCCAGACAATTCAGAAATTTGAACGCATACTTCCTATCGACAGAAGAACAAGCTGTTCAAAAATGACTTTTTTGGAAACTTATACTCACAGATTGAGAGATAATTTGCTTACTGAAATGGGTTTATCAAATAATAATGCTGTGTGGGTTCGTATTCCGTCTATAAAGCATGACAGGGCAAATTCACTTGACAATATTTCTCATCTTGAAATTTTGTCAAACAGTAACTGGTGTACTCGTTCAAGTGTAGATAAAGCAAGAGCTGCGTTGGAAGATGGCGATTTTTATATATATTTAAAAAGAAATTCTGTTCAGGAATGGGAGCCTTTAATAGGAATGGCTTGTTCTAAAGGAAAAATAGATCAAATTCAAGGACCTTTGAATAATAATATTGTTCCATTAAATTTGTTGGATGAAGTAAAATCATTTATTTCACAAAAAGGACTAAAATGTGCTTCAGGTGTCTATGATGAAGGTCCAAAGGCACAGCAGGCTATTAAAATTAGTGAAAAATTAAGCGAAAAATCTGAAAATAAAAAGACATTTAACAATGCAATAAATGAAAAAATTTCAGAACAAATATTCAAATTTTTGGGTGTAAAAGCAGAAGTTCTTGATGACGGTTTACTAAAAATAGGAAGCTATAAGCCTTATTATTTAATGGACAAAGATGCCGGCAGCGTTGTTCCTTATTCTATGTTTGGAATTGATGAAAATGCTCTGCTTAAAAATGTAAAAATTATAGATGGTAATTTATATCTTACCAATAAAAATTCTTTGTTAAAGTCAAGGATAACAAAGTTTCCGCCAAATTTAGAGAGTGTAACAGGCAGAGTAATATGTTCAACAGAGCAGTATGAAAAATTTGGTTCTGAAATAGAAAAAGTAGTCTGCGAAAACAAATCAAAAATAATTATTTCTGATAATAAATAATTTTTAAATTAATTATTTCTCTCTCGCTGTGCCTGTTTCATAACCCGGAACCAAAAGTGCAAGCGGAATTATTCTGCCTAATTTTGTACCAAATTCAGAACCGCTGTTTACCATTGAAATAGACATACATAAATCGTCAACGTGCGGAGCAAAATCACTTACTTTTATTCCGCGTTCAACTTTTTTGTTGTATAACTTTTCATTTATTTCATTAGAAACTTTGTTGCCTGCAACAATGCCGATGCCCAAAGAACCAAGAGTCGCAACTGCATTAGGGATATTTTTACTTACAGTATTCAAAACTTTTTTAATTCCTTTTTCTGCGTCTGCAAATTGCGGCATTATTTTCTGAAGTGATTTTTCAAAATGTTTAAAAGTTTTTGCTCCTGCCCAAACACAAGTAATAGGAACAATTACATCACCTAATAACTGGCTTAAAACTTCTCGTTTTTTTGCTTTTGAATGCTCTTTGTCAACAATCATTCCGCCTGCATAACCTCCTGCAACCGAACCGGCTGCAATAGTTATAATCTTTGCGGCATCATCATATTCCAAAACTTTATTCACCGGTTTATATTTTAATAATGCCCAGTCTTTGAACGGGTTTTTTGTTTTAAATATTTTTGCAGGATTCAATGAAAAACCTGCTTTCTTACTCCAAAATGCTAACGGTATAGCCATACCGGCTATAGATGTACCTAATATTACCGCTTTTTGTTTCGGGGTTAGGTCTTCATGTTCAAGATATGAGTGTGTAAAGCTGGATGAGTTTTGGTTTACACAACGAGGAGTATTCAAAAAATACTTTTTATTGTCGATATTTATATTTGATACTTTATCGAGCATATACACACCTTGAATTTCGTTTTCATTATAACAAAAACCGAACAAATAAAATATTGCTTATTTTTTTGTAAAGTTAATAATTGTTAAGAACTAATTAAATTTGCCTGCATATTTAGCATATTCCGGATCTAATTTGGGAAATGCTTCAAATAAAATTTCCTTTACATTTGCAATAAATTTTTTCGTGATGTTTTCCGGAGTTTTTACATGTCTGTTTTTTACAGGTATGTATCTGTCTTTTGGAATGATTGCCTGAAAGCTTGGTTTAACATAGCTTTGCTTAATGTTGTATGGTTGAATTCCGGTTAACATAAATTATTTCCTACAAAGAGGTCCTTTCTATTTCTTCCTGCGTAGAAACCTGAATTATATCGCCTTCCTGTAAATCATTAAATTTACCGAATGAAATACCACATTCAAAGCCTTGAGCAACTTCTTTAACATCATCTTTAAATCTTTTGAGCTGTTCAATCTGACCTTTATAAATTTCTACACCATCTCTGATAATAATTGCATCTTTATCTCTGATAATTTTACCTTCAAGTACATAACATCCGGCGATTTTACCTGTTTTGCCAATATTAAATACCTGTCGTACTTCTGCTTTACCAAGTTCAACTTCTTTAATTTCAGGGTCAAGAAGCGATAATAATGTCTTTTCAATATCTTCAAGCAACTGGTAAATAATTTCGTATTTTTTAATTGTAACTTTTTCTCTTTCAGCGGCAGCAAGTGCATTAGCATCTTCTTTTACGGTAAATCCGAGAATTAAAGCGTTAGAAGCGGCAGCAAGCATAACATCTGCTTCTGAAATATCGCCGACACCAACGTGTATAATTTTTGTTGAAATTTCTTTTGATTCAACCTGTGCAATTGCCTGAGCAACAGCTTCAGCTGAACCGTTTGTATTAGCTTTGATGATTAAATTCAATTGAGGAATATCATCATCACCTGCAACTGCTTCTTTTCTTATATGTGCAGGAAGCATTGCTTCTAATCGTTTATCCCTTGCTTTCATCTGACGTTCTTGCGAAATGGCTTTCATTTCTTTTTCGTTTTTAACTACTTCAAAATGATCACCTGCCTGAGGAACTTCAGAAAGACCTAATATCTCAACAGGGGTTGAAGGTTCTGCTTTTTGGATTCTTTCACCGCTGTCAGATAATAATGCTCTTACTCTGCCGCATGCAGTACCGACTACTATGCAGTTGCCTGTTCTTAAAGTACCGTTTTGGACAAGTAATGTTGCAACAGGACCTTTTCCTTTGTCTAAATTTGCTTCAATTACAACACCTGTAGCTTCTGCTTTAGGGTTAGCTTTAAGATCTTGGATATCTGCAACAAGCAAGATGTATTCCAATAATTCATCAATACCTGTTCCTTGCAGAGCTGAAACTTTAACTACAATGGTATCTCCGCCCCAATCTTCAGGAACAAGACCATGTTCTGTTAATTGTTGTAATACTCTGTCAGGATTTGCGCCCGGTTTATCAATTTTATTAACCGCAACGATTATAGGAATTTCTGCGGCTTTGGCGTGATTTATAGCTTCAATTGTTTGAGGCATTATACCGTCATCTGCTGCTACTACGAGAATTGCAATATCTGTAGCCTGAGCACCACGTGCTCTCATTTCCGTAAATGCTTCGTGCCCCGGAGTGTCTAAAAATACAATTTTCTTTTCCCCCAGATGTACTGTGTAAGCACCGATTGATTGTGTAATTCCGCCAACCTCTGTTGCAACAATTTTGTGTTTTGATGCTCTGATTGAGTCCAAAAGAGTTGTTTTACCATGGTCAACGTGTCCCATAATACTGATAACAGGTGCTCTGCGCTTTAATAGTTTTTTATCAACATTTGCTAATGCATTTTTCTGTTCTTCTTTTTTAAGTTCTTCTTCTACATATGCGTCTAAATCTTCTTCAAGAACTTCAAGTTCGTATTCTGCACATACTTTTTTGATTACATCAATATCAATCAGCTGATTAACTGTTGCCATAACGCCATTCATCATCAAAAATTTTACAATATCAGCCGGTGTCTTTTTAATTTTTTCCGATAACTCAGCAATTGTCATTGCCTGTGTTACAACTATTTGTTTAACTTCTTCAACTTCTTCGGTTTTTTGAGTTCTCTTTTTGTGGTGTTGAGCGGCAGCTTTTTCAAGAGAAATCATTTCCTGTTCTTCTTTTTTGGAATTAAAACCTTTATCTTTGCGTTTGGAAGTATTATTGCTTCCGCCGTGTTTACTTGCTCCGCCCGGCTTGTTATCGTAAATATCCTGAGGAATAATTCTTCTTTGGATAGGTTTTTTATTCGAATAATCTTTCTGATTTTCTGAAGAACCTTCTTTTTCACGTTTTGCAGATGTGTCTGATTTGCGGAAATCTTTTTTGCCGTTTTTATCAAAAGCCGGTCGTGAAGGTTTTTCTACAATATTTACCGTTGGTTTAGGTGCAGCTTTTCTGACAATTTCAATTCTTGGATGTGAAGGTTTTTCAGCAGCTTTTGGTTTATCACCTTCTATTGCTTTTTTAATTTCTTTTTTTAATTCTTTTGCTTCTTCTTTTTTTGCTTCTTTTTCTGCTACTTTTTCTTCAACTTTGGCTTTTTTTACGATAAATGCTTTTGGCTTTGCTTTTGTTACTTCGCCTTCTGCCATAAATACTTTCAATCTTTTTATCTGCTCCTGAGTTACGGTAGATGAATGGGTTTTGCCTGTAATTCCCATTTTTTCAAGTTTTTCTATAACTTCTTTGCTCTGAAGTTTTAATGATTTTGCTAATTCACTTATTCTAACTGTTTCGTAACTCATCCAGTAATTGTCCTTTCAATTCGTTTGGTACAGCAGTTTTTAAGAATTTTTCAATTTTATTTTTCTTAAAAGCCGATTCTATACAAGATTTATTATAGCAAAGATATACAGATCTGCCAAATGTTAAGGAATTTGGGTTTATAACAGGAGTTCCTGCGTTATTTGTAATTTTTATCAGGTCTTTGCGGTCTTTGATTTGCCAACAGCCTGCACAACGTCTTTCTGTCATAATATTTCCTTTGCTTATACAATTTAACAATAAAGGCAGACCAAAGTCCACCCTTATTGTTTGCAATAAATTTATATTTTTTCCTATCCTTGCTGAGCCAATTTTTCAAGTTTCAGTTTTTGGTCATATTCAACAAGCATATCGATAAGTTCGTCTAAATCGCCTTCAATAACTGTCCATACGTTCAAGTTATGGTTTAATCTGTGGTCGGTCAAACGACCTTGAGGGAAATTGTATGTTCTTATACGTTCTGAACGGTCGCCTGTTCCGACTTGTGAGCGGCGAAGGTCAGTAATTTCTTTCATTTGTTTCTGAACTTCCAAATCATAAAGTTTTGAACGAAGAATTTGCATTGCTCTTTCTTTGTTTTGAAGTTGTGAACGTTCTTCTGTGCAGAAAATCATAATTCCTGTCGGTTTGTGGAATAATCTTGCGGCGGTTTCAACTTTGTTTACATTTTGACCGCCTGCACCACCTGAACGTGCCGTTGACATTTCAATATCTTCAGGTTTAATTTCAATTTCAACATCATCAACTTCCGGCATAACAGCAACTGTAGCTGTTGATGTGTGTACTCTGCCTTGGGATTCTGTTTCAGGTACTCTTTGTACTCTGTGTACCCCCGATTCATATTTGAGTCGTGAATAAACAGCATCGCCCTGCATTGCAATAATGATTTCTGAGTATCCGCCGGCTTCACATTCTGTTTTTGATAAAATCTGGGTTTTCCAACCTTGTTTGTCGGCATATTTTAAATACATTCTTGCCAAATCACCTGCAAAAATATTTGCTTCATCACCGCCTGCACCTCCGCGAATTTCAAGCATAATATCTTTATCGTCCATCGGGTCGCGGGGAAGTAGTAAACGTTTCATTCTTTCTTCAAAATCAGGAAGTTTTGCTTCATTCTCTTCAATGTCAGCTTTTAACATTGCTTTCATATCTTCATCTTTTTCTTCCTGAAGGAGTAATTTATCATCTTCAATGGCATCAGTTGCTTTTTTCCACTCATAATAAAGTTCAACTGTTTCTTCCATTGATTTTCTTTGTTTTGATAAATCTCTGAACTTTTTATAATCCTGAATAACTGCAGGATCAGAAAGAGTTTCTCCCAACTCTTTGTATTTCTTTTCTATTTGTAATATTTGGTCTAGCATATCTTTCATAACACTTAAATAATAACAAGAACATATCAGAATGCAAATATTAACCACTTGTAGATACAAGTTTTATATGATGAGAAAAATAAATTCACCGACCGGTATAATCTGTCAAATAGCAGCCTGTAGTTATATGCAGAATAGGAATTAATATGACACTCAGTTTCCTAAAATTATCATAATTGAAAGCATCCTGCTATTTGATGGTTTGTGAGATGAAAATACCGGTCGTGAAAAAATAAAATAGAATAAAATATGTCCTTTTCATACTAAAGATTCAACCCTAAAACTTTTTTATCTTTTTCGTATTTGGACTTCCATCTTTTTGTTTACATATAGAGAATATTCAAATTTCAAATTTTTTTCTATTACCTGAGTCGGCTATTTCAAGCAAAAAGCCGGCAAATACTTGCCGGCTTTATTAAAATTTATATTGTTAAACTTCTGGGTTTAATTGTTTAAATTGGTTTACCATATCTTTTGCACTTGTAATATAACCACCGCTTTGATTTTTGACCATTTCATCAATCAATGCTTCATTTGATTTTACATCCGCTGCTATTGTAACACCGCCTGATTTTGTTTTTGGTAATTTTGCTGTAAATAAACCATCTTTTACATCAAGTTTTATTGCTTTAGCTATTTTATCCCCATCAGGAAGTGCACCTGTTGTTCCTGCATATTCAATATCGTATGCATAATTTTGTTCAGGAACGGATGCTTTTGCACGTGCTTTAATACTGCCTGAATTACCTAAAATTTTTGCATCTGCAGATGCTACAACTTCACCTGACGGTGCAACAGAAGAAGCTTTATATGATATTGAACCGCTTTTTGCACCATATCTGTTTATACCTACATCAATAATATTTTTGTTCTCCTTAGCAGTTGCAACAGGAAACATTTTTTTAATTTGTGCAATAGTTTCTGAAAAATTAGGAATCATTTTAGAAGCGGTTGCAGGCATATGTTCTTTTGTCGTATCTATAGCCAACTTTGTAAATTCATCAGCCTGCGCCTGATTAATATTTAAATGTAAATTGTATTTAAACGGTTGACCTGATTGGATTGTACGAGCTAAACCTTTTAATTGTGAAAAATTGTCTAAACCTATTGTTCTACCAAATTTTAGTACCTGAGTAATTGACATAAATTTAATCCCTTTCCGCTATTAAAATACTACACATCATATATATTTTCATAAAAAATTTATTATTAAAAAATTGCATGAGGATATGACTTACGTATATATTTTCTTTTACAAAATTTAATATTCCTTTCTTGCATGTAAAAAATGAACAAATATAATAGGGGTAAATATAAAAGAGGAAAAAATATGGAAAAATGGCAGCATACAGTATTAATGCTCGTGATAAATTTAACGATAGCAATAATTATTTTTAAAACAATCAGTTTTATAAATAGAAAAGCAATAGAAAAAATCAAAAATAAAGAATCTGATTCGCCGTTATTGAGATTTATTCCTATAATAATGAAAATATTGAAGATAATCGTTTTCATTCTTATTATTGCAGGTATATTGCAAAGTCAGGGTTATTCAATGTCATCAATTCTTGCAGGTTTCGGAATTGGCGGTTTGGCTGTAGGTATGGCTGCTAAAGATACATTGGCAGATGTAATAGGAAGTATTGCAATTTTATCAGACCATGTTTATAAAATAGGTGATTATGTAAAAGTAAACGGCATTGAGGGGTATGTTGAAGATATTACAATCCGCTCTACAAAAATAAGGGATTTAGACAATTTTTTAATTACAGTTCCAAATAATTCCGCTGCAAATACAGTTGTTACAAATGTTTCAAAAGCAAAGAAAAGATTATTAAAAATCACCTTTGGGGTTACTTATTCTACAAGTAATGAAAAAATCCAAAAAGCTCAGGAACTATTAAAAAACATTGCAACGGAACACAAAGATATTCATAATGATTTTACCATAGCAATTCATGATTTAGGTGATAGTTCAATAAATGTAAGATTTATGGGTTATATAAAAACAGGTTCTTATTTTAAATTCTTAAAAGTCAGAGGTGATTTTTTAGCTAAATCAATTGCTGCTTTCAGAGAAAATAATATTGATTTTGCATTCCCGTCACGTTCTATTTACATTGAACAAGGTGAAATTCCTGAAAATCCTGATGAAATTGTAGTTTAATTTATATCAGATTTTTATAATGTTCATTATAAAATTCTTCAAATCTGTCCTGTAAAATTGCTTCACGACAAAGATGAACAAAATTGAGTAAAAATCTGATATTGTGAATTGATAAAAGTGTTGAAGCTGTTGCTTCCTGACATTTCCACAGGTGTCTTATGTATGCTCTTGAATGATTTTTGCAGGCATAACAATCGCAACCCTCAACCAGAGGGGAACTGTCATCTTCATATTTTTTATTTTTAATATTTGATTTACCTTCCCATGTAAAGAATGAGCCGTGTCTTGCATTTCTTGTCGGAAGAACACAATCAAACATATCAACACCGGCTTTTATTCCGTCTAATAAATCTTCGGGAGTGCCGACACCCATAAGATAACGAGGTTTGTTTCCGGGTAAAAGCGGTGCGGTGAGTTCCGTAAAATATTTCTGAACATCTTTTGGTTCTCCTACAGAAACTCCGCCTATTGCATATCCGACAGCATCAAATGTTGAAATAACCTTTGCACTCTCTTTTCGTAAGTCGTCAAAAAATGCACCCTGAACTATAGGGAATAGTGCCTGCTTTGGATTAGTTTTAGCTTTAAAACATCTTTCAAGCCATCTGTGAGTGCGTTCCATTGCGGCTTTTGCAAAGCCATAATCACAAGGATATGGTGCACATTGGTCAAAAGCCATTATGATATCTGCACCGATATTTTGTTGAATTTCCATGGATATTTCCGGTGAAATATAGTGTCTTTCACCATTTTTAGGGTCTTGAAATTCAACACCGTCTTCTGTAATTTTATTCAAATGCCCGAGAGAAAACACCTGAAATCCTCCGGAATCAGTTAAAACAGGTTTGTCCCAATTCATCCAGCCGTGTATTCCGCCAAAATCTCTTATTCTTTTATCTCCTGCCCTTAAATATAAATGATAAGAATTACCTAAAATTATCTGAGCACCGGTGTCTTTTATCTGGTCACCCGTCAGGGATTTAACTGCTGAATTTGTGCCTACAGGCATGAATATCGGTGTTTCAATTTTGCCGTGCGGAGTGGTTAAAACCCCTGCTCTTGCGTGGCTTTTTGAATCTGTTTTTATAAGTTCATAACTAAAATAATCTTTTTCGTTCATAATTTATTCTTCTATATATTTTCTGTAAATTTCCGCATCCGAATTTCTTATTACAAATTTTGAAATATACTCTACATCATATTTTTTTGCTATTTGTTCAATATTTGGCGAGGCTGAAATTATTACTATCTTTGTGTTTTTGTACTCTTGAAATGTTTGTATCTGTTCAATCAACCACTCCCCTGCAAGTTTTGGTAAAAAATTACTTTCCATCTGCATATCGGTAAAAATTACATCATAAGGAGTGTCAATATTTACTTCAACTTTTGCTAATGCTGAATAAGCACTGTCTGCGGTATCTATTTCAATGTCAGCTATATTAAGATATTCAATATTGTTTTTGTGAAATCTTATCCAGCCTGCAACATCATCTGCTATAAGAATTTTTTTCATAAGTCAAGTATAACAAAAACTTTGTGCAAAAGAAAATTTTTTGTATAATAAACAAATAAGAGGTTTATTATGGCAGATGAAAAATTAAAAAATGGTTGTGTAGGTATTGCTCAGATAAATTTAATCGCCGGTAATCTTGAATACAACGCAAAGAAGATAGTAAAATATATAAAAGAAGCACAAGACAAAGAGCTTGATTTAGTTGTTTTCCCTGAATTTGCACTATCCGGTTACGGACTTGATGATGCGGTAAAAAAGTTTCCGATTATAGCAGAAGAAAATAAAAAATGGCTTGAAGAAATTGCAAAAATTACAACAAAAACAACTGCACTTGTCGGATTTATAGATACTGAAAATTATAGTTCAGTTGCAGTATTAAGTGGCGGTAAAATTCAGAAAATCATAAGAAAATCTGTATTATCTGATAACATAACGGTTGTAAACGGTGTAAAATATTTTATTAATGCGGGAGATAATTATAAAAATGCGGAAATATCAGAAAAACCTGATGTATTTATCAATTGTTCTGCCTGTCCTTCAATAATTCAGGAAGAAAAATCAAAAAATGATATATTATCAAATATTGCCAAAAAATATTCCGTTCCTGTTATTTATGTAAATCAGGTTGGTGCAACGGATAATTATTCTTTTGACGGAGCAAGCAGGGTATTTGACAAAAACGGGCAATTATCCGTATGTGCAAAATCTTTTGAGGAAGATTTCATGGTGGTTAATCCCCAAAAAGATAGTGTTTGCAGTGTTTCAGAATTTCAGTCTTATAATGCTGAAAATAAATCATTCTCACTTGATTATGAAGATGATATGGAAAGGACTTATAAAACTGTTATTCAGGGGGTAAAGGATTATTTTGGCAAAACAGGTTTTAAAAAAGCTGTTTTGGGACTTTCAGGCGGGCTTGATTCCACTGTTTGTGCGGTGATTCTTGCGGAAGCCTTGGGAAGTGAAAATGTTTTCGGTGTAAGTATGCCTTCAAAAATAACATCTGACCAAAGTAAAAGTGATGCACAGATTTTGGCGCAAAATCTTGGTATTGGATTTGCGGTCGCTCCTATAAAAGATATGGTTGAAACTACAAATAATTCTTTGCAAAGTCTTTTTAATGGGGTTGAACAATTTTGGGATAACAGATATAGTCAGTCTTTTACCATGGATAATATACAAGCGCGTTCAAGAGCTATGTTGTTATGGGGTGTCAGTAACGAATTTGGAAGTTGTCTGCCGATTGCTACGTCTGATAAATCAGAAGCATATATGGGTTATGCGACTATTAATGGTGATATGTCAGGAGGATTTGCACCGATTGCCGATATTACAAAAACAAAACTTTTTGCACTTGCAAGATGGCTGAATAAAAACGGCAAAATAAAAAATGCTATTCCGCAAAGTGTAATTGAAAAAAGACCCGGAGCAGAACTTGCTATTGACCCAAAAACAGGAAAACCGTTATGCGCAGAAGATGCCCTTATGCCTTATGAATTTTTAGATGAAATTATCTGGAGGATAGAAAATAAAAAAGAAAGTTATAATGATATGCTTGAATCTCAGTTTTTGTATGAAAAAGAGCATGATGTTTCAAAAGAGCAAAAAATTCAATGGCTTGATAAATTTTACAGAAGGATGTCAACGGCATTATACAAAAAATCAATTCTTCCGCCATTCGTAATTGTAGATTCGCCGTCTTATGACTATAAACAGCCGATAACATCTTCAAGGATAAATTATAAAGGTACACCACAAGAAATTATAGCAGAAAAATTGAAAGTTTAAAGGAGAAATAATGGCAACTTTAAGGACATCTGTTTTAAACATAGAATTTGAAAATCCGTTTTTGCTTGCGTCCGCACCTCCGACTGCTTTGGTTGAAAGTATTGAAAATGCTTTTGAACAGGGCTGGGGCGGTGCTGTATTAAAAACTATTACTCCGGATGATTTGGAAATGATTGAAGCAAGTCCTCGTTATGCTGTATTAAAATCAAAAGATAAAATTATAGGATTTCAAAATATAGAGCTTCTTAGTCATAAAACTGTGCAGTATTGGTGCGAGGGTATAAAATATTTAAAGGAAAAATATCCTTCAAAAGTGATTATTGCCAGTATTATGGCTCCCGTAGTTAAAGAAGAATGGCAAAATCTTGTGCTGGCTATCAACAAAACTCCTGCAGATGCTTTTGAATTAAATTTTTCATGTCCTCATGGTATGCCGGAAAAAGGTATAGGTATGGCAATAGGTACTGATGCGGAAATTTCATCAATGATTACAGGCTGGGTAAAAGAAGTTGCAACAAAACCTGTTTTTGTCAAACTTACACCAAATGTAGCGGATATAACATATATTTCTCAGGCTGTTGAAAAGGCAGGTTGTGACGGTTTTACGGCAATAAATACGGTGCAGGGATTTATGGGGGTAAATTTAGAAACACTTGAACCAAATTTGAATATTGACGGTTTTTCTACTTATGGCGGTTGTTCAGGGACAATGGTCAAACCTATTGGGTTAAAGTGTGTTTCACAGATTAGAAAAACATCTGATAAACCAATATTAGCTACAGGCGGAATGTCAAATTGGCAGGATTGTGCCGAATATATAGCTGTTGGTTCGGATGCACTTCAGATTTGCACAGAGGTCATGTTAAACGGTTATGGAATAATTAACAATTTAAAATCAGGATTATTAAATTATTTGAATTCCAAAGGGATGAATGATATTTCTGAACTGAAAAATATTGTTGTTCCAAAAATAACTTCACATGAAGAACTAAATAAGAAATACAAGGTTTGCCCGAATATTGACTCTGAAAAATGTGTTTTATGCGGAAAATGTGTTAAAATATGTTCAGAATCAGAACACAGTGCACTTTCAGAAAACAATAAACAAATTGTCTTAAACAAAGAAAAATGTGTCGGTTGTTCATTGTGCAGTTATGTGTGTCCAAAATCTGCAATTTCTATGAAAAAAGTTTAGTAATTTATCATGTTAGAAAAAATAAAACGGTGGATATTAGCAAATATTTTTAGGAAGCACTATTACCGCACAGGCAAATGCAAAGGCTGTGGTGAATGCTGTACTCATATTTATGTCAAACATTTTAAACATGTTTTGCAGGATGAAAAAGAGTTTGAGCGTCTGCAGGGGTTGTTCGGGTTTTATAAAGGTTTAAAAATTATCGGCAAGGATGATTTAGGGTTAATTTTTGAATGTACTCATCTTGATTCCGAAACAAAAAGATGTAAAATACATTTTTTCAGGCCGCCTATATGCCGTAGATATCCGCAGGAAGAACTTTTTGCAATGGGCGGAACTCTTTCTGATAACTGCGGATTTAAAATGGAGCCTATTATACCGTTTAAAGATGTATTAAAAAGTGTTGAAAAAAAAGACAAACGAAAAAAAATTATCCGTTGGTAGAGGATAAATAATACTTTATGCGAATAAAAATGTGAAAAATCTTATTCATGATTGGTATAAAAGGAGTATTATTATGAAAAAGATTTTATTTATTGCAGCATTATTATTAGCTGTAGTTGAACTTAATGCACATGGTGCCTGTCTTATTGAAAATTTGAAAATGAAGTCTGAATGTACGGGTGGTGCATCTTCTGTCAAAATACCACAGCAGGACGAGGAAAAAGAAAATGCCCGAAAAAAAGAAATAGAAAACATGTACCAAATTCCTGCAATGGCTGTTCCTTATTCATACAAAGATAATTTTCCTATGCTAAATCAAAATTGTATGTTCGGTGCTTGTTTTCCAAGATAAAATTGTTATAAAATTAATGTAGTGTATTCTTCACAATTTAAAAAAAGTATGTTAGAATGTAATCCAAGGAACTTTTAAATAATAATTTCGTCAGATAAATAAGGTGGAATTATTGGAGGTTATAGGTATAAATGAATAAAGCAATGAAAAAATGCGCCGTGTTATTTGGATTATTTGTTTTTGGTTTTGGCTGGACAATAAATTCAAATGTCCATGCCGCAACTCCGGTTGAGATGTATGATAATGTTTGGCGTTTGATTAATACAAAGTATGTTGACCAGACAAATAACGAACAAAATTGGAATAAATGGCGTCATAAATATGACAGAGTTATTCAGACTGATGAAGATGCTTATGTTGCCATTGATACAATGGTTGCAAGTTTGAATGATCCTTATACAAAGTTTTTAAATCCTAAAGAATTTCAGGAAGAAACAAGTTCTATCAAAGGATCTTTAAAAGGTATCGGTATTCAGATAGGTGTAAAAGACGGAAAGCTTATGGTCATTGCACCGATTGAAGACACCCCTGCAGAAAAAGCAGGTTTGCTTGCTGATGATGAAATTATTTCAATTGACGGTAAAAGTACAAAAGGTATAACCGTTGATAAGGCAGCTGACCAAATTAGAGGGGAAGAAGGTACAAAGGTTACATTGCAGATTAAACGTAAAGGTGTGGAAGCTCCTATTTCATACACCATTACCCGTGCAGAAATTGAAATTAAATCCGTAACTCAAAAAGTTCCTACGAATATGGAAGTGCCGGATGATATATGTTATATAAGATTAAGCTCTTTTATCAGCAGAAATGCTTCAAAAGAAGTTAAAGATATTATCCTGAAGAATCCTAATAAAAAATCATTTATTTTGGATTTGCGTTCAAATCCGGGCGGATTGTTGAGTAATGCTATTTATATTTCCGATATGTTTTTAAATGGTGGTGATATTGTAAGTACGGTTGACAGAGATGGTTATAAAGAAACCCAAAAGGCTACCGGTGCAATATTAACAACAAAACCTCTTGTAGTTCTTTTGAATAAGGGTTCTGCTTCTGCAAGTGAAATTTTCTCAGGAGCAATGAAGGATAACAAAAGAGCTGTTTTAGTCGGTACTCAATCTTTTGGAAAAGGTTTGGTTCAGGAAATAAACAAATTACCTAACAATTCCGGTATAAATATTACTATTCAAAAATATTTGACTCCTAACGGAACAGATATTCACAAAAAAGGTATTACTCCTGATGTAACGGTTGAACTTACAGAAGAACAAGTAAAAAATAAAGATGATGTTCAATTAAAGAAAGCAATTGAAATTGCTCATGATCTTCAAAAAGGCTCTTACGTTGTTTCAAAATGAAGATTAAAATTATTGCATTAGGAAAAATTAAAGAAAAGTATATAAAGTCAGGCGTGGATGAATTTCTCAAGCGCCTGACTCCTTATTGTTCCGTTGAAATTACAGAAATAAATCCGCTTGAAATAAAAGATGAAAATCTTACAGATAAAGTTTTACTCGCAGAGGGTGAAAAAATTTTATCATGTATAAAGCCGACAGATTATCTTGTAACAATGGAAATTAAGGGTAAAGAATTTTCAAGTGAGGAATTTGCTCAAAAAATAGAAGAACTCACCAACAGCGGTACTCAGGAAATAGTATTTGTAATCGGTTCGTCCTGCGGAATAGGTAAAAATGTTTCAGATAGGGCAAATTTAAAAATGAGTATGTCAAAAATGACTTTTTTGCACGAATTTGCAAGGCTTATTTTAATTGAGCAAATTTATCGTGCTTTTAAAATTATTAAAAAAGAAACTTATCATAAATAAAATATCCTACATCTATACGAAATTTGTCTGATTTTATTGAAAATAGAGGGTGTAATTTATATGATTATTCTGTTATGTCAGATGTCGATTTGTATAAAGAATTAAAAGAAATTTTAAAAGAACAAAAGCATAGTGAAGAAGAGATTGCACTTGTAGAAAAAGCATATAAGTTTGCAAAAAAGACTCATGAAGGTCAATTCAGGGTTTCGGGTGAGCCTTATATTATACATCCTGTCGAGGTTGCAAAGATTCTTGTATCACTCAAAGTTGATGTTCATACCTTAATGGCGGCATTTTTGCATGATGTTTTGGAGGACACTGACACAACTCCTGAAACTATAAAAGAATTGTTTGGGGATGATGTATTAAATTTGGTTCAGGGGGTAACAAAATTAGGGAAATTAAAATTTAAGTCAAAAGAAGAACGACAGGCAGAGAATTTTAGACGTCTATTCATCGCAATGGCAAATGACATAAGGGTTATATTTTTAAAACTTGCAGACAGATTACATAACATGCGTACTCTGAATTTCATGACCGCAGAAAAGCAGAAAAAAATTGCCCGTGAAACTCTGGATATTTTTGCACCTCTTGCCAATCGTTTAGGTATTTATAAAATAAAAGCAGAATTAGAAGATTTATCTCTAAAATATTTAGAACCTGAAAAATATTATGAAATAGCACAGCTTGTGGCTCAAACAAAAGCAGACAGAGAATCAACCGTTAATGAGCTTATTGAAAAAATTTCTCATGATGTAGAAAAAAGCGGAATAAAAGCTCAAATAACAGGCAGAGCAAAGCATTATTACAGTATTTATGCCAAAATGAAACGCCAGAATATAACATTCAATGATTTATATGATGTTACGGCTGTTCGTGTAATTGTTGATTCTATAAAAGAATGTTATGAAGTTTTGGGTATTATTCATTCCCAATTCAAGCCAATTCCCGGAAGGTTTAAAGATTATATTGCAATGCCAAAAGGCAATATGTATCAATCTTTGCATACTTCGGTAATCGGTCCGAGGTTAAAACCTCTTGAAGTTCAGATAAGAACCTGGGATATGCACCAAATTGCCGAGTATGGTGTTGCGGCTCATTGGCGATATAAAGAAAAAGGTTCTCAAAAGGCTGACGGAACGCAGGATAAACAATTTTCATGGCTTCACAAACTTGTTGAATATGACAAAGAAGTGAAAGATGCTCAGGATTATGTAAAAAGCGTAAAACTGGATTTATTTTCTGATCAGGTGTTTGCTTTCACTCCTAACGGGGATATTTATGATTTCCCAAAAGATGCAACTTGTGTTGATTTTGCATACAGAATACACACTGATGTAGGACATAAAACCGTTGGTGCATTAGTTAACGGTCGAATAGTACCTCTTAATACAAAAATTAATAACGGTGATATTGTCGAAGTTTTAACATCAAAAACCCCTGCGCCGCGTCTTGATTGGCTGACTTTTGTTGTTACAAAACAGGCATCTTCAAAGATTAAGCAATGGTTTAAGAAAAATAATCGTGATGAGCATATAAATCTTGGTAAATCAAACCTTGAACATGAACTTACAAAAGCAGTGTTTGATGAATGTGTAAAATCCGGTGAATTTGATAAAATTGCAAAAACAATGAATTATATGTCTGCAGATGATTTATTTGCGGCATTAGGCTATGGCGAAACAACTGTCAGCAAAATTACCAACAAGCTAAAAAAACCTGAAGAAAAGCATATTGAAGATAATTTTCATAAAAGAACCAAAAAAGGTTCTAATAAAGATATTATCGGTCTTGAGGGAATGTTATATTCATTTGCAAGATGTTGTTCGCCTATTCCGGGAGAACCAATTGTGGGTGTTGTCACAAGAAATAAAGGGGTAACAGTTCACAGAGTAGATTGTAATACTCTTGAAACTATTCCTCATGAACGCATGATGGATATTAAATGGGCAGGGATTAATACAAACAAAACTTATACAACAACTATAAGAGTTGAAACTGCTGAAAAAATGGGACTTTTAAAAGATGTTATAGCAGCTGTTTCTGATAATAATACAAATATTGTCAGTGCAAATATTAAAACAAAAAATCATGTAGGTATAATCGAAATCGGTATAGAGCTTGATAACATTGATACTTTGAAAAAAGTTATCAGCTGTATTCAGTCTTTGCCGGATGTATATAGCGTAAAACGTATTCAGACTTCTGCAAGTATGATAAAAAATACTTCAGCAAATAAACCTCAAAAAAGAAATAACGGAAAAAATAAAAAATAAAGGAGATTTATATGGAAAATGAAATTTTAAAAAATGCGTGGCAATACTATTATTATTTGGCTTGGTTTGCAACGATATTTTTTGCAATTAAGTTAATAATATTTTCAGTATTCGGCGGTGACGGTTCTGAAGTTCACGGTGATTTTAATACTGAAATAGATTCTGATCCGACATTCAGTTTTATTTCATTACAATCCATACTTGCATTCTTAATGGGCTTTGGCTGGATGGGTTATGCCTGCCTGCAGGAATTTAAGTTTTCTCAGATTATCACATTATTATGTGCGATTGGTGTTGGTATAGTATTTATGTTTTTAACTGCATTTTTAATGTTTTCAGTCAGAAAACTTGAAAAAAATGTAAAAAAAGACAAAGCAACTGCTGTCGGCAAAATTGGTAAAGCATATTCAAATTTTTCTCCTAAAGGATACGGACAGGTAGAAATTGAAATTAATGGTCAGCTAATGGTTGCAGAGGCAGTAAATAATGAAGATGAAGAAATAAAAGCTTTTGATCCGGTTAGAGTTTTAAAAGTAGAAAATGAATTGTTATATATAAAGAAAGAAATATAAGGAAAAAGGAGAAAAACAAATGGAAGGAATTTTTGGTTTATTTGTTACCGGCGCTCTTATATTGATTGCAGTGTTTGCGTTTGTTGCTAATCAGTATAAAAGATGTCCGTCAAACAAAATCATTGTAGTTTACGGTAAAACCGGCGGAGAAAGAACTGCAAAATGTGTTCATGGCGGCGGTACATTCATAATCCCTTTGATTCAGGATTATGGTGTGTTATCACTAGAACCTATGACAACAGATATTGACCTTAAAGGTGCGTTGTCAAAAGGTAATATCCGTGTTGCTGTTCCGTCAACATTTACTTTTGGTATTTCAACAGATCCGACTATTATGATTAATGCTGCAGAACGTCTTTTGGGACTTTCAAGAGCAGATGTTATTACTCAGGCAAGCGATATTATTTTAGGTCAGTTGCGTCTTGCAATTGCAACTTTATCAATTGAAGAAATTAACCAGGACAGAGAAAAATTCTTGGAACAAATTAATGCAAACGTTAATACAGAATTGAAAAAAATCGGTCTTGAAATTATTAACGTAAATATCAAGGATATTACGGATGAATCAGGTTATATTGATGCAATCGGTAGAAAAGCAGCAGCAGAAGCTATTAACAAAGCAAAAGTAGAAGTTGCACAGCAGGAAAAACTTGGTGCGGTCGGTGAAGCCGAAGCAAATAAAGAAAAAGAAGTTCAGGTTGCTCAACAATCTGCACAAACCCAAATTGGTAGAACAAATGCTGAAAAAGAACAACGTATTAAAACTGCAGACTTAGAAGCTCAAGCTGTAGAAGGTGAAAATATTGCAAAAGCAAATATTGCTGAATATAACGCAACATTATCCGTAAAACAGGCAGATGCCTTCAGAGAAGGTGAAGTTGCTAAAGCAAATGCTCAACGTGATGTATTGCTTGCTCAAAAAGAACAGGAAGAAGCAAAATTAAAGAAAGAAGAACTTGCAAGACAGGAAGTTGAAAAACTTAAAATTCAGGTTCAGGCTGATGCAGAAGCAGAAAAATTAAGACGCGTTGCAAACGGTCAGGCAGATGCTATTAAAGCAAAATATTTTGCAGAAGCAGAAGGTGTGAAAGCTGTATTAGAAGCAAAAGCACAAGGTTATGCAGAATTAGTAAGAATTTCTAACAACAGACCTGAAATTGCTACAAGCTTCCTGATGATTGAAAAAATTCAGGATTTAGTTGCTAAACAGGTTGAAGCTATTAAGAATATTAAATTTGATAAAATTACTGTTTGGGATGGCGGAGCAGGATCTGCTAACGGCTCAACAACAGCTAATTTTATGAGAGATTTGATTAAATCATTACCTGCAATGCATGATTTGGCTAATCAGGCAGGAATTGAATTGCCTCAGGTTTTGGGTAAAGTGGATAACGGAATTGATGAAGTAAAAGTTGCTTGTGCTTCCGAAAAGAAGGAAGATTCAAAGGATAAAAAGTAAGCTATTCATCTTGAATATAAAACCTGCTTTTGTGAACTTGCAAGAGCAGGTTTTTTTTATTAGAATTTATAAAAAGAAGAAGGTTTTATGGAAAATTTGTATTACCCTGTAATTATAGTCGGCAGCGGAATATCAGGATTATATTCCGCCCTGAAAATTGAGCAGAAAATAAATAGAAAAATTTTGCTTATAACAAAATCGGAAATAGGTGAAAGTAATTCTTATTATGCTCAGGGTGGAATGGTTGCAGTTTTAAAGGATAATAAAAATGATTCGGTCCAGCTTCATGTTGATGACACTCTCAAAGCAGGAGCAGGTTTGAGTGAAATAGACACTGTAAAATTTATCAGTGAAAATTCTGATAAAGTTGTAAAAGATTTATTGACTTTCGGTGTTGAATTTGACCGTGATGAAAACGGAAAATTCACCCTGACCAAAGAAGCTGCACACAGTGTAAATCGTATTCTTCATTCGGGTGGTGACGCTACAGGCAGAGAAATTGAAATTGCATTAAAAAAAGCTGTTTTAAATAATCCAAATATAGAGATTTTTGAAAATACTGCGGTGGTTGATTTGATTGTAGAAAATAATCAATGTTTCGGGGTAATAATTTTTAAAAATGGTGAACATTCTATCGTTTATTCAGATTTAACAGTTTTGGCGACAGGCGGATTAGGGCAAATATATAAATATACTACAAATCCTGCCGGTGCAACAGGTGACGGTTTTGCTCTTGCGCACAGGTGCGGTGCAAAATTAAGAGATATGGAGTTTGTTCAGTTTCATCCGACTGCTCTTGCAATTGATGATCCTAAAAATCATAACAGGTTTTTAATAAGTGAAGCCGTAAGAGGTGAGGGTGCAAAACTTTGTGATGAAAACGGTGTTGAATATATGGAAAAATATGATTCAAGAAAAGAACTTGCACCGCGTGATATTGTTGCAAGAGCCAATTTTACACAGATGCAAAAGAATCATGTTCCGAATGTCTTTCTTAATGCAACCGTAATTGAGAGCGAAAAACTTTTAAAAAGATTTCCGACAATAAGTAAAAAATGCAAAGAGTATGGAATAGATATAACCAAAGATTATATTCCTGTTGCTCCGGCATCACATTACTTTATGGGCGGAATAGAAACAAATATTAAAGGTGAAACTTCCGTTAAAAATTTATATGCAATCGGGGAAGTGTCTTCAACGGGTTTGCATGGAGCTAACAGGCTGGCAAGTAATTCTTTACTTGAATGTGTTGTTTGTGCGTATGAATGTGCAGAGTTTATAAATGTATCTCATTCTGAATGTCAGCAAAGATTATCTTCAATGATGCAATATTCTGATAATTCTTCAGATGTTACACCTTTTCAGAATGATTTTGTAGAGAATCTAAAACAAAAACTTAAAGAAACCATGTGGGAAAATGTTGGAATATTCCGCAGTGAAAAAACATTGCAAAATGCATTAAAAGATGTTGAAAATATTGAAAAAGAATTTGGGAAAAGAGATTTTTGTTCGAGTATTGATGAATATGATTTGAGAAATATGTTAATAACTTCAAAACTTATAATAAAATCAGCCCTTCAAAGAAAAGAATCCCGTGGTGCGCACTACAGAACAGACTATCTGCAGACTGACAAAAAAGGGATTCACAGTATTATTGATTAAAATTCTTTATGATAAAATATTTTCATGAATATTACCGGCGGAAAATATAACAGACAAAAGATTACCGCACCGGACGAAAACATAACTCGTCCGACACTTTCAAAAGTTCGTATGAGTGTTTTTAATACTTTGGGTGCAATAATAGATTTTGAAGGTAAAAGTTTTCTTGATATGTATGCCGGTTCGGGTATTATGGGGCTTGAGGCTCTTTCAAGAGGCTTTGGCTCTTTGGTTGCCGTTGAAAAAAATAAAAAAGTTTATTATGTAATAAAATCGAATTTTGAAAAATACAATAAAGATAATGATATAAAATTGGTTTTTGGTGACAGTCTGAATGTTTGTAAAAATTTAAGCCAAAAATTTGATGTTATTTATATTGATCCGCCGTATTTTTCGGGAATTTATGAAAAAAGTCTTGATGTTGTAAAATCTCTCTGTGAGGGTATTATTATACTTGAACATGTTACGGATGTTGCAATTAGTCAGGATTTTGAAATTCTTAAACAAAAAAAATACGGTGATAAATTTATTACTTTTTTAAGAATTTCTAAATAAAGTTGGCATAACTCAAAAAATATTGTTCAATTACATTCATCAGCATAGGTAATATCCATACCATAATAGCTGCACCTAAAACAGGTTTAAAAAGGAAGCTTAATTGGAATACATTTACCTGAGGTGCTGTTCTTGAAATTACCCCGAGAATAATATCCTGTGCAAGTGTTGCAAGTAGTATCGGAGAAGCTATTTGCAGTCCCATATACAAAGTATTTGAGGACAGTTTTATAAGTAAATCCATATTTGCCAGCTTTACGAGCGGAATATTAATTGCGTACAAAGGAAATACCTCAAAACTTTTAAGTAATGCTTTAAACAGCCAATATACTCCGCCAAGATTTATAAATATCAACAATCCCATTAATGCAATAATATTTGAAAGTATTGATACCTGACCTGAACTTGACGGGTCGAGTGTTGTTGCTGATGTAAGTCCCATCTGCATATTTATCATTTCAGCACCGCAATCTATTGCTATAACAATTAACCTTGCCATATAGCCTATAATTGCCCCTACAACAATATTTAATAAAATTGATAATATAAATGAATCAACATTATGTAAAACCTCGCTTGGTTTCATAATCGGCACAATTATAACCGTTACAAGAATTGCCATAGGAATTTTTACAAGTGCAGGAATTTCTTTTCTGCAAAATACAGGTGCAAATCTAAAGAACCCAAGCAATCTGACAAAAATTAAAAAACCTGTCATAAAATATGCGTTGAGCTGTGGAAACAGTTTCATTATTTCATTTAATACCTGATCCATTTATATTATTGCCCCGTCATAATTCTTTTTGTTTCTACAAAATCTGTTTTCGGCATAGGAGTTTTTTGTGCCGGAATGTATCTTTGGCGTTTGTAATCATCTATATAAGGCACTTTGCCCGGATGCTTCATAATATAATCAATAGAATTTACATCCTTAAAACGATCTTTCATTTCAGAATTAAACGGAGTTGTATATTTGTGATAATCGGAACTCAGTACGAAGGATTCGTTGTGCGGAACAGTATTGAATGCAAGTACAACACCTTCCTGAAACAGATTTGACAGCAATCTGATAAAACCCATTCCCCCTATAATTATAACCAAAAATACACCCAAAATCTTTGGTGCAGCGGCAATTGTCTGTTCCTGAACCTGTGTAACAGCCTGTAATATACCGACAACAAGACCTATACCTGCCGCAACAAGTACGCAGGGCATTGATATTGATAACATTATCAAAAATCCTTTTGCCATATATTCAAGTAACAGTTCTAACATATTTTTTCTTCCTTTATCAGTTGAAACTCGATACCAAACCCTGAACAATAAGAGCCCATCCGTCAACGGCAATAAATATCAGCAGTTTAAACGGCATGGAGATAATTGTAGGCGACAGCATAAACATACCAAGTGCAAGTAGTATGTTCGCAACAACAAGGTCCAGTATGATAAACGGTACAAATATTACAAAACTTATTTCAAAAGCTGTTTTAAGTTCACTTACGATATAAGCAGGTGCAACTTCCCATATTGAAATTTCATCAGGTGATTTTGGTCTTGTTTTGTGGGTCATATTGACAAAAAATTCTAAATCACCATCTCTTGTTTGTTTCAGCATAAATTCTTTAAGCGGTTTTGAGCCTTCATTTAAAGCCGCAACCATGTCGTGTTTTTGCTGGTACGGAACAGAACCCATTTCGTACATCTTACCAAAAGTCGAACCCATAGTATAAAAAGTTAATATCATAGAAAGTCCGATAATTACAATAGCAGGCGGTACTTGTTGAGTACCCATTGCAGTTTTAAGCATTGAGAATACTATTACAAAACGCATAAAACTTGTCATAGCACAGAACATGAACGGTAATAGCGAAAATACCGTCATAACGATTAATATTTGTATTATAGGATTTAGTGCCTGTACCTGATCCATCTGCTCCCTACATTTCGTTTACTTTAGATACCATTTCTCTCAAGGTTGAAAAGCCGTGGTTTGTTGTATCCGTAACATCTATGGTAATATTTCTTCTGCCTTTGCGTTCTCTTTGAGTTTTTCTCAGTTCGGATACTCTCATATTTTTATCTGTTACAACTTCAAGATGCACCGGTGTTTTTGGTGCTTTAGGTTGCTTTTTAACTTCCGGTTTTACAATATCTTGTTCCGCTATTTGTTGTTGAATGTCGTTTTGAGGGGTGTAAACATTCAAATCTACAGGTTCGGTTTCAATATTTTTGAAATGTTCAATTTTTTCCTGCGGTATAACTGTTTTAATTGTTTCATGATTGTCAAGTTTTGATATAAGCGTTGTTTTATCAACATCAGAAGCTATTAAAAATCTTTCTTCTCCGGCTTTTACTATCATAAGTGTTTTTCTTGGAGAAATACTCATTGTTTCTTCCACGGATAACATTTTGGAATTTTTTGTTCCAATGTTTCCTTGAACAACTTTTTTATAAACAAACAATGCAAAGAATATTAATCCTGTCATTGCGAGTGTATAAACCGTAAAACTAAGAATGTAGTGTCCCATATCTGCCTTTCTGTTTTTGTTACGAACCTGTTTCCTTTTTGCCTTGATTATAATCCTTCATCATCCAAATCGAAATCGCTGTAGTCAAAGTCTTCTTCATCTCCTTCAACTTCAGCTCCGCCGTTTTGGACAATTTGTTCTTCTGTGTCATTTTGTGCAATATTAGTATTTACAGGAACCGGAATTTGTTCCTGAGTATCTGCTTCTTCTTCAGTCTGTTCTGATTTAGGTGCAGGAGGTGCAATAACCTGATTGATTTTTACACCATATCTGTCATTTACAATAACAAGTGTTCCGCTTGCAATCGGGTTGCCTTCAACTTTTAATGTGACATTGTTGTTATAAAGAGAGGTTAAATCTACAACCAAACCATCTTCTATATTTTTCAGTTCTCCAAGTGTAATTTTTACGGCATCAAATTCCGCATTCATTTCTACTTCTATATTGTCCCATAAATTAGCAGACATATTATCTTCTCCTCTCTCGTTGAATTCTTCAGGTATAAGTAAGTCCATGTTTGGATTGAGATGAATATCAAGCAGTTCATCCTGAATAGCAAGTGTCATATGCTCAATATTACTGTTTTCAAATACAACAACGTCATCTTGTTCTATATTTTGAATGTCAATTAGCGGAAATCTCATTTTTCCCATAATGACTTTTACAAAAATTTCGCTGTTCGGGAAATCTGTATTTGCAAATTTTTCACCGCCGGAGGTTATCTGATGTGGTCTTAACAATCCTAACGGCAGTGTTACAATAACTTTTCCCGCATCTTTTATTACGTTGTCAATATCTTTTAGAACAAATGTCAGGTTTACCATATCGAAATTTGTTCGTTTTAGTTGTTTTGGATCCGGCTCTCCCATTTTCGCTTTAAGTGCATCGAACATGCAGCTGTTAAATGCGGTTATAATTTTTGCTTCCAAATCAGAGATTTTATTTATGTTAAATCTGCTTTTCGGTTTACCTAAAACTTTTTCAAGTATTATGTCAATTGCTTTTTCTGTAAGTCTGAAGAACATGTCATATTCTTCGTTGATTTTAATCTTGGTAACAAAGCAGGATTCATCTTTTAACAGGCAGTTAATGTTTTTGCTCAATCCTATAAAATCTACTTTAAAATTTTTCGTAAAGAAATCATCACTGGCAAACTGAACTATATTAGAGAAAGTTTTTTCATACCAGTCATATTCTCTGAATAATTCCTTTGTAGATATAGAATCTTCTATATTAGCACCTGTGTTAATATTAACAGCCATACCATCCCTTGATTATTTTATCCACTACTACATGTTTTTTTTAATGCAGCTTTCGGAAAAGTCACACTTCCCCATCAAAAGTTTAGCAGATTAATTAAAAATAGAAAAATTTGTAATATATCGCAACTTTTAAAGGATTTTTCCGAATGTTACAAAATTTAATAAACAGGGTAAAAATGGCAATTTACACCAAAAAAAATACTTTATTAAAATACAGGGGATATAATTAAGGGAAATATTTATGAGTTTAGCAGTTAAATTAATACAAAAAGGTGCAAGTGCATTATTTTCTGCAAGTGGTGTAAAAACAGCTCAAACTGTTATTGATAATAAACCTTTGCTTACAATGGCAAAAGAAGCAACAAAAGAATTAGGTGAAGTTGTTAAATTGAGATTAAAACCGGATATTTCTATTCCAATCAGACCTTCAACTATAGATAATGTAAAACCTGATTTCGCAATAAAATATACAGATTTGGATAATGATATAGTAAAAGGCGAAATCGGTAATATGGCTTTGCGTTTAGAAAAAAAATATGCTTCTCAGGTTTCTGAAGCAAGAGAAAAATTTTCTAAAATGTTTCCGGGTAAAAAAGTTGATATTCGCTCAAAAAGTGCAGCTTCAATTTATTCAAAAATCATTAAAAATGTAAAAGAAAAAGAACTTACTTTAACAAAAGATACTGATGTTGAAAGTTTTTTAACAGACGGTGTTGCAGGCAGATTAACTTTAGAAAGTCTTTCAAGAAAAGATGTTCTTGATGTAATTAAAAATTTCAATGTTGACGGCAAATATTTAACTGCAAAAGAAAAGAAATTTTTAAAAAGATATTTTAGCGGCGATGCAAAATTATCAAAAGCTCAGACAAAAGTTGCAGAAAAATATGCACAGGATGTAAAATTACAGCTTGCGGAAAAACAATCCGAAGAAGCATACAACAGCGTAATTTTGAGTATGATGAAAGATGCTTTAGACAGAAAAGTAGTTACAATGGAACAATTATCAAAAATGGATGTAAATCCGAAGTTATTGGAAACTTTAAAAAATAATCCTGATAAAATAGCATCTTTACATGTTCCGCGTTTTTGTAATTACAGAGGACCTGACGGACTTGCATATTTTTCAGATAATCAGATAAGAAACATTAAAAGATTACAGGTTGAAACAGGTGAAAAATATACACTTGACCACACTTCAAACAAAATCAATCTTTCAAGATATAATATATCAGAATTACCTGCTGATGCTAAAAAAGGTATTAAACCTGGCGGATACACAACTACTCAAATGAATTTCTATCTTAGTGACGGAAGCCGTGCCGAATTACAAATTCGCGGTGAAGGTTGTAAAATCGCACCTAAATCAAATGAAAAAATTACTTTTGGTGAAATTGAACATGTAAACTATGATGGTAATCAGGGTAAAGGTACTATAAATAAGACATTTGAACCATTCCAAAAAGCTAAAGCCGAAATGAGTAAAAATGAAGAATTGGCAGGTAAACATACAAGATATTTGCAAAAGTGCTATAATTATGACAGAACAGTGGAAGTTGGTATCAAAGGTAAAAAACCGGGTCTTGCAAAAGGTTTAAGCAAACTTATGTCAAGAGAAAATATGACCAAATTGCACTATGTAGATGAAGCAATTCAGAAAGAAAAAATGCAGTCATTCAAACCATATGTTGAATTTGAAAAAATTGCATAACCAGAGGTTAAAATATGATAAAACTTTTTAATAATAATGCGAAAATAATTAAAATGAACCCTTTAAATAAAAATAACCTTGATGTTAATAAAGGGATAAAAGATACGCTTGATAAACTGTTAAAACGTGCAGAATACGAGCTTTCTGATGATTTTCATTATAAAGATATAAATGAATGTTTTTCAAATGACGGTAAAGGGCTGAATTGTAAGGCTTTAGCTTTTACTATTTCACAAGACAGCGACAAATTTGCAGGTCATATGCTCGAAGTTTCTATGCTCCATAAGTCAATGCAAAGAGAACTTACAAGACCATTAGCATACGGAACAAAAAAAGATATTTTAGACTTTTTGAAAAATAAAGAATCTTTTAAATCAATAAAAAAAGATATTGATGAAATGAATAAAGAAATTTTAGAAAATTAGTTATACAATAATGTGCTTTTCAAAATATCATTAAGAAATAATTAAAAATTGTTAAAATCTTCTGTTACTGTATTATCATGTTTAATAGGAGATTTTAATTCATGAAATACAGAGATTATTATGAAATATTAGGTGTTGAAAGAAGTGCAACAGAAGCTCAGATAAAATCTGCGTACAGAAAACTTGCCCGAAAGTATCACCCTGATGTTAATAAAACAAAAGAAGCCGAAGAAAAATTTAAAGAAATAAATGAAGCTTATGAAGTATTAAGCGATAAGCAAAAACGTCAAAGGTACGACAGTTTAGGTTCAAACTGGCAAGGGGGTGCAGATTATACACCTCCTCCGGGATTTGAAAACTTTGGAGGCGGAACATATCAGCAGTTCAATTTTGGCGGTGGTGATATGGGCGGTTTTTCCGACTTTTTCAGCTCTCTGTTCGGTGATATGATGGGCAGTGCATCCGTACATAGACAAAGTACAGGAAGTTTTGGCGGATTTGATTTTGGCTCTATGGGGCAAAGTGCCGGCAGAACCCGTACATCAAGGAGCACAAGAACAAAGAAAAGTTCACAGGATTCGGATATAACTCTTAATCTGAATGTTACGGCAAAAGATTTATTTTCAGACACTCCGATAACCGTTAAATATAATGACATGTCAAAATGCCCGTATTGTTCAACTTCGGGTGGATTTTGTTCTCATTGCGGCGGTACGGGTATTGTAAACGAGAATAAATCGGTGAAAGTAAAACTGCCTAAAGATATAAAGGCAGGTCAAAAAATCAGACTTAAAGGTCAGGGCAGGACTGATGCCTACGGTCAAAAAGGTGATATGTATCTTATTGTTACACCAAAAGATAATGAGTACATAATTGATGGTTCTGATTTAACAAAAGAAGTTGAAATAACACCGCCGGAAGCGGTTTTAGGCTGTAAAAAAGAAATAAATACTCTGCATGGAACAATAGGAATAAAAATTCCTGCAATGACTTCGTCAGGGAAAATACTCAGATTAAAAAACCTTGGTTTACCGAATAAAAACGGCAGTTTTGGTAATCTTAACGCCAAAATTAAAATTGTTTTACCTGAACATATATCTGCTGAACAAATTGAATTGTATAAAAAATTGGCAAAAATGTAATTAATATAATTTTTATGCTACAATAATACTGTTACAGGCTTTGGAATTAAAATAAAAGAAAGAGAAATAATGAGTTTAACAGTATATTTAGGGATAGATGTAGGTTCAGTTACAACAAAATTGGCATTGATAGATGAAACAGGCAAATATGTTGACAGTATTATGCTGAAAACGGCAGGAACTCCTGTTGCTGCAGTGCAAAACGGTATGCGTCAACTGTATGAAAAACGCATAACAGATTACGAAGTTATGGGTGTTGGTACAACCGGTTCAGGCAGAGCATTAGCCGGTTCTTTGGTTGGTGCAGATGTTGTAAAAAATGAAATTACCGCCCATGCTGTTGCTGCAAGTGTTACTGTTCCGGGTGTTCAGACTATTTTGGAAATTGGCGGACAGGATAGTAAAATTATTATAATGCGTGACGGTATTGTTACGGATTTTGCCATGAATACTGTTTGTGCGGCAGGTACAGGTTCTTTCTTGGATCATCAGGCTCAAAGATTAGGTGTACCTATTCAGGATTTTGGTTCAACCGCTTTGAAATCATCAAATCCTGCAAGAATTGCCGGAAGATGCGGTGTATTTGCCGAAAGTGATCTTATTCATAAACAGCAGCTTGGTTATCCTGTTGAAGATTTATTATACGGTTTATGTCAGGCTCTTGTAAGAAATTATTTGAGTAACTTGGCGTTAGGTAAAGAATTGCTGCCTGTATTTTCATTTCAGGGCGGTGTTGCAAGTAATACAGGCATGGTAAAAGCATTTGAAGAAGCTTTGAATGCGGAAGTCGTTGTTCCTGAACATCATCAAACTATGGGTGCAATCGGTGCAGCGATGCTTGCGATGGAAAATCATCAATACACAAGTGCACAGACAAAATTTAAAGGCTGGAATGTCGCTGATATGCATTTTTCTTCGATTACCTGTGCATGTAACGGTTGTTCAAATAATTGTGAAGTTATTACAATTGTTGAAGGAGTTGACGAAGTTCAACATGTTGATAAAATAAAAGATGTAAAAGGTAATATTATCGCTCGCTGGGGTGGAACCTGCGGGAGATGGGACATAGGATAAAATCGTTTAATGCAGGATAATTTTCAGGATGCTACAAGAACAAGTATATTGGCAGAGTTGCCTTTGGGCAATGCTGAACTTGGCGAAGCTCTTGCAATCGTAATAAATGATATGGTCGTACAGTCGGGAATACAAAATCCCGATGCAGAAGATTTTGATGTTGTGTCTCCAAAATGGAGGCAAATTGCATCTAAACCTGATAAAACACAAGAAGATATGGAATATCTTGATAATACTTTTAAGCAAAATATATCTGAACTTGCACAGTCATATCTTTTATTTATTGCAAGAGAGGTTCAAAATGTTACCGGCAAATTAACTTATGAAGATTATGAAGAATATTTGCTCAAATACAGATTTGGCAGATATGATATTGAAAATAAACCTGAATATATAAATAAGGTAAAAGTTTGGATACGTAATGCTTTTAATAAAATTTCCACACATGGAGAGCCTCATGGTGATAATCTGATTGATAAAGACGACATGTCAGCCTTTATGTATGCACTTGCAACAAAATCCAGAAAAGATGCTTCAGGAAATTTTACAGGATTTGAGATAAATGGTATTATTTTACCTGAAGAATATGCTTTGGCGGAAGCTAATTTGTTTGAAGCTGAAGATAATTTGTTTTCGGTTAAATTAAGAATTGCTTATAAAGTTTTAAATAATAAATTATAGGAGTTAAGAATGAAAAAATTATTATTATTTTTGTTGATGTTGTGTTTATCTACAGGTGGTGTTTTTGCTTTTGAGGATATATTTGTTGAAGAACGACCGCCGCAATCTGAACAGGTAATTACTCCTCAGGTGCAAAATGAACCTGAAGTCATTTTTAACTGGGCAGACTTAACAAAAAATGAGAGAATTGAACTTGCAAACAGCTACAGAGATGTTATTTTCAGCGATTCTTCAAAAATTTATCTGACAAAAGATGAATTTAAAAAAGAGTTTGAAAAATATAAAAAGGACAAAAATTTTAAATACCATTACATGCTCGCAAATAATGGTGTTACCGAAGATGAAGATGCAAAATACAGTCCGTTTTATTACAAAAAAAATACTTTGATAATTTATGCAATTCAGTACAGGGATGATATTCATCATTCTTTGTATTATACGGCTTTTGGCAAGTTGTATTATGCTGATATAACATCTGAAAATTATCCGAAATTCCCTTATTATTCAATGCAATATGACAAAAAAGGAAATTTGAAAAGTGCTTTATACTTTGCTTCAAAAGATATTCAGTATATGTATGACAGCAAAAAAGAATTTCAGGGAGTATGGTATAAAAGCCAGATGTTTGATCTTGACGGAAAACAGATTTCAACAAGAGAAGGCTGGTAGAGTAGTAAAAGGAATTTGATTATGATAAAGAGAATATTTACATTTTTTATATTAATTGCAGGTTTATTTTTGTTATCGCTTCCGTCTTTTGCGGTTGGGGATAACGGTTATAGCTGGGCAAAAAATACATTGACCGTATATATACCGGCAGATAACGATTATTCCGGCATGATGCAGAGAGCTTTTCAAAAATGGCAGGATAAAAGTTACGGTCAATTAAAATTTTCTTTTATAACAAAAACTCCTGCTGATATTGAGGTTGATTTTCCCGAAAAAACAAACGGAACAGATGTTGGTGATTTGGGCGAATACGCAGTAACTATCAAAGGCGGCAGTATTTCAAAAGCTGAAATTTCAATAGTCCCAAATCCTAAAAAATATTCTCAGGATATGATTTATACTGTTATGCTTCATGAAATAGGACATGCATTGGGTTTACCGGATTCAAATCGTAATCTTGGTATAATGCATTCTCCGGTTGATGAAAAACAGGATATTACATCAAACGATATTATAAAACTTTTTCGTTTGAACGGTTGGTCATATATGAATAAAGGTACTTATTCAAGCTTTTAATTACTTTTCTTTTTATCACTGTGATAAATATCGTAAAGCAGGTTTAAATCAGATATTTGAATTTCCTGTTTTGTTGCCATTGTTTGATTTGTGCCTGCATACATAATGCTTGTCGGTTCTTTTGTGTGTCCTAACCCTAAAGCGTGTCCGATTTCATGAAGCATTATTGTATAAACCTGTGTGTTACTCATCACTCTGCCGTTATTACTTTTTCGGGAAATATAAACTGTTGCGCGTCTTATTCTTGTTCCGAGGTGGTTTTGTAGTGTACTTACTTTTGTGCAGCCCAATGCCCCGTCATTTTTGCAGATTTCTGGGATTCCGCTGTCCATAAAAATTACTTCAATATTTGCGGTGCTTTTTGTGTTTACAAATTGAAAAGAGAAATAGTTATTTGTTTTTCTTTGCCATTCCTGAAAAGCGTGTGTCATCGTGGTGGTGAGCATATCTTTAGGCGGAATATAAACCTTTAAACCTTTTGTGTTCATCCAAATACCGCTGAGTGCAAGAGCTGTGGTTGTAAATGTAAAAATTGATAATAAGGTTGTAATAAAAATCAGTAAAAACTTTTTCATAAATATATTATTTACTATTTTTTATTAAAATTAAATACTTTTATTAAAAATTTACATAATATAGTTGATAATGTTTAAGAAATTAAACTATAATATTCTTGGGAGTATTATGTCAAAAGAGCTTTCAACAGTTTCAGAAAATAAACCGGCACATAAAAAATATGTGCTTAAAAAACGTCAGCCTCAAAAGACGAATTATAAAGTTAACTATGAGCAGGATTTGAATGAAAAACAATTGGAAGCTGTTATGTCAAATGAGGGTGCTTTGCTTGTTATTGCAGGTGCGGGTTCGGGTAAAACAAAAACTTTAACCTATCGTGTTGCAAGGTTAATTGAGGATGGTGTTGCTCCAAATAATATTTTGCTTTTGACTTTTACCAAAAAAGCTGCACATGAAATGCTTTCCCGTGCATCATTAGTTTTGGACAGCCGGTGCGAAAAGGTTGCAGGCGGTACATTTCACTCTTTTGCAAATATAATTTTGAGAAAATATGCTTCAGCGCTGAAATTGAAAAATAATTTTACAATTATGGACAGAAGCGACTGCGAAGATGTGATAAATCATATTGTCGGGCAGATGTTTCCTAAAAAAGAAAAAAGATTTCCTAAAAAAAATACAATTTTGGATATGTATTCAAAAAGTGTGAATAAGGTTACTCCTGTAAAAGAAATTATAATTAATGAGTTCCCTCAATTTGAACATTGTATTGATAAAATTACTGAAGTACATAAAAATTATGTAAGTTATAAACGTGAAAATTCAATTTTGGACTATGATGATTTACTTGTTTATTTAAAAATTCTTTTAGAAAATAATGACGATTTAAGGCAAAAAATTTCAGGTGAGTACAAATATATAATGGTGGATGAGTATCAGGATACTAATACTCTTCAGGCTGATATTGTAAGGCTCTTATCGAGTGTGCATAAAAATATTATGGCTGTTGGAGATGACGCACAAAGTATTTATTCATTCAGAGGTGCAAATTACCGTAATATTTTTGATTTTCCAAAATTGTTTGAAAATACAAAAATTATTAAACTTGAACAAAATTACAGAAGCACTCAGAATATTTTAAAATTAACCAATTTAATAATAGGCAGAGCAAAAGAAAAATATGACAAAGAATTGTTTTCACAAATTCAGTCACCTGTTATGCCTGCGCTTATTTGTGCAAAAAATACCCAGATGGAAGCTGATTTTATTTGTCAGAGAATTTTAGAATTGTTAGATGAAGATGTCCCGCTTGAAGAAATTTGTGTTTTAACCCGTAATGCAAGAATGTCATATTCTTTGGAAATAGAACTTTCAAAAAGAGCAATTCCATACAGAAAATTTGGCGGCCCTAAATTTATGGAAACAGCGCATATAAAAGATGTTGTTTCTCATTTGAGAGTTTTAATAAATCCTGATGATGTCATAAGTTTAACAAGAATTTTGTTATTATTACGCGGCATCGGAAATGCTGCTGTTAATAATATTATGCCTGTTTTAAAAGGTAATATAAATCCTGATATAAAACTTTTGCCGTCTAACAAGATGTCAAGCCTTTCACCGTTGTTAAATGTTCTTGGCAGGGAACGTTCTCTTATGTCAACTAAAAAGCCTGCCGAAATTGTAGAAGAAATTATCCGTTATTATCTCCCGATTTTAAAGGATAAATATGATGACTTTGCAAAACGTGAAAAAGATTTGGATCATTTTCAATATCTTGCTTCTCAATATTCTAATTTGGAGGATTTTATAAGCGATATGGCACTTGAACCGCCTGATGCGAGTGTTGAGGGTATGTATAAAAATAATTCAGATGATGAGGCATTAACAATTTCTACTATTCATTCCGCAAAAGGTTTGGAGTGGGATAGTGTTTTTATAATTGGTGCGGTTGACGGTCGTTTCCCGAGTGCTTATTCATTTAATTCTGAAGAAGAAATGGATGAAGAATTGCGTTTAATGTATGTTGCAACTACTCGTGCAAAAAATAATTTATATATAACTTATCCTGTTGATATGTATGATTATTCAATGAATATGGTATTATCAAAGCCGTCAAGATTTTTAGACGGAATTGATGATGATATTCTGGAACATTGGGATATTACCGAAGGATAGGGGTTAATAATATTTGTATTAAATATCAACCTTGGCAAAATTATTTTTGACAGGGTTTATAATGACTATGCAAATAGATTGTGTCAACAATATAAATATAAAAAATAGATATAATACTTCTTTCTCCGGAATAAGAACTCCGAAATTCAACAGAATTACAAGAATTGTTAATGATGAATTTGTAAAACAGGCTGATGATATGCCTGATATGTTTCAAAAATTTATTGATGAGGTTCTTCCTCCTATATCCAAAGAAGAATCTAAAGCCATGTCAGAACTTTACATGGAATTTCAAAGAGAAAATGAAATGATATTCCGTTCGGCTTTGAAGCCGGAAGTTGTGGATATAGCACAAAATATTACTGATTTACCAACATATGATGTTCACTTGCTTCCGTTCTTAACGGATCATAAAAAATTTGAGCTTGAATATTTATATAATTTAGCAAAAAAGAGAGATATTTTAGGCGAAATGCGTATCCCCGGAGATGCTTTTCCTTATTTTTCCGAAATACCTTATGAACGTATGAAAATTCTTGAACCCCTAATGGTATCGAAAAATGATGCAGGCATGTGGAATTATAGCCCGAGTTATATTTGGAGTTTGGATAATAAATACAGTAACGAACAGCTTGAAATAATGTCAAGGCTGTCAAAATATAAAGTTAACGGTATGAATTTAAGGGAAATTGCTGAAAATCCATATCTTAACCATTGGAGTATAGTTGAAAAATCAAAGAGTATAAGTGAATTATTCGGAAAAGATTTGCGTGAAATCAGCTTTTTCTCAACTTCCTGGGGGGATAACTTTATAAGTATTGATGTTCAGCTGCCGCATAAAAAAGGTGTTCCTGATTATCAAAATTTTAAACGAATATATGCAAGAGTCGGAACAAATGAACAACCTAAAGTACAAAAGCTTAATACTCCTAAAATAGATAAATATATTAAAAATATTTATACAAAATTAGAGGATAAATTATGCGTTTTTACACCTGAAAAACTCGATAAATCCATAAATGTAGTATTAGATACTTTGCCATGGGCAAAAGAAATAGATGTATTGAGAGTTATGCAAAAATTAACTCAATTTGCCAGTTATAATTTTTTAGGTTTTTTATCTGAAGAACTTGCAAAATCAAAGGTTCATAAAATATCTTTAAATGGGGGCTTGAATTCAATATTTAATTATTTTTCAAAAGAAAAATCAATAATAAATTTACCTATACAAAAGGGTGAAAAATATGAGGGAATATTTGTAGTAAAAGATGATTTAAAAGATAAAAATTTTCAGCGAAATATAGGAATTTTTGGACAATATGGCGATATAAAATTTTTTAATCTTGAAGGATGGTCTGATGGTATAAATTTATTCACGGATGACAATTTACTTGCGAAAAAGACTGTTAAAGTGTTAGAAAATACAAGGAAGTTGATGGAAAAACATCCTGAATACAGTTTTAATGAGGCATTAGATGAAAGTTTAAACGGAAAAATAAAATCTTACCTTTTAAAAAATAAAATAAAATGCCAAACAATAAGTTTGGATGCTCCTGCAACAAGACGGGTAATTTTAGAACAAATGCGTCCGATAATGCCAAATGAAACCCTTTTAAAATCTACTGTCGAATCTGTAGCAAATTATTATACAAAGAGCAGGAGAAAACGCGAAAAATTATCTTTGAAAATAGCAAAGTATTATGATGAATATATTGATGTATATTCAAAACAGCGAATGATAGAAAACTTAAAAGATTTAAAATTACAGGTAAAAAATTATGCAAAAACTCATAATATAAGTAAGAACAATATATATATTGCGGTTCCTGTAACGAATGAACCGGTTAAAAGTTTTGATGTTATTGCCAAAATGTTTGCACCAATTTTAGAAATACCAAAAGAAAGAATTTTAAGAATAAGCGACATAAGACAGTTAAATTCTATGCCGGAAAATTCTGCTTTTATAATTGCTGATGATGTATCTGCTTCCGGTTATTCAATGGCTGATGCTGCAAATTATATTAATAAGGCAAATGCATTATCAAAGTCAAATCATATATTGTTTTGTCCTGTTACAGCGGCAACTGAGGGTATAAATTATGTAAACGATGTAATAAGATTTCAAAACAGGTATGGTATAGATGCAATTTTCCATGCTAAAAACGGAATAAGAAATTATGACAATACAACAGATGAATTTATCGGAAATAAAAACAAAAAATTTTATAAAAAAGTTTTTGGGATAGATGAGGATATGCTCAGCTCTTTTGGAATGTGCACAAGTTTTCCGTATATGGCACCTGATAATAATTCAAATCTTTCAAGTTTTTTACTGAAATTTTTTACACCGGGCAATGACTGTATAAAAAATAAAAGTTTGAATTTTTCACATATAGAGAAAAATGTTTATTACTACAATATTTTTGGAACTGATGAAAAGCACGTTATGACAAGACTTGAAAAAGAAAATCCACTATATAGTGCCTTAAAAGATAAAATTAACAAATTCTTTGACAAAATATTCTAATATTGAAAAACAAGTGGATTATTGTTTTTCAGAATTTATATAATCTTATGTTCTTCCAATATTTTATCTATTTCTTCCAAGGCTTCAAGTTTCGAAGTTAATTCTTTTTTTTCAAGACCATATTTTTTGCAAAGTTTATCATAATAGTATAGTTGTTTTTTTGTCGGCGGTTCTTTTGACATTTTGACCTTTTTCAAAAATTCCCTTTTTTGCTTTTCATATGCTTTTTGGGCCTCTATAATCGGGCGTTGTTTTTCTTTGTTTTCATAGTACTTTTTACATTCTTTTATATATTTCAGACTGTCAGATAAAAAAGTATCACTGTCTATAATTTCTTTCAAAAATTCAAATCTTGAATTGTCAATTTCAAGATAATATCTTTCATCCTCAATAAATTTATCAAGGATTTCTTCGGATTTAAGTTCCGGGAATTTTTTTGTATATGCTCGTAGATAACTCAAAAGCGAAGACTTTTGATTTTTTGTAAAATCAAGATAAATTTGTTTTTTAATTTCATACATAATTTACTTTCTCAGCCTTGTTACAAAATTATTTAATCTTTCCATTGCCGTTTTCAATTTTTCAAGTGAGTAAGCATAAGAAATTCTTAAATATCCTTCTCCGCTGTCACCAAAGGCTGTTCCCGGTACTGCCGCAACTTTTTCTTCCTCAAGAAATTTTAGTGCAAATTCTTCACTTGTCATCCCAAATTCTTTTATGCATGGGAATACATAAAATGCTCCATGCGGTTCAAAACATTCTAAATTCATTTCTTTAAAAGCATTTAACAAAAATCTGCGTCTTTGATTGTATGATTCACGCATCATTTTAATATCTTCATCCCCGTTTTTTAAGGCTTCAACCGCTGCATATTGGCTTATTGTCGGAGCACACATAATTGCGTACTGATGAATTTTTGTCATTTGCCTTATAATATCAGGGTGTCCGCAGCAATAACCTAATCTCCAGCCTGTCATAGCATAATTTTTCGAAAAACCGTTAATTAAAAGAGTTCTTTCTTTCATTCCTTCAAGGCTTGCAATAGATACATGTTTTCCGCTGTATGTTAATTCCGAATATATTTCATCAGAAATTACATAAATGTCTTTTTCAATGATAATTTTGCGGATTTTTTCAAGGTCATTCTTATCCATAATTGCACCCGTAGGATTATTCGGGTATGGCAGGATAAGAATTTTTGTTTTATCCGTAATTGCATTTTCAAGTTCTTGCGGAGTTAATTTAAAATTATTTTCGGCTTTTAAATTTATATAAACATTTTTACCGCCTGTAAGGTATGAACACGGTGCATATGAAACATAAGACGGCTGAGGAATTATAACTTCATCACCGTTGTTTATTAAGGCTCTGAGTGCAATATCAATTGCTTCTGAACCACCTACAGTAACAAGGATTTCACCATTTGGATTGTATTTAATGTTTTGAGTTCGTTCAATATATTTGCTGATTTCTTCTCTCAAAGGCATTAAACCGGCATTAGAAGTGTAAAAAGTTCTGCCTTTTTCAAAAGCATAAATGCCTTCTTCCCTTATATGCCATGGTGTTTCAAAATCAGGTTCGCCAACGCCAAGTGATATTGCATCTTTCATCTCTGTTACAATATCAAAAAATTTTCTTATTCCTGACGGTTTTATTTCCTGAATTTTATCCGATAAGAAATTCCTCATGGAGTGATAACCTCTCTTGTATCTTCTTCAGGTTTTGCCATAATTGTTCCGTGATCTTTGTATTTTTTCAGAATAAAATGTGTTCCTGTGGATAGTACACAATCAAGTGTTGATAATTTATCTGATACAAACATTGCAATATCTTTCAGAGTTTTTTCTTCTAAAGTTATCAGTAAATCAAATCCGCCTGAAATTAAATAAACAGATTTGACTTCAGGATAGTTATAAATTCTTTGTGCGATTTTATCAAATCCCTGTCCCCTTTGGAGCGTTACTCTTACTTCAATAAGTGCCGTAACTTTTTCTAAAGAGGTTTTTTCCCAGTCAATGAGTGTGTGGTAAGCACAAATTACTCCCTCTTCTTCCAGTTTTTTTATTTCGTTTGCAACTTCAATTTCTTCTTTCCCTAATAAAACCGCAAGTTCATTAATACCGATGCGGCTGTTTTTTTCGATAATTGATAATAATTCTTCTCTCATCATACACTCCTTTAACTTATTCAATAGTTAAAATTCTGTCAAGGCAGGCTTTTGGAGAATATTGCCATTCTCTGTATGAAATTCTCTTAACTTTAAAGCCTGAACGTTCAAGCAAAGATTGTTTTTTCATATTGGCAATGTTTGATTTTGGTTTATCTTCAACGCCGTCTATTTCAACTATAAACTTGTCATCTACAACCAAATCAGCACTTAATCCTGCAATATCTACCCCCGCAAGCACATGGTGATCAAGTTTGCGAATTTCGTCTGCAATTTCTTTTTCAAGAGAATTTTTGTATATATTTGCGTCTATTTCGTCATTTGCAAGAGCCTGTTTTCTTTCAATGTATTCTTTGCAATATGAAATATAGTTTCTGAAATGTCCTTCTGACATTGTTTCAATATCGTGGGAAACAAAATTAATGCATTTATTTTTTGCACGAGTAATTGCAACATTAAACAGGTTTGGTTTTTGAATGAATGTTATACTTTGCGGATGTGAATTATTTGCAAATCCCCATGAAATGAGCATAATATCTCTTTCATCGCCCTGGAATGTGTGTGCTGTACCAATTTCAATTTGATGTTTTTTAATCATATAATCTGACAGAACTTTTGGTACGGATATTTTTAACTGCTCAACCTGTGCTCTGAACGGTGAAATAATACCTATAGTTGTCGGGTTCTCAGGGTTATTTTTTTCATCCTCAATAATTATTTCGTGTAAAACCTTTACAAGTTCTTCTACTTCAGGAAGATTTCTTGTTGCATCAGAATCAACTTTACCCTCCGGAACTTTTACAAGTTCAAGTGCGTTTTGATCTAATTTGTCTTTTCGCATCACTCTTATTCTGTTTGAATAAAATTCTTTATTAGAAAAATTGATAACAGGCGGAAGACTTCTGAAATGTTCATCAAGCATAACCGAATTCATTGAATAATAGTCTGCTAAATCAAACATTGAGTTTGTTCTGAATCTCCACATAAGCTGATATTTATCAGGAATTCCGTATTGGCTCAGGAATGATTGTTCCTTAGCTTTTTCAAGGAATGATAAATGAGGCAATTGTTTATCGTCACCTACAATTACTGAACGTTTTGCCCTGTACATTATAGGGAAACAGCTTGCAATATCACATTGTGATGCTTCATCAATAATAGCAACATCAAACATGCCCGGTTTTAGCGGTAAGCTGTCAGATACTGCATAAGTTGTTACACACCAGCATGGAAAGGCTTCTAACAACGGCTTAAAATCTTCTTCTTCAAGGATTTTGTTTTGTAATTTTTTTCGTCTTTCAACAAGTGACATTGCGTGAACTTTTATTCTGCGTTTTTTCTTATCGTCACGCAATAGTGCTTTCAGAGCTTCTCTGCGTGTACTTTTTAAAATGTTTACGGCAAGCGTTTTTTGTTTTCTTTTTAATTGTCTTATTTGTTCCATCATAATGTGGATATTGCCGGTTTTTTGAATATCATTTTCGGCTTTCCATTGCTGCCATTTTAGTGTGGTAAAATCAAGTTCGGTTTTTAACCTGTTAAGATTTTCCTCGTTAATATCAAAATGTTTAAGATCAAGTATTTTTTTAAGTTGTCGCTGGTTGGAAATGTTTGCGAAATTTACAAAAAATCCTGATTTTTCCATATTTGTTCTTAATGTTTTTATAACATCATTTATATTATCAATTTCAGATTTTTTCAGCGGACGTTTAATGAATTGCATTTTGCCGACTATCTGTGATTGCTGTGAAATTTCATCTTTCAAATCGTGCCATTTCTTTTCAAGTTTGATAATATTTTCACATTTTTCTTCAGTTTCACGCAAAATATCAAGATGTTGTTTCATATCTTTTGTATCTGCAAAAATAAAATCTTCAACATCATCATCAATATCTGCTTTGCCTGATAACAAATCCTGCAGTTCCAAACTTAATTGTTTTTGGTAATTTGCTCTGCCGGCTCTTAGTGCCAGATACGGAGCTCCGAGTTCATTAAGTCTGTCGGCTACAACATCTACTGCCTTGTCCATGCGTGAAGCTACAAGAACAGTTTTCCCGTTGGCTATCAAATGAGCAACCAAATTAACAATGGTTTGTGATTTACCTGTTCCCGGAGGCCCTTGGACTGCAATAAATTTGTTGTTTTCAATATTTTTAATTACTTTTTCCTGTGAATCGCTCAAAGAAAGTGGTGTAATAGGATAAAACGGGGCATTATTATCGGGTATTGTACCTTTTTCAACCGCTTGATTGTATTCGTCATTTATTACTGATAATGTTGTTTCACGGTAAACTCCGCTTGGCTTTTCGGCAATTTGTAACAATTCATGTAAAACACCTGCAGTTACAGCCGGACGTTTTGTTAAAATTATGGCACTTTGGTATGTTACGCAAAGTTTTTTCAGGTCGCCTTCATATTTTTGTTTTTGCTGTTGAATATCGTCTTCAATGATTTCGTCTAAATTATCCCCGTTGATTTCTACATTTGAAAAGTCTTTTTCAGGCGATTCATCTCTTGTGACGTTATCTTCGTCAGCATCTTCAGAATTGTCAGCAACAATTTCAACATCAGGTATAAGTGATTTTAATGTTGTGAGGAAAATATCCATTTTTTCTTTTGTAATAGGAAGTTCAGGAACAACATCCAAAATCCCTTCCAAAAAAGAATCTACTTCATCGTCATCATCACTTTTTTTCATAAGAGAAGCCAAAGCACCTGTGTTAAGTGATAAAATATCTTCCTGACGAATACAGTTAATATTCACTCCGTTTCTTTCAAGTTTACACGGTACATACAAAAGCGGGGTTAAAAATTCATTGCGGCGTTTTGACCTTCCGTTTCTTCCGACTAAAAACATATAACCGTATATGAGATATTTATCTCTGGCATTGTTTTCACTTTGAATCATAAGTTCGGTCAGGTTAGGATTTGCACCGTCAAGTTTTAAGTATTCAAGCCCGTCTGTCAAAAGGGTTTCCTTTTCTTTGAGGAAAATCCATTTATTATCTTTATCACCTTTAAGGTTTCTGAAAGTTGAACTTTTGACTTCTTCACGAACGCAGTCGTGCAAATATTGGCTTACTTTTTTTATAAAGCTGTTGTTAAATGCTGAATTAAGTGCTTTTGTTGCTTCCTGTAACATGTTTCCCCTTTATGTTGTGCGGTTTTTTATTATCGGTTGTATGAAATTATCCGCATATTAACTTATTTTATTTTACACGATTTTAGAGTAAAATCAATTTATGAACATCATTAATTTAAAGGATAAAAACTTATACTATATTGGCGGAGTTGTTCGTGATGAGCTATTAGGATGTAAAAGTTTTGATGTTGATTTGACGTATAACGGCGATGCCATTGAGTTTGCGCATACAATTAAAGATGCAGAAATTTTGCGTATAAATAATCCTTTTGGTACTGTAAAAATAAAATTAAACGGTGAAGAAATAGATATTGCTTCGACACGTTCTGAAACATATCCGCAAAAAGGACACCTGCCTGTTGTTGAAAAAATTGCCTGTTCGCTCAAAGAAGATGTTATGAGGCGTGATTTTACAATCAATGCAATGGCTAAATCTACTTTAACCGGTGAAATTATTGATTATACAGGCGGTATGGATGATTTAAAAAATAAAAAAATACGCGTGTTGCATGATGATAGTTTCATTGACGATCCGACAAGAATTTTGCGTGCATTAAAATTTTCTGTTCGTTTCGGTTTTGATTTGGATGAACACACAAAGAAACTTCAGGATGAGTATTTAAAAAATATCAATTATGATATGTCTTATAAAAGATTAAAAAAAGAGCTGGAAGAAACTTTTAATCTAAACAATTGGAGTGCATTTGAAAGATTTATAAATCAGGGGATTTATAAACTTGTTGCAAGTCAAGATTTTGAATTGCCAAAATATGATTTTTCAAAACTTATTTCAGAATTTAAACCTGAAAATATATGGATAATTTATGTCGGGCTTATGCCTGATATTTCGGCTTTACCGCTGACAAAAATTGAAAAAAATATAGTGGAAAAATTTAAGGATTTGGCGATTCTTCGCTTTGCTCAGAATGACATTTTTACAGATTTTGAGGTATATAAAGCGTTTAAAAATATTCCAATTGAAAGTGTAATTATGTATTCTACAATTAATCATGAAATTGTTGAACATTATTTGAAAGATTTAAAAGATATTGAACTTGAAATAACAGGTGAAGATTTAAAAAAACTTGGTATCTCACCATCGCCAAAGTATCAGGAATGTTTCAATTTCATATTGAAGAAAAAAATTAAAAATATTCAACTATCAAAAGATGAAGAAATAAAATTTGCAAAAGAATTTTTTTGCAAAACACAGAATTTTTACAACTAACACGCATAAAAATATTATCAGAACATGTCATTGCGAGGACTTAAAGCCCGAAGCAATCCAGCCTATAATATAAGTTTATATTTATATTGCTCCGCAGGGTCTTTCAGACGGAGGAACTTTTGGTGTCAAAAGTTCCACAAAACCACGACCGGCACTCCGTTCGCTAATAAATTGTAATGCTCGAATATAAGGTCGGTATATATAATCCGACCTTTGCGAAAGTGAGTAATCATTGTTTGCGACACGATGTCAAAGCGGAATTTGTTTGAGCGAATGCGAGTTATTCCGCTCAATGTGGAGCAACTACAAATGATTAACGAGCGAAGCATCATGTCGGAGAGTTTCTTTGCACCCCGTTTCTTTGCGGTCAAAGAAATGGGGTATATTAAAATTTTAATAAATAATATTATCTTTGTTCTGATAATATTATTTATATATACGAGTTGTTAATTTATTTACACTTTTGAGTTTTTTGATTATACTGTTTTGTATGAAAAAGATTGTTTTATTTTTAATTTTTGCCTTGATGACATTTGGTGCAGGCAATTTGCAGGCACAGTGTTCTATTGTATCTTCAGGCGCATACAGGCATGAGCAGAATAAAATATACAAACGTGAAGCAAAACAAATAAAAAAATTATTTGAAGTTCATAATACTTTTGCAAACAAACACGACCTTCAGGGTTTGAGTCCGTTGTACGCAGATAATTATATGAATAATGATGGTTTTAATAAAAAAATTTATTTTAAAACTATTGAAGAAACTTGGGAAGAATGTAAAAATCTGACCTACAAAACAAAGGTAAATTCAATAGAAATTTTGGGTGATAATGCATATGTCAATGTGGAAGAAAATGCAACAGGAACGGTGTATGACAAACTTGATGATTCTTCTGTTGCAGGAGAAATACACGCAAAATCTTCCGGAATTTATCATTTGGTAAAACTAAACGGAAATTGGCTCATAGCCGGAGAAACCCTTATAAGTGATGAATCTTCATTGCTGTATGGAGATGCAAGGTTTATGGATATTGAACTTGTTGCACCTATGCAGGTTGGTGCAGGGGAAAGTTATACAACGACCGTAAAAGTTGATGCGGATGAAAATACTGTTGTAATCGGTTCAATAGAGCATGATCCCGTGGTTTATCCTTCTTCTGTTCCAAAAGGCCCATTAAGAACAGTTCCGAAAACAAAGGTTCTTGAACGTATTATGAAGGCAAATACTGATAATCTTAATGAATATACGGTGACCTCGCTTGCAATTTCAAAGGCTGCAACAGATAAATTTAATAATACCCGAATTTATATGGCAGGACTTGCCTGTTTAATGAAAAGGGTTAATGTTGTGCCGAAAAATAATTTTATTATTTTGAATGATAATAAGGAGGTTAAAAAATAATGAAATCATCTGCTCCGTTTAAATATTTATTTTTCATTCTTAATTTCATATTTTGGTTATTTCTGGCATTGTTTTCATCAAAACTTATTGTTGATAATGTAACCTCCGGACATCATTATTCAAATGCTGTGTTCAGTTTAACATATTTAAAAAATAGCGGTGCAGCTTTTAGTCTTTTAGAAAATGCAAGAGAATTTCTTATAATTATTTCTGTTGCTGCAACAACACTATTGTTTGCATATGTTTATCATAACAAGGCTTTGCATTATATTTCACTGTCTTTTTTGGCATTATTAAGTGCCGGAATTATGGCAAATTGCCACGAAAGAATAGTTTTTGGGTATGTAAGAGATTATATTAACCTAAAATTTATAACTTTCCCTGTTTTTAATATGGCAGATATATTTATCACAATTGGCGTTATTGCTTTGATTGCAATATTGCTTTTTTACAAGGGAAGATAGTTTTTTACAAATTCTCCGATGTCGGAAGCATCTTTTGTTCCTTCAACAAACTCAAAATCATTACATTGTTCATTGAGTTCTTCTTTAAGTTCGGATAATAGTCCTGAAATAATTATTTTACGTGTATTTATTTCTTCTTTGATATTAAAATCATTAAGAGCTTTCATTACAACATCTGAAGTAAGAGCCTGAGCCGACCATGCTGTTAATACACTCATCCCTTGAGCAGGTACAACAATCAAATATGACGGAATATCAAGACTGCGAAGTTCATTTGCAACAGCAAAATATGTAAGTGCAAAATTTGTTGTCATAAATACGATAGAATTTTTATCAGGTTCATTGAATTTGTATAAACCTGCTTCTACCTGAAGAACTTTCTGCGGATCAGTAAAAATATTAAACCTCAGCATCATAATTGTTGAAAATAATTCTTCGTTAAAGTCTTCAAAAACAAGCATATTTGCATATTTACAAATATAATAACTTGAATGGGTACACAATGAATATAAATCATCATTTTTCATTTCAACACAAACCGGCGCAGAGAATTTGTCATCTTTTTCTTTTATTGCTTTAATTCTTGTTTCTAAAAGATACTTGCTTGTTTCTTTGAAATCACTTTCTTTTATTATGTTTAAGCCAAGTTTTTTATATTCTTCATAAGTTATAATTTTTGTTGTACTATATTCAATTTTTGAATCGGAATTTTTTAGTATTATTAAATCAACTTTAATATTTTCACTGGCATGGTGCAATTCAAAATCTGTTATTTGTTTAATTTTTTCTTTATAGTCAGGTTTTGAACAATCTACAAAAACAGCGAGTGTTGTCGGATTTATAAATGTTTTTTCATGTCTGTATAAAACATTTTCTCCGCCGATTTTCAGATTGCCGATTTCTATTGTCTTTTGTGGATGTTTTAACCCCTGAGAATATATTTCACGAAGTTCATCATCAATATACGGACATTTGTCAATTTCAATTTGTTCTTTTGCGAGTTTAAGCGAAAACATCATACATGTAGCACATCCGCATTCTTTACAGTTTGCGTGTTGCGTTTTCTTACCTGCAGGCATATATTTAAAAATTTGTAGTCCGGTCATTTTCATTTTATATAAGCCCTCTTAAATATTTTATATTTTGCGGATAAGAAACTGTAATAATATTTGCTCCGGCTGCAATTACACCACTTGCGGCACACAGTTCAATCATTCTTGCTCCTTGGGTATCTGAAGTTTTGGCTTCTTTGGTTTTAAGTGCTTCAGATGAGGCTTCGGAAATTAACGGTAAATCAAGATATTCATCTCCTTTTTCACCTTCAAGACGTATTTTTTCCATTATACTGTAACCGTATTCATATCCGTATCCCAAACCGCCAATGTCTGTATTCATTATGATTTTCTCTTTTTTTAACCCCATTTCAACAGAAAGTATATTCAGTTCTTTTGCCAAATTTATATCAATAGGAGTTTTTAGAACAATGTAATGATTTCCTTTTATAATATGGGGAATAATTTTTTTGTATGTCTGTTCTGTTGCATATGAAATAATACATTCCCGATCTAAAATTTTTATAATTTCCGGAAGTAATTTGCTGTCAATTTCGTCTTTACCGCATCCGCAAATCATTAAAGGTAAATTTATTTGCGGAAGGATTTGTTTTAATTGATTTTTTATAATTTGAATTTCGCCAATATCGTTGATTTTGCATCGCAGGGCAATTATATCACAGCCTGTAAAATCGGTATCTTTAAGTTCAGATATCGTATTATCATCAATATCTGAATACAATGCAATATATTGCGAATTTTTATCAATATTAATAATAGCTGCCGGCTCCTTTTGGTGTTTATTTTATCATAAATATTAAATAAACAAATCTTTAAATATTTTTTATGCTAATATATATGTGTATGTTTAATAAGTAAGGAGAAAAATTATGGCAGATGCAAAAATTTTGGCAACAATAGAACGTTCTGAAACAGAACAATTACAAATTTCTTTAAGTGAATACAAAGGTACAAGTTATCTTAATATGAGAATATTTTTTACAAATGATGGCGGTGCAACATGGATTCCGACCAAAAAAGGTGTTACTTTCACCGCTGAACAGTTAGATATTCTGACAGAAGCTATCGAAACTGCAAAACAAGAGTTTATGGCAGAAGCGTAATTATTGATATAGAAAATAGTGATAATTTTGTCATTTCGAATGTGATTCAGAATCTTGAAATTATCACTATTTTTTTGCAAAAATTTTAATTTTATTTATCAAATTCTTTTTCTACTAATTTATCTATTTTTTCTTTTGCTTTTTGCAGGATTTTATCCACATCAGAACCTATTATATCAAGTTCTTCGGCTTTTATATAGTCAACATTTTCTATTCCGTGAAAATCCTGTGCAACAGATTTTATATATTCAAAACCGTATTCGTGGCTGATTTTTCCGCCTGCGGTTGTAATATAAACAAGTCTTTGAGCTTTACACAGTCCGATAACATTTCCTTTTTCATCATATTTGAAAACAATACCGTTGACATTGATATTTTCAATATAAGTTTTTAACACTGCCGGAAATGACAAATCCCAATAAGGTGCCGCAACAACTATCAAATCTGCATTTGCGTAGCAATGAGCATATTTAAAAATTGCCTCATCAAAATTCATTTCCTCTGTTAAGCGGGTTCTATATATTAAAGTTTCCATATTTAAAGGCGGAATTTTTTCTTCATTCAGGTTAATTTCTTTAATATCGCCGTCAATTTTACTTAAAAAGTAATCAGCAAGTTTTTTGGTTCTTGATTCAGGATGCACACAAGCATTAACAAATAAAATATTCATATATCACCTCTTATTTTTGTATTTATAATAAAAAAATATTTGTATATTTATAACCTCCAAAAAGGCTAAATTTATACCAAACAGAAAAGGTGAAGAATAATATAAAAAACAGGAAGTAAATTATCACTTCCTGTTTTTTAGTTTAGTATTAAACAAATTAAACTGAAGCTAATGCTTTAGATTGTTCTAATTTTAAAGTTACTGTTGTAATATCGCAAACAGAACTTGGTCCAAAGTATTGAATAGCTCCAGGGAACAGGTATCTGTCATTCATAGCCCAGTCTTCACGATTATCTGCTAATTGTTTAAATACAGGGCCGTCAAGTTCTACAAGCGCTTTTTTAATAACAGGTTTCATTGCACCGTGACGGCGTTCCATGTTCATCATCATTGTTAAAGGTACACCGCCTGCAATCCATTCATCAGCAGGTGCGGTTAAGTTTTTAACAGATGATAAATAACCTGTCAAACCGTTAGCGATAAGTGCAAATGCATTGTATCCCAATGAATAGCAATAATCTGCATCAAAATTTGACGGGAATGCACATCTGCCTTCATAACCGAAAAAGTGTGACTGTGCTGAGAATTTACCGATATAACTTCCTTCTGATTTTAATTTAGAAAGTTTAGAAGAAATCATTTCGATTAATAATTTTTCAGTTTCAATTTTAGAAACCTGAACATTGCCGTGTGGATCTCTGTCAGCAAGTAACTGTTCTTTAATTATTGATGGTAATGAATTATAAACACTAGCGTTTTCATCATCTAATCGGTGTTCTACAATTGCAAATTTATCACGAATTGTTGTAGCATTTACAAAATCAGGATCACTTTCAAGTTCTGCCATAATGTCATTTAAGTTTGCAATCATTGATTTCATTTCAGGTATAAATTCAATTAAACCTTCAGGTACAACTGCAATACCAAAGTTTTTGCCGTTGTTTGCACGTCTTACAATGATATCTGTCATATAATCTATAATAGAAGATAATGACATTTTCTTTGCTTCAACTTCTTCAGAGATTAAAGTAATATTTGGCTGAGTTTGTAATGCGGCTTCAAGTGCAACATGTGAAGCACTTCTACCCATAATTTTAATAAAGTGCCAATATTTTTTAGCGGAATTAGCATCTCTTTGGATGTTTCCGATAAGTTCTGCGTAAGTTTTTGTAGCTGTATCAAAACCGAAAGAAATTTCGATTTGGTCATTTTTAAGGTCGCCGTCAATAGTTTTTGGACAGCCAATAACTTGGATGCCTGTGTTATTTTTAACAAACCATTCAGCTAAAAGTGCTGCGTTAGTGTTTGAATCATCTCCGCCAATTATTACAACTGCACTGATACCCAGTTTTTTACAAACTTCTAATGAAGATTGGAATTGATCTTCTGTTTCAAGTTTAGTTCTGCCTGATCCGATAATATCAAAACCGCCTGTGTTTCTGTATGCGTTGATAAATTCATCGTCAAATTCAACATATTTGCCGTCAATGATACCTGACGGACCGCCTAGAAAACCGTATAATTTGCTGTTAGGATTGGCATTTTTTAATGCATCATACAAACCTGCAATAACATTGTGTCCGCCGGGAGCTTGTCCGCCGGATAATATAACACCTACATTTCTTGCCGGTGCGCTTGAAGTTGAAGAAGATGATTTAAAAGTTACAACAGGTTTTCCGTATGTATTGGGAAATAGGTTTTTGATATCATCTTGGTCTGCAACAGATTGAGTTGCACTTCCTTCAGTCATTTCCAAAGAATTAATACCATTTTTTAAACTTGCAGGAAGTTTTGGCTGGTATTTTAATCTCTCAATTTGTAATGGTGAAAGTTTAGTCATTTTAAAAGTCCTTTCTTATTTAATACCCTAAATTACATCAAAAATAATACTATAAACATATTTCCCCGACAAGAAATTTTATTGTAATTATATAATATTTTGCACAAAATAAGGCTTGAATTTAATTATACTGTCATTCCGAACTTGTTTCGGAATCTGATAACTGATAAATGCTTAAATTGATTTTGAATGTATTTTAAATTTTCATACAAATGATAATCATATGATATCTTTTCATATTTATTACCAAAGCAGATTTTATCATATATATGACTAATATTTCTAAAATATTGATTATATTCTTCTTCTAAATGATTATATTTTTCTTTTAAATATACTATTGCTGGTTTTAAATTAAAACAACGATCTTGTACCAAAATTAATACATCATTATGTTGGTATGTGCAACCTTTAAATATCGTTGGATATGATTTTATAGCAAGTACTATACATTCCATATCATTATAATTCCTATTTGTATAATCTGTTATTATTCCATTTTTAACAAGTAATTTTGTTGTTTCGAATCTGTTATTTTCAAAATCCGTTTTTAATTTTTCTACTGCAATTCTCCATTTTTTTTCTTTTTTATATTTTAGTATTTTTACCTTTTTATTTCGTTCGTCACTTTCTTTTAATTCTTTTTGCTTTTTATCTTCTAATTTTTCTTTAACGACATTTTCATAAAATTTATTTTCATTTATAATATATTCTCGAAACTTATCCTTTTTAATACAAAAACCACATAAATATTGTTGATTAATATCCAAATATTTATCGGGGAAAATACACCATAACCATTTCTTTTGCTCATTATAATCATTATCCTCTATCTCATCATGTATTCCAAAATCAAAAATTACAGGTACAGTTGCATTTAACCATCTCATTGGAAAACAATTATTTTTATCCAACTTTAAACAAAAATATGGATTATACTTATCACAAGGGTCAATATGATTTAAATCCTTGTAATTTCTTTTAAATTTGTCATAATATTTTTTTGCATCAACAACCCAAATCATATTTTTATAGAATTGTTCTCGAGAGATTCTTTCTTCTTCTTTTATATTTGAATGTTGAAATTCAATTATTATGCCTGTTTCAGTTTTAACATCTGCAACATGTTTTTCGCCTGTTATATTATTGTGCATAACAACTTCTTGGCACACTTTAGAAAAGTTATCTTTCCATTGTCTGTGCCATTTTGTTTCGCTTTCCCACCATGGATCACAATTCAGGGTTGTTTTGTGTGACCAATGATGCATTTTAACATTTCCGCATTTTGGAATAACTGTTTCTCTACAAATAGGACATATTGCATTTTTAATATCTTTTTGAGGTTCTATTCTTTTACCATTTAATAAAGCGAATTTCATGTGCTCTCCTTATTTATTAGTGCTTTTGATAATTTTTTTGATAAATTTTTACCCAAATTTCTTTTTAAACATTCTGATAATTCATCAATAAACCAATCGGGGCGATTATATTGCTCTGGAATAATTGCTAAACAAATTGCCATAGAATTATTTCCTTGCTGATATGACATTTTTGAAATGTTTCTACCAATGTTGCGTGCAACCTCCATTATAGCTGCAGCATTATGATTATCTGAATCCCCTGCCAGCTTAATTGCTGATTCAATATGTTGTGATAATAATTTCATATTATTTACAACTTCAGTATCATATCCTAAAATTACAGAGCCATTATATGCCATATTATCTTGTGAAATAATATGTCTTATTGGATTATTAACTTTTTCTATATCTCTTATTAATTCATAATTATTACTCATAAGTATTTCTTTTTCATAAGAGTGTATTGTTTCAACAGTTTTCTTGTAATCTTCATCATTCCATTTTGAAGGTAATTTGATTAATGTTTCAAGATATTTTTTTATTTCTTCTGGAGTTCTTGAGTCTTGTTTAGATTTGTTTGATAGCCAGGAGTTAAAAGTCCTATTTGCAATGTTTTTTAGTGTTTCTTTTTTTCTAAAACGTTCTTGTTTTTCTTTGTTTGTAAAAACCATAATTATCTCCTTTCAAGTTATGTAACTATTATAAATAATTATATAACTATTTATAATTTTGTCAAGTGTTTTTACAAATAAAATTTCAACCTGTTGATGTATATGAAAACTATTGAAGGTTTTTTATAATAATCTGTGAGGGGAGAGAGATTATGCTTTCAAAAACAATAGATCAGGCAATGGCAAAAGCCATGAAATTAGAAAATATGACCGGAAAAACACTTTTTGGCAGGCATCACGGTGCCGATATAAATCCGGCAGAAACGGATATGATGGATAAACTCGCTCCGTATATTAAAGAAGTTAAAGACTCTCAAAGAAAATTTGATGACGAAGTTTTAGATTATATTACTGAAGATCCGAATACAATCGTACCGGTTTTTGATTTTGGTACTCACGAAAGTTCAGGACTTCCGTTTTTTGTATCATTAAGTCAAAAACTTCATATAGTACCTATTGCAGAATAACAAGTACTTGAAAAAAAGTAATTTTGTGATTAATATTGTTCTGTAGAGAAAATTGTATCTAAGGAGATTATTATGTTTCAGGTTTATACTGCAAAAGATAAATCAGAATTGTCAAAAAATCTGATTGGTGAATTTAAAGAATATGATGACGCTATGGATTGCGCAGAACAAGCAATAGAAGGGAAACCGGAATTGCGTTATATTGTGGAAGAAACCAACGGATGTGTTGATAGTTACGGTGAATTAATTGCTACTGTTGTTGCAGAAAGCGATTAATAATTATCCTCCAATAAGTTTTCAGAGTTTGCAGAATTAACGGCAAGTCTGTCACATCGTTCATTGAATTCGTGGCCGGCGTGTCCTTTTATCCATATAAATTTTACATTATGCGGTTCTTTGGCTTTGAGTAATCTTTCCCAAAGATCTTTGTTTTTGACGGGTTCTTTTTGAGAGTTTTTCCAGCCTTTTTTTATCCAGCCGTCTATCCAGTTTTGGTTAAAAGCATCAACAAGATATTTTGAATCAGAGGTCAGTTCAACATCACAAGGTTTTTTTAATGCCTCTAGTCCGACAATTGCAGCCATAAGCTCCATTCTGTTATTGGTTGTATTTTTATACCCTTGGGTTAATTCTTTTTTGTGAACCGTTCCGTTGTCATCCTCTGCCATCAAAATTGTTCCGTACCCGCCTTTGCCGGGATTTCCCGAACAAGCTCCGTCTGTATATATTTTTACAAGCATAATTTACTCCAAACTAACGTATTATAATTTTATCATACTTATTGAAAAATAAGTTCATTTGTAATATATTTATCTTGAAAATCATACATAGCGGTATCGTCTAGTGGTCAGGACGGCAGATTCTCATTCTGCAAACACGGGTTCAATTCCCGTTACCGCCGCCAATAAACGTTTATTGCGAGCGACTCAAGACAATTCCCGTTACCGCCGCCAATAAAAAGGACACGCTTGTCGTGTCTTTTTTATTGGCAGAGATAATCGTTGCAATTCGAGAACCCGTACAAGCCGAAAGGCTTGTGGACAGGGTTCAGCGAGGAGCGAGCAGAGGCTGAAGCAGATTTTGCTTTTGGCAGATAGCCATAAAAAGCAAAATGCGTAATGCCGTTTATTGCGAGCGACTCAAGACAATTCCCGTTACCGCCGATAGTTAAAAGGACACGCAGGCAGGGAAATCCCCACTCTGCATGCTAGTACAAACAGTTGATTTTTTTAAAGAAATTCTGAAAAGTACCGATAGAAAAGTCGGTACTTTTTAATGTAAAGAGGCAAAAATTATGTTCAATTTTGTAAACAGAAATCCTTTTGGTCAAAAGATTGAATCCGCAGTATCTACAGGTGGAGAAAAACAACAAAAACAGCAAGATCAAGACAAAGATGAAGAAAGAAAATATCTTGAAGAAGATGACAATGATGAAGTAAGTATTGCCCAAAGACCTATTCTGACTGAAGATGAAGTTCTATATCTTACAAAAGAATATATTGCAAAATTAAAATCAGAACACGAAAATGAACCCAAAGTTCTTCAAAAACTTGATAAATTTATGGCTAAATTTGATGTTAAAAAATTTATGAAAAGTAATCCGAATATGACGGTTTCCGATTTTAATATGGTTATGTATAACGAAACTGCCGGATTATTAAGCTAAATTGTTAAGAAATATTACGCTATGCTCTTGGGTGGGTTTCTTCGTAAACATCTTTCATATGCTGCATTGAAATGTGGGTGTATATTTGGGTGTTAGATATACTTGCGTGTCCCAAAAGTTCCTGAACAACTCTTAAATCCGCACCGTTTTCAATTAAATGAGTTGCAAAGCTGTGTCTGAACATATGTGGTGTTACGTGTTTTGGCAATTCTATTTTTTCAACAATTTCATTTATTACATTTCTTATCATTCGTGGCTGCAGGCGGTAGCCTGTTTTATTGATAAAAACAGGGGTTTTGTCTTCAATTGGCGGCAGGTCGTAACCCTTTGCAACAAGAGGTCTTGCATAATCAATATATTTTTCAAGATAATTTTTCGCCCTGTCTGTTATAAGTATGATACGTTCTTTTGCACCCTTACCAAATACCGTAATTTCGTTGTTTTCAAGGTTTAAATCGCCAAAATTAAGGTTGCTTAACTCTGAAATTCTCATTCCGCTCGCCCAAAGAATTTCAAGAATTGCCCTGTTTCTGTATCCTGCCGGAGTGCCAATATTAATGTTGTTAAGAATTTCTTCTATCTCCTCTAAAGAGAGGAATTTTGGCAAAGGCTTCGGTCGTTTGGGGGAAATTAAATTTTGTGCCGGATTTGATTCAATTTTGTTTTCACGGAACAAAAATTTATAAAAAGTCCTTATGGATGCTATCTTTCGGGCAATTGTTGTTTTTTTGTAATCATATTTACGCATAAAATGTAAATATTCACGTACTTTTGAAAAATCAGCACTTTCACAATTTTCTTCCCCAAGCCATATAAGATAGCTCAAAATGTCGGCACAGTAGGCTCTTGCGGTATGTTGCGAAAAGTTTTTTTCGACTAAAATATACCCCTTAAAATTCTCCAAATCTTGTTTTGAAATTGCGTTTAATCCCATAAATTTGTTCTATTGATTTTTTATCTTAACTATTATACAATAATTTTATAGAATTAGAATAATATTAAGCTAGAAGGTTAGGAGAAAATAATGAATTGTAAAAAATTATTAGTCACTTCAATGATTTTAACTTCATGTATTCTTTGTGCACCTCAATCTTTTTCTGCAGCACCTATTAAAGCTCAGATTTCAAAAAATTATGTTGATATCAGCAGAATGATTGAATACACTAATTATGCAGAAGCTGACGCAAAATTAAAGGAGATTTTAACTAAAAACCCTAACGATTTGGAAGCCAAAGCATTACAGTTGATGTCTTTTGCTAAACAATGGAAATTGGCTCCGGCGCAGTCAGAGTTAGATCAATTATTGAGAAAACACCCGAATAATGCTCAGTTGCATTATGCACAGGGTTTGGTATATCTGATGAGAGAAACCTCTTCAGACGTTGATTATATTAAGAATATTACAAACTTATCAAATGCAGCTATTGCTGAATTTGTAAAGGCTGTTGATTTAGACAGTACTTACTATCAGGCATATAATGCTATGGGTGTTGCTACTTTAAAACTCGGCAACAAAAAAGATGCTCAGGATTTATTCAAAGTTGCAATAAAAATTAACCCTAATTTTGCTCCTGCATACGATAATTTGGGTAACGTTGCAATGCTTGACAATGATCTTGATCAGGCTGAAAAATATTATTTGCAGTCAATAAAATGCAATTCTCACAATGCAACAGCTATGTATCATATGGGTCAGGTTGAATCAAGACGCGGCGATTATACAAAAGCATTAACTTGGTTAAACCACTCATTGCATATCAACCCTCAATCATCTCCGGGATGGAATTTGCAGGGTGAATTATACTTGAAACAAGGTAACCAGGCTGCTGCAATCAATTCTTTCAAAAAGGCTAAATATGTAAAACCTGAAAACTTCAGACCATATGTAAATTTGGCTGGTGTTTATGAAAGAAGAGCAGACCATGAGTTTGCTATGGAAGAATTAAAGACAGCTATTATTCTTAACCCTAACTATAAAGAAGGTATATACAGAGTAGCGAATATGTCACTCGAAACAAAGAAATACCAGCAAGCTCTTGAATTTTATTCAAGATTGTTAGGTGACGGAACTTATAACAATGCTGCTATCATTGGTTTAGCAAATACATATTATGAAATGTCAAAAGATACAGCTGACAGCCGTGACTTTACTACAAATAAAGATGTATATTTGGCATATGACTATGTAAATGAAGCTATTCAAAGAACTCCAAATGACTTGAAACTTCATCTTGCTAAAATCAAACTGGCTAAATTAACTCATCAGCCTGAATTGACTGAAGAAAATCTTAATTACATTGTTCAATCTGCTACAAACAGCTTGATGGATACTGTAATTAAAGGCGAAGCTTATTTATCATTAGGTCGTGAAGCTGATGCGGTTTATACATTTGAAAATGCTATAAACTTTGCAAATAGTGTTGATGATGAGTTATATTTATCAGAAATTCTTGTTCAGCATAAACAGTTCAGAACTGCAAGAAAAGCTTTGCAAAAAGTTTTGATGGCAGATCCTGATAACCGAATTGCTCTCAATGGTATTCATTATATTGATTTATGTGAAATGAAATCAAATGAATTCTTTGAAATTGCTTTAAGACAGTACAAAGAAGGTAATTATGCTTCTACAATTGAATATTGTAACAGAGCAATTGACTTCTATCACAATGCTCCTTCAATTGCAAAACTTAAAGCTCAGGCATACGAAGCTGAAAAGAACTATGAAGGTGCTGTTAAATACTATACTCAATACCTGACACTTGCTCCAAATGCATCTGATAAAGCTGCAGTTGAACAAAGAATTCAGGTATTCAGCCAATTGATATAATGAGTCGATAAGACGATAACTCGTTAAGTCGATGAGTTCTTTGGAAATTATGAAAAAGAAAAAATTCGACATAAGAAAAACATTTGAAACATTTATGAAAGAGCCTCTTAGTATTTTAACTGAGGGGCTGTTTCAAATTGTAAATATTGATTCTCCAAATATATTTACATCTTCTTTTAATGTTGATTTTGTAAAGGGTAAAACTCAGTTAACTATTGTGAACAACCCAAAGATGTATAATTTACTTCAAACGGTTATGTGGAAAAGAAAAATGCTTGAACAAAAAGAAAAGGCTGTAAAATAATGAGTAATTTTCTTCAGGCAAAATTTATACAAAGTGCTGAAAAATTGTCACAATGTCCGGAGTTTAATCTTCCTGAGTATGCTCTTTTGGGGCGCTCAAATGTAGGGAAATCATCTTTTATAAATGCAATAGCCAATAATAAAAAACTTGCCAAAACATCTAATACTCCGGGTAAAACCAGATTGATAAATTTCTTTAATTTCAGTGATAAGTTTATTGTTGCAGATTTACCGGGATATGGTTATGCAAAGGTATCAAAGGAAGTACAAAACAGGTGGCAGAAAAATCTTGAAGAATATTTGTTAAACAGAAAATCAATAAAGTGTTTAATTCAGCTAATTGATGGTCGCCATGAGATACAAAAGAATGATTATCAGATGAGAGAATGGGTTTTGTCTTATAACTTGCCGATTGCAACTATTATTACCAAAACTGATTGTATATCTTCGCACAATAAGGTTGCACAGGCAATTGCACATGTCAAACGGGAATTTGGCGGTGATATTTTTCCGTTTAGTGCGAATGACAAACGCTATAACGATGCAATTTTGGAGTATCTTTTATCGTCATAAAAGATATTATTAGTATGATATTGTTCATTTCTTTCTCTTTGCTTGCGAGACAAAGAGAAAGAAATAGAACCAAAGAAAGAGAAAAACGCCAAAGTTCAGCAATACTTCGTATTGCAACAGACCGTCATTCTGACGGTAAAATGTTTTGCCTTCGGCAAATCTCTCAGCCCGCCTAAAACTACGGCGGGCGTCCAAAAAATTTCGACCTTTGCGAAGAGAGTAATCATTGTTTTACTCCACAAGGTCAAAGCGGAATTTGTTTGAGCGTATGCGAGTTATTCCGCTTGGGTGGAGTAATTACAAATGATTAACGAACGAAGCATCAGGTCGCGGGTTTCTTTCTAACCGCTTTCTTTGCCCGAACAAAGAAAGCGGTTATAGTATTCCTATAATATCTTTTTATGTATATTCTAATATACATAAAAAGACCCCTGAAATTCAGAGGTCTTTTTTCCCATTTGTGTTTATTTTATTTGCCTTTATTATTTAATGTTCCAAGGGTTTGCGATAGCACCTCTTGTATTTGCAGTTCCATATAATTTTTCTGCAACATCATCGTCTTTAGCTCTTACATAAAGTAATTTGAGTTCTTCATCATTAACTGTAGTTATTTTGCAAGATACTAAATGATCTTCTGTTGCATATAACGGATCTCTGCCAAATTTCTTATCAGGATCTGATGCGATTAAATCTGTAAATAATATTGAATTATTTTCCAAATAACCTTTGCTTAATCTGCCATCTTCTCTGTATAAGCCGGTGTTTTTATCGTATGTGTAAACAAATACTGAATCACCTTTTGTCTGAATGAATTGTCTTGAAACTAATTCATTATCTGCGATATCTGAAATTTCAGAGTTGAATGGGTTTTTGTAAGTTTCTACAAATAAGCCTTTTGGATTGTTAAGAACTTTTCCTTCATAAGTTTCTATTTTGAAGCTTGTTCTAGGGTATCTGAATACATCTTTACCCCAACCTAAGTGTTTACCTTCCCAATCTAAGTCTTCTCTGTCATAAACTAAGTTATATTTGTTAGATTGTAATTGGTTCATCATAGTTACGAATCTGTTACCGTATTCCCATTCACGAATACCTTGGTAGCTTACGATGTTATTTCTTGATGGATCATCATCGTCAATATCAAATATTTTTGTAATTTTGTCTAAAGTATCCAATGGAATAGGTTTTTCCCAATTATCTTTCCATTTAGTAATTGTATCGTGAACTACGTGATAGCTTCCTGTATCAACATAAACAGGAACCGGAATTTCTTTTGGAACTTCTATATATGTTGTATCATAGTGATGATGATGTATTGTATCATGGTGATTTATTGTATCGTGAACTGTTGTTGTATCGTGTACAGGGATTTTAATATATTCTGTAGGTCCAGGAACTTCTACATAAACTGTATCTCTGCCTTTTCTGCAATCATCACAGCAGCATCCTTTAGCGTGTGTGCTTACATAAACATTTGTTGTATCAGATGTTTTTGCTGATGAATTTGAATATGATTCTGATTTAGCCCAAGTTTCATCTTTTTCACAACTTGTAAGTGATGGTGGTAATGTTGTTAATAAAACTAAAGAACCAACACCTGCCATTGTAGCATTTCTCATTGAGTTTTTATTTTTATTGCCACTAAAATAAATAGATGCAGTCAAACCTTCGTCTTTAACCGGTTGAGGTTGAGGTTGAGGTTGAGGTGCATCCTGTTTAAGATTTGTCAATTGTCTTGACATATCATACTTGAAATTAGTAATCGAATTAACTAGCATATTTTGCCTCCTATTATATTTTCTGTCTGGATTTTTATTTTTTTAAAAAATGAACATTTTTTAACTTGCTACCATGAAAAACAAAAATATCACACAAAAAAATTAATTTCAAGTATAGAGTGAATTTGAGGTTAATAATTTATATTTACAATTCTTAATAATTAACATTTTTTCCTGCCAAAACATCATGATATTCATGCTTTTTAGCTATTTTGTAATAATAAGACAGTCATAAATTTTATCAATTTTATCTTTAATTTCGGTAAATTGATTTTTCAAATCTTCATAGCTGTTTAATGTAACAAATCTTGTTTCGATGTCTTTGAGGATTTCCCTGTGCTTTTTTTCAAGTTCTTCCGGCGTAACGACAATTCTTTGCTGGATTAAAAAAACTAATATAACTACAATTACCGGTGAATAATAAATTAAATTTTCCATATATTATCTCCTTATATTTTGGATTATCAAAGGAATTTTCTAAATTTCTAATAATTTCATGCGGGTATTTACAACACTATCGGCCAGTAAAAATCTACAAGATAACTTGCGGCGTCAAAAGGATGGGATAAAAATTTTAGTTCTTTTGATTGTTTTATCTGCGTATATGTAGGAATATCTATTTTTGATGTGCCTTCAATATATTTTAGATTGTAGATATTATATAAAAGTTTTTCGCATTTTGGGGAAATAAAAAGTCCGATTTGTCCGTCAGCATTTTTTACTTTTGCATTAAATGCCGCAATTCTGTTTTTAATTGGCGGATTGAAACTTTTTATTTTAATATCAGCATCATATCCGTATGATTGCAGTTTCTTTTTAATGATTACATAATTTGTGTATTCACTTGTGCAGGTTCTGTTATCTCCTGATGCATCTCCGTTTATTATAATTTTTGCTTTATGATTCGGGTATCTGCGGTAAAATTCATCACAAGCTTTTGCAGTTGTAGTATTTTCGAGTGCAATTTCATCAAAATAAAAAACTTTATCTTCTGTTTTGTGTGCAAAAATCCAGCACATAGGATCTACATTAAAATCGCAGGTGATATATAAATTAAGATTGTTTCGGTATTTAATTTGTTTAATATTTTCTTTTGAAAAGTCTTTTACAACAAGGTTTTCGCTGTAATTTCCTGTTTGTCCGAGGACAAATGTGTTATAATACTTCTCATCATACAATTTTTTAAGTTCTTCGCAAAATCCTTTCGGCAAATAAATATTTTGCGTTGTAGGTGCGCAGATAAGTCTGTAATTTACGGGAGGATTTACAAAAAATGTTTTATAAACCCAGCCTTGATTAAGTTCAGGATTTGTGTGTCCAAAAATTCTGTATGTAAAATTTTTCCATTTTGAATGAGGTTTTTGTCTTAGTCTTGCAAGAAGCATTTTAAAGGTTTCGTAAGGAATATCTGACATTTCTTCAATTTCTACAAATCCGAGATTAAGCGATTTTAATTTATTAGGTTCGTCAAAATGTCTAAAAAGTATTTCAGAACCGTTCCAAAATACGATTTTTTGTTCGGAGGTAACCCATTTGTAATCTATATCATTTGTGAATCCCATATTCTCAAGATGTTCAAAATATGTTTGCAGGGTAGTATCCCGAACAAGTGTGTATGTTTGCGCACCGACTAATCCTCTTATTTTGGGAAATTTTATTGCAAGCAGTATTCCTAAAAGAGAACCGGCAAATGTTTTACCCGAACCGTAACCCCCCTGATATACGGCAACATCAAGTGTATAATTGTGCGGAATTTCTAAAAATTTTCTTTGTGCATCAAGTAAATTATATTTCATAAAAACCTCATAAAAAATAACATAACACTTTGAGTGTTATGTAAGAACTTTAAACAGTTTGCATGGTGTAGGGTACTTTGTAGATTAAATATGCGAGGCACTGATTAACGCGAACGGTAATAACCTCTAACTTCTGTTCCGTCAGAGCGGGTATATGAATTTACATATACAACACCGCCACCTGTCATTGCTTCTCGTTGCAGGTCACTGTTAGTTGGCATTGCCCCGTTAAAAGCTCTTGTTTGTGCATCTATTTCTTTTTCGTGTTTGGCAAATTCATCTGATGACATCGAACCAACTTCTTCTCTTGTGTATATATGGTTACTGCTTGTTAATGGATTTGTGTAACCGAATAAACCTGATTGTTGCTGATTTATCGGTGATGCTTGACCAGTTGTTTTACCTGAGTGATAATTATTATTTTTATAGTTTTCATATTTACGTCTATCATTAGGAGATAGTATAAGTTTCCCTTCTTTCATTCGTTTTACAACTTTTTCAGCAATTATATCATTTATTTTTTGAGAAGGTATGGTTGATAATATTCCATATTGCTGGATAATTTCACGAGCAATTTCTCTTCCTTGTTCGTTGTTCCAATTATCCATATTATACTCTTCTTTTGATTGTCCCATGGTTTTATTTCCTTGGAATTCATGAAAATCTCCAAGTGCTTTTGAGATATGCTTACCTGCCCAAAGTGAAAGTTGAGCTTGCATATATGCATGTTTAAAAGCATCAGCTTCGTTATTCCATGTTGCATGTTCTCCCGTTCCCATATCAAAGCCATATTTTTTTTGATATTTTGTTGTAGCATCAAATACATAACTGCTATATTTTTTAGGAATGTAGTTAAAAATGTTCGTATTATTTTGATTTTTATTTTCTTGTTTCATTTTATTTACCTCATGTTATAATTGTTATATGACTTTATATAAATATATTTCGTTAAGGATTGTATCTTTAATTTTTTACTTGATATTGTTATTAACAATTTTTGTTTTTTGCGTACAAATAAAATTGAATACACTATTCATTAATGAAGAACAGTTTTTTTCTATATATTCGGGTTTGGTTTATTTATCTTTAGTATTTTTATTTTTAGTATTTTTAGAAAAATATTTAAAACAAAAATATTCAATATTTAATTTTAAAACACGAATAGAAAATATAATCTTACAAAATATATTTATATTATTCTTTAATATTGGATTTTATTTAGCAATCACAAATATAGTGTTTTTTATAATTACAAATTTAATATTGTTATTGGTTTAATTAAAAATGTTATCGTATTTTAGACATTTAAATTCTCCTTGTTTAACTAAGTACTATCAACTTTGTTAAATAAGGTAAAATAAGTCGTCTATTCACTCAATTGCGTTAAATAAGATTTTAGGGATTATTCCTATTTATTATATTTTCCTGTTGATGATTTTATTAAATATTTAGTGTATAAATCTTTTTTCAATAGATATTTTAGTTAAAATCCCGCCAACCCGCCCTGTGTGATAATTCCACACAAAATTATTAAAATAAATTTATTCTTCTTCTTTTAAAAAGTTGTTAGAATTCTCTACACCATACTGCTCAAGTGAGAATTTGAAACATTCAAGCCAGTTGATTTTTTGTGCTACTTCCGGAATCTGAATAAAATTACTCATGATTTCAAACAGTTCTTTAAATTTGGATTTTCGCTCAAATGAGGCTTTTCGATCGCCATAATGATAAATATAATTTGAGTTTCTTATCTCATCATCAATATCTACAAAATCAGTCTTTCCATGATCACTAATCAGGATACTTTCTTTACCTATCTTGAAATAGGAAACAAGTTGTGCGGTTTTTTCAACCATCGGTATAATAATTTTACGGTTTATTGATTCCAAAATCATATTCAGTCTTGCCTCCTGACCGTTTACGGAGTAGTTTATTTCTGTTGCTGTACGGTCTTGTGTCTGAATATTACCTGCCATGTTTTTAAATATTCCTGTTGCACTTTCTGTTGTTGTTTTGAAATAACTTAAAAAATCCCAGCCTGTCATTGCTTTGTCAAAAGACAACGGGGTTGGAGTTGTTGTCATCAGGGCTGAATCATATTCAATAATTTTACCCGGACTAACATCCTGTGTTCCTTTAAAACAGCCTTTCGGTGCAAGATATGGCGGATTCATCATCAGTGCAAGTGCATCAAGCTGTTTATTGAGAATGGTTGATGAGATGTTATTTAATATCATAGCCACTCTTAACGGTGAAATTCCTCTGCGTGTTGAAGGGTTTTCAATAATGTTTGCGTGTATAAACGGATTAATAATAAACGGATTATCTTCAAATCTTATTATTACACTTCTTCCTGCTATTGAAATAAGTTGATTTTTCAGTATTTGTCCGGAAGGAAGTTCTATATCTCCCCAATACTCAAGTATTTCTAATTTTGGTATAGAATATTTTGAAAACTTTTTATCTTTTTTATCTGCCACCACTCCTTTCAGTATTTCCAGTTTTTCAATATTCAGACAATTATTGGATTTGTTTGAAACAATATCGTCATAAGTTTGATAAGTTCTGTAAATTTTGGGGCATGAATCCCAGCAATCAGCACTATTGATGTCAAAAACAAAATCTTCGTAGTTAATAAATTTTACTTTAGGGTTGTCATAAATAATTTTGTCCTCTACAAGAAAGACATTTTCGTTATTTGTCTGTGCCTGTTCTTCGAGTGTTATTGCACGTCTGATTTTTTGTGTTTTTGTTTCCCAGCCTGCAAAAAGTGTTACTTCTCCTGTTTCGACAACAGAATCAATAATCTTTTCCATTTCATTTTCAATTTTCATTCTTTCAAATATATCAACAAGCATTGCCTTTTGTCTGTTCGCAAATTTTTGAGATTTGTAATCACTTCCTGATACATCAAACATGCCGTCAGGGTGAGAATAAAGATTTTGTACTATGTGGGATTTAAGTGTTTGTGCAAGTTCATAGATTTCGGGCAGTTCTATATGGCAATTCCAGTCGTTTATGCGCGGAATGTTTGCATTGTATATTGCATAAGAAATCAGCCTGTTATCTGCTCTTTGTGAACTTCTTAAATCGTTGTAGCGGTCATATTTTGAAATAATGTCATTTACTATTGCCTGTTCATTGTGTGATTGTGCAGGTGTAAGTGTTTGTTGAAAATTGGTATTAATCATTTTAAATTTCCTCATTTTTATAATAGTAATTTCTGTATATTGCATACATTTCAATATTTTGCACTTTCCCATTTCTTACTGTTTCATTTGGTATAATAGCTTCAGGTTTAAAACCTGCAGATTTTAAAAGTCGTTTAACCCTGTAATTATCAGAAAAAATTTGAGCTTTAATTTTATAGAGTCCAAATTCGTCAAAGCATTTTTTTAAGAAAATCTTTGCACAGTATCTTGTATAACTTCCCCAAGCTTTTGGGTGAAAGCATACACTGATTTCTGCACTGAATTTTTGATTATAATTACCGGTAAAATTGTCCAATATAACAAATCCCATAAAATGATTTTTAACATCACAAATTGCCCACAAATACGGCAGAGCATTTGTTATATATGCAACGCCGTCATTTTTGGTAAAATCGTCATGCAAAAATTTTGAAAATTTGTTAAAACATTTAAGAATTTCGGGAATGTAGCAAAAATTTTCGTCAGGTATAGTTTTTATTTGTTTGAAAACGCACATAAGCTATGCTTTCAGCCTGTAAAATTTAATGTAATAATTTCCGTAAATAAATGAATCTGTTATTCCTTCTAATAGTTTTTCTCTGTCATTAAGTGAAACAAGATATGATTCAGCCTGAATACCGTTAATATAAGATTGGGTTTTACTTGATTTATTAATTAGCGAGAAAGTTGCTTTTGAAGAAAAGAGTTTGTCTTTTGGTACTTTTGCAATATCGGTAATTATTGCCGGTTTGGTATCAGTTTTTTCAAGGGATTTAAGAAATTCCTTTTCTTTTTTCTTTTGAATTATACTGTCACAAGTATCTTCATTCAGTAATATTTGTTCTATTTCTTTATCTTTATTCATAAGTATCTCCTTAAATTTTTGTATCATCAAGATTTGAAATTGTGATAATTTTTGCTTCTTTGTATTCACTGTTTTCCTCTTTGGAGGCGGAAAAGCCAAGATATTTGCATAAGCTTTCCAAGGCTTTTAATCCGGCAGAGGCATCTCTTAATTTCTTTTTACCTGTGTAGTTGCCGTCTTTATCCTGGACATCTTCTTCTTTGAGTGAAAATTCCGCTATCTGAAGAAGTTTCTGTATAACATAACCCTTTGGGACATTGAGTGCATCTATGTGGTTTTTAAGCTGCTCTTTTATTTCATTAATTATCAATTTATCTGAAAGCAGTCTTGAGAGTGTTTTCTGCGGATATTTCAAAGAATAACCCGCAACCTGTAGTGCTTTTACTCCGTTCAAAGTTTTAATGTATTCTGTTACAAAGAGCTTTTGAGTTTTTGTTAATTGTTTCATCATGTTACATTTCTTGTATCAACTTGTATTTTTTCTAAATAGTTTGTATAATAAACATGCTATTTATATTTCGGCTAGTGTAAATCTTAACAGGGGGGAATGAAAACGACTTCCTGTTTTTTTTTCGTTATTGCCTGTGAAGTTTTACAATTGGTGTGTCCTTTGCGCAGATGCAGGTTTTTGACCTGAGGTTTGCAAGAGCTTCTTTATACATGCTCAGCCAGTAGCTGAATTTAACATATGAAGGATTTGCTTTAACTCGCAGGCATGTACCGTAAGTCAAAAGTTGCTGTGAAAAAGGCATGGGAATTAGTGAAGAATCATGTTGGTTTGTCATTTCTTCTTTTTCTGTACCGTCTTGAGTAATTGCACTGTTTTTTGTGTAATAAATTATTCTTGCTTCGGTATCATTTTTTATTTTTGGAAAGAGCAGCCTGTCATTGTATTCTGTGTAAAAATTCCCCTGTATTTCTTCTTTCAAAAAAGGTTCAATGTCTTCTTTGTAATTGTATTTTTCATTGCCGATAAAAATATGCAATATTCGTCCGGGAATTGAGTTCTCAATACTTGTTGCATTTGCCGGAATTGTAATAGTTGTTTCTCTTAACAGAAAATTCCAGTTATCTGTATTGCATATTTCCTGATTAATTATGTTTAATATTGACATAATTTTTTTGTGGTCATTTTTTACAAGTTCTGTAAAAGATTCAACCTGTTTGTAATTGAGTTCAAGCAAACAATTGTTTATAAGTTCAAGATAATTCATTATTTATAATCTCCTTTTAATTGTGAAAAATACGGGTAAGAGTAACAATATGCACTCCTGCCCGTATTTCCTGCGACATACCAAAATTACTTAATAAGTCCTTGTCTTACTTGTTCAAGGATTAATTTTTCATTTTTGGCAAATTCGTCACCACTCATAGCGCCGATATCCTCACGGGTGAAAACCTTGTTGTTTCCGTCATAAACAGCATTTTGAACGTATGAAGTCAACTTGCTTTTAGCGGTCGCATTTTCGTCATTTAATGTTTTATCGTGAGCGGATTGTTTTAAATAGTTTTCAATGGCTGATTTTTCAATATTTTCAACCAAATCTGCTATTTTAGATATTTCATCTTTGTCCACATCTAAATTTTTAATGTAATTTAACACATCAGATCTTCCGGATTTATTAAAAAAGTCCGGTTTTTCCTGATTGAACAAATCAAACGGATTTGTTTTTTCTTCCGCTGATGCGGGTGCCTGCACCTCAGAGCCGGTGGTTTGAGGAATGTATTGTCTGAGCAGGTTGATTTGATTTTGGGTGTTGATTAGCTTGTTAATAAAGTACTGTGCTTGATTTTGTGTTACTAAACCCTGCTGTTGCAATAACATTAACCTTTGAGCATCTTCTCTTACGGTTTGTTCAATTTGGTTAATTGCATTTGTGTAATTTGTTTGCGGAGTCACGGCTGCCGGTGAAATATCATTTAATATTTGATTTTGCATAATAATTATTCTCCTTTTTCTTTTTGCTGTTGGTTTATCTGCTGAACTATGGTTTCTATAACATCATCAATAAATTTTGATAAAAATATTGATATAATGCTTTTTGTGAAAGCTGAAAACGGCATGTGTTCAAGAATATAGCTTATTGCCATTTGCTTTTTTTGTTGTCCCCTGCCGGAACCGAGTTCTTTTTCTGCTACGATTACAGCGTTTTTTGCTAATTCTGTTATTATTTTTTTTATATTTTTAAACATTTTTTCTCCTGTTCTAAATAAAAGGAAAGCGGTTTTTCTTATGAAAAACCGCCAAAACAAATTCATCTTATATATTAAGTTTATGCTGTTGCTGCTGAAACAATCATTTTTGCAAGAGCCTTAGGCTGAACAGTTTTTGCGCCGTACAAATATAAACCTCTTACCAAGTCAGAGAAAGAATCTTTATCTCTCAGACTTTCAATTTTTGCAAGCTGGGAAGCAAAAGTAACAGCTTCATTTGTACCTGCAAGTACATAGTACATGTCATTTACTTCCGTTAAATTTGTGCTTACAAGTACATCCATTCCGGCAATTCTGCCGATAGCACCTTCTCTTAATGTTGTATCGGCAACATTGTGAGCATTAATAAATTCAGGGCTCTGAAGTAAATATGCTTCAATATTAGGGTTAATTACAACCCAAGGTCTTACTCCGGTTTGTACTGCATCTGAATTTTTTAATGTTAATGCCAAATTTACAAAATTTTCGTAAATAGTTGATTTATTCAATGTTACAGGTGATTCTGCCGAACCTACAATGTTAGCACTCGGTACATCTGTGTGTAAACTTAACAAATATGAATCTTGTACAACCTCAATAGCTTTTTTAGCGTTGTTAAGATGTGCTTCCATAATATCGGTATTAGTTTGAGCTTTTGCTACATCATCAATTTTGAATGCAAAAAATTTCTTTTGGTCAATGACAAGTTCGGTAGAAGTCGGAGTCAGGGAAGAATATGTTATGTTGTCGCCTGTCAGAGTTGAAACTGATACACTTGCAGGGGTAATAATTTTTACTTTATCACCTTGCTGAGAAATATCGCCTTCCCAATTTCTGTTTACGCATTGCATCATTACGCAGTTCTTTTCAAGCATATTGCTTAATTTTTTACTCCAAATTTCAGGTATAAAAGCGGAGTAAGTTGTAGAAAATTCTGAATCAGTCATTTTTTCTTTCCTTTCGTTTTTCATTTGAGTATCTTCTTGTTTTATGAGTGGTGAAGATTGCAGTTTATGCAAATTAACAGGTTTATAATCAGGGGAAATATCACTTTTGTTGTGAGATTATTACCTGTTTATTCATCATTGTATATTTCTCTGAATTGAAGTCCGATAATAGCACAGTTATCATCTGCTTCTGTTCCTTCAACGCATAATTGAACACTAATACAGCTTCCGCATATTTCTGCTTTTTCGATTATATCTGCATTTATTGTCCAAATAGGAATGTTGCTGTCATCCTCACTCCATTTCGATGTTGGTAGTGCAATTTCTTCATTATCTGATGACCAAATCAGCTGTTGTAAATTTTTTGAATAAATTTTTTCTTTGTCATCGGCACAGTTGCCGTCATAATCTTTATAGACGGAAAATTGAAATTTGTTATCCTGTTCATCGTCAAGAATAAAATAAAATTCGTCTATCAGTTTACGGTGGTGTGTTTTAGTAAGTGCAAGAAACGGAGATTTCCACATAAAATCTATATTTTCTCCGTTAAAAGTTGTGCCGTAATCTTCTATATAAATTTTGCCGTTTTCGTCTGCTGACAGAATATGTGAGTTGTATTCACAGGCAAATGTTATGTTTTGTACTACAACTCTTTTTGTCCAGATTTTTAAAACATAATCGTTTATCCATACAGTTTTTAGATAACTGTTGTTTTGATAAGGAAAATAATACCAAACCTGATGTTTATCCTGATAATGAAGTGCAATGGTATTTTTAATTCTGCTTTTATTAAATTTTTCAAACTCCGGTTTAATGTTTAGTGATATTTCATTTCCCAATCTGATTTGATTTAGTTCTCCGACTTGTTCAAGTGCGTATATACCGTTGCTGAGGAAAAATTGTTTATTATCAACATTTATTATTGATGATTGTGAAAGAGTTCCTTTATCTGCAAATAAAACTATTGAAAAATCATTCTGGCTTGTGCCGGAAAGAAGATAAACTTTGTCTTTTTTGTATATTGCAAGATAATCTTTGTAATTTTTCATACCGGTAATGGCTGTGCTGTCTGTGTGAAATTCATTTATGAATCCTGCATCATCTTCCGTTTCAAAATCATCATAAGTTCCGAGTGCAGAATAGTATATTGTTGCCTTATCGCTGCACCATACTCTCCCTTTGTATATGGTAATACATTCAGGATAAACAATTTCACCGTCAAGTCCCGTGAGGTTGCAGTTTGAAATTTCATAATTATTTTTGCCTGATATGTAAAACATTTCATCGGATTCTGTTGCTATCAAAACCCCGTCAAGAAATTGTGCAAATTTAACATTTGTTCCGGTCAGGGTTTTATTTAAAAGTGTCAGTTCGCTGTTATTTGGAGAGTAAATATATATTTTCCCTGATAAAGTTGTGATTACAAGTTTATGTATGTCATTGTTTCCCATTTGATGCATACCTGTTATTGTTTCTTCTTGGGGTAATTCTATAAACAGGGTATTGCCTTTTTGTTTTGTAATTCCTTTATTCAGGTATGGTTCAATATTTTTTGAATCTGTCCAATATAGTTTTCTTGTATTTTCTCCAAGTTCAGTTTTAGTGGAATTAAAATTGATTCCTCCTGATAAATCATAAAAATTAATTTCCATATAAAGCCTCCTGATTTTTTATTTTGTACCATCTGATTTTTGTTCTGATAAAGCTTCCAATGTCATCTTTGGCAACCCATGGATATGGCGGAAGGTATGTAATATCTATTTTCCCGAAGCTTGTTGTTTTTGGATTTTTTTGTCCAAATTCATAGTGTGTTATTACATTTGAAGGTGAAACCGGAATAGAATATTTGTTTGATAATTTTGCACAAAGATTCATACAACTTTCAAACTGAATTTTTGTAATTGGATAGTTTCCGCAATGGTTTCTATCTTTGAAATCAAACATTGAACACATTGCAATACCTATAGAGCCTGTGTTTCCTCCGCCTGTGTGTGCTGCGTATCTGCCGTCTGCACAATTTAGATTTTCCTCAGGGTCGTAAAATCCTTTGTAAATTTTCCCTTCTCCATCAACTAAAAAATGGTAAAATTTCTTTTCAAATTCTGTCGGGTAATATCTTCCCGCAGTCCAGTGAATAATAATTCTGTTCATCATAAATTTTCCTTTTCTTTGCTTGCCAGCGCGGATATATACCGCAGTAAATTGCAACGGCATTTGCTCTGTTTCTTGCCTGAAGTTTTTTCATAACAGATGTTATATGTGTTTGTACTGTTCTTATTGAAATGCCAAAATCAAAGGCAATTTCCTTGTCTGTCAGCCCATATGCTACTTTAACAAGAATTTCCTGTTCCCTTTTCGATAGTTTCATAAACTTCCTTTTTTAAATCCGGTTATTATTTATAATATATTATTTTGGTAAACAAACCTTAATAATATTTCCATATAAATAAAAAGAGAGGGAATAATAAATTCCCTCTGCTGCATATTAGAGAGTAAATGGAATGTGAATAAAGGATGTCAAAATATAGAGTTCAATCCTATTTTCATGTTGGTAATATTGGAATAGCATCTTTTTCTTTTGCCAAATTCATTGTAATAAAGGTATAATTTCCCGCCTTTATGTTTTGTATATGCGTAATATTTTTTTTCATACAAAATTTTTGGTTGTATTTTTGTCCAAAATTTTTCTGCCTTTTTGCGTGTAAACCTGATTGTTGTCAGGTTATTGTTTTTATCTATTCTTGTAAGTTGGATTACCGTGTTTTCACATCTTGGACATTTGCCCAAATAATCCAGTTCGCATAAAATATATTTTTCAGCAGGTGCGAGAACAAAACTTTTTGTTTTGCGCAGTCCTCCACAGCAGTGAATATATCCCATAAATAAAATCTCCTTATTGATGAGAACGGAAAACGGAATTTACCATCTAAAGATATAAATATCTTTGTGAGATTACCCCACGGGCGTGAACCTTAACCGATTACATAATAAGTATAATTTGTTTTAAAAATAAATAAAGTCCGCAGTTCTGCCTACGTATTTTTACGGATATTCAAAGCCGGAAAGACTTGTCATATATTCATTTCGGGGAAATAAAATTTGCACATGCTTTAAATTTTATATAAAAAAATAAGGTGCATGGACTGATGCACCTTATTTTGTAAGAATGAATTTTTATTATTCATTACATCCAAAAGCGATTGTTATATGTTCTCTTGGATTTACTGCAGAGATTTTGTAGCCTCTAGGGTCAACAAGGTAAGCAAATTCATCCCCTGTTGTCTGGAATAATCCCATTGTACCGGAAATTGCTGTTCTTGTCATATCAACAGGCGCTTTGGCTGTTTCCCATAATCCGTCTCCAAGGTTTCTTGCTGCAGCTCCGAATTGTCCCTGGAAAGTGTGGCCTAACATGTAGCCTGCATCATTGGAAACATTTTCTGCAGCATTACCGATATTTGTTAAGATACCGCCTGCAGTTCTGCCGACAATGCCGATTAGTGAACCGGCCCAAGTAAATGGCATTTCAACAAGTCTTGCAACAGGGTTTACATTTTTCTGTCTGTTGACTTCTGCCTGCAAAATTTGTTTAGGTAATTTAGATTTGCATTTACCGTTAGAAATACTTGTGAATGCAAGTTTTAAGGCTCCTTTATTGCATCCTGAAGGTCTGATAACTTCTACTACCTGACCTGTTACGGTTGAACCGCAAGGATATAATTTGCCGTTGATTGTTACATCTTCAAGTGTGTTTGCTCTGAAGTATTGACCTACGTGAGATGATTTTGCGTTCAATTGATCTATCATTGAAAGTTTAAGTGTAGGAATTTTTACGATTTCTTCCTGTTCTATTAAAGCATTTTTATCTATAGGGCAGGCAGGACATACGGCATTTGCGGTTGTCGGATTTGTATCGTAACCAAGTGCTACTCTTGCAGTTTGCATCATAGATGCTATTTCTGCTCTTGTTGCATCACGGTTAGGCATGATTAAATTCGGATTTGGTGAACCATTTAATACACCGCTTTGCAAAGATTTTGCTACAGGTATTCTTGCCCAATTTGGAACCTGATTACCGTCTGCGTATTTGCTTAAAATTTCATCAGCTTTGCATGAATCAATATCACAGGTCATACCTTTTGCTATTGAAGTGAGAGCTTCAACACGTGTAACTGCATTGTTTGGTCTGAATGTATGGTTTGGATAACCTCTTAAAAGGTCTTCGTCAACAGCTTTTGCAATTGCTGCGTTTGCCCAGTTACTGCGTGAAACATCAGAGAATTTTGAAGTTTTTGCTCCATGAGCATCCATATTAAAGCCTTTCACAAGCATAGTTGCAAATTCTGCACGAGAGATGTTTCTATTCGGTTTGAACATTCCGTCAGGATAACCCACAACCACATCATTAATTGCAAGTTTATCTATACCGCAGGCTGCCCAGTATCCGTTTGGAACATCCGGAAACATGCAGCCGCCGTTGTTGTATGCAGGAGCTGCTGCACCTGTTATATTCTCTTTTATTGTGTAAGGTACAAGTGATTTTTTTACTGCACTTATTGAATTAGAAGATTTAAAATCAATAGGGCAGGCATTTGATTTATTTCTGTCAACATTTACGCCGTTATTGATTTGCGGAAGTTCGTTCAGGCATGGCATTGAAGCCGCAGCACCTGTAATTTGGCTTTCTGTTTGCGAAGAAATTGTTACTCCGCCAATATTGTTACCGATAAGGCGTGAAGCAGGGCAGCCCGTCATAGCTGTTTCTGTTGAGAAAATAGAGTTTGCGCTTTCGCCTACATAATTATTTGTGCCGTAAATGGCATTAGGATAACCGTAAACCTGTTTCATTTGTCCTCTGTCCGGTTTCCCGCTTTGAGGACATAGTGCCATGGATGGTCCTGCTGTTTTATTACAGCTGATATCATCATTTTCAGGTGCAGATTTCACAGGACATCCTTTGTGTTTTTTACATTTGTCTGCTTTTTTGCGTTTACATTTGTTGCATTGTGGTTTTGCACAGTCTGAAGAACCTGTTACGACAGGCAGGGTTTCATTCTGATTACACGGACATGCTGCCATTACGCTATTCAAGGAACATGTTGCTATTCCAACAGCAATAGCAGCTGCCATAGTTAGTTTTTTAATTGACATTTTAACCTCCTTGTGTTGTGCGGATTTTTGTTTTTTGTAAACAAAAACCTTATAAAAAACAAACTTATACAAAATTATGTACTTTTATTCGTTTTTAAAACATTGGAAATTATGTCAGTCCTGTTGGGTAATTCCTCTTTTTTGATACAGTGTAACAATTTGTGAATAACTAGCAATTTTTTTATAAAAATGTTTTTTATATATATGTGAAGTTTACATTAGTGTGCAGGCAGGAAAATTATGTATAGTAAAGAATTTATGAAGTTTTTGTACGGTTATCAAAAGGAAGATGTAAAAGAAAAAGAATCTGATAATCGTGAAATTTATTTTAAAGATAAGGGTAAAGGCAAACCTGCAGAGGTTTATGTTACTGTTCCAAATAAGTAATTATAAGGAATAATAATAATCTCTTAATATTTTTGTGTCTGTTTCAATATTTGGACTTTCGCAAACAAGTGCTCCTTTAACTCCAAATGATTTCATTGCTTTGAGTAAATCTTTGTAATTCATGTCTGATTCCTGCAAAATAAGGTGCTTTTTTTCACCCTTTGCAGTATATTCAATCCCTGCAAGATGTGCGTGGAAGTTTTCTATTGCTTTTTGTCCAAGTTCTGTTGAAATTCGGTCTAATATTTTGCAAAATTCATCATAAGTATTATATTCACCGCCTGTTCTTGCGTGAATGTGCGAAAAATCAATACAAGGAAGCACCATATCAAATTCTTTTGAAAGTCTGATGATTTCTTCGTAATCTCCCCATTGAGTTGCTTTACCTGTTGTTTCAGGTCTTATCCATACTTTAATATCAGCTTTTTTAAGTGCTTCAATAATTTTTTGAGTTTGCGTTTTTACTTGATTATAGACGGTTTCTTTATCTGCACCCATATAAAATGCTGCGTGATAAGTTATACTATAGCCTCCAAAATCACTTGCAGCCTGTGCTGTTTCAATAATTCTCTGAACACTCGCATCTACTTTTTCTTCTTCCTGTGAATTCAAATTTATATAAAATGGACCATGAGAAGTTAATAAAAAGCCCTGTTCCTGAGAGGTTTCCTTTAACAATTGGCGGGTTTGGTCATTCATGCGGACACCATGAACAAATTCTACTTCCATACCGTCTAAATTCATTTCTTTTAAAATTTCAAATGCTCTCGGATATCCGCCTTTGCCTGTAGATAAAGGCATTCCCGCTGTCAAAAAATTAAGTTTATCTGTTGTAATCATTCCCTGCCCCTCGTCTTCAAATTGATTATATCATGAATAAATTTAACCCCTACCCATTCGGGTATATTAATTTGAAAATTATACCTCATCATAATATAATTATTTAGTTAAGAGAAATGGAGTTAAGAATGAAAAGAATTTTTGCATTGTTATTGGTTTGTATGTTATCGTCAAATTGTGTATTAGCTCGTGATTATGCAAAATTGCAGATTAAGGAATTAAAGCACGCACAAAAATATAATACTGCTGACAAATATTTTCAAAATAAAGAAATAAGTAAAAAATATGATGTTTCTGCAGTAAAAAATGTAAATATAAAAGATCCGAAAATTTTGAAATTGAGCAGTTATGAAGAAATCAGTGATGCTGATTATAAAAAGAAAATGGCATCTGATGAAGAAAAATATGCAAAAATTGAAAAATCGTTAAAAGCTAATCGTACCGATAATTTTAATGCGCAGGCAAAGGGTGAAGATTTTAATAAGGTATATCGTATTGCAGAACATATAATAAGAGCAAATAATCTCGACTATATTACATGGAGGGTTGGTATATATAAAGATTCTGATACCCCTAACGCCTATTCAACAAATGCAAATTATGTCGCCATAAGCACCTCTTTATATGATACTTTTGCAAATAATGATGATGCTCTTGCTCTGGTTATCGGTCATGAAATGGGGCATAATCTTTTAGGGCATCAGCAAAGAAAAGTAAAAACAATACACAGTCTGCAAAAATTAACAAGGCTGATAAAACTCGGAAACGGTGGTGCCGTTATAGCTTATGTCGCCAAAAAACGTAAATTACTTATTGATGCCAAAAATATGGAATATGCAGCAGATATTGAAGGTGCAAAATTAGCGGCAAAAGCAGGATATAATCTTGATAAAGGTTCAAAACTTTTATCATTTATAAATTCTTTGCCGGAATACAGAGAATATGACAGTGACCATCCTATAGGCAAGCACAGACTGGAAAATTTTTATGATAACAGAAAATATTTTACAGAAGACCAATGGGCAGAAATCGGAAAATATAATATATATAATTCTGAAGTGATGCCTGTAAAAATATCTTCTGACAGAAGATCTGTTTATATTGGTGCATCAGAAGATGATGCTTCATCTGATTTATCATATCGTCCTGAATCAATGGAAGATGTTTATTTAAGATTTGCATATAAGTCTTATTTAAACGGTGAATTTAATAAGGCTGACGGTTATTTTAATAAATATTTCGGTATTAATTCCTCAAATGCCATAGCATATTTATATGCTTCTTATAATTCTCAGGCTGATTATGAAAAGACAAAAGGCAAATCGCATTTGGAAAAAGCAAAAGAATACATAAATAAAGCTAAAAATCTTGATAAAAATAATAAATATATAAATGAACAATATGATGAATTAAATACTTTATAAATAATAAAAAAAAGAACTCTGAATAATCAGAGTTCTTTTTTAATAAATATTTTAACGGATTAGTTTTTCTTACCGTATCTTTTGTTGAATCTTTCAACTCTACCTTCAGAGTCAAGAATTTTTTGTTGACCTGTGTAGAACGGATGGCATTTGTTACAAATTTCAACAGTGATGTTTTCTTGAACAGAACCTGTTTCTATTTCGTTTCCGCATACACATTTGATGGTAGTTTTCTTATACTCAGGATGTATTCCTTCTTTCATTTTTACCTCTTTCCTTTCAAGATTCCAAACTTGAAAATTTGTGTAATATTTCGACTAGACAAATTTTACAATGCTGAAAACCTAAAATCAAGTAAATGTTAAAACTTGTTATGTTCGTGCTATAATCTCTTTTAGGATAAAAGGAGTAAGAGAAATATGAAACAAAGCTATTACCCGCAAGAGATTGAAAAAAAATGGAAAAAAATTTGGGAAGATAATAAAGTTTTCAAAACAGAAAACGATAACGGCAAACCAAAATATTATGCACTTTCAATGTTCCCTTATCCGTCAGGGAAATTACATATGGGGCATGTGCGTAATTATACAATTACAGATGTTATTGCAAGGTTTAAAAAAGCAAACGGATTTAATGTTTTGCATCCGATAGGATGGGATAGCTTCGGGCTGCCGGCTGAAAATGCGGCAATGAAACATAATGCCGATCCTGAAAAATGGACGGATGAAAATATTGCCTATATGACAGAACAGTTAAAAATGCTAGGGTTATCTTATGACTGGGACAGAGAGGTTACAACCTGCAAACCTGATTATTATAAATGGACTCAATGGATATTTTTACAACTTTATAAAAAAGGACTTGTTTATAAAAAAGAGGCTGCAGTAAACTGGTGTCCCGATTGCGGTACAGTATTAGCAAACGAACAGGTTATTGACGGCAAATGCTGGAGATGTGATTCTGAAGTAGAGAAAAAATACTTATCTCAATGGTTCGTAAAAATTACCGAGTATGCAGATGAATTATTAAAAGACTTAGACCTTTTAAAAGGCTGGGGCGATAATGTTAAAACTATGCAGGCAAATTGGATAGGAAAATCACACGGTGCGATTTTCAGATTCCCTGTTGTTGATGCTCCGTCAGGTGAAAAAATGGAAGTTCCTGTGTATACAACAAGACCTGATACCGTTCATGGTATTACATACCTTGTTGTTGCACCGGAATACAAAGATATTGAAAAACTTACAACAGAAGAAAATAAACAAGCTGTTGAAGAATACAGAGCTAATGCCCGTAAAATGTCTGAAATTGAAAGGCTTTCAACGGACAGAACAAAAACAGGTGTTCCTTTAGGTACTCACTGCAAAAATCCGTTCACGGGAGAAATTTTCCCATTGTGGACTGCGGATTATGCTCTTGTTGAATACGGAACCGGTGCGGTTATGGCTGTTCCGACTCATGATACAAGAGATTTTGATTTTGCAAAAAAATATAATTTGCCAATGAAGGTGGTTATTGCACCTGAAGCCTCTCTCCCTAACCCTCTCCCCGAAGGGGCGAGGGAACTGACCGCAGCATATACAGAAGAAGGTGTTTTGGTTAATTCAGGTGAATTTAACGGAATGAAAAATACCGAAGCTAAAAAAGCAATTACTCAAAAAGCTGTTGATGAAGGTTTTGGTGAATTTAAAACGCAATTTAGACTTCGTGATTGGTTAATCTCGCGTCAAAGATACTGGGGAGCTCCGATTCCTGTTGTATATTGTGACAAGTGCGGAATTGTGCCAGTACCTGAAGATCAGCTTCCTGTATTGTTGCCAAAGGATGTTGATTTTTCTGTTGTGGGTAAATCTCCAATAACAACTTCGCCAACATTTAAAGATACTGTTTGTCCTGTTTGCGGTTCTCATGCAACTCGTGAAATGGATACAATGGATACTTTCATCTGCTCAAGCTGGTATTATTTGCGTTATGCAGATGCAAAAAATGACAAAGAGTGTTTCAATAAAGATATAGTAAATAAGTGGCTTCCTGTGGATCAGTATGTCGGCGGTATTGAGCACGCAATTTTACACTTGTTATATTCAAGATTTTTTACAAAAGCATTGCGTGATTGCGGACTTTTAAATTTTGATGAACCGTTTAAAAACCTGCTGACTCAGGGTATGGTGTTAAAAGATGGCTCAAAAATGTCAAAATCAAAAGGCAATACGGTTGATCCTGATGAAATATTTGAAAATTACGGAGCCGATACCGCAAGACTATTTATTCTTTCAGATTCTCCGCCTGCCCGTGATTTTGACTGGTCAGATGCCGGTGTTGAAGGATGTTATAAATTCTTAAACAGAGTTTGGCGCCTTGTTTCTTCAAATGCTGAAAATATTAATCTTAATTACTCATTGAGTTCAAATCTTGCCAAAGATAATGATGATCTGGTAAGAACAGTACACATGCAGATTAAAGGTATAACAAACGATATTACAAATGAATTTCAGTTTAATACCGTAATTTCTAAATATCGTGAATTAGTAAATGCTATTTACGATTGGCAGGCTAAAAAATCTGAACTTAATGAAGAAGATAAAAATGTATTGAGTTTTGCAATAGTTTCAATGCTTAAACTTATGTCACCTGTTGCAGTTTACTTAACAGAAGAAGCATGGCACGAACTGGGTGCGGATGGTTCAATTCATGATCAGCCGTGGTGCGAGTGGGACGAAAATCTTGCTAAATCTTCTTCTATTACATTAGTTGTCCAGATAAATGGAAAAGTAAAAGACAAAATTGAAGTTGATGCTGAAATTTCTAAAGAAGATATGGAAAAACAGGCATTAAGCAGTCAAAAAATCAAAGAACTTACTGACGGAAAGACAATTGTAAAAGTTATTGTAGTTCCGGGTAAATTGGTTAATATAGTTGTAAAATAGCAGTTAGTAAAATAAATAAGCCGCCCGTTTAATTTAAAAACGAGCGGCTTTTATTCATTAATAAGAATTTATTTAATCAAATAATGCGTAATAATCATTATCATTTTTATCTTCAGGCTTTGGGTTCTGCATATTCATTTGGTGTTCTTCTTCGCTTTCTTTTTCGTTTAATACTTTAATACCCAGAGGTTCAGCCAAACGTTTAATTTCTGATTTTGTTAATCCTTCGGAGTCTCGTGCAAACTCATTTTCTGCCACATTTATTGCCATATCTCCGGAGATACTTTTCATTGCTTCTTTATATTTATCTGTATTAATTGTTCCGTCATCTTTAACAATAGAACCTATTCCTGTAATGGCTTCTAAACCATATAGTCCTTTTAATAATTTTTTGTCAGCATAAATAAATTTTGGAGCATCAGGATTATATGTCCCTTCTGAAGTTGCTTTTTGCAACGCTTCATTAAATTCTTCCATATTTGTATAAACAGTTTTTAAGGTATTAAATTTTTTTATTCTTTTATGCAAATCATTTACAATCTTGTTCCGGTCGAATTTAATGTCAACTTTGGTTTCTTTATGTTCTGCTTTCTCTGTAGATTCTGATTTTTTTGCAGGTTCTGTTTTAACGGTTTTGTTTACTCTTAAGCTCATAATAAACTCCATACTTCTAAATATTAATATAGTTTAATTTTATAAATTATTAAAAAATATTCAAACTTGTAAATTTTACAAATTCAGATTTTCTTTACAAAAATTAATTAAAATAAAGCAATTATATTGTTGTAAAAAATAATTTATTTTGTGCTATAAAATAATTATGAAAAAGGGATTTATATTATTTTTGTTAGTATTTTTTTCTGTTGCATTAAATTCTGAAGCAATAATAATTACTGCATCAGATAGTGTAAATGCTGCTCGTACGGGGATTAATTATAACAGTATTCCTTATGGAAATTATCTTAAATATTACATAATTGATAACGGAAGGCTACGATTAACTTTTAAAAAAATATCCCCTGATAAAGAAAAGGATTTTGAAAGAAATCTGACAAAAGAACAAAAGCAGGATTACAAATATGCAAAGAAAGTTCAGCTTCTTGTTGATAAAGGTGCATGGGGTGAAGCTTTGTATAAATATCCGAATTTCTTCCCGTTACTTGTTCAATATTATAATAATTGCATTGAAAAAAACTTGTATGAAGAGGCTTTGCGTATATTAGACAAAATAAGGATGGCGGATGCGAATAATCAGATATTTTCAAAAGATGTGATAAATAATGAGCTGGTAACTGTTTATATGAAAAATAAACAGTATGCAAAAGCTTTAGATGTTTTAAAATTATTTGCAAATAATGAAAAATGGTATTCTTTGATTGCTCAGTGTTATTACAATATGGGTGATAATAAATCAGCACTTGATTATTTGAATAAAATTAGAAGTAAAAAGTATGATGATTATGAATTGTTATACAATATTTATCTTGCGCAGAATGATACAGGACATGCTCATCAGATGGCTATTGCTATGACAAATTTAAAATATAACTATGAAAATGTTATGCGTATTCAAAAAACATCACGAACTGAAGCTGACAGATTAAAATATGCTTATCAGGCAAGAAATTCGACCATGAATGAGGGTGATATAAAAATTGTTAACGGTATAATTGCTGATATTGAACAAAAGAATATTGAAAGCAAAGTATCAAATTTAAAACAATTTGTGAAAATCCCAAAGTGGTCTGAATTTGCAAAGCAGCTGCCTCCTGATATTACGGGTGCAGAGTTAAGCAATAAACAAGATGAATTTTTTAAAACGGCAAACAATTATCTCAAAAAATACGAAGGTCAACAATTAACAAATGCTTTTAATTCATTAAATCAGGATATGGTTAATTATGTTACTCAAAAGCAGGCTCAATATTATCAGCGTCAGCAATTAGAAATGCAGCAGGCACTTCAGGAGGCTCAAGAACGTGATGCATATATAAGACAGCAATTACTCTATCAACAGGAGATGCTTCGCCGTCAGCAGCAGTTAAGAGAAATTAACAGAATATATTATTTACAAAATCGTTCATATTATTCAAATCCTTTGATGTATGATCCTTTTTGGTAGTTTTTAAAAGGCAAAAATTTTATTTTTTGGATTTAATATATTTGTAATAAAGGCAAAACTGATGCAAATAAATCGAAATATACAACCCCAAACAGCTTTTTGCGGATCTTTTCGCAGTAATATTCTGCTGTGCAAATCTTTAGAACATGCATCTCCTCAGGATTTGTGTGACTTTAGTAAAGCATTAAAACGTATGCGTGCATCAAAAGATAAAAAAGTTTTTTGGCTGTCTGAAAATTGGAATTCAACTCCATTCAGTGTTTTTGTAAAAACTCATGCTATAAGATTAAATAAAAAACTTTTTGGCAAAGTTTCTTCTGATTCTGTCGGCACAGAATCGATTTTATATGACAAAAAATATTCTTCAGCTTGCTTTGAAAATGTTATAAAAAACATAAATGAAATATTAAAAACTATTTATCCCGAAAAATAAAACTATACCATTAAAAGATTTTTCTGAACTTCTTTTCTTTTGACTTTAAGCGTAGTTGTTTTTGGTAATGCGTCTTTTGATATTACAACAGCTGTAGGGCGTTTATATGGTGCAAGCTGTTGAGACAGAGTTTTTACATCTAATTTAATCATTCTGTCAATGTCATCTTCGGAATATGTATTATACATTTCAGGTTTCGGAACAATAACTGCAGTAACTTCTTCTGCACCGTCTTTAGCTCCGAAATTTCTTGAAATACCCAAAACACAAACTTCTGAAATATAATGACTATTTTCAAGTACAGCTTCAACTTCTTCAGGAAAAACTTTTTTACCACCCTGAAGTACAATCATATTTTTGATGCGTCCTGTAATGTATATATGACCGTCTTTATCAATTTTTGCAATATCGCCGGTATGTAGCCAGCCGTCTTGGTCAATAACTTCTGCTGTCATTTCAGGCTGATTGTGGTAACCTTTCATAACAGAAGGACCCCTTAACCATAATTCGCCTGTAGATTCATCAATTTTAGCTTCAAAATGTCTTAAAGGGTGTCCTACAGAAGCTAATTCTCCTCGTTTGTCATAATTTACCGATACAACAGGACTTGTTTCAGAAAGCCCGTATCCTTGGTAAACTCTGATACCGATTCTTTCAAAAAATTTTCCGACTTCAACATCCAAAGGCGCACCGCCTGAAATACATCCAAAGAATTTTCCGCCCCAGCTTTGATGAACTTTTTTAAACAGCTTTCTTCTCATTTTGTATGACGGAATAAACTGTGCGATAAAATACATTATTTTAAATGCTATTTGCATAATTTTTGGTGCGGATGAAAGTTCTTTTTCTATACCCGCTTTTAACAGTTTTAAAAATGCCGGAACAGCTATCATAAACTGTATTCCTTTTTCTCTCATTACTCCTGTTATGTCTTTTGGTTTAAAACTGCTTGTGTAATAAACGGAAAAGCCTGAATTTAAAAATGTTGAAAAACCTACAGTCATTTCAAACAAATGATTCATTGGTAGTATAGAAAGCATGTTGATTTTCTGACCTTTCGGTAAAATAATATCAACAACTTCCATTAAATCAACAAGTTGAGCATTAACATTTTGGAATGATATTTCTACTCCTTTAGGAGCTCCTGTTGTACCTGAAGTATAAATGATAAATGCTGTTGATTTAGAACTTCTCTGACGCCATTTGCCGTCATATTTGTCAGGAAAATCGTAAATATTTTGCACATTTGCATTTTCTGTATGCTCATCAATTACATAAATATATTTAATTTCAGGAATTAATTTCTGTAATTCCAATGCAGTTGATAAGTAGTGCTGTGAAGCAAATAATACAGTCGGCAAGCAGTCAGATAAAATAGATTTCAATTCATAAATTGAAAGCTTAATATCTAATGGAACAGTTGTTGTCCCCGCCAGTACGGATGCAAAAACGCAAGCGCCGTACTCAGGTTTTGATTCTGAAAGTATTGCAAGGCATTCACCCTTTTTGATACCTACATCTTCAATAAGATATCTTGCGATTTTTCGTGATAAAAGTCCAAGACCTTTGTATGTAAATTCTTCCCAGCCGTATTGACCTTTAATACCCAAAGCGACTCTTTCTTCAAAGTCAGCTGTTTTGTTTTGTAAATGCGCTAAAATTCCGCTATTTCTTAATTCTACCATATTATAATAAACCCCAAATCAATACTGACATGATATACTTTACATATCCATATGTCAATATGTAAACAACCTCAAGGTTGTTGAAGTTAGGATGGTTACTTTAATTTCTCTCTTATGATATTTTTTTAAGTAATTTATTGAACCATGAATCTGTTTTAGGCATATATTCTATGTCTGATTTCGGAAGTTTTGAAGCAAGTTCAAATGAGTCGGTTTTATTGTCAGAAAACAAACTGCCTCTGCCTTCTTGTTTTTTCTGCCTTCCGCCGCCACCCATATAACCGGTATTACCACCGCTGCCGCCGTCATTGTTCATCCCTGCAGCTGCTTTGATAATTGGTTCTGTTCTTCCTATGTTTACATCGAAACTCATTGTTCCGGTCCCTATGTTGTTCCCTTATATATATAAAGTCATTTTTATATTAAATTTTGTTACATTTCGTCATGTATCGTTACAAAATTTAACAAAACACATTTTTTGTTAAACTTATATCAAAATTAGTCCGTTACCAATTATAAGAATTCTTATGAGGTTTTTTCATGCCAATAGCAATTGATACTACATTAGAATATTTACGGGTAAAGCTTGGTTTAAATGCGGCCGAGCTTCAAAGATATGAAAACAAAAGTATCAAAGAAATACTTGATGCTGAAGCTGCACAGGGTAATCAGGCTGCAATACAGCTTGCTGCTGACATGTTTACAAACCCAACCAGACTTATTGAATTATTTCAGCTTTCCGATCCGAATAACAAACTTATCATTATGAAGCTGATGACTTCACAGCAATTGGAAAAATTACTGCCTATGCTGGAAAAAGAAGATCTTGTTCAGGGGTTGAGGTATTTTACAACAGATACTTTAATGAAATTGCTTGAAAAATTACCAAAAGAAGAACTTGTAAAAACTGTATTCCAACTGTTTTCCGAACGCCAAATTATCGAACTAATGCCGGAAAAACAGTTAGATAAACTTTTAACCGGTGTTGATATGGATAAAGGTATGGTTTTAAAGAATTTAAAATCTATTCCTGAAATATATTTGCGGCAGATGATAGAGAGTATTACCGGACAGGAAGCAGAAGGAACTTCTGCAGAATTGATTAATCAGATTGCCCAGTTTGGTGATTTGGATTATAAAAATGCACTGCGTAATATGGATATTGAAGCAAAGCGTAAATTGACTCTTTTAATTACAAGCAGTGATAATAAGTATTATAATAATTTTGATGCAGATGCATATACACACATAATTGCCCGTGAAAGAGAAAAAGAAGAAACTGTAAAGGCAATGAGTGTAATTCGTCCTGAATATCTTGAAAAAATGCTCACTCAGCTTCCTCAGGACTTGTTGTGTATTGTAACAACTCAAATTGATACCGAAAAATTTGCACACGCGCTAATTTATAAATTCCCTGAATTATTAGCAAAGCTTATTGCTTCGTAGGGTAGAAACAGCCAGTTTTAGTGCTTCGTCTGTGAATTTTTGTTTCATTGTAACTCTGTCTATATCAGACGGCAGGCGAACTTCTTTGACGGTTGTAATGCCATTATATAATACAGCTGTAAACATTAGTCCGACAGGTTTGTCTTTTGTTCCGCCTGTTGGACCGGCAATTCCTGTTGTGCAAAGTGCAATATCACAGCCGGTTTGTTCATGTAATCCTTTAACCATTGCACAGGCACATTCTTCGCTTACTGCACCTTTTGTGTCAAGAATTTCCCAACTGACTCCCAAAATTTTGTTTTTTACTTCATTTGCATAAGTTACAAAATTCAGTTTTACATATTCTGAACTTCCTGAAACATCAGTTATTCTTGAACTAACCAGTCCTCCTGTGCAGGATTCTGCTGTCGCAATTGTTAAATGTTTTTCTTTTAAAATTTGTCCGAGTTCTTCTTCTAATTTCATATTATTATTTTAGCTTAAAAATTTTTGTAATAAACTGAAAAATTAATAGCAAATTTAATTTTCACATGACTTAAAACAAAAAAGATATTATTAATTATGGAGGTGTATAAATAAAATGATTTCAAATCAGTATCAAAATCAAATGAGTTTTCAGGGTAATTTAATAAAGAAGGGTTTAAGATTACCGAATCAAAAATTTAGAGAAGTTGCCCAGCTTTATGCTCAAAGAACAGCCGGCAAGCCTGATTTACTTCTTTGGGGGCGTACCGAACAAAATGAATCCGGTAAGTTTTTCCATTCAGTAACCGTATATAGAGGTAAAGAAGATATTGCAGATATATTTACTGCAGATCTGAAATATATGTTCAAAAAACTTTCACCTAAAAAACTTGCAGATGAGTTGGTTAATCTTTCCAAAAAAGCTGAAGCCGATAACAAAGCCGGAGAAATCAGAGGAAGAATAATTGAAACTGAAAGCAGATTAGATTCTGTAAAATTAAAATTAAAACAAAATCAACCTGAAGAAGTTGCAAGAAATTTACGAATTATTGCACAAAGAATGGAAGCGACAATTGCCGCTAATAAAGAAAAACTTGCAAAAATTAAACAACCTGCAGTTTCAGGTGATTGGATTATCTAAACATAAATATCTTAAATAATTAAAATGGGATATATTATATCCCATTTTTTATTGCCATTTTGAAAGTTTTTTTGATTTAGTTCTTTTTGAGGCGGAAAAAGCATCTTTGCGTGCTTTTAAAAGCACTCTTCTTCCTTCAATGTTTCTTGTATATACAACCTCACATTCTCCAATATATTTTTCCCATAAGGATTTAAAGATATTAACACTGTCTTTGTTTGGTGAAATAATTGCAGGAACGGAAAAGTAATCTGTTTGCTTTATATAATTCATAAATTTTTCTTTCTTAATTAATATGTATCTTGGGTTCTCAACAGGATCAAGAAATTCTTGTAAGGATTTTATAAAAATATTGTTTTCTTCTGCCGGCAAATTTACGCAGCTTACATAAATCGGACCGTCAGGACTGCTGTCAACATGTAATCCGACATTTTTAAGCGAGGATTTGATAAGCCCTTGATATGATAGTGTCTCAAGGATTACAATTGCAATTTGTTTCATCACTCCCGCAATTGTACCTGTTCGTAAAAATCTTTTAAACATTACTGCCAGGAATATTAATGCTACTGTGAATGCAATTATAGTTATAAAAGCCATAATTTCCGGTGATAGTGCGTACTGGAATAATGAAATATATATCCACAAAACTATTGTCAAAAAAGAATATATTATTTCTTTATAGCTTGCGTATTTCAAATTCTTAATTGTCATTGGTTCTGTTTCAACACCGGTTGAAAGTGACATGAGTTTATTATTCCCGTATCCAAGGTATAATGCTTCATTCCACCATTGCCGAGTTTGTTCTCTGTTTTTTGCCAATTCAAAAGTTTTTTGTTTTAATTCGGAAATTTTTTGTTTCAAAGGTGCGTTTGAATTATTTACAATTCTTTCAATTCCTGAAACAATTTCGTGCTTGCCGTAGTATGACGGAGCTTCAAATCCCTGAAATCTTGTAGAAAGCTGTTCAATATCGTAATAATATATTCTTAAATTTTCGATATCATTGTCACTTATGGTTTCTGTAAATAATTTATTTTCCGTGATTGCCTGCGGAAAATCTATTGTTGCCAAATGCCATATATTAGAAACTTTATCAGGATTGTTTTTGTCTATCCTTATGGCTCTTCCTCTCATTTGGTTAGAAAGCATATAAGAGCTTACCGTACTTGAAAGGATTAAAGAGTTAATTGACGGTGCATCCCAGCCTTCGCCCAAAAGGGCCTGTGTTCCTACAAGAATATTTAAGTCCCCGTTATTAAACATATCTGTAATAAGCCTTACAATGTCATTTTTGATATTTTCTTTCGGGGTTATTTTTATATAGTTTTCATAATCTTTAAATTTGCCTGTAGTGATTGAATCCTGCGGAATATTATTATCTGAAAGTAGTTTTAAAAGCTCATCTGCCCTGCTTTCAGGCAATATTATCAGTGAACCGCACAATACTCCGACAGATATGCTATCTTCAAAATCATCTTTGAGTTTTTTCCAAATCGGAACTACTCCCATGCTGGAACAGTCGGTATCATCTGCTTTAATAAGGTCTGTTAATATGACCATTCGCAGTTTTTCTTTAAGTTGTTCATTTTCAAGTTTTACAATTTCAACTATTGAATCAAGTTTTCCGATACTGCCTGCTATTTGTCTGCGGACTTTGATATTTTCGTTAAGGGTGATTTTTCTGTTTGCAACAAGTCCCATTCTTTTGGCTGTGTTGAAATAGTGTTCTTTCTTTTCTTCAATAGGTTTAAAATCGTTATATTTTGGATTGAACACACCGTCTAAAAATATTGAAGCTCTTGTTACATCAAATTTTGGTATTTCTCTTTGTGATGCTTCAAATAAATCCAAAAAACTTTTCGGAATTTTGTAACCTTTTGAATTTAATAATGATGCAATTGATACATAAAAATCAGGATTTTCAAAAATTTGTTCTATATCCGTGTTTCCGGCATCAAAAAACCGCATTTTAGATAAAAATTCAAGCAATTCATTGTCATTTCTGATTATTTCAATAAACTCTTTAACATTTTTGCTGTATTTATTTAATAATTCTCTTTCATTTTGTTTAAGGTATGAAAAATATATAAAGTCCTGATGAGGACATAAATCACCGTTTTTAACAAGTTCGGGAATAGATATAACTTCATCTATATCTCCGCATAGCTCCTGATATCTTTTCCATTCTCCGTAATTTGCATCATAAGGCGGGGTTGCTGTCAGGGATAATGTTTGGCGTGGGGCAAGATTTTCATTAAGGTACATCAGTGCTTTCCACCATTCTTTTCGCAGGTGGTGTGCTTCGTCAAAGCATAGCAGAGATATTTTTGCATCTTTCAAAATTTTCAAAATTTCGTCTGCTTTTTCTTCTTTAAATCTGCTTGATGAAGTTATTGAATTTTCATCAATTTCTTCTGTTTCTTCCTCGTTTTCAGAATATTTATGGTCTTCTTCATCATTGTTATCTCCGCAAAAAGCGGCAAGTAGAGCCTGATATGTTATTACTGTTATGTATCCGGGTTTTCTGATGTCTGTAGAAACAAGTCCGTAATCTTTTTCTTCAAGGAAAGATGAGCAAATACGGTCTTTCCATTGGTTTTTTATAGTGTTTGTCGGGCAAAGAATTAATGTTGGTTGATATAATCTTGAAATAACTTCAATTCCGAGAGTTGTTTTTCCCGCTCCCGGAGCAGCGACAATATGCAGTTTTTCATCCCGCAGATGAAAATTAAGATTGTCTAAAATCCTTTTTTGATAACTTCTCCAAGTCCCGTTGAAATTAAGTATTTTTCTTTGTTCAAATTCTGTTGTCATAAGAAAAATTATAAATATTGTAAAAATCAAATGCAAATTATTAATTATCTATATTTGTAAATTAAATAAAAAGCCGGTAGCTTATAGGACGGGTTTTAACCCGTCAAAAACTTATAAAATATGTGTCGGGCTAAAGCCCGACCTATTTTAGTTATATAGGGTGCAATTTTTTGCACCGTCATAAGTCAAACAAAAAGCTCTCAAAATATTTGAGAGCTTTTTTATAAATTCTTAAATCATTTTTAGAATGACATTTATTATGCTTCTGCAGGTGCTTCTGTTTCAGCTGCAGTTTCTTGCGCAGGTGCTTCTTCAGCAGGAGCAGCAGCTTCAGCCTCTTTAGCTGCTTTAGCTTCAGCTTCTGCAGCAGCCTTTGCTTCTTCTTCAGCCTGTTTTTTAGCTAATGCTTTTTTAGAAAGCTTAACTGTGTCTTTTTTAACATAATTCAAAGTGCCATCTTCTTTACAATTCTTAATAAGGTATTGTACTCTTTCAGTAGCCTGAGCACCTTTAGAAATCCATTCCAATGCACTTGCTTTATCAAACTTCATTTCTTTAGTCTTTGGATTATAGAAACCAAGTTCCTGAATTGGTTTACCTTCTCTTTTTGTAGTAGAGTTGATAACGATAATTCTGTATGATGGTTGCTTTTTAGCACCTAATCTTTTCAATCTGATTTTTAACATTTTAATTTCCTTCTATTTTAATTTCTTTACTTACTCAGCAATACAGACGCCGCTTTCTGCCTTGCCTGAGCCAAAATAAAGAGGAATTATTCCGGCTGTAGTTGTATTTAAGCATGAATATATTTTGATTGCAAGATTTTTTATTTAATTAAGTCGGGATATTTTCTGTTGTTTGGCTGTTTAATTTCCTTAAAAACTTGCATTTTCAGATATTTATAGTAAAATCCTATTAAGATATTTAAATTAAAATACAAGAAGGGGGATTAATATGGAAACTACATTAACAAAAGACAAAGAAAATTTGGTTATTCTTAATATGACAATTCCGGCTAATGAAGCTGATTCAGCATACAATTTAGCCGCAAACAGAATTTCACAAAATGTAAACATCAATGGTTTCAGAAGAGGTAAAGCACCAAAATCTGTTGTTGAAAGACATGTTGGTGTTGATAGAATTGAACACGAAGCTTTGGATATGATTTTACCTAAATACATTTCAAAAGCTATTTATGATAACAAGTTAGATACAATCACCCAGCCATCATTGGTAAATTATAACTACGAACATGGTCAGGATTTAAAAGTTACAATTGAAGTTGAAACAAGACCTGAATTTGAATTGGCAAGTTATAAAGACTTAGACTTAAAAGCTGAAATAGCTCCTGAAGATAAAGATGCATTTGATAAAACTTTAGAAAACTATTTAACTCAACATGCATCACTTGAATTGGTTTTAGACAGACCATCAAATGAAAAAGACATAGTTGTATTTGATTTTGACGGTACTTGCAATGGTGAAAAAATTCAGGGCGGCAGTGCAAAAGGTTATGCTCTTGATTTGGCAAACTCAAACTTCATCCCTGGTTTTGCAGAACAATTAGTCGGTCATAACATCAAGGAAGAATTTAATATTGAAGTTACTTTCCCTGAAGACTACAGAGATGAAAAATTAAAAGGTCAAAAAGCTGCTTTTGCTATTAAATTAAATGAAATCAAACAAAGAGTTCTTCCTGAACTTAATGATGAATTTGTTAAAAAAGCAACAAGATTTTCTACAGTTGATGAATTGAAAGCTGATATTAAAGATTATCTTGAAAAACAAAGAGAAAGCCAAAAGAAAACAAGTGCAGAAAATGCTGTATTTAAAGCAGTTTCTGATGCTACAACAATTGATATTCCTCAAAGCATGATTAACAGAGAAGTTAATGCTATTGCTAATGATTATCGTCAAAGACTTTCTTATCAGGGTGTAAATTGGGCTGATTTTGTTCAATCTCAAGGCGGAGAAGTTAAATTCGGTGAAACTTTGGCTGATGAAGCAAAAATCCGTATTAAAAATTCTTTAATTATCGATAAGATTTCAAAAGAAGAAAAATTAACTGTTGAAAAAGAAGATTTCACCGGTAAATTATCTCAAATCAGTGCAGCTTATGGTTCAACTCCTGATGCGATAGTTAAACAATTTGGTCAAAATCCTCAGTTTATTAACTCAATTTCTCAACAAATTATCAATGATAAAGTAAGAGATTTCTTAATTGAAAACAATAAATTTGAATATGTTGAAGTAAAACCTGAAGTTAAGGCTGAAGAAAAATCAGCTAAAGCTGAAAAAACTGAAAAGAAAGAAACTAAAGCAAAAAAAACTACAAAAAAAGATAAATAATCAGTGTAGTTTCACAAAAATTTCAGTAGAGTCGTATATATAGAAAGAAAGGGAATAAATAATGAGTTTTGTACCTGTAGTAATAGAACAATCAAGCCGCGGCGAACGTTCTTTTGATATATTTTCAAGATTATTGAGAGAAAGAATCATTTTTCTTGGAACACAGATAGATGATATGGTTGCGAATTTGGTTGTAGCTCAATTGTTGTTGCTTGATAGTGAAAATCCTGAAAAGGATATTATGTTATACATCAACAGCCCAGGTGGTAGTGTTACTGCGGGTTTTGCGATTTATGACACAATGCAGCACATCAGATCTGATGTTTCAACAATATGTTTGGGGCAGGCAGCATCAATGGGTGCATTCCTTCTTTCTTCCGGTACAAAAGGAAAAAGATTGGCTTTACCTCATTCAAGAGTGCTTATTCACCAACCTTTAGGCGGTGCTCAGGGTCAGGCTACCGATATTGAAATTCAGGCAGCTGAAATCATAAGAATTAAAAAATCTTTGAACGAAATCCTTGCATCAAATACCGGACAGTCAATCAAAAAGATTGAAAAGGATACTGACAGAGATTATATTATGACTCCTCAGGAAGCTTTGGAATATGGTATGATTGATAAAGTTATTACCAGAGACGAGATTAAATAATCGTTTGGAGAAAAATACAAAATGCCCAAAAGTGATGATAAATTAAAATGTTCATTCTGCGGAAAAACACAGGATCAGGTAAAAAAACTGATTGCCGGTCCGGAAGTGTATATATGTGATGAATGTGTAGAACTTTGTAATGAGATTTTGGATGAAGAATTTCTTGGTACAAAGGAAAAGGATAATGTTGAAGAAGGAAAAAATACTTCAGAAAATGAAAAACCTATTCCAAAACCTCATGAAATTAAAGCATATCTTGATCAATATATAATTGGTCAGGATGATGCAAAAAAAGTTCTTGCAGTTGCGGTTTATAATCACTATAAACGTCTGAAACATAATGCCAATGATAGTGATGACGGTGTAGAAATCCAAAAATCAAATATTTTACTTGTAGGCCCTACCGGTTCAGGTAAAACATTACTTGCTCAAACTTTGGCAAAAATGCTGGATGTACCGTTTGCAGTTGCTGATGCAACAACATTAACAGAAGCAGGTTATGTCGGTGATGATGTTGAAAATATTTTACTAAGACTTTATCAAAATGCTGATTTTGATTCATCAAAGGCTGAACGCGGGATTATTTATATTGATGAAATAGATAAAATTTCAAGAAAATCTGAAAGCACTTCAATAACAAGAGATGTTTCAGGTGAAGGTGTTCAGCAGGCCTTGTTAAAAATGATTGAGGGTACGGTTGCTCATGTTCCTCCTCAGGGCGGAAGAAAGCATCCTCATCAGGAATTTATCGAAGTTAATACAAAAAATATTCTGTTTATATGCGGCGGTGCATTTGTAGGTTTGGAAAAAATCGTAGATGCTCGTGCCGGTGTCGGTAATTCTGTTGGATTTGGTACTGCGGCTTTATCTCAGGCAGAAAAAGAAGCTAATGCTATCAAATTGTTAAAGAATCTTCAGCCTGAGGATTTGCTTAAATTCGGTTTGATACCTGAATTTATCGGCAGAATTCCTGTCTATGCGGTTCTTGATCAATTAACCGAAAAAACATTGAAAAATATCTTAACTGAACCAAAAAATGCGATATTAAAGCAATATAAAGCTTTGTTAGCCATGGATGGTGTAGAACTTGAGTTTGAGCCTGAAGCTGTTGATATGATTGCAAAAGAAGCAATCAAGCGTAAAACTGGTGCAAGGGCTTTGCGTTCTATTGTTGAAGAAATCATGCTTGATGTTATGTATGATGTTCCGACAAAAGAAAATATGGATAAGTTTGTTGTAACGGCTGATATGGTAAAAAACCGTAAAAATGCAGAGGTTGTAAAACTTCCAACAAAAAGTGATAAAGCAGACGAAATAACTGCATAAGTTATCAAAAAATAATATATTAAAAACCGAACTCATATAGTTCGGTTTTTTTATGTGCAAAAAACCAAAAACCATGATGCTGACTATATTTGAGTCATGTTGTTCATGTTACGAAATGTTAACATACATGTTTTTAAAAAGGCAATTTTTTACTCTATATATACTTTATATATGTAAGGGATACAAGGGGAATATACGAGGAATAAAATGGCTATCTTATTAAATCAACAAATTACAACATTTAGCAGTGGATATGGACCATCATTCGGATATGGATGTTGTTCTCCAATGAGATCATCATGCACAATATTTGGACCGGCATATCCGGTAGCAACAGTTCCAATGGCACCGGTTCCAATGATGCCGATGTGCTATCCGATGAGTGATGCAATGGCTGCTGGTTTCTGTACCGGAGCTATATTGGGTATGCCGGGTGCTGTTCAGGCTATCGGTGCCGGTTTGAAATGGGGTTACAACAATATTATAAAACCTGTATGGAATGGTGTTGTAAAACCGGCTTGGAACTTTGTTAAAAATGATATATTAAAACCAATCGGTTCAGGATTGAAATGGTTATGGGATCACTCTTTGGGCTGGTGCTTAAAGAAACTTGGAAGTGCAACTTCCCAAGGAAAATCAGAAGAAGCAGCAGAAGCCGCAGAAGAAGTTGATGAATAAATAAATTTATAAGGGCGATTTTCAAAATCGCCCTTTCTGATTAATAATAAAAAAAAGCTATGTACATGAGGTGCATAGCTGTTGATTAGGGATATGTGTATCTTAGTTTCTAAGGAGTATATTGTTATATTACCATTTTATATTTATATGTAATCATACATATAAATGAGATTTGAAAATAAATAATATTATCGAAACAAAGATAATATTATTTATTAAAATTTTAATATACCCCATTTCTTTTACCGCAAAGAAACGGGGTGCAAAGAAACTCTCCGACCTGATGCTTCGCTCGTTAATCATTTGCAGTTCCTCCGTCTGAAAGACCCTGCGGAGCAATTATTAAAAAAATATTATATGTTATACCCGATAATATTTTTTATGCGTGTTAGTTGTAATAATTCTGTGTTTTTTCCATCCCGTTATCAAGATAAAAATCTATAGCTTCTATAGAAGTTTTTAATACCGGTTTTAACTTATCAAGCTGATATTTATAAAAATTTTGAAGTACAAATTCTTCTGCCGGAATCGGTGGTTGAGGACCTATTCCGATTTTAAGTCTTGCAAATTCTGAAGAACCAATACATTTTATAATTGATTTTATTCCATTATGACCTCCGTCAGAACCGCTCGGGCGAAAACGGATTTTATCAAGCTCAATTGATAAATCATCATATACAATTAAAATATCGCTTTTATCAATTTTATAATAATTCATTACTGCAGAAACAGCGCTGCCGGAAAGGTTCATAAATGTTGTCGGTTTTATGAGTATTATATCCTCAAGACCGCGTTTAAATTTTGTTATATAGCATTGGAGTTTTTTGTTTTCTTTAAAGGTAATGTTGTTCATAATAGCATATTTATCAACAACCATAAATCCGACATTATGTCTTGTCCATGTATATTTCTCTCCGATATTGCCTAATCCTGCAATTAATTTCATATTTTTACCTTCTTATTAAAGCATTTTCCGATTTATTATTATAATTTTAACTCAAATAGATATTACCATGATGATATAGAAAGTTTTAGCTTAACAAATTGATAAATAAATCAAAAAGTAGAAGTGTGAATATATTTTAAAAGAGGAGATTATTTATGAAAAATAAAATAAAGGGGAAAAGTTCTCAAAAAGTGTCAGATTTTTTGGATAAAAATTCTTTGCATAAAAAAGATTTTGCAGAAATGATAGGGGTTACTCTTTCGTATGTTTATAATCTTATAGATGAAACTATACCGTTTTCCACAAGAAGCACAACATTAGAACGTATTGCAACTGTTATGGGAGTTGAACCCGATGAATTTGAAGAATACAAAATTCCCCAAGAGCCGATTCTTCAGGATGAAAGTATTGAGTTTATAAAAAGTGTTCTGAAACAAAAAAAAATGAGTGTTGTAAATTTTCTCAAATCATTTCCTCGCAAACGCAGAGTTTATATTGTTGATATGTTAAGGGGTGCTTATCCGCTGCCTATTGATTTTAAAGAACTCAAAATGATAGGTGAAACCCTCGATTTAGACCAAAACGATATTTATAATCTTTGGGAAGAACGTTTAAAACAGGTGCTTGAGGCTAACGGGATGAATTTATCTTCAAATGCCGCATTAATTAATGCAATGTTTGAATGTGCAAGAAAATATGTCGATGTTTAATCCAAGGATTTAATTAGTGAGGATGCTGTATCTACGGCCTGATCAATAACATTTTGATTTGTCCAGAAATCAGGTCTTTCAATATATTTTTTTACAATTTTTCTTGCAAATGAGCCAACAGCTATTGCGTGAAAATTAATTCCGCACATCTTTGCAAGTTGTGCAGTTTTTGAATTTGTACCGCCGGAAAGCATCAAATAGACAGGTAAATCTGTGTTTTGAACTATCTCTGCTGTTGCAACAGCCTGTAATGTTGTTTTATAATCGTCATTTCCACCGCTCATTGGAAATCCGTCAGCCTGTATTATTGTCGTATATGGTTTTCTTATCCCGACTAAATCATTAATTGTTGAGATTAAATCTTCATCTCCCATTTTGCCCCTGCTTATACATATACTGAGTAGTCCGTTAAAGTGTGTATTTAGATATTCCCATTTGGTTAAAATTTCTTCTTTGTCTTGCCCTATAATGTGAAATTCTATGCAATCAACATTGTTTTCAAGTATTACAGGCATGATTTCATCAAGTTCTTTTGCTTCGGATATGTAAGAAATTGCTTGTCTTGGACAAACTTTGGCACATCTTGAACATCCTATGCATTTTGATTTTTTTACTTTTGCGTAATGTATTGCATCTTGCGGACAAATTGATTCACATGATCCGCAGTTTATACATTTGTCGTAATTTATAACTGCCTTATTTGAATGTGGGTCGCCTTTAATGCCTATGCTGACGCAAATATAAGCATCTGTTACATTAGCTGATTTTAAAGCTTCTTTTGCTGTTTCTATTACCATTTCATTTGCACTAAGGTCAAAAAATCTGCACCCTGCAAGTGCGTATAAATATACAAGTTTTCGTACGCTTTCGCAGTCTTCATTTCCGGCTCCGCAGATTAGTTTAAAACAGTGTTCTTTTTTTAGTAAATCTTCCAGCATAAATTTTATTTTACCACATAATTGTATATAATTTCTGATGCTTTAACGATAAATTCTTTTCCCGCAATTGAATTGTGCGGTCTGTTTGCAAGTATTACCACAATATATTTTTTGCCATTAGGGGTAATTACAATGCCTGCATCTCCAAGCATTTTGCCTATATCACCTGTCTTGTGGTAAAATTTAGAGCCCTTGCCTATTCCTGCCTGAATTAGTCTGTTATTATGAACATGTCCCATATAATTATGAATTTTCTTTCTTGAATAGTCTGTGAGAAATTTATCATTTGTTTCAATATTATAAAGCATTTGAGCAAGTTCTTTTGCTGTGGAATGGTTTGTTCCTTTATAATCAGGAAGCCATGTTTGCAGTTCTGTATTTTTAATGCCCCAATCTCTTATTGATTGATTTACCCCATGCATACCGCCTAAAATTGAAATGAGCATATTCGTTGCGGAGTTATCTGATTCTGTTATCATTACTTCTGCAAGTTTATCTACACTCCATACGGAATTTTCCGCTTTAAATTGCAAATTACCCGAACCTTCAGTCCTGTAATATTCGGTTAATGCCATATTGTCGTCAAGTGATATAGAGCCGTTTTCTATTTCTTTAAACAAGTCAATTAAAACGGGCAGTTTTATAATACTTGCTGTTGAATATATTTTTGATGCATTAATATCAACATAATTATGTGTATCAAAATCCCAAAAATATATTGCAGGTTTGACTTGCGGATAGTCTTCCATAAGATTTAGCAAATCCTGTTTTAGCGATGGCATGTTTACACTTTCTTTTAGCGGACGCATTTTAGCATGCTTTGTATCTGCCTGATATCTGAATGAGCGATCTCCCATAAACCATGCGTTTGAAAGGTACTTGGTTGTCGGGTAAGCATATTCTTTCATATCAATTTTGATATTTTTGTATGGTGACGGGGCAAATAGAGATTTTGTAATGCAATTAAATCCGTAAGGCATGAACAACATAAGAAGTGCAATAGCAACAATTTTTGATAATATTTTTTTTAGCGGATTTTTCTTTCTTTTTGCTTTTGTTTTCAGCCTTTTATAATCTCGGTATTGATATACGTTGCCATAATTTTGCACACGTTCATAACGGTTATATTCATAAGATGAATAACTATAGTCGTATGCTCGTTTCGGCATGTAATACTTCCCCCATATAAGATTTATTGTTCAAGTCTGAAATTGTTTGTTATTATCAGTGTATCCGCAGAAAAAACAACGGTCAAATTTATTAAATTAGTTTAACAAATTTGTTTTGTTACATTTCTTCATGAACAGACAAAAAAAATTTGTTTATTTATATAAAATGTAATAATATAGTGTTGGGAATGTTTTTTTAAGGGATAATTGAAATGATTAAAGAAAGAACTAGTGAGAAGACTTTAACACCTCAAGAGGTAAGAACAATTTTAAAAACAGATAACAAAGAAATTGTTGAACTATGTAAGAAAGCATCTATTAAGCCGAGAAAGAATGAGAAAGGTTATACTTATTTTTCATATGATGAAGTAAAAAATCTCAGAAAAGTTCAGGCACAAGTTAACGGTGTTTCAAATCCTATTACTGCATCAAAAAATGCAGTTGCGGTGTCTAGTGTTTCAAATCCTGCAGTAAGAAGTATTTTATCTTCTTTACAGGAATTAGAATCAAAATTAAGCGACAAAATTGCAAAAGTTATTGATGAAAAACTTGAAGGCATGGATGATGTTGTTGTTGAATTGATTCGTTGCAAAACTGATAACGAAACATTGAAACAAAAAATCGTTGATTTGAACAAAGAAGTTTATCAATTAAAGAATGAACTAAATAGTTATAAACCTGTAGGTTTAGGCTTCTATAAGAAAAAAGAAGTTTATATTTGGGAATAAGAAAAATAGAGCAATAAGGAATAAGGAAATAGATTCTTTAAAGAATTTATAATATTTCGTCTTGCTAAAAAAGGGGAAGAGAGCATGGCTAAAGAAGCAACAGAAGTGAATATATCAGAAGAACGCAATAAAGCATTGAAACTGGCTATTGAAAAAATAGAAAAAGATTTTGGCAAGGGTTCTATTATGAAACTTGGCGACAAGGCGACAGTAAGTGTAGATGCTATTCCTACAGGTGCTTTGGCGCTTGATTTGGCGTTAGGTATAGGCGGAGTTCCAAGAGGCAGAATTATAGAAGTATATGGGCCTGAAAGTTCAGGTAAAACCACTCTTGCTCAGCATATAGTTGCTGAATGTCAGAAAAAAGGCGGTATTGCTGCTTATGTAGATGCAGAGCATGCACTTGACCCTGAATATGCAAGAAATTTGGGTGTTGATGTTGACAACTTACTTATTTCACAACCTGATACCGGAGAACAGGCTCTTGATATTACAGAAGAACTTGTGCGTTCAGGAGCTGTAGATGTAGTTGTAGTTGATTCTGTTGCCGCTCTTGTTCCAAAAGCTGAAATTGAAGGTTCTATGGAAGATCAGCAAATGGGACTTCAAGCTCGTTTGATGTCAAAGGCTTTGAGGAAATTAACAGGTATTATCGGTAAAACAAGTACAACTGTTATTTTTATAAACCAATTAAGAATGAAAATTGGTGTTATGTACGGTAATCCTGAAACTACAACAGGTGGTAATGCATTGAAATACTATTCATCTGTTCGTATGGAAATAAGAAAAACCGAAACTCTTAAAGGGGATGATGGTGAAGTTGGTATCCATGTTCGTGTAAGAGTTTTAAAGAATAAAGTTGCACCACCTTTCAGATCTGCAGAATTTGATATTATATTTGGTAAAGGAATTTCAAAAATAGGTAATATTCTTGATGTTGCCGTTAATTTGAATATTATAAATAAAGCAGGAGCATGGTTTAGTTTTAATGATGAAAAATTAGGACAGGGTAGAGAAAAAGCAAAAGAATATCTTGAACAGAATCCTGATATTCTGGCTCAGGTTGAAACTCTTGTTCGTGAAAAAATTGCTCAAGGTTAATCAATTTTTTGGTGTAAATTTTTTCTTTTACTAATTGTAACAAATTATTACAATTAGTGTTTTCATGTATCAAGTTTAGCCCTAAATATGCCGTAAACATGGGTAAGTACAAGCTTAGTATATTCGAAAGGATTTAGCTGAAACAATGGGATTAGCGGCATCACAGGCAAGATTTCTAGGTATAACCTTAAGAAAAGCAAACCTTGAGTTTAAGTCAACAGAGTTGGCTCAGCAGAAGCTTGAACTAACTGACCAGATGGCAAGAGTATCGCAAGAATATTCAAGCGCAATTAATGCTACTCAATTGAACTGGCAAAATGATGCGGTATGTGATGAAAATGGTAACCCTATAACTTATGGCGTAACATACAGTTTGTTAATGATGCCTTCAGCTGCAAATAATTATAATCCGTATATGGTTTCCACAAGAAGTGGTGCAATTGTGTTGAATTCGAAATATCAGGTAGCTGCTGAAGCTGCAGGTATATCAAAGGCAGGCGGACTTCCTAGCGAAAGCGGATATAAAAAATTCGTTGCGGCTTTAGAAGATCAGGGACTTATTACAAATACGACTGAAGCAGTTTTATTAAATCAAAACTGGCATTCTTCTGCAGGTATGGGTGCTATACCGAAAGATAAAACTTCTCATTCAGAGATGACTATAGATGATTTAATTTCTGATCCGAATTTCGGTGAGGTAACTCTTGACTGGTTACAGGTATTACGTAACGCATATGGTTATGATTATGATCAAAAATCAACTGATGTTGAATATACAAATGCTATTGAACATGCTGATGCAATAATAGCAGATTTGAAATTGGATTATTCAAAAGCAGCACCTCCAGGTTATAGTAATTTTGGTACTGAATATGTTAATGCGATATATAAGATGGCAACAGATGAAGTTGTTGTAACTCCGGGAAATCAAAGAGTTGCAACATCCGGTATAATGGCTCAGTTCCAATCATTAGAAGATAAAATCAGCAATGAGGCAAATGGAGCAAAGAAATTGCAATATGCTCAGGAATTAGAATACCTGAAAAATGGTTTGGATCCAACAGGTCAGCCTATCACGGATTCTCCTTACGGGCCAACTGAAAGTATATATAAGTATCCTTTATATTGGGCAATATATGAAAAAGCAAAATATCAGGCAGTTGCCGGTGGTGGAAATGATATTCTCCAGTGGAATACAGATCCGACTGTCGGATTAAACGGCAATACAATTGGCTTCAACCAAATGTTTAATACTGCAAACAGAAATATTGCCGGTGGCAGCAGCGGTGGATTTTTAGGAAATCTAATACAGGGCTATATTTCCGGAGATGCTATATACACTGTTCCGGGTGCAATGGTCGGTAATGAACAAAAACCGGATCAACCTATGGCTGTTATGACTATGGTTCAAAATGATGTAATTTTGAATGATCCTGCTGCTATTAAATCAATGACATTAGGTGATTTATTAACTTCAAATATTGTTTTAATGACTAATACAAAATCTAATAACAGTGATGTTGCAGCAAATACATTACAAATTGCCGGACAAGGTATGTTGGATTACATTGCAAGAATATTTGGTTATAAATCAATCGGTACAGGATTAAATATTGATACATCAACTGATAATGCGCTGAATCAGGCTTATGCGTTAACAATGAGAAAATTCCTTTCTGCAAAAAATGCGGTAGATGCTGGAAGTAAGGCTGATGATAGTAATGTATTGGATAACTCTGCATATATCAATGCTAACAGCCATAATAATATAGGTAAGAAAGTTTGCGACAATCAAACTTATGCGGCATTGAACTTGTCAAATATGGTGTCTGCATTCTTAACTTACTATGATAATTTCTTAAGAGGCTCGGCTTCTAATTATGTTGTCGGTAAGAGTAACGACATTTCTCCTGATGGTGGTGCAAAAACTTATTTTGTTACGGACGATCCGGGTTATATTTATTTAACAAATACACAAGATGCACTGACAAATGATGAAAAAATAAATGATTTCTACAGTGAATTATATAACAGTCTTTGCGAACACGGATGGCGTTATGATGGCAATTTGGATGATTATGAATATTTAGAAAGTACTATTAAAGATGGCAGATATTCTTTAATGGCATTGAATACTGACGGTTATTTCTATCAGACCAGATATAACGATGTAGAATATATTGTTGAAGAACAGGATAGAAATGCAATTGCAAGAGCAGAAGCTGATTTCACGCGTAAGAAAGCAGAGATTACAAACAAAGAAGACAGAATAGATATGCAAACAAAGAAACTTGATGCTGAAATTATGGAATTAACAACCGAAATGAATTCTGTCCAAAACTTGATTTCAAAATCAATTGAAAAAACTTTTGCTATGTTCTCTAATTAGTCTGAAAGAGTATATTTTTCATGATAATATTGAGTAAAAGGCGGATTTATCATGAAAGCGTTAATTCAAAGAGTAAAAAGAGCATCGGTGTCAATTGACGGAGAACTTTATTCTTCAATAAAAGCAGGTATTTTAGTTTTTTTAGGAGTTGAAAAATGCGATAATAATGAGAATGCAGATTGGTTAGCGGAAAAGATATTGAAATTGCGTATATTTGAAGATGAAAATGGCAAAATGAATAAATCTTTGGCTGATATAGATGGCGAAATTCTTGTGGTATCCCAATTTACCCTGTGCGGTAATTGTATGAAGGGTACAAGACCAAGTTTTGACAATGCGATGGAGCCTCAAAGAGCAAATGAATTGTACGAATATTTTGTCTCTGTTGTCAGAAACAACGGAATGTCTGTAAAAACAGGCAAATTTGCAGCAATGATGGATGTAGAGCTAATCAATGACGGACCTGTAACTTTTATGATTGAAAAATAATTTGTTAAAGGTCTTTACAATTTTTACAACATATGTTAAAATGTTATTACAAATTTGAATTTATTTTAATCGATTTATTTTGTGAGGAATTTTATTTAACTAGTTATTATTTTATTGTGAATTTTTAAAGTTAAGAGGCTTTTAAGTTATGTATGTAAACAAGTGCATTAAGTGCGGTCGTGAATTCGAAACGAAGAATCCTAAAAGGGTTATTTGCCCCGATTGTTTGTATCCGGATAAAAAAATGATGATAGATGCTCCGGAAAATGAAGTGAATACAGCCCCTCAGGAAGCAGAAAATACTGAAACTGCTCCTCAGTTCTACAGCAGTTATTCTGCAGGTGGTGAAGAAGAAAGACCAAGACCGCAAAGACCGTATAATAATCAGAGCGGATACAATAATAACAGACGTCCTAATAATTATGGTAATAATCGTCAGGGCGGTTATAACAATAATCGTCAGCAGGGCGGATATAACAGAGATAATCGCCAAGGCGGATATAATAATCGTCAGGGCGGGTATAACAGAGATAATCGTCAGGGTGGTTACAACAACAATCGACCTTATAATAATAACAGGCCGAATGGTAATTTTCAGCAAAGACGCCCTCAAAATAACAGATTTAACAAACGACCTAATAACCGTAATAAAGCACCTAAGCAGTTGCTTGTCAGCAGGGAGCAATTAGAACAAATTGAACTTTTGTATAAGTTGATGTTACCGTTGCCTAACCCTGATGCACATGAAGTTATCGGTGAAAAAATCGGTTTAGAGCCAAGAAAAGTATTTTTCGGTATCAATTTAATCAGACAAAAAATGATGCTTCCGAAATTGCCTTATCCTAAAAGAAAATTGGCAATTACTCCGGATCAGTTAAATGCTATTAAAATGATGTATGAACCGTTGTTGCCGTTACCTCCTATTGGCTGTCATAAAATTATTGCAGCTCAGTTGAAAATGGATGAATGGCGTGTTCATGTCGGTATTGGTTTAGTGCGTTCTCAAATGGGACTTGACCGTTGGAATCAGGACAGACCTGATGCTCCGGAAGAATTTCGTAATCAGAAAGCAAAATCTGATGCTCCGGAAGAACAGGATGCTCAGTCTGATGAGCCAAAGAAAAAAAGAGGCAGACCTAAAAAGTCAGAGACTGAAGAATAATCATGGATAAATATGTTTCTGTCGGGAAGATTTTAAATTTCCACGGTGTCAAAGGTGAGGCAAAAGTCGGTTTTTCTCAAAATCGACAGGATTTTTTCATGGCTTTAGAAAGTGTATTTGTTAAGATCGGGCATGAATACAGAGAATTAAAAATTGTTTCTTCAAGATTGAATAAAAAATTTTTAATTGTAAAATTTGAAGGTATAAATTCAATAGACGAATTACTGGAGTATAAAGGTTGTTTGCTTTTTGTTGAAGAAAATACTATTAGAGAAAATCTTGCAGAGGATGAATTTTTAATTGATGAACTTGTAGGAATGGGTGTGTTTGACAGCCAAACAGGTGATAGTTTGGGGTTTGTAATAGGGGTATCAAATAACGGTGCAACTGACTTATTGTCAATAAAAACTAATACAAAACATATATCTCTTGTGCCTTTTGTTAAAGCCATTGTTCCTGATGTAGATATTAAAAATAAAAAAATTACGATAAATAATATTGAGGGATTGCTGGAATGATTTTTGAGGTTTTGACGCTTTTTCCCGAAGTTATAGAAAATTATTGTAATGTCAGCATAATGAAACGTGCAAAAGAATCGGGTGTATTTGAATTAAGAACAACTAATCCGCGGGATTATACTCTCGATAAGCATAAAAAAGTTGATGATACTCCTTACGGTGGCGGGGCAGGCATGGTTTTAGCACCACAGCCATATGTAGATGCGTATGAAAGTATAAAAAAAATTGAAAACTCTATAACAGTAATGCTTTCTCCTCAGGGTGAACCGTTAAACGAAGAACTTGTTTGCAATCTTTCAAATTATAATCAGATTATAATGTTGTGCGGGCATTATGAAGGTTTTGATGAACGAATCAGAGAGATTATAAAACCCAAAGAAATTTCAATTGGGGATTTTGTTTTGACAGGTGGAGAACTTCCTGCACTCTGTCTTATTGATGCTATCAGCAGAAAACTTGACGGAACCTTAGGAAAACTCGAATCTGCTGAATATGATACATTTTCAGATGGATTATTAGAATATCCTCAATATACAAAACCAAGAGAATACAGAGGTTATTGTGTCCCTGAGGTTTTGTTAAACGGGAATCATAAAGAGATAGCCGAATATCGTTTTAATCAGCAAATCGAACGTACAAAACTCAGACGTCCTGATTTGTATGAAAAGTATATGAATAAATAGTTTTTCGTCTCTTACTTCGTTCGTAGCTCTGCTCGGAGCTAAAAAAAAGTTGCCATTGAATAACGGCAACATTAAATAAACACGAGGATATTAAGAGAGAGAGTATAGTAATTTGTGAAACAATCAGAAAAAACATGAAATACTATTTTTTCGTATATAATTGACTTTTCAGTATATTTTATTCTATTATTGTTTCGTAATATTTCTCATTATTTCATTTTTAGTGTGGTGAAAGTGTGGTGAAAAAATGGCAACAATAAAAAAATGTTATACTAAAAAAGGTATCAGATACCAAGCAATTATTCGAAAAAAGGGATATAAACATATATACAAAACATTTACTAAAAGGCGTCATGCTGAAAAATGGGCAATGAGTATTGAAGTAGAAATGGAAAATGGTACTTATGTCGAACCTATACAAATATCCAATGATAATATTAATCATGAAAAAATAGAATATGTGCATGAATTAATTGATTATTTCAGAGTGAATGTTTCTCCAAATCAATACGCAGATTCAAAAAAATATAATTGTATGTATGATTGGTGGATTGAGAAAATTGGATGCATAAAACTATCTAATCTGAAAGCATCAGATTTGAGTATGTGTAAACAATATTTATTGGCTGAAAAACTCAAATCAGGGAAACCTCGTAAAGCAAATACTATAAACAAATACTTAATGTGTTTATCAGCAGTTTTAACGTATGCAAGAGATGAATTGGAACTTATAGAATATAATCCTATGTCAAAAGTCAAAATTATCCCCAAACCTGAAGGAAGGAAGCGTTTTCTTTCTGAAGATGAACTAAAAATATTTTTAGAGGCTTGTAAAAATCATTCTGACATGGTTTATTTATTCGTATTAATTGCGTTAAGCACAGGTGCAAGGTATGATGAAGTACATCAATTAAAGATAGAAAATATAGATTATGCTAATGAAAGAGTCTATTATCTCGACACTAAAAATGGAACAAGTAGAGGTGTTCATTTAGAAGTTAATATTCTTAACTTTATAAAAGAATATTGTGAAGTTAATAATATTGATTCTTATATATTTAAGGGAAAACGGAGAAACTCCTTAGCATTTATAAGGGGAACTTTGTATAAAATTATAAGAGATATCGGACTTAAAGATTTTACAATTCACGATACGCGTCATACCTTTGCATCCTATTCAGCAATGAACGGTGCTACCCTTTTAGATATTGCAGAACTGCTTGGACAAAAATCTTTAACCGTAACACGTAGATATTCTCACTTAACTCAAAAGCATACAGATGCTATAGTTAAAAAGGTTGTTAAGAAAATTATACCAGAAGTTTAATATAATCATTCAACCTGTCCCCGCTCACGCGGATTTTAAGGGGAGTTTTATGTGGTTCAAGTATTGAATTATGTCGGGAACCATTTTTGTTCGTTGTCCCTCGCGTGGGTCGGGACAAATTGTTGTATGAAATTCAATCCTTCTGTTAAGCTGATAATTTTTTAATAATTTGATTTTTTCTATAAATTTTGGCGAAAAGTGACGCATCTCAATTTTTCATAACAAAACCTAAAAATGCTATTTATTACTGCAATTGAGCCAGCTCAAAATTATATTTTTTAAAATTTAAAATTAAACAAGTTTTTCCCATAACCATAAGGGTTTCAGGGGGAATTTCTACAAGATTGTAGAAAAAATAACAAAATGTTGCGTTAGAAGAATATTTGCTAAATAATTCTGAAATTATAAAAGATGCAGTAGAAAAAGGTAAACTGTACATAGCAAATGCCACTTTGACCATAATACAGGCGAAGTTTCACTTCTCTATAATGAAAATTTCCCTTTAACCAAAACAGGGCGAAAATTCGTCTATATGTGAATTTTAATAGATTATGGCAGAAAAGGTAAATCGTCAGATTTTACAGTAATAATATGCGTTTGAGCCTGTTTTTATATATGTTTATATAATATTTCCCTATATAAGTTAGAAAGTTTATTCTTCAAAAATGCTGTCAAAATCTTCAATATACGGTGCAGCATACATGTTTTCTAAAATCATTCGGTAAGTCAAAAGCTCTTGTCTGTCAAATTCCATCATTGCTTTCGGATAAATAGAACCGATTATTGTTCCATAATAATTTGCCCCGTCCTCATCCTTATCATAAAGGTGAGGAAACAGAACATTTATCATTTCTTCCTTACGTTTGTCGTAGCCGTCTATGTAGCTAACAATTACATTGTGGACTTTTTCATCATAAAAATCTATGTTTTTAATTTTATCCACGACCTTTTCATAATACTTGTGGTAATGTTCGTATCTTTTTGCACTTGCCTCATCCATTTCAACTTGAGAATATGCATCCTTAAATAGTGCCTTATCATAAGGTTTAAGACTTTTTATGTTCAAATTCTGCATCTGATAGGATTTTATATAGACAGTATTATTAAACCAATCATTATGAGCAGTAGAAATTCCTGCAACAAAGATACAAATCCCTGCCAAAATACTTCCAGTAGTGATTAAAGATATTTTTGCCAATTTATTTAGTACGGGCATAAAAATCTTATGCTCAGGTTCAATCGGTAAAAGATGTTCAGGATCATAACAGCTTTGCCATTTTAGGATAGGAAAACCAAAAATCTTATGGGTGCAAATAGTCCGTCCTGCAAGAACTTCTTGTTCTTCGTTATCATCCTTAAATTCGTGGTCATAAATTTCTATGTTATCACGTATCCGTTCGTGAACTTTTATGCCGAGAATTTTTAAATCATCAATTTGGCTTGTTTTGTGTTCGTACATCTTTCCTTACCTTTTAAACAATTTTACCACACGATCAAGAAAATTTTTTAACCAATTTTTACGACTGTATTCTTTTCTTAATCGTCTGATTTCTCTTTGATGTTTTGCTTCTTGAGCATAATTTAATTCTGTAACTGTCATAATATTACCTTTCTGTCGGGAAAAACTTTTTAACGACTTTGACTATTGGTGGAAATTTATAGCTATTTGTTACAATCTGCAAAACGTGTTTTTTCATCTCAAGAGTATTTTTATATGGGAACCGTAGCATTTTTTTGTTCCCGCATACAGCAACAAATTCAACCCAATGTTCATCTAAAATTGTAGTTTCAACAGATTCTAAAGCCTTATACGGACAATCCTTACAATCTGTATCATCACTTGGACAATCTTCGTCATAATCCTCGGCACCACAAGTATATTCCAAATGGTACTCAGGAATTTTATAAACTTCCAAGAAGTGTTTTTCTAATAATTTTAATGTCTGCGGAGTTGGTTTCATATTATCATTTCCGATATTGACTTATTACATGTCCGTTTATATCAAAAGTTCTGACAAAACCGTTGCAATCGGTTGTTACCATGGTATCACTCCAATTAACCAAGTTGCCTTGATAAGAACGACTACCACCTGAACCACCTTTTTTACCATCAACAAACTCCCAATACTCCGCATATGTTGCATTTGGGATTAGCTGTCGTACACGAATATATTTGTATGTAATTTGTTGGCTCATTTATATTACTCCTTATTAATTTTTGAATAAAGCAATATAAATTCGATAATAAAGTACACTATTGCGACCTTATATATGTATGGTTTATTCATTATAAATAAAAAAGCTGTACCCAAAATAATTGGTTTTATATTGGCAGATATTATATCTTTCAATTTTATTAAGAAAAAGAATGGGGAAGATAATTTTTCAAGACTTGCTAATGCTTTTAATCCCCAAAATACAGATGTTATCCAAAGCCCAAATAAAACAATTGGATGTTTTTGATTTTCTTGAAAAATCAATGGTAGTGTAGATTTATCCAATGTTTTTATCCAATTGTCAATAAATTCGGGTCTTATATGTGTAGCAAATTCAAATTGTATAAAAGCATATCCAAATGTTCCAAGTAGTAATGCAAGATAAAGTATAACTAGTATGGTACATGCTGGTTTATAGTACCAATTTCTACCCATATTAGGAACAAGTTCGACATAATCATCAGAGGAGATGAGTTCATTATACTCATCTCCATCATTAATAATATTAGATGCTTCAAATTCATTTGAAATTACATTCATATTTTTATTAAATTCATTGAAATTCATTTTTACCTCAAATTCAAAAATATTGTATAACGCAAATTAATGTATTAAAGATTTAATGACATTAAAAATAACGTACCCAATGCCAACTATTATTGAATATTTAATAAAATCAGTTAATTTCATTTAAACTCCTTTTATAATCTTGTATAAGCACTTGTTCTGAAACTATAGTGTTTCATTTCTCCATTTTGTCTATAGGTGACACCCTCATCATCCCAACGGACAAGTTGAGCACTACTACCTGTACTTAATGTTCTTGAACCACCATTTTCAAATTTTACAACCAAACCACTACTTGTTTCTTCAACAGAACGAACTTTGTCCATAATTGTTACTCCTTTTATCCTTATTTTTAACCAACACTAACAAGCTCTTGAGCCTTTTTGTGTTCCTCTTTCATCATACATATAGAGTTGATTACCATTTTTAATGGTAACGGTAGATGATGTATAACCTTGTAATTCACCCCATCTTGTCCACAATTGACGATTGTTTTCGTCATAAACATAAACGTTTGTTCCTTTTTGTTGAGCCATTCCTATAGCCATAATTTGTTTCTCCTTTTAACACTAATCATACTTATAGACTAAGTAATCTATGCGATTACTTTATCATGCGAAAATTGTTTAGTCAATATAGAGAGCGAAAACTAATCATCCATATAGTTAAGAAGTAATTACAAAAATAGTAAAATCAATAAAGATAAGGGGTGTATCATGGAAATTAATAAAGAAAGTATTGCAAAAGTAATCAAGAACAAAAGACAGGATGCAAATCTCACACAGCTTGAATTAGCTGAAAAAATCGGTATCTCTGAAAAACACATGAGCAAAATTGAAACAAGTAAAAGTATTCCTACCCTTGAAACTTTCTTAAAAATACTTGATACCCTTAACCTTACATTAGGTGATTTCGGATTTACAAATTTGGATAATAAAACTTCTCCAAAGAAAATATTGCTCCAAAAAATTATAGATAATTCCTCTGAAAAACAATTAGATGCTTGTGCCGAAGTTGTAGTTGCATTAATGAAACACATTTAATCGGAATTTTTTCATAAATTTTTATGTTTTTGTGAATTTTTGTTTCCTAAAACTCTTATGGGGACTTGAAGAAAAACAAAACGTGCGTTATCATATTTAAAGGTAATACACATGATTACTTTTCTCTATATAGGATTACTTATAATATGTCCTATTTAGACGTAATCAAGGTTTATGAAAAGAATATGAAACTAAAAACAATAAAGCAAAAAATAGGAAATCCTGAATATACACAGTTTTTGGAAAAAGAAATTGAACTGATTAAAAAACAGTGCAATATTTCCGCGTCTGAAACTGTTTATTTTCTTTGCCATCACAAGTGGAAGCAGATTTTTCTAATAAACGGGATTATTTATGTTGCAAATGTAGCTTGTGAGTTTGATGAGAATAAGCATCGGATAATTTCTTCAATGAGTTTGGTGGAATTATACAAGATAAAACTACACAACAAATATCCAAAAACATTAAAGGATATAACTTTTGAAACGGTTGTATTGAAAGATCCCCGTTATACTTTCACACCTGATGAATTTCTTGATTTTATTGATATGCCATCAGAAATCAATGAGGCTGTAGATTTGCCGTATTACAAAGTAATCAAATTCCTGAGCAACTATTCAAAAGATATTTTCAGAACCGAACGATATCAGTTTTATTCAAAATGGGACGGGGACGGAAATTTCATCACAAATATTTATGCTTATGATTTAAAAAATCAAGCTGAGATGAAATTGTACATTCCAACAAAGAGCGGAAAAATTGGCGGTAAATGGGAATTTCTTCCACCTGAAACAATTAAAGACATTGTGCTTGATGATTTATCGGGAAAGCTCTCAAATTATCAAAAACTTCAATGTAAAAAAGAGTTTTTGCAGTTGGCTAATGAAATAAACCATCAGTACGGGATAAAAAATTATTGGCTGATGGAGCTTGCAAAACTAACAATTGCACCGATTGATGAGTTACACGAATGGAGTATTCATAGAGTTTTTACGGGCAAATCTTGCAATAATATTTGGGTTTATGACCACCCTGATATTGGTGAAGAACCTTATTTTATGCTTATTAGCGAAGGGTTTACTAAAGTTGCCGTAATTAATTTTAAATCCCCGACTTATCATATCAAAGGAATTTATAAACGTGGAAATACTAAGGCAAAAAGATGGGAACTCCCGAAAAAAGAAATAAAAGAGCTTGTGAATTTTCTAAATTCTCCAAGTGATAGAGCAGATGGTTACGGCAGCGGACAGCTTTATGAGACTTACAAAAAGTATGTCAAAACAAATTGGCAGCAGTTGATTTTTGAATATAACCACAACACAGCAGGTTGGGGTTGGGGCGACTCCGAATTTGATGTACCACCCGAAAAAGATACCGACAGGTTTACAGAAATTGAAGCTTTGCCATTTGACCTGCCAATGCCTGATTATACGGAATTAATAAAGGAATAATTTATGAAACAATGGAATCAGATAAATAAAAGACTTCAAAATATAATACACGAAGATTTGAATATTAAATTTATTCATTCACCTTTAGTCAAAAAGACGGCAAGGAGTGATTTATGTATTCCGTTTTTCTATGTAAAACTAGATGATAAAATCATTTGGTCTTATCCGAAAGATTGTGCTTATGATAATTGGCAATTTGGATTTAAGTGGAGTGCTTATGTGAAATGGGACAGACCTTGGCAAGGTGGTAAAGGAAAATCTGAATACGAATCCTATGCTTCACCTGAAAATATTGTTGCAGGATATTTGGATATGCCAAAAGACAAATTGTTGGAATTTGACGAACCATCAGGATTAAGATATATCCTTTGGGCTTGTGATAAGCGTATCGGCAAAAACAAATTATTACAAATGGAATTTATCAAACAGGCAATACCCATAGTAAAATCAAGAGTGCCAGACTACAATTTGGAACCCTGTTTAGGTAACGGTCAAACTCTTGTTTACTCTGATGAAAAAATAAATATATTCGGTAACTCTGAAAAATGGTGCTTTAACACAAGCGGTTACGATAATATTCCCAAAGATAGCAATTTTCTTATAACTGGCAATCCCTCATACAGTCTTTCAACTAAAGCAAATAAAATTAGTTTTAACGGAGAAACCAAAGAATTTCCGACAAAATTAGTTTCTAAAAAATTATTTGAGATAACTCCCGAAGTAGAACAGCAGATATTAAATGCTTTAAAAAGTCAATCAACTCATCTTGACGGTAAGACTGTGTGGGAAGAATTGATAATAATAGAAAACAGTACAACCAATAAAGAAGAATATAAATTACCTTATGATAAACCTTTATTTGAAAGGATTGAACATTCTTAAAATAATTCGATATATGAATAACAAACTTAGTCCGAGACGGACTCAAAATGCTCTCAGGTGAATATGACAGATAGAAAACGATTAGAATGGTTTGAAATTGAAGATGCTGATTACGATTTTGATTTCTTTAATGAGAAAGAAATCATATCAGATATGCTTAAAAACCAAGCACCTAAGTCTGTTGAAAAATTTGACTCCATAGGCACTCAATGGGATTTGCGGGGTGATATTGATGATTACTTTGACCTTTATATTGAAGGTGCACATATTCAAACACATGATTACATCGGGGATTTTATAGAAGATTTTTTGAATTTTCTCCCACAATTGGCATTTACGGATAATAAATCACTACTTTGTCCGTTTGATGATGAAGGCAGTGCATATATGCTCCTAACAACTCCTGTTGATAATAGTAATATCAGAGTGTCTGTATTTCATAGTGAAATATTTGAAAATGATGAAGAAAAGAAGTTTTTAGCTGATATTCTGATTAACAAGGATACTTTTTTAAAACAAATGCTTGATATTCTGCAAATGGCAGCAGATGTTAACAAAAAGCCGAGAAACACTTACTCTAATTGGGTAAACAAAATAAAATATACAATAAAAGAGCTTGATAAATATTTCCAAAATCCTGATGAATTCAAAAAGAATTATCAACTTAAAAGACACATCAGGGTATTTGATATTGCATATAAAACACCTGAAAACGTATGGGAATTTGGCGTTTATCTTGAAGGTGATGAACAAGCAGATATAACATATTGGGAAAATTTAAAGTCGGATGGAAAAATTTTAGACTATGATTTTTCCGAACAATTTAGTGCAAATTTGTTTGATTGGAATAAAAGCAATAAAGCCTTAATCAAACTCCCTATTGATAAAATAAGAAAAAATCTTAAAACAGAAATGTCAGGTAGAATTGAAAATAATTGGGTATATTCAAGAGATACAAAACAGTGGTACTCAGAAAATGAGGTTATGCCCAAACCAAAGCAAAAGATTAAGTCTTTTCAGGGGCAACTGAAATATAACGTGAGCATAGATTCTAAATTATATCCTAATCCTGATGAGCAAATAAAATCGTATGTCGATAGCTATAAGGAATTTGGAGATTCTAACGAAAATTATATTGAATGTTTGATTTGTCGGCTGAAGATAAAATGTGCCAAAAAAATTATTTGTGATATTGAATTTGATTATTCTAAAAATAAAAAAATCAGGCACGCCCTTGATAAAGCTGAAACGAGTGATTATGTACGTTTTTCTTTGGGGGGATATGACCAAGACAAAATGCACTTATGGAATAGTGATACAGAATCAAATAATACTGTAATCGTTGCCTGTTATCATTATTTACATAAGAAACTTTATGCTTTTGAGGTTGATAAAAAGCAATTTATAGAATGTTTTAAAAATGCTCTAAATGATATAACCGATTTCGGAAATATAAGGAACAGAAATAATGCATGGATATGAATTAAGTAATTTTAGAAAAGGAAAAGCTTTTATACATTTTGACGGTGTAATCAACGGTAAAGCAGATTATGGTCCGAGGATTTGTATAAATACAAAAGGTGAAAAACTCTTTGAACTACCTGATAGGGATATGATAGTCAACGAATTTGAAGATGAAGATGTAGCTTTTGTTATGGATAATCAAGGAAAGTATGCTTTAATGAACAACAAAGGAGAATTTCTGACTGAGTTTATTTATAACACAATTTGTGGCGGTTCTGAGGAAGGATTTTTTGAAGTTACAAGAAACGGTAAACACGGTCAAATTGATATTAACGGAAAAGAAGTTGTACCTTGTATGTATGACGATGGCTGCTATTTTTCAGAGGGAGTAGCCGCAGAATATTTGAACGGTAAATGTGGTATGGTTGATTGTTTTAATCGTATAATTATTCCGTTTGAGTATGAGGAAATTTGTGTATGCAAAAATAATCTTATTAATGCTAAAAAGAATGGTAAATACGGTCTGATAAACAAAAACAACGAGGTTGTTGTAGATTTTCAATACGATGAAATTGATTGTTGGTGTACAAGAGAATGTACTGTTTATCCTGCTCGTAAAGGTGATATGTGGGGTTTAATTGATCGTTATAATAACGTAATAGAAGATTTTATCTACGATGATGCTCAACTAATATCGGATAATGAAGATAATGCAGGAGAGTTTATTATTCTGTTGAAGGATAATTTAAAAGCAATATATTCTACTAAAAAGAAAAGGTTTATAACAGATTTCAAGTACAATTTTATCGGATTTTTTCAGGAGGGAAGATTTATGGTATCCATTAATAATGTTGATGGATTTATTGATACCGAAGGAAATGAAATTACCCCGATAATGTACCACGATTGCCATGAAACATTCCAAGAGGGTGTATGTGCTGTTTATAAAGATAATAAAGCAGGGATGATAAATTTAGATGGGCAAGTTGTAATACCATTTGAATATGACAGACTAAACTTCTGCTGTGAAGGTTTAATATATGCCCGTAAAGGTGAGAATGAATATTTTATTGATAAACACAATAATATTGTGCTTACTTTCAGTGAAGATATGCACGTACACTGGTGTTCAAGATTTAAAGACGGTTTTGTTTGTGTTTGGACAAAAGATCAGGGCGATGTCTATATAGATAAAACAGGCAAAATTTTGGAAATAAAAATTTGAGGAATAAGTATGGATAATATTCAAGATAAAATGATATTCAAAGATACTGATGAATTTATGGCACATTGCAAAGATGGCAAATATGCTATCTATTCTAATAAGAAACAGAAATTCATTACGGATTATTTGTTTGAAAAAATCTCTTATATCCCTGTAAGGAACTACTTTGTTGTCAGAAAAGACGGTCAAAATATGGTAATTGATACACAGGGCAATAAAATAGATTTTCCGATATATTATCCGAATAATTTCACAAAAGAAGCTCTAATGCACTATAGATTAAATAAAGGGGTATATCCTGTTGTACAGAATGGAAAAGTTGGAGTTATTGATACTAACGGAAAAGTTATCGTTCCGTTTGAATATAAATCCGTAACAGGAATTAGTGATGAATTGATGCTTGTTACAAATTTTGATAACGAAGAAGGCTTTATTGATAAGTATAATAATGTAGTTGTGCCGTTTGGAAAATTTAAAGACTGCCATTCTTTTAATAATGGAATGGCACAGGTAAATTCAGATGATTTAGGTGAAATATATATTAATAAGGAGGGTAAACCGATTATAAAAGTAGTAACCGAAACTACTCACTTCATTTATTATGTTACGGCAGAAGAGCCTGATTCGGATGCGTTTTTCAATGTTGCCGTAAAGGATAAGTATGCAAAGAAATTCAAAAAAGCTATATCCCTGAATGGTTTTAATGTCGTTTTGAAATTATATTTAACTATCTCCTGCGGTATTAACTATAAAAGGCTTATTGCAGTAGATGGAAGCCCTTACAAAATTTCGGACTTAGAACGCTTATATATTGAAGAAATCCGCAGAAAAATAACTAATGGTACTACAAAATATCTGAACGAAGAAATTTGTTTCTATGATTATGCTGCTGCAATGTGGGATGAGTTGAACCCTAAAAATATTTTGTATTACGAAACCCCAAATCAACAAATTGGTTGGATAACAGCACCATTAGATAAAACTCAAACAGGTTTACCGATGAATGTTGAGTTAGTGCTACAAAGTATGGGAAAGATTGAAAATGAACCGCCATATCTGATAGTTCAAAACGATTACGAAGATAAACGTAATTATAATTGGATAAAAATGAGATTGAACGGAGAAATAATTAACGGAGTTAAACCGAGATTTAATAAATATATTATGGAAGATTTAAAGCATTGGATAGAAGTCAATAAACTTGCTATTCTATTATATTGGACTCAGGAAATAATTGATTATGGTGAGATTAGTAAACTTATTAAAAATATTGGATATGAATTTCCGCGTAAAAATTTACCAAAAGAATGGAAGTCCACAAGAATTATAAATGCAAAACCGTTAGAAGAATATTTTGCATCAATAAAAGATAAAATCATCGGCAAAACTATAGATAAAATCTTTTATACAGGTGAATTATATAACTCTATGTGGGATGAATACTTTGAATATAAAAATGGCGAATGGTACTGTGAGGGTGAAAAATCAAATGAACCTTCATATTATCCTTGGAAAGAAAGTAGGACGGTTTTATGGTTAGATAGCCCTGTCATATTAGATTTTGAGGGTACAAGATTAGAAATCGAATACTGGACGGGCAGTTTGGTAAACGTAAATATTAATTCTATTGATACGGATTTGTACGGAGCCGATGTAAGCAAAAATTTCATGAGAAATATTATCGGCAAAAAACTCATAGATATTGAAATAAATAAGACCGATAAAGTTTATTTTATGAACTTTTCGCATTTAGGAATAGAACGTAAAGATGGGGATGATATGTTTGATGAAATCCGATTTGAATTTGAAAACGGATATGGATTAGAAATAAAAACAGATCATTGTGATTACACAATATTTGAAGAGGTAAGATAATGGAGAAATGTTTTATATTTAATGAAGTACAACCATTTTACAAAGATTTGGCAACAGTAAAATTTGGTAGCAGGTGGGGTGCTATAAATAAATCAGGGAAATGGGTAATAAAACCACATTACCAAAGTTTAGGGTTGATTTATGAAAATTTGTTTATATGTAAGCGAAATAACAAAGAGTTCATAATTGATAAGGATGAAAATATTATTATTCCTTTTGAATATGATTCATTAGCTTATATAAACAAAAATAAACGTCTTATTATTGCCGAAAAAAAATCTAAATTTGGAGTCATTAACTTTGAAGGTGAGGTTATTATACCTTTTGATTATGAATTTATTTCAAGTGAGAGTAATGATGATTATTTAATTGCACAAAAAGACAATAAAATTGGCTGTATTGACATGAGTAATGAAATTATCTTACCGTTTGAATTTAATAATATTAAACTTGGAAAAGATTTTGCTATTGTTCAGAAAAACAGATTGTATGGAATGGTAGATTATAAAGGTAATCAAATTATCCCGTATGATTATGAAAAATTGGTACCGTTTGCTGAGGGTAAAGATATGTATGAAATATCTTTATCGGATAATCCAACATTTATTGCCCATAAAAAATATGAAAGCAATGTTATCATAATAAATCAGGATAACAAGCAGGTATGTGAACAAGAATTTGATGATATTTTTGAATTAGGAGAAGGGTATTATCAAGCAAGGATTAATTTTAAATATTGTGCCATAGATAGATTTGGCAATATAAAAATACCTTTAGGAAAATTCCAGGGCGTTGATGTATTCTATAAACTTGATAACGGAACTTATGTTTCTATGGCTCAGAATGAAGATTTTCAAGAAGCTCTAATAAATCAGGATGGAGAAATCCTTATACCGTTTGATGCAGGGTACAAAAATAATGGATTTATGTACACACGCGGGAATACAATACTTATGGTAAAAGATAATAAATTTGGAGTTATTGATATAGATAAAAACGTATTAATCCCATTTGAATATGATTGGCTTTTCTATGATGGAAACGATTTCAACGGAGCATTAAAAAACGGTAAATATGGCTACATTGATAACCTTGGGAAACCGTTTGAAATAGAAAATATAAAATACAAAAGGTGATAATTATGGAAAACACGGAACAAAATTCATCAAATAGTATACTTGATAATAAAATGATAAAAAGTTTAACGATTGATTGGAATAAAATCGACCAGTATTCTTATCTTAGACGCATTCCTGCATTAAAAAGTTTAAAAGAACTTAAATTTAATAATCAAGTTACATTTTTTGTCGGAGAAAATGGGTCAGGCAAATCCACTTTACTTGAAGGAATTGCAATAGCTTACGGTTTTAACCCCGAAGGCGGAACAATAAATTTTAATTTTTCTAACTATGATGATCATTCAGAGTTACACAGAGCTATTCGTCTATCAAAAGGTATAGTCAAACATAAATTTGGATATTTTTTAAGAGCAGAGAGTTTCTTTAATATGGCTACTAAAGCAGAAGAATACGATATTTATGGAATTAATAATTTACACCGTAAATCACATGGCGAAAGCTTTTTAAACTTTATGCAAGCTTATAATAAAACAGGTCTTTACATCATGGACGAACCTGAAGCAGCTTTGTCCCCTCAAAGACAATTAGTTCTAATATATGAAATTGTTAAAATGGTAGAAGAAGGTGCACAATTTATAATTGCAACTCATTCTCCTGTACTACTAGGAATCCCAAATGCAGATATTATTTCATTTGATAATGGTAATCTGCATCGATGTTCATGGGAAGAAACAGATACTTATCAAATAACAAAAGCATTTTTAAATAACAGAGAAAAAATATTAAAAGAATTGTTAGCAGATTAAATAAAAGGATAATACATTATGAATAACAACTACGTATTATTTTACAAAAAGGATGAAAACGACCATTGGCAATCTAAAAGACCTGATTTGCCCGTGGAACAGTGGGAAGATTATGCCAAAGGTCAAGGATATTCTGAATATAGCATCAAGGATTTATCAACTTATGATGCAGATGATTTACATTTGCTAACGAGCATTGTTCTTTTTAATGGCAAATATTACTTGCCCGAAGAAGAAATACCGTATCCTGACAATACCCCCACACCTGTTGATGAATTTGAAATATCAATGGAATGGGAAGATGAAAAAGAATTTTATTACTTAGATTATGATGAGGTTTATCAAGGGGAAGAACTTTGGACAGATATCAATACTATATTTTCTCCCGACAAAAAGAATGAGTTGGGGATAGTTGCTCAGTTGCTTGTAAAATATCTTCCTGAATTTTTGGAAAAATTAGAAAGTAATAAACATGCAGTTTATATAAATGATGAGTATTCACCATTCAAATGGCTTGCGTGGATTAAGGATAATAAAATCAGACTTATTCAACAGGATTACAGAAATAAGGATGTAGAAACAGTTTTTGATATCCTTGTTGATAAAAATTGCTTTTATGATGCCTGCAATCGTATGATTAACCAAATGCAAAAGTATGCAGATGCAGACCAAAAACGATATGATGAATATGTAAAAATGAAGTACGGGAAATAATTATGGGAAGAACAATAGCAATCGGTGATATTCACGGAGAAATTGACCATCTGAATAAATTATTAGATAAATTAAAACCACAAAATGATGATACATTTATCTTTTTAGGGGATTATATTGATTGCGGAGAAAATTCCAAAGCCGTTATAAACAAGTTAATAGAATTATCCAAAGGAACAAACTGTATATTTTTACGCGGAAATCACGAGGATATGCTATTAAAAATTCTCAAAACAAAAAAAGAAGAAGATATCCAAGAATGGGTTTTCTGTGGAGGTTTCCATACATTGCAAGATTACGGGGATTTTACAGAAATTTTCAAACAACACATGGATTTTTTCAAAAAACTAAAATTGTATCATTTGACAGATAAATATCTGTTTGTCCATGGTGGGGTAAGACCTGATAAACCGTTAGAAGAACAAGATAAAACAGATTTACTATGGATTAGGGATAATTTTATTTATAAAAAACATTGCCTGAAACAAAAAGTAATCTTTGGGCATACTCCGTTTTATACTCCCTATGTTGAAGATGACAAAATCGGGATAAATACAGGATGTGGAATAGAAAAAGACGGATACTTAACAGCACTAATCTGTGATGATGAAACATTTATAACGACAAAAGAGGACTAAGTTATGGTAGGTGATATTTAATCAGTATCACAAATTCAACCCATTGAAAGCATTATCAACACTTTCTTGTGTCAATCCAATATACCTCATTGTTACGGCAACAGATGAATGATTAAGTGCGTGCATTACAAGGGTTATGTCTTTTGTCTGATTGTACAACCAAAATCCACATGTCTTTCTAAGCACATGTGTTGAAAAATGAATTTCAGGATACAAATTCTCAACAACCTCTTTAAGTTTTCTATAAGCCTGTGATTGGTCAATATATTTGATATTTCTCAGACCGTCCTTTCTGTTACTGAAAAATAAATAATCATTATCTTTAAGTTTAAATTCTTTGATGTAATTAGCCAAAACTGCTTTTAACCCGTCATTTATCGGGAACTGTTTGCGTTTACCTGTTTTTGTTTCTGTTGTGTGTACGTAACCCGTTTCAACATCTGAAACTCGAAGTTTTAAAATATCCGAAATCCTGAGCGCAGTATTTATCCCCGTACAAAAAAGTGCATAATATTTTCTTGTCTTTTTAGTATTGAGTGTTGTTTTAATACCTTCAATAATAGAACGATCTTTTATTGGTTCGGCTGCTGTTGCTGTAGAAATTTCTGATTCAATTCCCGTATTTTTATCAATTCGTTTAAAAGTTGATTTCTTTTTTACCATTTTTTTACCTCAAATTTTCACGTAATTTTCGTCTACAGTTTAACGCTATTTTCTCCAAAACGCAGCACAATACTATGAGTTTTGTTACAAAGAGACGCATTTGAACGTGTGCGAATTAACCTAAATCACAAACAGGACAAGTGATTTAGAGATATTATAAAAACTCATTAAAATTCAAAAAGTATGAGTTTTTATAAAAATTAACAAAATTATATTTAACATGATTTTAAATTCCAAAATCTTTACAAAGTGACGCAATTTTTATATACACAACATAGCCATGTTCATATGTAAAATATGTATGTTTATGGTTTATATTGTGATACAGTATCAATAATGAGAATAAACATTGTTGCAAATTTTGAAGAAGATTATAAACAATTTGTATTATTATCTATACAAAAATATTTTAATATTAATTTAGACAATAAAAATTATTCATATTTAAAAGAATTAAAACCACATGATTTATATTTTAAATATTTAACAGATTCGAAAAGAATTCCTCCTGCAAATCCTCGTAAAGTCTATCTATCAAAAGAATTAAAAGAAAATGTATTATATAAAACATATCATGACAGTATAAAAAATATTATAAATACTTTTGAAAAGGGTAATTCAATCAGACCATTTTTAAATAAAGATGTAAAACATATCTTTAAGCAAAAATGTCCTAAAGATTTTTTATTAAATGATTGGGATTTATATCACTTACATTTAGGGAAATTAGATCAAAATGCAAAATTTTGTGCAAGAACAAAAGATGTTTTATTTTGCCGTATAACCCCAACAGATGCGTATCTGATACAAATACACAATCACAGTAAAAGTAGTTTTGCTTGCAGAGAATTACTTACAATATTAAGGGATAATTGGATAGAGCAATATAATGTACAAAAGCTACAAGGAATTATTAGTTTAGAAAAAGAATTAAATGATAGTGAGTATAGAGATTTAAGAGAAAAAGGCTTTACTACGATAATAAATATTGATGGAGATTATTGTGTTGCTCCAAATTTTGGGATTGTTTCAAGTCGTGATTCTGCCAAAGATGTAAGGATAGCTATGTACCAATTTGAAGTTTTAAATACTTTACAAAAACATATATTTGATAATGCTAAAATGATTTATGATTTTATAATAAGATGCAACATTCGACACAAAAAACCAAGCAAAATACACTTTAAACTTAGACATATAGCCAAAAATATATTGATTGCACAGGATATATATTCAAAAGCTATTATTGAATTAGAAATAGAAAATCAATATATTGTTGAAATGATTATTAGAATTAATAAGCAAACCTGTACTGTAAAATATGAGATTGAAACTTAAGTTATTTTATAAAACTCCAATATTATTAACAAATCTTTATTTATACCAAAATAAAAGTTAAAATATTATGCTATAATCAGTATGGGGAGTTACAGACATGAATGAATTAGTGAAAAAATATTTCCAGAGTGCATTGAAGGAAAAGAGCTCATTTTTTCTAAATATTATATTTGATATTGTAGCAAATATAATCTCTGCACTTTTTATATATCTGTTTTTTATGTTATTTATTCAAGCTACAAAAATACTACGGACTGAGCTTACTACAAACTTTATTTCTATAAATAAAATTGTCATAATATTATTGATATTATGGGTTTGCATTTCAGGAATAATTCTAACTGTAAATTACATTAGGATTATATTTATAATCAATAATAATCTGAGGGAAAGGATAAATGAAGAAAAATCGATATAAGATAAATCCTGATTCTATATTTGTTTCAATCCTTATAAATATTGTATTTTTGTTGCCATTGCTTATTTTGTTTATAACTTTATGCATATTTTACAATTCAATAAATATAAAGCTAATAATCTATTTTTCCTTATTTTACATAGTAATAAGTGAAATTCTCCGTAGATTTTATTTTAATAAATGGGATGTTATTAAACTTGTATATAAATTAAAGAATATATTTATCAAGATTAAAAATGAATACATGTATTTTTTAATAGATTATTTAACAAGTATTTTAAACATTATCTTTATAGTATTTTCTTTTTTATATTTTCTTTGTGTACTAAATCATTCTTTGGTTAAATCTTATTCAAACGATATAATTAACGCTGTACCAAGTATTATTACCGTTATATCAATAATATTGACTTTAATATTAGCACTGTTACAATATATTTCTAACAAATTCCCTGATTTCGTTGATATGCTTGATAAATGGAAACGCAATACGAATTTTTTGTTTGTAATTTTACTTATTTATTCTACAACAAGCTTTACAGTAATGTTTTTTAACTATGATTTATTTAATTTGTGGATATATGTGACATCAGTGTTTTTTGTTATTCAACTATGCTCTTTTGGTTGTGCTGCTGTAATACTGATGAACGATACAGGAATTATAAATGTTAAAAGACATAATATAATCAAACAGATTGTTTCTTTGCCTGATATAAGAACATCAGATGAGTTATACTTAGATATAGAAAATATTGTTTCACCTTCAAGAAGTATAAAATTAAAAAATTACCTTATTAATTTCATTTATGGCATAGTACAGGAAACAAATTATAGTTTTGACGAATATTTTAACTTTTACCTAAAAACGGATTTGGATTCATTATTCCGTGTGGCAAATGCATATATAGAAAAAGATAATTTAGGATTATTCAATCTTTGTATAAATTCAATAAATGATATTATTCAGCAAATTATTATAAAAACACGAGGAGTGGAACATTTTAATATATATGAATATTTTGCAGCTAAGCAAAAATTACTATTTGATAACATAATAAAGTACAAGAGAGAAGAATATTTTATACCCATAAAGGATTTAAATGTTAATACAATTAAAGGTTTGATAAAAGAATCTAATTTAAAATATGATATATTATCCTGCAATACAGCTATTTCATTTTTGATTGAGCAATTGGAATATATTATTATCAAAACCTCTTGCTTCAAACATACAACTGTTACATGTGATACTATTTCAGATTTAAGAGAAATAAGTCGTTATTTGATTGATAAAAATGATATACATGTAACTACATCGCTTATTAAAACTTTTATGAAAATAGCCAATACAATAGATAAGTTATACCAAAGCAAAAAGTGGGATATTGATATAATATGGGTTTCTACTATAATTTGGAGAACAATGAATTCGCTTGTCAATATCATATTTTATATGGTAATGGCTTCATTTAATCCCAATAGAACATCATATGATTATATATTAAAAATTTTATCCGAATCATATTTAGATTTATACAATATTTTTGTAAAATATGCGATGTTAAACAATTGTCCAACAAGTAGTTTATATTCAATTCCCAATAGCGAATATGAAATGTTATATAATGCTGTTGCAAAAAGTAAATATGTAAAAACACCATATTCAAATCTCGTTAATAAAGGAGTTTTATCCCATATTACAAAAGTGTCTTGTTTAGCAGAAGTATTTGGACATGTTTTTATTTCAGATTTTACTGAAAATAGATTGTTCAATATTGCTATAGTAAATTTAATGAGAATTTTGGATAAAATTGTTGTTTATATTCCGATAGAAGAAAATGCCTCAAGTATTACATTAGATAATTTAATTCAATTCTTTAATCACGTAATGATGTCGGCATTTTTATTTTTAGAAAGAATAGAAAATTTAGATTTACAGATAGAATCATATTCAAAAATTACAAAAGAATTTTTAACTAAATTACTAAATGTTTCTTTCTTATTCTTTAAAAGTTTATATAAAACAGATTCATATAATGACTTTACGAATATGTATATTAAATTTCTAGTAACATTTATAAGATATAGTAAGCAAATTCAAAATAAAAACTTGCATATAGAACAACTGATTTATGAAAAAATTGATAATATTATTTTAGTATTTGAAGAAGAAAAAGATGTAGATATAAGAAAACACTTGTTTTCAAATTTGAAGTTTTTGTGTATAAAGTTATTCGAAATTTCGAGAAAAACTAAAACATTTAAAAAATTATATAAATTTATAAAATCTAATCAAAATAATTTCCCATCCCATTATAATGAACTTTCAAATATTTGGGAAATCGAAGGACTTCCACATGGTTCAGAATATCAAATTGATAGAAATACATTACAGTCGTTCATATATTATAGTAAAAAACATCATATATTATAAAATGCTGTTTTAAGCAGATTACATACATAAGAATAATTTTAACGTATTGTAAAATTAAAGCCAGGTAAGATGTTTCATGTTAGAATGAAATTAGGGATAGGAATTTATGTGCACAAATTATCATGCCAAGTATTTTGCAAATGAATTAACAAAGCATTCAGCGTCAAATGATTCTGATAGGATTTCTATGTCCTTATTCAATGCTTGTGTTAATCTTACCCCTCACCAAGTAGAAGCTGCTTTATTTGCTTTTAAATCCCCTCTATCAAAAGGCGTTATTTTGGCTGATGAAGTTGGCCTTGGTAAAACAATTGAAGCAGGTCTTGTTATTTGTCAATATTGGGCAGAAAGAAAACGAAACATTCTTATTATCTGTCCTGCATCTCTAAGAAAACAATGGAGTTTGGAGCTTTATGAAAAATTCAACATTCCTAATGTTATTTTGGAAGCTAAAACATACAAACAGTTTATAAATGCTGGAATAACGAATCCTTTAAGACAAAAAAATAAAGTTATTATAATGTCATATAACTTTGCCAATAGATATAAAGAAGCAATTAGAGAATGCAAATGGGATATAGCTATAATAGATGAGGCACATAAGTTAAGAAATGCCTATAAAACCAATAACAAAACCGCAACAGGTATAAAATTTGCTTTGAATGACACAAAGAAATTACTATTGACTGCTACACCATTGCAAAATTCATTACTTGAATTGTATGGTTTAACTTCAATTATCAGTGATGGTATCTTTGGTGATATTTCATCTTTTAGACAACAGTATGTAAATTCTTCTACAGGTTTAGAAGATTTGAAAAACAGATTACAAGTATTTTGCAAAAGGACATTAAGAGAAGATGTTACAGAATATGTACCTTACACGAAAAGAAAGGCAATAACTTTTCCATTTAAGACAAACAAAGAAGAACAGGAACTTTATTTAGGAGTATCCAGTTTTTTGCAAAAGGAAGATTCTTATGCTATTCCTAATTCTCAAAGAACTCTTATAACAAATGTTGTAAGAAAACTTCTTGCGTCTTCTTCTGTTGCTGTAATAGGGACATTAGAATCAATAAAGGCTCGTTTGATAGCATTGAAAGACGATAAAATCAATGAAGATGAGCAATTGCATATAGACTTAGATGAAGATGATTTGGAAATTCTTGAACAAGATGAAGAAGATGCTGATGAAGAAATTGATACAGTAACACAGGAAGAATTAAAGAAACTTCTATCAGAGAAAGAGAAAAAGCAAAAAATTCAGTCAGAAATTGATGAGATTGATAAATTTATTGGGCTTGCAAAGACTATAACAACTGATTCTAAAACTGTTCACCTTATTGAAGCAATAAATAAAGGTTTTTCAAGTATTGATAAAGGTGCAAATAAAAAGGCTCTAATCTTTACAGAATCAAGAAGAACTCAAGAATACTTAAAACAATATCTTGATAATAATGGTTATAAAGGGAAAGTTTTACTATTTAACGGAACAAACTCTGATAAAGAATCAAATCAAATTTATCAAGAATGGTTAGAGAAAAACAAAGATACAGGCAGAATTAGCGGTTCTGTTACGGCAGATAAAAGAAATGCTATTGTAGAAAAATTTAGAGATGATGCGGAGATTCTTATTGCAACAGAATCAGCAGCAGAAGGTATAAACCTGCAATTCTGTTCTTTGGTTATAAATTATGACCTGCCTTGGAACCCGCAGAGAATCGAACAGAGAATAGGCAGATGCCACAGGTACGGTCAAAAACACGATGTTGTAGTTGTTAATTTCTTAAATGAATCTAATGAAACTGATAAAAGAGTTTACAAATTATTAGAAGAAAAGTTTAACCTATTTTCTGGTGTATTTGGTTCTTCTGATACTGTATTGGGGACATTAGAGTCAGGGGTAGATTTTGAAAAAAGAATTATGACAATTTATCAAGAATGCAGGACTCCTAAAGAGATAAAAGATGCTTTTGATAAGTTGCAAAAAGATATGGATGAAAAAATCCAAGCACAGATGAAATTAACGAAACAAAATGTGCTTAATAATTTTGATGAAGATGTTCACAGGAGACTTGCAACTCAGTTAGAAGATACTAAAAAGAAGATGAGCAGGTTTGAAAAACTTTTTTGGAATACTACAAAGGTTATTTTAGGTGATAATGCCAGTTTTGATGATAAGAATCTGACTTTTAACTTGCACAGAAAAATCGAAAACAATCAAACAGGTAATTACTATTTGATTTCTAAAGATAAAAATAAGGAAAATATTATAAGTAATTACTTATACAGAATGTCCCATCCGCTTGGCGAATATGTATTAGAACAGGCAATTGATGCTGATACACCTGTAAAAGAAGTTGTTTTTGATATAACAAACCACCCAAGAAAAATTTCAATAATAGAGAATTTGAAAGGTAAATCAGGATATTTGGTTTTGAATAAGTTAAATATTCAATCTTTTGAAAGTGCAGACTATTTATTATTTAATGCATTTACTGATGATGGGCAGAATTTAGACCAAGAATTGTGTGAAAAATTATTTGATGTAGAAGCCATGTCCAAAAATGACATAGTAATCCCTTATGATATAGATAAGAAATTGGAACAAGATGCTGAACAACATATTAAAGCAACTATAACCAAGAATGAAGACCTAAATAACGGATACTTAAAAGATGAAATCAACAGACTTAACAAATGGGCTGCAGATTTAATCGACAATATAGGCAGAGAAATTGATAGCGAAAAACGTAAAATGCGAACTTACATAAAAGATAGTGAAAACGCTACAAACAATGCTGAATATGTTGAATTACAAAGCAAAATTGATGATTGTAAAAAACATCTCCGTAGGTTACGTAATGAACAAGACGATAGAGAAGATGAAATAAACGAACAAAAGAATGAAAACATACGGAAACTAAAAGAACAAATGACAGCAGCGATAGTAACTGAAACTTTGTTTAAAATCAGATGGAAAGTGATATAGGAAAATAAAATAATATAGGTGAAAAAATGAGTAAACTTGAGGAATTAAAGAAAAAGTTAAGAGAAATTTTTCAATTAGACCAAACGGATTTAGATTTTGGTATCTATAAGATAATGAATGAAAAAAGTGCTGAGGTTACTGATTTTCTTGATAACAAACTTATACCTCAAGTAAGAGAGTGTTTTAAAGAACTTGCAAGTGGTGATAAATCTATCGTTCAAAAGGAATTGGATGAAGCGATAGCACAGGCAAAATCATTGGGTATTGATCCTGATTCATCACCAAAGGTAAAGGAATTAAAAGCCCAATTGGGTGATTCTGTTGATTTATCTCTTTTAGAAAACGATGTTTATTCACACCTTATCAGTTTCTTCTCTCGTTATTATCAAGGCGGAGACTTTATGTCTCTTCGCAGATATAAAAAAGATGTTTATGCAATCCCTTATGAAGGAGAAGAAGTTAAACTTCATTGGGCTAACTCAGACCAATACTACATAAAAACTTCTGAAAACTTTAAGGATTATTCTTTCTTTATAGGTGTAGGTGAAAATAAAAAATCTGTTCATTTCAAACTTGTTGATGCTGAAACAGAAAAGGATAATAACAAAGCCGATAAAGAACGCAGGTTTGTGTTGGTAGATGAAGCTCCTGTTTATATAGAAGATGGCGAACTATATATCAAATTTGAATATAAAGTTGATGAAAATAAAAAAGACCAAAAGGTACATAACACTTCAACAATAGAAAAATTATTACCTGAACTAAATAAAGAAGATTATTCCGACTTCAAAGGTTTGTTAGAATTATCCCCTACTGAAAAGAATAAGACCAGAACTCTTTTAGAAAAGCATTTGACTGATTATACTGCAAAGAATAGTTTTGACTACTTTATTCACAAGGATTTAGGCGGATTCTTGAATAGAGAACTTGATTTCTATATCAAAAACGAAGTCTTAAATCTTGACGACTTAGATGAAAAGAACATTCAAAAGAATTTGGGTAAAGCCAAAGCAATAAAAGAAATTGCTAAAAAACTTATTACCTTTTTGGCTCAGTTAGAAGAATTTCAAAAGAAACTTTGGTTAAAGAAAAAATTTGTTGTAGAAACTAATTACTGTATTACTTTGGATAAAGTTGATGAAAAATTCTACCCTGAAATCGTAAATAATAAAGACCAAATAGCAGAATGGGAAAAACTGTTTGTAATATCAGAGATTAAGACAGACCTCACAAAACTTGGAGGAGAAGTTTTATTAACAGGAATAGATGAAAATAAAAAAATAGAATTTCTGAAACAAAATCCATACTTACAGGTTGATACAAAATTTTTCTCAACAGAGTTTAAATATAAACTGTTATCAACAATAGATAATCTTGACGAACAAACAAACGGTGTACTTATAAACTCGGATAACTTCCATGCCTTGAATTTGTTGCAGGAAAAATACAAAGAACAGGTAAAATGTATCTATATTGACCCTCCTTACAATACGAATGCTAGTAAAATTGCATATAAGAATGGTTATGAACATTCTTCTTGGTTATCATTAATGAATGATAGAATATACGCTTCTAAAAATTTAATGAGCGAAAATGGAATAATTAATTTAGCAATAGATGATTATGAATGTCGTAGAATAAATCTATTAATGGATGAATTATTTGGAATATCAAATAGTATTTCTAATATTGCAATTTTAACAAATCCTAAAGGTAGAGACCAAGAATATGTTGCTCAAGCACACGATTATTCGATTATCTATGCTAAAAATAAAACCTTTGCTGAAACGTATAGTTTTATTCTTTCAGAAGAAGAATTAAGTAAAAAGTACTCCAAATCTGATGGGGATGATATATGTAGAGAACTTCCACTTAAACGAACAGGTAGTGGTAAATTTCGTGAAGATAGACCTTTTATGTTTTTCCCATTCTTTTATAATAAATCAAAAAATACCACAATATTACCAACAAAAGAAGAACATGGTTTGATTTACAATAAAGTAACAGGTACTTTTAATGATGATTATTTAATTACCTTAATTAATAATTATTCAGAAAAAGGTTATAATTCAATATTACCTGTAGATGAAAAAGGTGTGTATTTAAGATGGAGATGGGGATATGATTCTTGTGTTCAAGGTATTGAAAACGGTACTCTTTTTGTAAGAGAAACAAATAAAGGGACTTATAATGTGTACCAAAAAGATATTGCAAACAATGAAGTAAAACCAAAATCAATGTGGGTCGGAGAGCAATATGATGCTTCTTCAAAAGGGACTAATTTATTAGAATCTATAATTCCTAATAATCCATTTAGTTATCCAAAAAGTTTATATACAGTAAAAGATACATTAACAATCGGAGCAAATGAATATTCCATAATTCTTGATTACTTTGCTGGTTCAGGAACAACTGGTCATGCAACCATAGAACTTAATAGGGATGATGGTGGCAACAGAAAATATATTCTTGTTGAAATGGGCAAATATTTTAATACTGTTACCAAACCACGTATTCAAAAGGTTGCTTATTCAAGAGAATGGAAAGACGGCAAACCTGTTAATAGGGATGGTGTTTCTCAAATAATCAAATATATGTCATTAGAAAGTTATGAGGATGCTTGCAATAACCTTAAACAAAAGACTATGCAAACATCATTAACCGATAGTCTTGATGAACAATACAAACTCAACTACATGTTTGACTTTGAGTATTCAGATAGTCTATTAAATATTGAAATGTTTGAAAATCCATTTGATTACAAAATGAAGATAACAGAAGGTAACGAAACAAAAGAAAAAAGCATTGACCTTATAGAAACATTCAATTACCTTATCGGTTTGAATGTATCTTCAATCTATCAAAAAGACGGTTTTATGTTAGTAGAAGGAACAAACAGAGAAGAAGAAAATATTCTTGTAATTTGGAGAAACACAAAAGAAAAATCAAACTCTGACCTAGATGAATTCTTAAAGAAAAGAAGAATCAGCACACAAGACTTTGAATTTAAGAAAATCTATGTAAACGGAGATAATAACCTTCAAAACCAAGAAGCAGAAGAAAGTGAGTTCAAAGTATCTCTAATTGAAGAAGAATTCCAAAAACGTATGTTCGGGGTAAATATATAATGGCAAGACAGAATAGAATAGATTTTCATAAGAAATTAATATTGTTCAAATATATTTTGAGCCTTTTTAGAATAGATAAAATTGAAGACATAGCACAAAATATTAAAGATACTTTGTACGAAGATATTGACATCAGTACAAATCATACAAAGTTCTATCAAGTTATTTCTAATAAAACCATTTTTTATGAGAATGAAGCGGGTTTTGATAGAAGATATTTTGAAGCACATAGTTTTGAAGTTGACGGAGAATATCTTACAAAAGCCCAATTAGAACAATATGATGAAAATATAGTAAGATACACTTCTCATATATCTGAAAACAGAGAACAACCAATTAAATGGAAATATTTTCAGTATCTTGAACTATTGTTTACAGAAATATATTTAGACAAGTATTTTTCTAACAAAGAACAATTATTAAATAGTTTAAATACCTTCAGAGAAAAGTTTAATGCGGATTTAGGTGAAGAAAAAATAGAAGAATATTCTGAATCTGACCTAAATAAACTTGCCTTTTGGGCTGCCACAGGCTCAGGAAAAACATTAATATTGCATGTAAATATTCTTCAATTCCAACACTACATAAAGAAATACAACAAGCAAAAAGACTTCAATAGAATAATCTTAATCACACCTAACGAAGGTTTATCTAAACAGCATAAAGAAGAACTAGAATTATCAAATATCTCTGCTAATTACTTTGATAAAAACTCTTTATCAAAAGCACCTGTTCAATTAACAATGAACACTATGCAAGGAACAAATCAAGACTTTACGGTTGATATTATAGAGATTACAAAACTAGCCGAAGAAGATGGTGATAAAACCGTAGCAGTTGATGCATTTGAAACAAATAACCTGATACTTGTAGATGAAGGGCACAGAGGAACAAGTGGTTCTAATGACGGTAAATGGATAACAAGAAGAAACGCAATATCTTCTGATGGTTTTTGTTTTGAATACTCTGCAACATTCGGTCAAGCAGTAACTAAAGACGAAAAACTTACTCAAGAATATGCTAAATGTACTCTTTTTGACTATTCCTACAAATATTTTTATGGTGATGGTTACGGAAAAGAGTATCAAATATTAAACCTTGCTGATGATAGTGATGAAGAAAGAAGAAATCAGTATTTAACAGCATGTTTATTAACTTACTTCCAACAAGTAATTTTATATAAAAACAAACAAAGAGAATTTGCTCCATTTTTACTTGAAAATCCTTTGTGGGTATTTGTAGGTGGTAGTGTTAATGCCGTAAGAACTGAAAATAGGAAACAAGTGTCGGATGTTGTAGATATTCTATTATTTATAAAAGATTTTGTTTCAAACAGGCAAAAGAGCATTGAATTCTTGAATAATCTTCTAAACGGTCATGATGGTATTATAGATAATAGAGGAGTGGCTATATTTAAAGAAAAATTTAGTTACTTATTAGAATTATCTTATACAGGTGAACCATTATTCTCTGATATTTTGAAAGAAATATTTAATTCAGAACAAACAGAAGCCAATTTATACATAGAAAATCTTAAAGGTGTTGATGGAGAAATCGGTTTAAGGTTAGGTGAAAATGAGTATTTCGGAGTAATAAATGTCGGAGATAATGATAATCTAATTAAACTGTGCGATGCAAATGGGCTTATTACTTCATCAAAAGAATTCTCCGAATCTCTATTCCATGGAATAAATAAAGTAGATTCAACAATCAATATTCTTATAGGTTCAAAGAAATTTACAGAAGGTTGGAGTTCTTGGAGAGTTTCAACAATGGGCTTGATGAATATAGGAAAATCAGAAGGTTCTCAAATTATTCAATTGTTTGGTCGTGGAGTTCGTTTGAAAGGTGCTAACTTTACCTTAAAAAGAAGTAATGAACAGGATGTTATCCCTCTGCACAAAGTACCTGAACATATAAGATTTGTAGAAACACTTAATATATTTGGTGTAAAAGCAGACTACATGGCAACATTTAAAGAATATCTTGAAAAAGAAGGTGTTCCAACAGGAGATAAAATTGAATTTATTTTGCCTGCTATTTCAAATTTAGGAAATGTTAGTCATGACTTAAAGATGCCAAGAATAAAAGATGGTATTAGTTTCAAAAAAGACGGCGGAACATTTGTTTTAGGAGATGTCCCTGATAGTTTTATTAGAAGACCAATTATTTTAGATCTATATTCCAAAGTTGATATAAATGAATCTAAATCAAGAAATGCAGGAGAAGTACATAAAGACGAAAATAATAAACTGACAGCAAAAGAACTGCAATTTATTGATTATCAGGAATTATACTTTGAAATACAAAAGTTCAAGAACGAAAAACAATATTATAACTTCTCAATCCCATTTGATATGGTTAAAAAGATAATCAGTAATAATTCTTGGTATAAACTTATTATTCCGAATGAAGAATTCGAATTTACTAATTTTGATAAAGTTATTAAGTATCAAGACATTGCTACTCGTCTAATGAAGAAGTATCTTGAAAGATTTTACAATATGAAAAAGGATGAATGGGAATCTAATTACAGAGAATATGTTTCTGTAAATGAAGATGACCCTAATATGGTTAAAGAATACAAAATTTATATTGAAGAATCAAGACAGGATATTATAACAAAATTAGAAGAATTAAAAAGTAAAATTGATAGTGGAAACTATTCTATACCTAAATTCTATGACATTGTAACAATGGATTGGGCAAAACATATATTCTCTCCATTAATATCATTTGAAGGTGATTACGGAATAAAAATATCACCAGTACAACTAAATGCTGATGAAATGAAATTTGTTGAAGGATTGAAAAAATATTATCAAGATAATCAATCGTTCTTTAATGATAAGGAATTATATCTATTAAGAAACCAAAGCAAAGGTAAAGGTGTAGGATTCTTCCAAGAAGCAGGATTCTTCCCTGATTTTATTCTATGGCTTATCAAAGACAATAAACAATATATTACATTCATTGACCCTAAAGGGATTCTTCACATGAATATAGGTGATGATAAAATTCAGTTCCATAAGAAAATAAAAGAAATTCAATCACAGATGAATGATGATAGTATAATTATGAATTCTGTCGTTTTGTCTAATACAAGTTATGATATGCTAAGAATTAGCCATTCTGATGCTGAAACAAAAGAATTGTATAACGAAAATAACGTAATCTTCCAACAAGAAGAAAATTATATTCAGCAGATATTGGATTGTGTAAGGTAAAGAGAATGATTTCTATCGAGACTATATTAAATTCATCAGAAAATGATTATATGGATTTTAAACGAGAATGGTACAAGCCAGATGAATTTAAATGTGATATGGTACACGATATTTTATGTATGGCAAATTCTTTAACCGATAGTCCAGACAGATATATTATTATTGGTTTATACGAAACAAAAAGGGTAAAGAAAAAGAAATTTTACGATATACGAAAAGATGTAAATGCAAAAACCGCGGAACAAATAATTGATAAATTAAGAGATTGTATTGCAATTCCACCAAAAATAGAAGTTATTCCAGTAACATATAACAAACACCATATAGAAATAATACAAATCACGCCTTCTGCAAGAAATCTACCTTATGTTTTATCAAAAGATTGTCATAATAAAATCAAAAATAAAACAATACATAAAAACATTGTTTACACACGTAATAGTAGTCAAAATACCCCAGTATGCGAACAATGCGACTTATCTATCATAGAGGAACTATTTGCAAGAAAACATGGCGAAGATTTGCCAATTCAAGAAAGATTTACATTATTAATAGAAGATACAGATAATTGGCAAAAATCGGGTAACTGTTATTACTATTCAAAAAATTCAAACTTCAGAATAGTGTGCGTAAACTCTGATGAAAATATTAGATATTTTAATAAGATTAAATGTTATCATGAAATACTTGTTGATACTTGTATTTCTAAAGAATATTGGGATTTCTATAAATGGAATTATGATGATTTTTATTCTTGGTTTGATGTTGAGCTTTATGCGAATAATACGTTAATTAACACGACATCTATTATGGAATTCTTTTCAAAGCACTTTTTCCCATATAAAAACCTGAAACATCTAACTTATTTCTTACCTCCGAGGGATAATTTAAAGATAAATTACAGGCAAATGGAAGTAAAAAAAGATATTATAGATACATTTGAATGGAAAATTTGTAAAATACTTTTTAAATGTAATTTACCTGCTGATATTAAATATCATAGTAAAGATGCTGAAGAAATTCTTGATAATTTGAATTATGAATTTCTACAAAAAGGTTATCCATACATAGAAGAAAACAAAGTTTGGATATATAATAATCCTTCGAAAACGATATAAACGGTTCGTAAAAGTACACTCATACGAATACTAATATTTTGTCTAAAAAAGTGTTCGTAAAGTTTTGCTGCAATAATTTACGAATGTTCGCATAAATGATTGATTTTTACGAACAGTGCGTTAGACTGTAGACAGTTAAAACTCAAGTATGGAGACGGTTATGACAAAATCCAACACAAAAACTTTTGCATATTGCAGAGTTTCGGCAAAAGACCAAAATGAAGATAGACAAGTTAAAGCAATGTTAGAACTCGGCATCAACGAAAGAGATATTTTTATCGATAAATGTTCGGGGAAAGATTTTGAACGCCCTCAGTATCAAGCACTAAAACTGCAACTTTGTGAGGGTGATGTTCTTGTAATCAAGTCTATTGATAGGTTAGGCAGAAACTACAAACAGATTTGTGAAGAATGGAGAGAAATTGTCAGGGATATTAAAGCACACATTAGAGTAATTGATATGCCTATTTTGGATACAACAAGGACTGATGGACTTTTAGGTGAAGTTATTTCAGATATTGTTTTGCAGTTGCTTGATTATGTGGCTGAGCAAGAACGTGCTTTTAACAAGCAAAGACAGGCGGAAGGGATAAAAATAGCCAAAGCAAAAGGTAAAAGGTTAGGCAAACCACCGATTCAGTACCCTGATAATTGGAAAGAAGTTTATACGGTATGGAAATTAGGTTCAATAACGGCCCGAGAAGCAATGAAAAGAATGAATCTTAAACCGACATCATTTTATAAATTGGCAAAAAATTATAAAAATTGAAATATGACAAAAATATTCATTGTAAAAAATGTAATATTCACATGAATATTCGGTGCAAAAAATGTAAGGTTTTATAAAATATTCGTTGCAAAAAATGTAAATATCTGCTAAAATATAGTTGAGGTAAACATGTATAGAAAAGCAATAGAACAACTTTTAGAATGGAAGAATAAAAAAGAGCATAAGCCTCTTATTTTACAAGGTGCAAGACAGGTTGGTAAAACTTGGCTTATGAAAGAGTTTGGTAAAAAGTATTATAAACAAGTTGCTTATATTACTTTTGATACCAATGAAACTGTTCGGCAAATTTTTACTAAAGGATTTAATATTGAAAGAATAATTACAGAATTAGGTCTTGCTGTTGGTTTTAAAATTAATTCTGATGATACACTAATTATTTTTGATGAGGTGCAAGAATGTCCACAAGCATTAACATCTTTAAAGTATTTTAATGAAAATGCTTCTGAGTACGATATTATTGCTGCAGGAAGTTATCTAGGGGTTGCTCATCATGAAGGCACAGGATTTCCTGTTGGGAAAGTTGAATTTATAAAGCTATATCCGCTTGATTTTACCGAATTTTTAATGGCTACAGGTAACGAAAGATTTATTGAACCAGTCAAAGATAAAAATTTTGATACGGTATCAACATTTAAAACAGATTACGAGTATTTGTTGAAACAGTATTTGTATATTGGCGGGATGCCTGATGTTGTACAAGATTTTGTTCAAAAAAATGATTTCAATTCTGTTAGAGAAAAACAAAATGTTATTCTCGAAACCTATGAGCAGGATTTCTCAAAACATATTCAAGCTAATGTTGTAGAAAAAATAAGGATGCTATGGCATTCTATACCGAGCCAATTAGCCAAAGAAAACAAAAAATTCATATATAATGCCGTAAAAAAGGGAGCACGAGCTAAAGATTTTGAACTTGCTCTTGCTTGGCTTAGAGATACAGGACTTATATATAAAATTCACAGAGTTACAAAACCTGCAATTCCTTTAATAGCTTATGAAGATTTTGATGTTTTTAAAATTTATATCTTAGACGTTGGATTATTGGGAGCTTTAGCTCACTTGGATGCTCAAACATTAATTGATGGAAATACTATTTTTGAAGAATTTAAAGGTACATTTGCTGAACAATATGTATTGCAGCAATTGAAAACTATACCGAATTTACCAATATATTATTGGTCAAATGAACGATCTAAAGGTGAAATTGATTATATTATTCAATATAAAAATGAAATTATCCCGATAGAGGTCAAAGCAGCAACAAATCTAAAAGCTAAAAGTTTATCTCAATTTAGAAAAGATTTTGAACCGAACAAATCTATTCGTACGTCTTTAGCCGATTATGAATTTAATAACGGTTTGTATAATATACCTTTGTATGCAATCAATTTCATGAAAGATGTAATTGGTTAAGCCTTTAATACTATATATTAAACTTCGTTTATATCCGTCAAAATACTTTCATACGGTACAATATCTTCTAATTCTGATTGTAAAAATAAAAGCTGCTGCACTTTATCCAACGGCAAAACATTTTCTTCAAACCAAATTTTTATCGTATCTGTTTTGCCGTTAATCGAATAATAATGATCTGCAACATTTTCAAAAGTTTTCAAATACTCCATCAATAAATTTTTCCCCACAACAAAATTTTTGTTCCTCAAATTATCTAACTGCTCTAAAAGATGTTCAACATGTGCTTTGTAACTGTCCTCGGTTAATTCAATAACTTTGTACTTTCTTAGTAGGTAATTCCCCGATTTTATATGCAACGGTATAGCTTGAGCAAGCAGGCTTGAATCAGACAAGGTTTGTTCTAAATTAGCTTTTAGCAGCAACTCCTGTAAATTTTCACAATCATAAGCAGATATTATTGAATTTAATTTATCGTTAAAAATCAGCGGAGAAATATTATACTGCTGCATATAATCAATTTCATCGCCTTTATAAAGCAAAAACCTTATAAAATGCTTTTCTTCAAGTGTGATCTCACGCTTTATACTCAACGGGAAAGAATAATTTATCAAAATTTTCACAATAAAAATATATTTTGTAGAAAGGGAATTGAATGTTTCTGCGACTTTTTCTGCATCAGCTTGAAACTCAAAATCATCGAGATCGAAAACGATATTAAACATCTGTTCAAAATCATGTTTGACGTTTACAAGATTAATGAAACTTTGTACGGAATTAAACATCCTGTGCGATTCTACATCAGATTTGACCTTTTCGATACATTCCTCAATTTTATCTTCAAATTCTCCACTGTCCCACAGACAGCTAATATCGCAAAAGTCAGAAAATTCTTCCGAAACATTCTTCCCCGCATCCAATAAAGTATTTCTCAAAGTACATAGAGTAGATATTTTTTCTCGTGAATAAGCCTCCACATGTTCTAAATACTCATCAGATAAATCTATTTCAAACAGTTTATAAAACAAAACTTTCCTCAAAACTTCTTCAAAAGATGATACCCTCAATTTGTAGCAAATATCGTAGATTTTAGATTTCAGCCTAATGTTTTCACACAAATCCATACTTTTGAATTCTTTATCAGCCAATGTTCTGATAAATATCATCTCATCCTTAGTAATAGGTGCCAAGCGACCTGTTTTTATGTGCATTTGTCTTAACCTTAAATTACTATAATGCAATTTATATTTTATTATAGTTTGATAATACTTCTTATAATAACTTATGTCAATAATATTTTATAATAGTTAAATGGATGTAAGAAGTGAAATAAAAAGCTTAATCGCCAAAAAGGGTACTACTTTGAAAAAAGTATGTACAGAATTATCTGCTATAAAAAATGTAGAAATTAATCCAAATAATTTTACGAATAAAATGAGGCGAAATACAATTAAATTTCAGGAAGTTCAAGATATTTTAGAAGTGTTGAATTATCATATAGAATTTGTTGAAAATAAATAGATTAGCTATAAATCAACATAGAAAATTTTGTCATCTTTTTCTCCTTTTACTTCTACAAGCTTATGGCTTGTTATGTCCGACCACCTACAATTTTCGGGCAAGAAAACTCCTGATTGTAAAAGCATCGGCATAAACCCTATATTTTAATTTAAAAATTAGATGACAAAAGTTTAAATTATTGCCGTTTTGTATGGTGATTTGCTAATATAAAATAAAAACAATTTCCGAAGAACCCGTAACAGATTGGAAAGAGTTTAAGGTGAAGGTGTAGAAGTATGTAAATGATGAAATTACGATCGAGGGATTTGACAAAAATACTTTAAGAATGTGTTTACGATAAGATTCTTGTATGAGGGCTAATTAATGGCAAAAAAAGAAAATTACTATGAAATAGAGAATAAAATTTATTCTATTTTGCAAAAATTTGAAATCGTAACTGTAGTAAATGTCATAGATGTTTATACTGAAGCACAAAGTTTGATTTTTGAATATGATATTCTTAAGCAACATTTTATAAATAAAGTTAAGGTTGCATTAATAAATGTTAATTCAGAAAAATATAAAAGTATTATTAAAAGTAATTATGATAAAGTTAAGAAATATGTTAAAAACAAACTTAAAGATAAAAATGTAAAACTTTCATACATAGATGAAAAAATAAATAATGACTCAAAAAAGAAATCTGAATATGAGTTAAATGCTTCAAAATTCCCATATCCAAATTACTCCTTTGCACAAGACAAAGTTATAATATTAGAAGAACTAGTAGAAAAAGGAGTGTTTGATGATTATGAGTCAGTAATTATTGAAGATGATTGGTATGAAAAATGTTCTGATTATGCCGAATTAATCGATATTCCATCTTTATTTATATATGAATCAGTTTTATCATTAATATTAAAGGATTTTAATGAACAAGCTCTTGAGAATGTTCCTATACTTAATTGGAATGATTTAACGGAATTTTATTTAGAGACATTTGGTCATAGTTTTGTTGAATTATTAAAGATACCGCAGAATATTGATATTGAATATCTTATTATCGCCTTAAATATCGGGAAATATACTCACAAGACAAGATTTCATTTATTTATTGCCATTACATGTTTAAGTGTAATTTTAAATGATTTATTAAAAATAATTTATGAAGAATTAGAAAAAATATATGGATTTGAAATTCCTGAAAAAAATAAATATAAACAACATATTAATTCTCATGTATATATAGTCAAAATTTCAAAAAAAACCGACAAAAATCACCTATTTATTGATGAAAAGCCTGTTGAAAAAATATCAAAACTAGATATAGATTTCATAGAACAAGTTTATAAAAATATATACGATACTGAAAATGGGAGTTTTGATGCAGACCCGAATTTATCAAATAGAGCATCTAAAATAAATAAAAGAATATTAAATTTAATTAAAAAAGAAGTAGGTTTAAGCAAAAACAAGCGCTTAATCGTCATGGATAACCATTCTAAAAAATACATAATTAATAAACAATTATATAATATTCAAATAATAAATTAACCCTATTTTAACCGAATTTTAACTATAATAAATTACTTAAACGCAATGGTATCAACTATTCTGATAAATAGTTAATTTACGGTTAAGACATATAGTAACACAACGGTTATAGTAAAAGAAAAACGATAACCGTAGTTTTGTTGCACCAAAAAAGCGGTTTGTTTCAAGCAAAAAAGGATAAAAAAATGACAGAAAACAAAAAAAGTACAGTATTTTCAAAAGAGGATTACGAACAGTTCATGCGAGAAATGCCGTTGCTCCCGCTCAGAAAGAACGGGAAAATCCCGTTCCTTCCAGATGGACATCTAGGGGCAATGACAGAAAACAATATTTATGATTTTCCCGCACATGGGTACAATGTCGGACTATCATTACCTCTCGCACATTTGTGCTGCATTGACGTGGATGAAAACCACGGAGATAACTGCAATGGAATTGCAGAACTCGCAGAACTTGAGGCTGAACTAGGTAAACTGCCCCGTACATTGACACAGCGAACCCCTAATGGTGGGATACACTTAATATTCTCAGATGATGGAGTTGCTGATCATCCAGTGGGGAAATTGTCCCCGTCAATCGACTTTAAGCGGCAAGGTTACAACGTAATTCACCCATCAGCAATAGACGGCAAACAGTACGAGATTATAGATACAGGCTGTGATGATGGATTTCATATTGCTCAAATGCCTCAGAAGTGGCTAGATAAGGTAAATAGAACATCAACAAATAGAACGGTCAGAAATAGTAATCATAAAAATATTGATAAATCAGCAAAAATCAAAAAAAAAAATACAATAAAACAATAGATATAGAGAGAATATTCACTGATTGCAATTTTATGAAATACTGTCGAGACAATGCTGCAACACTATCCGAGCCCATGTGGCATAGCATGGTTACACAGCTAGCTATGATTGATGATGCTGATGCACTCATTCATGAGTTATCACTTCCATATCCAGGATATAGCTATCAGGAAACGCAGAAGAAAATAGAAAATGCACGAAAATTCGGGTATCCGCAAAGCTGTGAGTACCTATCAACTACATACCCTGAAGTATGTAGTAATTGTAAATTTAACTAACAAAAGGAGAAATATAATGGAGAAGAAGAAAAAAGATGAAAAAGTCCAAAACTCAAGGTTAAACCCTATTAACAACCCCCTTGATATTGGGCGAAAAAATATTGAAGATTTAATCAAAGAAAATGAAACTAGGTTATCAGAAGCTAATTTTCTAAATCCTGTTACAATTCCATACGCAGACGAATATAAACTACCTAAAGAGTCCAAGTTCTTGATTGATGTTGGGAATTGTATATATTCGGTAAGCAATAGTTATAAAGCAGAGTCCTTAAATCTCAAGAAAATAACAAATTTTATTTTTAAAGATGTAAAAGAAGTTATAAAGTGTGAGAATAAACTACTTGGGAAGCTAAATTCCACAAGATATTATAATGTAACGCTGAGAAATGAATATAATACAGAAGTTGAAGTTGAATTGTCAGGAGATACAAAATCCGACTTAAAGAAATTCTGTTCTATTTTGGACGATAAAGCAAATGGTTTTCTAATAGAATGCAAAAAAAATGAATATCGAGAAATATTTTCTAAATACATATCTCCTGAAATAGCTTGTAAAATCAAGACTTATACAAATGCAGGCATTATAGGTGATAGAGAATTTCTTTATGAAAACGCTTTAATAAAAGACGGAAAGATAAACTACGCAAATCAAGATGGTTATATTCAAATAGATGAAAACACTTTCTATATGCTTGATTCGAAGGCTGCGTATGCACCTAAATTGGCTAAGAGTTTAAAAAGTGGAAATGAAATATCAAAAGAATTTGTTGAAAATATTATTGAATGTTGGAAAGACGATTACTTTCTGCCATTAATAACGATAGGACATATGATTATGTCGGTGTTTTTCAAAGAATTTGCTAAAATAGGTGTTCCAACATTAATACTATACGGCGAATCAGGTACAGGAAAATCGACAATAGAAAAGTGTGGACTTTTTATTTTCGGCTTCCCGAGAGAAGCAATAGTATCAGGTGGTTCAACAGTAAAAAGTATCGAATATAAGCTGTCCCAATATAATTCGATAATAATATGCGTGGATGACATTAAGGGTATCACATTACTCTCGGGAAATTTCAATGAATTTATCAAAAGTTTATATCATGCAACACCGAGAACCAAAATGACCAACTATGGACGAGAGATTGAAGTATCACAGGTGTGTTCACCGTTTGCAGGTTCGACAAATGACAGATTACCAAATTTAAAAGAAATAATAAATAGACTCAATATTGTAGAAATGTTTGGAAAATCGTTTGATTCAAGTAAGTTCAAGTACTTTGAAACTAACGAAGAAAATGTCAAAGAACTTTCTCTGATATTACCTGAGATACTTAAATTTGACATAGAAGAAGTTAAATCAATATATTCTGATACGGTCAAATTACTTGAAACATCAGTAAAAGATACCCAAAGAAGGGTAATTAACAACATAGCATATGCTTATACGGGTGTGAGACTACTTCTTACAGTAGCAGGAATAACTCTTAACGACATTGAGCTAAAATTAATAGAGTATGCTAATGCACAGGTTGATAAGTATGAGGATGTCCAAGATGTTGTAGACAAGGTTCTTGCAGAGATACCTATTTTATATCGATTAGGACTAATTGATGAAGGTGTACTATTTACTTTTAAACAATATATTGCCCCTGATGGGAAATCAGAAAACGTTGTTTGCTTTCACAAGGGTACGATTATAGCAAAGATTAATCAGTGTAATGCCCACGACAAGAGCAAATACATAGATATTGATACATTCAATGCCTACATTAAGACACACCCAAGGTATCGTGGAAACAAGACTGTTCGATACAAGGATGAAATCAATCCCAACAGCATAAAGGATAATTCCCGTAACTCAGTAATGTTCTGCATTGATGGGCTCGAGGACTATTCGTTCTTCCATGGGGTTGAACATCCCGAACTCAACGGAACTATTGAGCCAAATGTCAAAAATGATACTTGCCCTTTTTGATGTAATTTTTGGTAATCAATAAAGATTACGCCTGTATATCAATAAACATAATGCTTTTGACAATTTGTAATAATGCAATCTTTTTAAACAGGTTTTATATATAAAAAAACATATAAAAGAAAAATATTAATAAAAAAAATAATTATACATAAATATTAAAATTACATTATTACATGATTGATTAATTAGCTAAAACAAACAATATAACTGAATTTAAAACGTAATAAAAATGTAATTAATTGTAATCTTCGGGTTACAGAAAGGATTAAAAAATGAAAATAAATTTAAAGGAACTAAAGAAAAATCAAAAAACACTCCGAGAACTAAATATCGAAACATTAACCATGCTAATAGAGGCAGCTCAAAGCGGTGATAAAAGAGCCGAGAACTATCTATACGAATTAACAAGAAAGCATTACTTTGCGTATGCTCGTAATGTCCTGCACGTGAAAAATATTGAAGATGCTGAAGATATAGTGCAGAACGCATTAATTACTTTGTTTATTTCCTCTAAGCATACTCAACTCCGCCCAATAACTTTTATAGGTTTCGTGAATTTAATAATCCAGCAAAGATATATTTATTACAAAGACAAATCAATAAAATACGAAGATAAAATGATTCGATATTTAAATAATTTCAGGGTGCTAGCTAGAAAATTCGCCTATCCTGCGGATGAAAAGCTTCATATAAAAGAAGATATAAAGCATCTAAAAAAAGAAATTAATAAATTACCCGAAGTTCACAAGAATATTTTCATACTTTCGCAATTTTCTAAATTAACTGCATTAGAAATCGGAGAAAAATTACATTATGCCCGAAAGTCAGTATACATATATAATTTCGAGGCAAGGAAGATATTAAAAGATAAGTTCAAAGAATATAAGCTGGCTGTATAGTATAGCAGAAAGGATAATATAAATGAAAAAACACAATTTTGATGAAAAATGCATAGCCATTTTTGGCAAAAAAATCGTTACAAAAAACGGTAATGAGCAAAATGTTGATTACATTCTCCAACGAATAATACAATATGAAGATTTACTTAGGGGTGAATTAAAAGGTTATTATTACGATGGTGGTATTGCATTTTACCATAATGAAGATACAAAATCCTTTTATATCAAAGGATATGAGGACTATAACATTTTAGATTCTGAACATAAAGAAAGGATAGAATACAACATTGATGGTTGCAGTGAGTTCTTTGATACCTTAACTGAAGGTGATGTTATAACATTTGATTTAAAAGGCTTTATATACACCGAAAAGAACTATAATGACGGGGATATTTTATGCAAATTCGAGCCCGAAAGTATCAAAATTACAAATCCTGAAAAATACCCCGACCAATCAGTCGCAGAAAAAATATTAAATTTGTAAAAAACTCTCAAATTCCAAATTAACTACGGAATATATGACTCCCCCGTAGAGGGAATAGTATGAAAAGTATGACAAAGAAACGAAAGGATAATATGAAAGTAAAATTGATAGCAGAATATGCAGGTAAATGTGTTGTAAAAGAAAATGATACAAAAAAAACACTTTATGCATTTAAAAACTCTTTATTAAAAGAAGATTTTGATAATCGAAAAATAAAAGGTATAAAATATAGAAATACAAGCTTTTTCAACAATTTTTACGATATTGAATTATTTGGAATAAAGTTTGAATCAATAAAAAAGAATGTTCAAACAACGGATGATATAAAAAAGATTAAACTATTAGATTCTCTGCAAGAGGGCGATGTTATAGTCTTTGATGTTGTCCTTGAAATTAAATGTAATCATGGACATTACACCTTTACATCTATAAGCACAAACATTTCGAATATAGAAAAATTAAATGATGCAAATGTAGCCATGGAGTTACAATACCTCGTTGATGAAAAGGAAAAAGAATTAAATGAAAAATTAAATGCATTATTAAAATAACACATTAACAAGGGATTGGAATTAAGAATCTTACCCGAAGAAGTAAAAAGGAATATTAGCTTATGTTATATAAAAAATCAGATGTTGAAGATTTAATAAGTCGAAAAATCAGTAAATTAAGCAAAAAATATGGTTCAGACGTAAGGGATGGAATTAATGAAATCTTAATTCTTCATGAAAAATTATATCCCTCAATAAAAGAAACTCGATTAATTCCTGTAACGGCATGGAACAAATATTATGATTATCCATCCATTAGTGGGTTGAGGATGAAAATTCATAGATCTCAAGAAAATGGATTTGATGATTATAATGTAGTCCATCGAGAAGGACGTAGAGTTTTAATTGATGAGCAAGCATATCTTAGATGGTTAAATAGAGATAAAGAAATATAAATAGATTTGTAGAAATATTGTTAAAGGAGTACATCAAAATGTACTCCTTTTTACTTTACTTTATTTACGTAGAAACGAATAGAAATATTATGAAATATCTTGAAAAATTATTTGATAAAAAAATATTTTTTGAGATTCTAGTGTGGTGAAATTGTGGTGAAAACAATTAACCTAAATATTACATAATTATAAAAATCCATATAACCACACTATAACGGCAAAAAAAAGTTGCCAAGTTATGGCAACATTAAATAAACACGAGGATATTAAGAGAGAGAGTATAAAAAAACTTTTTTTACTTAAATCCTGTTTCACATATATCGTAGAATTTAACTATTTAATTTATTTTCCCTTTGTTTAGAAATTTGTGATTTCCCTTACATGTATATAAAGTATTTTTGTTCGGAGAAATTGCCTTTTTATTTCATGATTTGTTAACAATTCTTAACTTATTAATACAAAAGCCGTTAGTATATAATTTATACTAACGGCTGTAATTTAAGATATAATTGTTTATTTGTTTAATCTTGCAGCTCTTTCTTTTGAACGGGCACTTAATATCGCACGCACTTCGTCTTTTAATAAATTAATATTTCTTGCTGTTTCAGCATGAGTAGAGGCAAAATCATCTGCTTCACCCTCTTTTTTACCTTTAAATGAACCATCTTTACTGTCAATTCGGGCATTCTTTTCAAAGCTGTTGTAAATATCTGTTAAATCATATTTGATGGTACTTTTGCCAATCCATTGTCTTACATATTTTTCATCAGAACCTAACCCCCCGTCAATTTTTATCAAATCTCTGAGGTTGTATGTTACTTCCGATATTCCTATCCTGACGATAACATGCGGATAACCGATTTTACCGTCCATGATGAGTTTCATGTTATTGTAACGGTTAATATTCAATGAAGATACGTTGTGGGCGTCTTCCTGCTGTTCAATGATGTATTCCTGCAGTTTAATCGCCATTTCATGTAATGTTGCAACCATATTTATTCCTCTTTTTTTATTATTATCGGTATTTAGTACAGAAAACTTTAATTCTTTCTAATTATTTAGACTATGTATAGGAGCAGGTATCCTTCCCCCTCTTTTTACAAAATCAGAGCTTGATAAGTTATTTACAGGCATGACCGGTGCAGTTCCCAGTAAACCGCCAAATGAAACTTCATCTCCGGCTTTTTTATTGATAGCGGGTATTATTCTCACTGCCGTTGTTTTTTTGTTAATCATGCCTATTGCCATCTCATCTGCAATCATTCCGGCAATTACATCTTCATGTGTATCTCCGGGTATTGCTATCATATCAAGACCTACAGAGCATACTGATGTCATTGCTTCTAATTTATATACATTTAGGTATTCTTTTTGAGCGGCTTCTATCATTCCCGCATCTTCAGATACAGGAATAAATGCTCCTGATAGTCCGCCGACATGTGAACTTGCCATTGTTCCGCCTTTTTTTACCGCATCATTTAGCATCGCAAGAGCCGCTGTTGTGCCATGTGCTCCGGCATGCTCTAAACCCATAGCCTGAAAAATTCCGGCTACGCTGTCACCAACTGCGGGTGTTGGTGCAAGTGATAAATCGATTACCCCAAAAGGTATATTTAATCTTTTTGATAATTTTCTTCCGATTAGTTCTCCGGTAGAAGTAATTTTATATGCTGTTTGTTTTATTTTGTTAGCTAAAGCACTCATATCCGCAGTTTTGTCCATATCTTCCACCGCCGCACGAACAACTCCGGGGCCGGAAACTCCAACATTTAATGCTGCTTCAGGTTCCCCCATTCCGCAAAATGCTCCTGCCATGAAAGGATTATCATCAGGGACATTACAAAATACAACAAGTTTTGCTGCCCCGATACAATCTTTATCTTTAGTAAGTTCTGCAGATTTTTTAATAACTTTTGACATTTTTAAAACGGCATCCATATTGATACCCGCTTTAGATGATGCTACATTAACAGATGAACATACCCGTTCTGTTTGGCAAAGTGCTTCAGGGATGCTTTCTATAAGTAAATTATCTCCTTTAGTACAGCCTTTTTGCACCAATGCACTATAACCGCCTACAAAATTAACCCCGACTTCTTTTGCCGCTTCATCAAGAGTTTTTGCTATTTTTATATAATCAGGATTTTTGCATGCCTCTCCGATTAGTGAAATAGGGGTTACTGCTATACGTTTATTTATTATAGGTATAGAATATTCGTCAGCCAGTTCATCAGCATAACCTACAAGGTTTTTTGCATAGTTTTTAATTTTGTTATAAATATTATCGCAAACCTTATTTATATCTTCGCTCATGCAATCCCTGAGGCTCAGAGCAAGCGTAACAGTCCTGATGTCAAGATTGTAGAGCTTAATCATATTGATGGTTTCAATAATATTATTTTCTTCTATCATATTTTAAGTCCAAAGAATGTTGCTATACTCCAGTCTTTAACCTTTAATTTGATTTCAACACGGCGGCTTTGAGCCATATCTTCCTGACCTTTGCTGTTTAGTATTAAATCATTGAAACTTCGGCCTTCAACGGTAATCATGTGTCTGAAACCCTCATTAAATTCAGGTTTATACTTACCTTCAAGCATGTATGCTGCAACTGAATTTGCCCTTTTTGTACTCAAATCCATGTTGCGAATGAACTGTTCATTAATTGAATCTACACCGGCAAATGTTTGTGAATCCGTGTGTCCTACAATTATGATACTGTCAATATTATCAACAAGTTTTTTACTTGAAAATATCGTATTAACATATATTGGGGTTAATTTATCCAAGAAAACTTTTCCTTCCGGTTTTAACACATAGCTGTTTACTTCAAAAAGTGCAGAAGACGGAATTTTTAAATCGCCTGTCATTCTGTCAACATGAGCATTTATATTTTGCTTTTGAAGTTCTGTTTCTATTTTTTTTGCTACTTCCATTTTGACTCTTTGTTGTTGTACGGATTTTTGGTTAAAACCTGTCATTGCAAGGACAAAAAGTGTTATGAAGATAATCGCCAAACCAAGCATAAGGTCAGACATTGTTACCCAAAATATGTTGCCGTTATCTTCTTCTATTCGATTTTTTCTCTGTAATAATGCCATTTTTATCCCCTAGAATAATCCGTCAACTTCGTCATTGCTTGTTTTCTTTGCCAGCTCTTTCATTTGTTTGTTCAATTGATTAAGACCAAAGATTAAATTTTCAAGGTATGGAACAAGGTTGGCTGCCATTGTTTCATTAAATGCACCTTTAAATTGTTTTGGTATATCTACAATTGAATTTGCAGCGGCATTATTCTGAATTTTTGATTCTCTGAGAATTTCATACAAGAATTTTTCAGATGTAATACTTGCAAAAAGTTCTCCCATGATATTTTGAATTTCATGTTGCGGCCCTTTACAAAGAACTTGATATAATACTTTTTCAATAAGCAAATAAATAAGGGAAGATGATACCGCAACAACTGATACGAAAGCAGCTGCCTGCATGCCATGCATAAATGCTGCAACGGAATTTATTGTTTTATCCGGTGATGAAAAATCAATCATACCGAACGCAATAGCAATCTTCATAAATGTAAATAACGGACCAAAACCTGTTAAGATTGTCGGTATTGTTTGTGTCATTTTGTAATTGAATTTTGATGTGACCAGCGATTCTTCATTAAAGAAATACAACGGGTCAACTGTTGTCTGAACATTTTGAACTGTTGATGATACATCCTGATACTGATAATCATCACCGTCTTTTAATGCTACAGCTTCTGAAAATACAAGTGTATTTTTAAATTCTAACCAAGTAGAAACCAAATAAGGATTTGACAACATCCAGGAATCCAATTCTTTGAATCTGAAATTCAAATCATTTTTCTTAAATGTTGAAAGAAAATATATAATTTCTTTTAAGTTTCTTGAAACTTTAAAATATTGTACGCAGCAATATATTAAAGAAGTTATAAACACGGCTAAAACTATTAAAACCGGTATATCCGTAATAATTGCATGAAAATTCATAAACCCTCCGCTTATTCAAGTTATATAATAGCATATTTTAGCTGTTCTTTCAAATATTAATCAGAAATGAAATTGAAGAAAGCTCGGATATATTTCCCGATAATTATACAAACAAAGCTTAAAACAAAGTCATATATAATTTTTATGCCGCTTTGTGCCTGTATCCAGCCTTGTATAAATGTTTTTCCGTCATGTTTTAATAATGCAACAATAGTCATATAAGAAATTCCTACTATGTGTATTATAAGAACCGCACTTAATGCTGAAAGGAGCATATTCATAAATGTATATTTTTTACCCAATATATTTCCTGCAATCAGTACCGCAGGAATAAATGCCGCAATATAGCCAAAACTGTATTCGGTAATATACCCCGGACCTCCGCCAAGAGCAAAAAGAGGTAATATTGTTATCCCAAGGATAAAATAAATACTTGTGCAGGTTGTTGCAAGCTTTTTGCCTATTGCTGAGCATACAAACATTAGTACAGGTATTTGGGGTATTATAAAAAAGCTTTGTATAAAATCCTCTCTTATGAATTCTCCACCTTTAAAATAGCCTTTAGGCAGCATATAATGCTGCAGATTTATGCTTATAAATGTAGAGCCGATAATAAGGAGCGTGCATAAAATAATCAGGGCAATATTTACAAACGGAATTTTTAATTTCCTTTGTTTTTCGTCTATTCTTCTCATTGTAGGAATTAAAACTTCTTCAGGCATTTATAATAATTTTCCCTTCTAATTCTTTTGTAATTTTTTCATAATTAGTCTTAAACTCGTCATGAAAAATATTTTTTGTCCACATAATAAGTGCATCTTCATTATTGTCCTGATAATATTTTTTTCTTTTGCCAAAAGATGAAAATCCGTATTTTGTATAAAGATTTATTGCCGGAGTGTTGCTTACTCTCACTTCAAGTGTGATATATTTAATCATTTCCTTGTAGCAGTCATCAAGAATAGCTTTTAAAAGTGCTTCGCCATATCCTTTGCGTCTGTTTTCTTTAGATACGGCAATATTTGTAATATGCGCTTCTTCTAATATATGCCATGTCCCTGCATACGCAACAAGTTCTCCTTTTTCATTGAAAAGTGAATAATACCAAGCTAAATCATTGGTAAGTTCCTGCAAAAAAGAATCTTTAGACCAATGATGAGAACCGTATGCCTGTTCTTCAATATTTATAACTCCGTCTATATCTGCCGGAGCCATTCTTTTGATTGTAACGGTTGCAGTAGTATTCATAAGTTAATATTATCATAAATTTCAGCAGATGTATATTTTTAATACTCTATTCTGATTAAGCAAACTTCTTCACCGGTTTGTGCTATTTTTATCAAATGCTCGGAATAATCATCCTGCACATAAGCAAGTGAAATTATGTCATCACCGTATCTTACTTCGTGCTTAAAATATATGTCTATATTTTTGATGTTGTGGGTGTTAAGAAAATCCATATCAAGAGCTTCTATTGCCCAGGACATATAAATAGTGTTGTTAACATGACCATTCATATCAAGATCTTCGTATCTTACGTGGAATGTTTTTTCTTTGTTCCATTCTGTAATAGTTTTTAATTTTCTTAATGTCAGGTCATCTTCTCTTTTTTCAAATTTTTTAATGTCCGGAAATTTTTGCTCAATATTTACTAATGATTTGGTTTCCAAATCAACCATAAGCCAAGAAGTTGTTGCCCTTAAAATTCTTTCACCTTCTGTGGTGTAGGCTTCAAAATCCCTGTATGCTGTTTGACGGATAGTTCCTCTGTTTTCTGTTCTTAAACTGATTTCAGAAAGTTCTTTTGGGTATTTATCAAATTCTATCCTGTAGCGGACAAGAAACCAGCCCAAGTTTTGCGCATTCAATTCCTGATTCCCAAATGGAGTACCGAAGATGTTTCTTGCACCCATATCTTGAAGTAAATTTAATAGTGCGGCAGGTTTTAACCTGTATTGTAAATCGTGTTCCGACATTGAAATCGGATATGTTTTTTCTAGTGTGTAAAACTTGTCTTTTACTTCGGTTATCATAAATATTGCCCCTATTTTTCAATCAATTGCAAACTGTATTTGTCTTTAAATTCATCCAACTGTTTTGCAAATCCTGTAACATCAACTGTTTTTAATTTATTCTTTAATTCGTGTTTTGGTACTGACGGATTTTGCATCTGAATCATGTTTGACGAAATATTTGAACAATGGTCTGAAATTCTTTCCAAATCATTCAAAATTTCCGCATATGCAAAATTTCTGCGGATATGTACTTTTTCTTTTTTTACGCGTCTTATGTGGTTTTTCTTTGCAACATATGAAATGTCATCTACAATGTTTTCAAACGGTTCAATTTCGTATGCAGTCCGTAAATCATTATAAATAAATGCTTTTACCGTAATATCATAAACTTCTTTAACTGCATTAACCACTTTTTTCAGTTCTTCAACTGTTTCAGGTGCAAGCACCCATTCTTTTTTATGCATTTGGTTTGCTATTTGCATAATATGGTTTGAATGGTCTGCAATTTTTTCAAAATCAGAAATAGAAAGTATTAGCTGTGATATTTTATTAGAATCTTCCTCGTTTAATTCCTTGCTTGATAATTTTTGAAGGAATGAACCCAAAACATCCTGATATTTATCAATTCTGTTTTCGTTTTTCTCAATGATTTCAGAAATTTTCGGATTATATTGTTTTAACATTCTCACAGACATAACAAGATTTTCTCTTGTCAATTTTGCCATATCAGCGGTTGTCTTGTAGCATTGAGCAATGGCGATAGACGGAGTGTTGAGCAATCTTTCATCAAGTATAACTTCTTTTTCTTCTTCTTTGTCTTTAACAACAAGATAAGATATTTTTTCAAGAGTTTTTCTGAACGGAAACAGGCATGTTGCTGCTAATATGCTGAAAATAGTGTGAACAACTGCGATGCCGAACGGATTTGCCATTTGTTTCAGCGGGTATTCAAAAATATGTAGCCATAATTCAAAAATAGCTAAAAATATGATTGCACCGATTACATTGAATGCAACATGTATTGCCGCAACCCTTTTTGCATTTGTGTTAACACCAATACTTGATAGTACCGCAGTAATACATGTTCCAATATGCTGACCTGCAATAATCGGGGCAGCAACCATATATGAGATGCTGCCGGTCATTGAAAGTGCTTGCAGCATACCGACAGATGCCGCTGAACTTTGTATAATCATTGTAATAACAAGACCAACAAGTAAACCTAAAATCGGATTTGTAAATATTGTCAATATATGCGTAAATCTCGGATCATTTGCTAACGGAGCCATTGAAGATGACATCAATCCCATGCCAAACATTAAAATGGCAAATCCTATTAAAAAAGTCCCGACAGGTTTTCTTCTTGAAAATTTTGATCCCCCTGTCATAAGCATAATAACACCGATTAATGCCAGAATCGGAGAGAATGATTCTGGTTTTAAAAGTCTTAAAAAGAAATTTGTACTCTGTATGCCTGATAAACTTAAAAACCAAGAAGTTACTGTTGTTCCTATGTTTGAACCTATAATAATTGCAACGGTTTGGGATAACTTCATAATTCCGGAGTTTACAAAACCCACAAGCATAACGGTTACGGCTGATGAACTTTGTACCGCTACAGTCATTCCAATTCCGACAAGTAATCCTTTTAGCGGGTTAGAAGTAAGTTGTTCTAAGAGTTTCTCCATTTTTCCGCCGGCAATTCTTTCCAACCCTGATGACATAACAATCATGCCGTATAAGAAAAATGCAAGTCCCCCCATTAGTGTAAAAATCGAAAATATATCCATATTATCCGTCCGTTATTCTTTTTATATTGTCACACAGGTTGATTATATAAGAAAAAAACTTTTGGGGCAATAAATATATTATGACAGAATTTCGTATAATGCGGGTGCTTCCTGCACGCTGACTGCACCCTGAGGGACTTTTAAAACCCTGACTTTTACTGTATGTTTTGCATATTCAATTTCTATAATGTCGTTTTCTTTTATTTGTTTAGACGGTTTTGCCGGGTTTGAATTTATTAAAACGCGTCCCATGTCAGAAACTTCATTTGCAACTGTTCTGCGTTTGATTAATCTTGAAACTTTTAAAAATTTATCTAACCTCATAGGCTCTATTTTAACACACATTTTTTATTTTGTGATATAATCTCTTCTAAGGGAGATGGTGTATGAAAAAGCTTTTAACTCTTTTATTTTTTATAGTTTGCATTGTGTTTTCGGTATCCGGTGCTTATGCCAACAATATCAAATTTGTTCAGGTTACAGATGCTCATTTAACGACTCAGTCTGAATTTTCTCAAAAAATTCTGACTGCTGCAATTAAGGATATAAACAGTCAGCAGGGAATTTCCTTTGTCGTATTTACAGGGGATAATATCGGTAATCCTACTCCTGACAACCTCAGAAGGTTTGTTGCAATTGTAAAACATCTGAAAGTTCCATATTATATAGTATTGGGTAATCATGATGTTTATAAACAAAAACAGATGTCTAAAATCCAGTATTTTGAAATTTTAAGAGAGGGTAATCCTTTTAAACGTCAGCGTACTCCTAATTACAGATTTAAAAAGAACGGCTTTGTGTTCTTAACTGTTGACGGTGCAAAGGAAGTTCTTCCCGGTTCTATAGGATATTACAGAAAAGATACTCTTACATGGCTTGATAAGATGCTGTCAAAGAGCGGTAAAAAATCAGTTATAATTCTTCAGCATTTCCCTGTTGAGTATCCGCATGCGGCTGAAAATAAACTTAAAACTCACAGAACTCACAAAGTTGAAGAATATCAGGAAATTTTGAACAAGCATCATAATGTACTTGCTATTTTATCAGGTCATTTTCATATAAATGATGAAGTGATGAAAGACGGAGTTTATCACATATCTTCTCCTTCATTAATAACAGTACCGTATTCATATAAAATAATTGATATTGTTACAATGAAAGGTTTTTCACCTATTATTTATACCCAGCTAAGAGAGTTCGAAGTGCCTGACGCAAACTAAGTTATAGTGGTGAACAAACTTTATAAAGTCCTGTAAAAGCCTGTTTAATGGTTGTTATTTGCTATTATTAATTTTTGTAACAAGCATTCGTAAATGGTTAAAGTTCATGCCAAAAAGTGCCGAATACATGTCCAGAAGTGTAATATGTGCATGTGTAGAAAGGTCGGCATGTCAAAATACTGTGTAAGAGGTAAACCAAGTTAATGTGATTTCGGAAATTATCCGAAGTTTACTCTTGTATTAACAATTTGTTACAATTCCTGAAATAATAATTATTTCTGAATAGTAGATAAAAAATATATACAAAGTAAATACTCGGAATGAAATTTTTGAAAGGCAAAAGTGTTTATAAATTTATAGTGAATTTTATGTAAAGTTTTGAGTATAAAAAGAAAGGATTAAAACGATGAGTGATTCAAAAGTGAGTGCTATTTTAATCAACAGTCAGCCTTATACGCGCGAAATGCTGGAAGCTGACAAAACAAATGGCAAAATTTCAAAACAAGAATACGATAGGAGAAAGGCTTTATTTGAGCCTGCAAGTTCTAATTCAACCGTAGGTACTACCGTTGAGAAAAAAGCTAACGGAGCTGAATTAACAGAAGCTCAAAAGCACAATGATGGTGCTAAAAAAGCTGTTGATGAATTGGGTGAAACAGCAAGAAAATCAAAAAGAATTCTTGAATATCAGGCTATATTGCAGGAATTAGGAAAGGCTATTGCAACCGGTGATAAAGAGCAGGAAGCAATCAGAAGACAACAGTTAGATGATTTTAAAAATGAAAATCCTGATATTGACTTTACAAAATCAAGTGATGCAGCAAGAAAAGATGCGGCTCAATTTAAAAAAGTTGCAGTTACATCAGGAAACGGCTGGAGTGTAGATACACATAAAAATGCTGAAAATGCTACTATCCACAACTTCCACCAGGATGCACCAACTGAAAAAGTAACAGTTGAAAAGAAAAAAGATGTAAGAAAACGTATTAAAGAAAATGCTACATATACTGATGCAAAGGGTATTGAGCACAAGGGTAAAGCAGATTTAAAACAAGTTCATAAACAAATGAAAGCTGACAGAAAAGCTGCCGGTAAAGAATTTGATGCTGCAGTTAAAGCATATAGAAAATCTTATGGTGATTCAAATGTAAAAGCTGCGGATATGAAGCTTGCTGATGCTGCTGCAAAAATGTATGAAGCAAACACTCAGTATGTATTAGAAGATATTGCATATAAAACTGCTAAAGGTAAAGGCACACGCAAACGTGCAAGAGCAATTGTCGGTAACGAAAAAACTGATAATAAAGTTGCTGACAGAACTCAGGTATATAATAACAAGGATTTAGCCGCAGCAGCTGTAAAGGCTCATCCTGAATTGAAAGGTCATGTTGGTGTATTACCAAAAGACGGCGGAGCTGTATTAAGCGGCTTAAAAACATTGGCAGAACGTCACTATAAAGGTGAACAAACTTCATTAGACAAAGTGTTTACTGATAAAGATTGGGAAGATTTGCGCAATATCAAAGCTCCTACATCTTCTGACCTGTCAATGAACGAAGCTGATACAAGAGCTACCCAAAAAGCATTAAGAGCTTTGGCAGGTGGTGATAATATCTTAAGCCCTACAGAAAAGAAAACACTTGTAAAAGAACTTAATATGGGTAAAAAAGGTAATAAAATTACCCGTACAGACTTAAATAAAACTTTCAAGGCTTATGGTTTGACAACTGAAAACAGATTTAAAAACAAAGTTAGAGATGGTTTAATTGAAGGTGCAAAAGCTATTCCGGGTGCAGCAATTTCTGTTACTGCTGCAAGATTGAATAAAGCAGTATCACATGCATTGTCAATTGGTGAAGCAACTGCAACTGCAACTGCTACAAAACATATTCATGAAGAAGTTATCGCATCTGCGATTGCACACGCTGAAGCTTCAGTTCCGGGATTGAACTTTACAACAATTGACCCTGAAACAGGTGAAGAAATCCTGAAACGTATTGCAGGTCAATTCAGTGAAGACACTCAGGAAGCAGTAGCAAAAGCAATAGTTGATACAGATATTACAGCTGTTGCAACCGCACAGGCAACTGCAAAAGCTGAAGCTCATGCCGAAGCTACTCCATCATGGAAGAAATCATTAGCAGGCGGTGCTGCAATCATTGGTGTAGCTGCAGCAATTGGTTTCTTAACAAGCCCTGGTTTTGAAAAGGGTGTTAATAAAGGTCAGGTATCTAAAGAATTTAAAGATATTGAATTTATTAACTTACACAAAGGATCAGCAGCAAGAGGTGCAGCAGCAGAACTTATCAAAGAAAGAGATAAGCTGGCAGAAAAAATGGGCGGCAACTATTCTGCGGCAAACAGAGCATTGGCTGATGCCTACAGACAATATGAAGGTGTTCAGAATGGCACAATGACTCAAAGAGAACTTGAAAAATTAAGAAAAGACTTTGGTTCATTTGTTGAAAAATATAATGATACACCTGTAGAAGCTCCTAAAGCACCGGCACCTAAGCCGAAACCGGATCCTTCATGTGATATTGATATCAACAAAAATGTTATTGAAATCAGACACAACAGACATGCAGGCGATACTTGGGGCGGTATAGTTAATGCTTACTATCCTGACTGTGTCAAAGTTCACGGTGAAAGAGCAACAATCAGAGCATTGAAAGAAGCTCTTGCAACAAGTGAAGCCGGAGTACGTGATGAAGCTAAATTCAAAGCATTGTTAAGAGGTACTGATATTCCTAAAGTTATGAAATTGCCTATTGAATTGATGGATTGCGAAATTAACAAAGATGGTGCGGTTCAGGCAAGAAAATTCCGTACAGGCGGTAAGAGTAATAATCTTGAAGTCGGTCACGGCAATACCAGATACAAAGCTCAGGATTGTGACAACCGTACATACAACGGTAAAACCGCAGCCGAAGTTGAAGCTCAGGTTCGTAAAAACAATGAAGGCAAAAAGATTAATATTCACGTAAATGATTAAAAAATCTTTAAGGTTATAATTTAAAGCAGAGTCAAAATTTGGCTCTGCTTTTTATTTGATTAAATTTCGAAAATCATTATAATAGTAAATATGAAGAAGATATTTACACTAATTCTATTTGCATTTTTAATATTGCTTCCTGTCAGCTCAAAAGAAAATGAAAGTTCTGAATGGGAAAGAGTTGCGCCGAATAATTATGTGTATAAAGATACAATTGCGGGTACGGAAGATTTTTACGGGTTTTCGTTTTTGCTAAAATCGTATAACAAAGGACAATATGAACCTGTTAATAATCGACAGATACTTTATACGCTTGGAATGTATGAAATTAATTGTTTAAAACATACATATAAAATCGGAACTATTGATTCTTATGATGACGAGGGCGATTTTGTAAACGGTGATTATAATAAATATGCGCAGTTCCAACCTATTGTTCAGGGAACGGCTATAGATGTATTGGCTTCACGCCTGTGTAAAATTTAAGTTAAGCCATTTGGAAAATATTTCAAGTGCTTTTTTTAGTTTTTCGGGGTTGTTTCCGTAGCCGATTCTTAAATAATTATCCATTTCCATAGTTTCTCCCGGAAGTATCATTACACCTGTATCGTCCTGCAGTCTTTTGCATAATTCTGTTGATTTAACAGGCATGTTATATCGTACAAATGCTGTTGTGCCTGCATTTGGAAGTACACAATCAGCTTTATTTTCGTTTTTCAGCCATTGTTCCAAAATACATTTACCCTCAAGAATTTTCGATATATTTCTTTTTATAATTTGTTCTTTGTTTTCGATTGCCAAACATGAAAAATAATCGTCTAAAATTCCTACGCTGATTGTGTTATATTCTCTTTGATGATTAATTTGGTCTATAATTTTTTCATTTGCACAAACCCACCCGAGCCTTAATCCCGCCAAAGAAAATACTTTTGACATACTTGATGTTGATATTCCCTTTTCGTACATATCTGCAATTGATTTTGAAAAAGGTTTTTTTTCATTATGGCAAAGTCCTCTATATACTTCATCACAAAGAATATATGCGTCTGATTTTCTTGCTATATCAACTATTTTTTCAAGCATTTCATCGGGAATAACTGCACCTGTAGGATTATTCGGGTTATTCATACAAATAATTTTTGTATTATTGCTGACAAGCTGTTCTAATTTGTCTAATTCAGGAAGCCAGTTATTTTCTTCTTTCAGTTTTAATATTTTAACATCTGCTCCTATTGATTTTGGAATAGAATAATGCTGTTGGTAGGTTGGAATTATTGATACAACTTTATCTTTCGGTTCTATTAAAGTCAGCATTACAAGCTGATTAGCTCCGATTGCACCATGAGTAATTGTTATATTCTGCGAATTTTGTTTTTCATATAAATTTGCAATAAGTTCTTTTAGTTTTTCCGAACCGTGTATATCTCCGTAGTTTAATTTTCTGGAAAAAATTTCGTTTGTGTTATTTAGTTTGGCAATTTTCAAAAGTTCGTCAATGGACAAAGATTCAACACAGGTGTCTGCTAAATCATAAACAGCTTTATGCTCGTATTTATTAAACCATTCTTCTACTTTAAATTTATCAATTTTCATTTTTATTATTAACTCCATAGCCAAACATTGCAAAATCGTATTTTACAGGATCTTGCGGGCAAAATTCTTTTAGTTTGTTTGTCAGTTCAATTACAGCTTTAAAATCATTTGAATTTCGTTTTAATAAACCCATTTCTCTTGAAATTCTTGCAACGTGAACATCAAGCGGAATGTATAATTCAGACGGTTTCATAAAATCCCAAATACCGACATCAACACAGCTTTTGCGAACCATCCATCTTAAATACATACACATACGTTTCATTGCACCGTTATTATGCGGATTTGGAATCATATGATAAAATCCCTGCCCGACATTTTTATTTGCTCTTGCATAGAAATAATCTACTACGGTTTCAAAAATTTTTCCTTGTTTGAAGCCGTGTGCAAAAAGTTCTTCAAGTCCTTCTGTTGTATTGTATAAAGCTTTCATTATTTCAAAAATAGAAATAAAATCATTTGGTTTGCCAAAACGATAATTGAAATCGCCAATCATCCCGTTTTCAAAATTTTGGATAAAATTTAGGGGTTCATTTTGTGCGATATTGTCGAATAAAAAATTCAGCTTTTTAATAAACTGGCTTCGGCTTCCGTATGCAAGCAGAGAGGCTATAAAACCCGCAATTTCAATATCTTTTTTCGATTTGTATCTGTGAACAAACTGAACAGGATCGTCTTTTATAAAATCAGGACTTTCGTATTTTTCTGCAAGTTTGTCTAATTTCGTTTTTGTAATCATAATTATTTATTCTTGCTGAGGTTGTCAATTTCTGTATTTAAGTCTTTTATTTGTAATTCAAGTTTTGTTCTTTCATCAACTACTGAATTGAATGCTTTTTCAAGAGTTTTGATTTTTGCTTCAAGAACGTCAACTTTTGATGCATTAGCTTCTCCTGATACAGAGGACTTTTCAAGCTCTCTTTTGTATGCTTTTACTTTATCTTTTTGTATTCCCAAAAATAATGCGACAACTCCGGCTCCTGAAAATACACCCGCACAAAGAACTGCCAGAGTGTATATTGATGTTTTTAAAGTTATATCAAGGTCAGAGGTGAGATTATTGCCTTTAAGGTAATTTATATCAACCGTTGTATTTGTATTGATTATTGCAATGTAAACTACTGTTAATAATACTATCAGACTTAAAAAGAAAAATAATTTTTTCATATATTAAACTCTCCTGTTTCTAAAGTAATTAAGAACCTTTGTAAGTTTTTCGTCAGGCTCTGTTTCTAATTCAATTATCTGTGATGAAAATGGTTTTGCAAATTTTAAATAAAATGATTGTAATACCTGTTCTTGAGTTTTAACTTTTCCTTCCCCTGCTCCGTACATGGTGTCGTTATATACAGGGTGATTTTTATAAGAAGTATGAACTCTAATCTGATGAGTTCTGCCTGTTACAAGCGTTAATTCAACATAAGTGGCTTCGTTTCCAAAGTGTTCAAGAACTCTTAATTTTGTCAGACTTGGTTTTCCGTCAGGTCTTACAGCCATTTTTTTAGGGTTTACATTATTTCTTCCTATTGGTTCAGAAATAATATCTGTTTCATTAGGGTAAAATCCTTTTAAAACCGCATGGTACTTTTTTGTTAAATTATGTTCTTTTATTAAATTTGCCAAATATTCATGAGTTTGATTATTTTTGGCAATCATTATTAATCCTGATGTGTTTCTGTCAAGGCGATGAACAATTCCACGGCGGAATTCACCGTTTGTATCTGACAAATTTTCTCCGTATTTATACAAAAGAGCATTTACAAGTGTGCCTGATGTTTCAATAAAAGTCGGATGAGTAAGCATTCCCGAAGGTTTATTTACAACTGCCATATTTTCATCTTCCCAAACAATTTCAAGCGGAATATTTTCAGGTTCAAGCGAGATTACTTTTTCAGGGGTAAGGTTTTCAAATTCTATTCTGTCATCAATTTTTAAGCTGTATGATGCTTTTTTTTCTTCTCCGTTAACAGTAACTTTGCCTGATTTTATAGCATTTTGAATTTTTGAACGTGAAATTCCGTCATAAAGTTCTGAAAGGAATATGTCTAATCTTGTATCTATTGAATTTTCGTCTATTATTAAAATCATATTTGGTGTAGGGTGCGATGTTTCGCACCAATTTAATCTAAATCTAAATTATTTATATTGTATTTGTCATTTACATTATACCAAGCTTTATCGTAAAATCCATTTTTTACAAATTTATTAAATGAGGAATATTTCCAATCTTTTGGTGCAATATTATAATGTTTAACAGAATTATAATGGATATAATCCAAATGACGGTACAAATCATTTTCATCTCTTATTATATGGTCATAATACCGTCTTTGCCAGATTCCCTTTTCGCCACGTTTGATTTCACTATTTGTTAATTTTATTTTTGAGATTAATTCTTCTGGTAATTGTTTTGTAAAATTGTATTTTATATCATGAACAATTTTAGGTATAATATCAGGATTTTTAGAATATATTAAAATATGGCAATGGTCTTTTAAAATTACACCGGCAATAAATTGAAAATTATATTCTTTGAGAGATAAATTAAAACTTTCTTTTAATATATCAATATAATCAACTAAAATTTCTTGCCTGTTTTTTGTAAGAATTGTTATGAATACAGGATTGTTAAACTGCACAAAATATCTTCTGTAATTACTCATGTTGCTATTATAACATATTAAATTGGTGCGAAACATCGCACCCTACTAATTATTTATTAAATATTTATTTGCGTAATAAATTGTAAACAAGAAAAATATCAAAATCGTGTAAAGAATAATCCTAATTAATAATTTCCAATCATTAATATTATATTTCTCAAAAGTTTTAAATAATAATTTCATATGCAAAATCCTATAAAGACATTTTACATTGGATTATTTAATTTAGCAAATTTTACGTTTTGATAAAAATATTGCAGAATTTGGTATGCGTTGTATCCCTGTTTTGCAAGATTATTAGCTCCGTGCTGGCTCATACCCACACCATGACCGTTTTTTGCGACATTGTCATCAAACGAAAATACTGAATGAAGGTATGGAACATTACTTCCCCACGCATTAGTATTGGTCATTCCGCCTGCAGATGCGGAATAGTATGCGGAGATTATTTTCATATCATATGTTAATACCAAACCTTCGGTTTCTTCTACGGCTCTGTTTGTTTTGTCTGTTTCTGCGCCTGCACCGTTATATGCCTGATCTTCGGTGTTATCTTTCAGGTCATATCCGAATTTTGCTTGTTTGCCAAGATTTGCCAGTGCATAACTTCTTGCGGCGATTGCCTGAGCTTTTAATGCTTCTATTTCCCAAGATGACGGCATCTCTGACGGAACAACACCTTTAATATAATCTTCAAGGCTGATGTCATTTATGACTGTTAGTTTACCGTTGATATTTTTTATTAAAAGTTTTCCTCTGTACCATCTGCCTTTTGTACTGACAAATCCGTCTTTATCTGGTCTTAAAACAACTGCATCCGTATTAAGCAGGTATATGTTGCCGTTACTTTCTATCGCAATTTCATTTTTGAACGGAATAAGATAGTAACCTTTCATACCGTTTACAATGGATGCAGTTTTATTGGTATGAACATTTATCATTCTTCCGTCAATGTCTGTTCCTACACCGGCTCTGTCAACAGCTGTCAGCAGTCCTATTTTTATTGCGTGGCTCGGGGAAGCTGTGAATATATTTACTAATAATATAATTAAAAATACCAAAATCTTCTTCATAGTATATATTGTACCATATCTTAAATTTTTGGGATAAATCAAATGTATGATTTAACAAAAAAAACGACTTATATATAAGTCGTTTTTAATAAATTTGAAATCTTAAAAAGCTATTTGTTATACAGCTTTTTGAACTTTTCCTGCTTTGATACAAGAAGTGCATACTCTGATTCTTTTAGTCACACCGTTTACAACAGCTTTCACTGTCTGTAAATTTGGTTCTTGAGTATGAACATTTTGTTTATTTGAAAAAGAACGATCAGCTGATTTTCTTGGAGCTTTTCCGCATATTTCACATTGTTTTGCCATAGTTATATTCCTTTCGGCTAATACTTAACATCAACTATAATACCTTAAAAATACTTTTTTGCAAGATGAATATAGAAATATATGTTAAATTTTGTAAAAACAATTAATTATCTGAAAATAAATTATAAATTTTCAGGCAATTTTTTTTGATAAAAATACTTTATTAATATGTAGGTAAAGGTTAGTTATTTTTATGGGTAAAACTGTAGAAGAAATTTGCAATAGTATTATAAATAATCGTGATGAAAAATTTCCAAAATTTAAGTCAACATCACGAACACTAAGCAGTTGTTTAGAATGTAATAATCCGAACAATCCATACGGCAGTATTGCACTATACAATGATGAAGGTTTATATGACAAACTTGAGCGAATTATAACTCAAAAGTTGGCAGATGCGATTGATAAAAATTCTCCTTGCAAGATAAAGCAATTAAAAGAAGAATACGGACATTTGGAAGAGTTTGCGAAAGCCAAAAAGTTTTTAAACCAAAAGAGCAAAGAAGTTTGGAATGTTTATGCAAAACCGAAAAATGTTCCGAAAGATGCGATGAAAGCTCTGGGAATATCTAATTGCCCTGATTTAGACAGTCTTTTATATACCTGCATAAAATATTTTGAGCAAGACGGTAAAAATAGTACCGCTGTTGCGATTGATTCTATTTTGAACAACGAAAATATCCCTTATACAATAGATGATATTCACAAATATCTTGAAACTATGCACAAATCTAAAGCTGTTAAATATAATTTTAATACTATAAGATATTTAATATATAAGCATCATTATGAAAGAGAAAAATTATACTCTTTGGGTGCAGATAAAGATACAATAACTCAGGCTGTAAAATCTTTACCTTTAAAAATAAGGTTAAAATTTTTATTTAGTAAGTAAATTAGTCTTTAGGTTTTGTTTTCTTTTTTTTTGAGGAAAGTGTTTTAGTGTAATACAAGCCATTTTTGCCTGCAGATAGGGTTGTTGTTCCTTTCGCATTTTTAGAAACTCTTAAACCTTTAATTCCAAAGGATATTCCTATGCCGGATTTTGAAAAATTTATTCTGAATAATCCTAAATTAATGCTTTTTCTAAAATAAAAACCCATAAATATTTATCCTTTTAACTAAATATTACCCGTAGAGCTGTTGCGGTCGTCTTCGAGTTGTTTAATATCAATGTTTGAATCGTCATCGCTGTAATTGTTGATATTAGACATATTTGTATCAATTTCAACATTTACTTCAGCATCAACCATCTCAATATCTTCTTTGTTAAATTCTTTTGTTTTTCCGTCTTCCATTTTTACGGCAACTTTTCCGCTCATAAATTGCAAATAACATACCTTTCCAAGTCCTTCCGTTGTCATAACAGATGAGCCGATAGGAGGCATACCTTTTGCGGCATCAATATAGTTTGAATATTCGTAATTAAGACAACACAACAATCTTCCGCATGTTCCGGAAATTTTGCCCGGAGCAATCGGCATTCCCTGATCTTTTGCAAGTTTAATATTAATTGTAGGGAATTTTTTTAAAAATCCCCCGCAGCAGAATGGTTGTCCGCAGATTCCTACACCGTCAAGAATAGAAGTTTCATCTCTTACCCCAATGTGTCTTAGGTCTATTCTTACTCTTGGGAATGTCTGTGTTAAATCTTTTAGCAGACCTCTAAAATCAACTCTTTCAGGTGCTGTATAGTAAAATGTTATTTTGCGTTTATCAAATGTTATACGACATTGAACAAGGTTCATAACAAGTTTGTGTTCTTTTATATGGTTTTGACATTTGAAAAATGCACTAACTTCTTCTTTTTTTATTTCATCAAGTGTTTGCAAATCTCTTTGAGTCATAACTTTTAACAGCGGAAGGGCATCCGGTTTTTGTTTTGATTTTTCCCAAATTTCTTTTATTTTGGAATTTACAACAAAAACTTTTAGAGCTTCTTCTCCTTTTTCCGTGCGTACAATAACCATTTGACCGTCTGACAAATTTACATTATCTGCAACATCTAAAGGATAAAATGTATTTTTAAGGTATCTTACTGCATATTTCATTTTATACGTATCTTTCTTCTTCTTTAAGTTTTCTGTTCATAAGTTTTGATAACAATTCCTGCGGGGTAATATCAGTATAAACTGCCTCATATATTGCATTTGATACAGGAACTTCAATATCAAGTTTTTTGGCAAGCTCGCAGATTGCTTTTGAAGTTTTAACACCCTCTGCAACAGAGCCAAGTTCTGCTAATATATCATTGATTTTTTTGCCTTTTGCAAGCATAGAGCCAACAGTATAATTTCTTGACATAGGAGATGAGCAAGTTGCGATTAAATCTCCCATTCCTGATAAGCCGTATAAAGTTGAAGGGTTTGCACCCAGCTGGATACTTACTCTTACAATTTCAGCCATACCTCTTGTGAGCAAGGTCCCTGAGCAGTTATCACCCAAACCCATTTCGTGCGCAAAACCTGATGCGATAGCAATTACATTTTTAAGACTGCCTCCAAGTTCAACACCGATAACATCAGTATTGGTATAAAGTCTGAATTTGTCTGCCACATTCATTGCTTTTTGAACAAAAGTTGCGGTTTCTATATCTTCACATGCAACACAAGCTGCAGTCGGTTTGCCTTGTAATACTTCTTTTGCCAAAGTAGGACCTGATAAAATTACAAGTTTTTGTTCCGGTAAAACATCTTTTATAACCTCGCTCATTCTCATTAATGACGGTAATTCAATACCTTTTGAAGCATTAACAAGAATTTGTTCCGATTTGATGCCTGCTTTTTTTAGGTTTTCACAAACATCACGAGTGCCTGAAGTTGCAATAACCGAAAGTATTATATCCGCATTATTGATTGCTTGAGATAAATCGGAAGTTATTTCAACTTTTTGATCAAGCTGAACTTCAAGCGGTTTTGAAGTATGTTTGTTGTTTATTAAATCTTCACTAATGTCTTGTGCTCTGCCCCAAACAGTTATCTGATCAAAATTATTTGTTAAAAGCCAAGCGAGTGTAAGCCCCCAGCATCCTGCTCCCAAAACTGTTAATTTCATTTTTCACAATCCTCCTGTCCCGCTTTTATACAGCACTTTCAGCGTTAATTAGTTTTCTCAAAACTCCGCCGTATTTTCTTAATTCTGTTCTTGCACTGTCGGCTTCAAGCTTCATTTTTATCATAATTATAGCAGTTTTTATTTCCCAATTGCATTTTAATAATGCTGCTAAAGCATCACTGTTTGTAACTTCTGCAATTTGTGAAACAATTCTTATGGCTCTGTCTTTAAGTTTTTCATTAACTGCTTTTAAGTCAATCATAAAGTTTTCGTAAGTTTTTCCTATTTTTATCATAGAGCCTGTTGAAAGCATATTTAATACCATTTTTTGAGCTGTTCCGGCTTTTAATCTGCTTGAACCTGCAATTACTTCTGGGCCTACCTCTGTGCAGATTACATGGCCTGCTTCCTGAGCAATTCTGCCTTTAGAATTGCAGGTTACCGCAATTGTTGCACATCCGATTTCATCGGCTTTATCAAGGACACCAAGTAAATATTTTGGGTTTCCGCTTGCTGAAATTACAACGCATATATCTCTTTCCGAAAGAACAGATGCATCTGCTTTACCTGCATCAAAATTATCTTCAGCACCTTCAACTGCTGTTAAAAGTGCATCTTTCCCACCTGCAATTTTGCCTTGTACCATTGATGGATCAACACTGAATGTCGGAGGACATTCTGAAGCATCTAAAATTCCAAGTCTGCCTGAAGTTCCGGCACCGAAGTAAAATAATCTTCCGCCTTTTAAAAAGGATTTTGCTATCATATCTATTGCGTAAGCAATATCAGGTGCAACATCACCAACAACTTTTGCAACAATTTGGTCTTCTTCATTCATCTTGCGAACCATATCAATTGTTGATAATAAATCAATATCTTTTGTATTCTCGTTTCTGTACTCTGTAATTGCTTCGCTCATATTCATACTCCTTTATGCAAAAAACTATATCTCTTTTATTAAATTAACCATTTCAATTGCAGTTCTTGCAGCATCAGAACCTTTATTACCTGCCTTTGTGCCTGCTCTTTCAATTGCCTGTTCAATATTATCGGTTGTTAATACTCCGAAAGTAACAGGAACACCTGTATTAAGACTTACTTGTGCAATTCCTTTGGCTACTTCATTTGAAACATAATCAAAATGAGGTGTTGCACCTTTGATTACTGCACCCAATGTAATTACGGCACTATATTTTTTAGAAGACGCACATTTCTGAGCAATAACAGGGATTTCAAAAGCTCCGGGAACTCTGATTATTTCTATATTTTCTTCCTTAACACCATGTCTTTTTAATTCATCAACAGCTCCTGATAATAGTTTTGCTCCGATAAAATCATTAAATCTTGCAAGAATAATGCAAAATTTATCACTTTCGGATGCTACGAGCTTACCTTCATAAGTTTTCATAATACTTTCTCCTAATCAAAATCAAGCTACCTGCATGATACAATATAAACGGCTATATTACAAGGTATTTTTACAATAATATTACATATTTTTATTCAGTTTTTTGCCAAGTGACAAGCCTGCAGGGAGCGGCAAAACCACATTTTCGTAATCAGGGTTATTTTCGATAGCCTCTAAAAAAGTCTGAACCTTTGCTGCGTGTGAAATTACATTGTCGCATGCAATGTATCCGCCCGGAATTAAATGCGGATCAATTAGTCGGAAAAAATCCACATATTGTCTTTTGTTTGCATCAACAAAAGCAAAATCAACTTTATAATTATCGGGCAGATGTTCAAGTATTGTTGCGGCATCTCCCTTTTTTGTTGTAATAATATCGGCGACCTGACATTTTTCAAAATTTTCTTTGGCAATATCCAGACGTTTGTCATAAAATTCAATAGTAGTAAGTTTCCCGCCCGTTTTTTTTAATGCTTTGCCAAGCCAAATTCCTGAATATCCGTTTGAAGTTCCAACTTCTATAACACTCTGTATGTTACCGTCAACAATAAGGTTATACATAAATTCCGCAGTTGTTCTTGAAATATTCCAAAATTCTTTCTGCGTTAATTCAAGGCTTTTTAAAATTTCTTGTGTTGTATTGTCAAATGTTTCAATAATATTTGTCATTTTTCTTTCTTTCTGTATAGTAGGGTAGACTTTAGTCTACCTTAAAATATTATTTTATCGTTTGAATTTTATCTGTTACAACGAGTGCTCGTACGGGAACATCAAGCGGGCTGGTTTTTATAATATCTTTTGTATTGGTATCAATTATAGAATAATTCCCTGCTTTTGCATTTGTTACCATAATTAAATCGGTATTTTCAATAGGGGTAATATTAGTTGCAAAAGAATCGGTTTTTAAATAAAGAATGTCTGTTATAACATCTTCTTCCGTATTGAGAACTTCCATTATATCTTCGGATGCACCAAGGATGTATAAATCTTTACCTTTAATAAAGAGTCTTACCGGTTTTTCGCACACGTGAAGTTCTTTAATCAGTACATCTGAACCGTAATCAACAATGGCAAGTCTGTTTCTTGTACGGCTTACGATATACATTTTTTCATCAGTAAATGCAATATCCGAAATATTAGGGAAAATACCTATGTTTTTAAGTTTGTAGTTGTTATCTATTTCAATAGACCATATTGCATTTTCCAGTCTGTCAACATAAAAAAGTTTTGTAGAATCTTCTGAAAGTACTAATTTATCACATTTGCCGTTGATTTTAAGTTGTTTTTTCAATGTCATGGTTTCCAGACTGAATACATAAATACTTGAATCCGAGCCTGATGAAATGTATGCTATTTTATTTTTGTTATCAATGATTATTTGTTCAGGGATAGTTTCAAAATTTACCTGCTTTATAACTTTTTCATCCATAAGTGAAATAATATTCATTGTTTTAGAATCAAAATATGTAACAAGTAAAAACTTTCCGTCATAGCATTTTATATCATTGATTACGGCATTTTGTTCAAGGGCATAAGCTGATGTTTTGGAATCAGAACTTACAACCTGAATATTTTTATTCATTCCTGTTGCAATATAAAAACTTTTATTATCCAATTCGCTGACAGGAGTTGTTTTTTTGTTAACAGTACGGAGATTATTAATTCTCAATCCTGTATCAGTTGAAACTGTGACATCAATATCCCCGATTATACCCTCTAAGGATTTTGGAATAACAAGTCCCTTTGGAAGCAAAATTTCCTGAGGTAATAATGAAGACTGGATTTCTTCAGGAAATTCTGCCATATCTATTACTGTCTTTTTACCATTTATGTTTATAACTTTTAAAAGAGCATATCTGTTATTTAGTATAACCATTTCCGGTTTATTTTTCATTGTTTCTCCGGCAGGATATATTTCTGAAATTTTTACTTCTTCAACTTTTTCTGCTTTTGACGGAAAAAGAGGCAGATACATTGTGTTGTCAGGCAATATGATTGCCCCGTCAAAACGGAAATTTGTTTCCGGAAAATCTTTGTTTATAAAATCTTTGACTTCCTGCGGGACTTCTGCACACATAACTCCTGTAGCCGTCATTAAGCATATTGCTATTGCCAGTAAAAACTTTTTCATTTATTTAAAAACTCCTTTAACTTTTGACATAATAGATTTCTCAGGCTGTGCCTGTTTGCCTGTTTGTAATTCATATAATTGTTTGTATAATTGTTTTTCCATATCGTTTATATTTGTCGGAATGTGTACTTTTAATACTACAATATGATCACCCTTTTGGCTAGGTCTTGAAATTACCGGTATTCCTGCACCTTTTATTTTTATAATATTACCATGCTGAGAACCTTGCGGAATATTTATTTCTTCCTCTCCGTAAAGTGTTTTTACTCTTACACAATCACCAAGTACAGCCTGCGCCGGCGAAATTTCAAGTTCTGTAAATACATGTATGCCGTCACGTTTGTAATATTTAGAATTTTCTACATGTATAACTACAAATAAATCACCGTTAGGGCCGCCGTTAATTCCGCAGTCGCCTTCGCCTGATATTCTCATCTTTGACATTGTATCAACGCCTGCCGGAATTTTTACATTTACTTTTCTTTCTTTTGAAATTACTTTTTGTCCTGAACATGTCGGGCATGGGTCTTTTATAATTTGTCCTGTTCCGTTACAGTGAGGGCACATTGAAATTTGTGAGAAATTCCCTAATGGTGTTCTTGTAACATGTTGAACCTGTCCTGAACCGTGACATTGCGGGCATTGAACGGGCGAAGAACCTGCTTTGGCACCTGTTCCGTGGCAATCAGGACATTGTTCAAGATGGTTAAATTTGATTTCTTTTTCAATGCCGAACGCACTGTCTTCAAATTTAATTTTAATATCGTACCTTAAATCAGAGCCTCTTTGAGGTGCGTTAGGATCCTGATGTCCAAATCCAAAACCTCCGAATCCGCCAAAGAATGATTCAAAAATATCATTAAGATTTCCAAATCCGCTTGCAAACGGACCGTTTGTATCAAATCCGGCATTTTTTAAGCCGTCTTCTCCATATTGGTCATAAGTTGCTCTTTTGTTATCATCTGATAATGTTTCGTATGCTTTTCCGAGTTCTTTAAATTTTTCTTCCGCATCCGGAGCTTTGTTTACGTCAGGATGTAACTCCCTTGCTTTTTTACGGAAAGCCGATTTTATATCATCTTTTGAGGCATCTTTTGGTACCCCTAAAATTTCATAGTAATCTGACATTTTTTATTTTTTATCCCTGCTATTTTTTGCTATTTACATTAATACTACAATTATTCTGCTGTGGCAACATTAACCATTGTTGCTCTTAACACTTTGTCGCCATATTTGTAACCTTTACGCAATTCGGCTATAACTGTGTGTTCAGGATGCTCTGATGTCGGAGTTTGCATAACCGCTTCATGAAAATTAGGATCAAATTCTTCTCCGACAGCTTTAATTTCTTCAAGCCCCATTTTTGAGAGTGTTTCATAAACTTGTTTTTGTATAAGATTAAAGCTTTCTTTAACTTTTTCGCAATCTTCTACTCCCTCAAGTGCTTTTTGTCCTCTTTCAAAATTATCCAGCACTTCAATAAGTTTTGTCAGGGCTGTTTCAGTACCAAGTTTGACAAGACTGTCACGCTCCTGAGCCTGACGTTTTCTGTAATTATCAAAATCTGCCATTAATCGCACATATTGTTGATTTAGTTCATCATATTTTTGTTGAAGATTATCATTATTATCACTATTTTCGGCAGTTTGTTCTTCCGAAGTTTCTTTTGCTTCTTCAGTTTCTTCTTTTATTTCTTCGTCTTTTACAATTTCTTCATTCTTGAACGGATTAGAATTATCTTCGCTCATAATTTCCTCCTGACTAACTATAACACGTTAACAATATTATAAGTTATACATGCTTATAAATAAACAAAATTTATTATTTTTTAATAATTGTTTTCGTTTGGATGTTTATTTTTTCTGATAGATGTAATACGTGAAATTGCCTTTTTTGAAAGAATTTATGAAATTAAAATCCATATTAAGCATAGCTGCTATATCGCACATGTATTTTGAAAACATTGTATAAAGTGTTTTATTTTTTACATCTTCTTCATTTCTTATATTTTGTCTTAAATTCTGAATAGGTTGTAAAATATTGTTGTCGCTGCCGTACATAATTAAAACGGCATATCTGCCTGAAGATACTTTATTAGTAACATTTTTTTCAAAATATTTATAAAAGTTGTCTGAAAATATGTTGTCTTCATTTATCTTTTCAAGAATAAATTTGTATTTGTCATTTGAAGTGAGTTCTTTTTGTTTGCTTTTATCGTAGTATATTCCATTCGGATTTCTTACAATTTTGTGAAAATCGGCGTTGAATATAACAGGATCGGTTGCGTTTTTAAAATAATAAGGCGCATCAGAGCCAAAAGGCATAATTACAACATCATTGTAATTTAATCCAATTTTTGCACATTCAATTGCAGGACTTTTGAACGCATTTTCTTTGTTAATTTTAATTATTTTTGCATTATAAATGCTGAAGATTAATGATGCGGATATAAAAATTATCAAAAATAAATGTGCATGGACTTTTTTTAAATTTTCTGTAATTCCTTCAATCGATAAAATAAATATAACAGGCAAGATGTAGACTATGTATCTTGCCGTAAAAATATTTACCTTAAAAGCTGAAAAAATTATTGCCATAATAAAGCATAAACCGAAGATTTTAGCCAGTGTCTTTTTAAAATTATCCGAAAGCTTTAAAGATTTGATGTATCCGTATATAAAATAAACACATGGAATGATGACCAAAATGGTAAACATTGCATCAATAGTATATGTTGCACCTGACGGCCAGTAAACATTCGGCGTTATTGTAGCCCCAAAAAAGTTTCTTAAAGTATCTACAATATCAGCAAAATGCAAAGTACCTTCGTGGCTTACAATAAACTGAGATCTTGTTTTTGCATAATGAATAATCATTGCAAAAAATGGAACCAGTGCAGTCCATTCAACAATTTGAGCCAGTATAAATTTGCGGATATTTTCTTTTTTGTTTTGATTAAGATAAATCAGGTATAAGACTAATAAAGAAAAATTATAAAATATTCCTCCGGTAAATGTGTACGGAATAAGAATATTAGTAACAGTCATTTTTATAAGAGAGTTCAATTCTCCTTTTTGTTCAAAATCTATCAAAAAATTAACCGATAAAAGTATTAAAAAAGTAACTACAGGGTACATTCTTACTTCTGTTGAAAATAGTACCAAAAGCGGACTGACAGAGCATACCGCTGTTGCATAAGCTGCTGTTTTAGGTGTAAATAATTTTTTGCCTATCATAAAAATTAACGGCAAAGATAATGTACTAAAGATTAAAGATAAAACTCTCATAGATATTTCGCTTTGAGAGAATATTTTTATCCAAAAATGCAGTAAGAAGAAATATAACGGAGTATGCTGTAAATCATCATTCAACAGGTTATTCATAATTCCAGACGGGAAAGATTTAATGGCTGTTGTCCACGAACAAGCTTCGTCATACCAAAGCGGAGCATCAATATACAAATATCTCAGGATAAATCCGGTAACAAAGATAAGTGCCATTAAAATAACTGCCAAAATTCTTTTTTTCATAATATACTCTCCTGCTTGAAACTAATTATATCAAAAATAATGTAAAATATTGATATTTGTTTCCTGAAATGTTATAATTGTTGTCTAGGAGCAAGTTTGGTATATTTATGGGTTTTATAGATAAGTTTAAAGAACTGAGAAGACAAGTATCAGAAGTTGAAAATAATATATACAACGAAAGGCGCGATTATTTAGAAATATATGAACGTAACCTTCAGTTAGAAAAAGAAATTGCAGAACGAACTTCTGAATTAAATGATGCAAATCGCAGAATATTAACCCTTCAGCATATATGGGATATGATGAATTCTTCCACCCCGCTTGAAAATGTGCTGGAAGCCATTGTAAACAGTACACAGGGTGAACTTGGGTATATGCATTGTGCGATTATAAGAAAAAATCAGGATGCAGACGGAGAATATTGCCGTATAATTGCACAGTCTTCCGATAATCTTATTGACAGGCTTAACCATATTGTAGGTTCTCCGGCGATTCAGACAAGACGTTTAAATTATGATCATGACAGTATTTTTTCAGATACTTTGAAACAGAAAAAAATTATTCAGACTCGTTCTTTAGATTTGTCGCTAAAAGCTATTTTACCTGAATTATCTAAAGAAACTATTGCTGAGATTTTGACTAATCAACCGATAAAATCAGTAATTGTTATTCCTTTACTGCCAAGAGAAAAAGAATTCGGATGGTTCTGCGTGTTTTCTTCAAGAGATGAACTTGCGCTTACTGAAACCGATTTTTTGAGTTTGTTTGCAAAACAAATTGAAATGGCAATAACTATTGCCGATTTGTTTCAGGCTGTTAAAAAGGAAGCCGTTACGGATGCTCTTACGGGATTATATAACAGAAGATATTTTGAAGAAGCTTTGGAAAAAGAAGTTGCACGTGCAAAACGTAATAACCAGCATTTTTCTATTGTCGGTATAGATTTGGATTTCTTAAAGAAAATAAATGATACATATGGCCATTCGTATGGTGATTTGGCAATTACTACTATTGCAAATATCTTAAAATCCAATGCGCGTTCAATCGATGTCCCTGCAAGAATAGGCGGTGAAGAATTTGATGTTTTGCTGCCCGGAGTTTCTACTGAAGGTGCAGCGGCTGCTGCAGAACGTATAAGAAAGGCTATTGAAAGTACCGAAATAGAAACAATAGGACATATTACGGGCAGTTTGGGTGTTGCGACCTATCTTGTTCATACTAATAATGTTGAAGAATTGTTAGAACTTACTGACCAAGCAATGTATGCATCAAAGCGAAACGGAAGAAATCAGGTTACGATTGCAAAGCCTATATCCGAAACCTCTTGGCAGGAGGTTGCTGTCAATACATTTATTGATATATTATCTAAAAACCGTGTGCCTATGGCTCAAAATTTATCAAAAGATTTATGTCTAAAACTTAAAAATTCTGCAGATAAGGGTGAAATGAAGCAGGAAGCATTGTATATGGTTTCTGATATGCTTACAAAACTTTATAACCCTATGCATGAAGAAGGTGTTGTAAAAAGTAAAGTTCTGATGGCGGTAAATTTGGCAAAGAGATTTGAACTTCCAAAGGAAGAAGTTGACAACTTGCGTGTGGCAGTTCTTCTTTATGATATCGGGAATTTAATGATTTCACCGGGACTTTTGCAAAAAGCAACTCCTTTGACAGATGAAGAGCGTGAAAAAATTAAAAATCATCCGATAATTGCCGCTCAAAAAATACTTAAACCGATTTCTTATATTCAGGATGTCCTGCCTATTATTGAATACCATCATGAAAACTGGGACGGATCAGGATATCCGAGCAATAAATCAAAAGAAGAAATACCGATTACTTCTCAGATTATCTTGATAATAGATGAATACTTTGCATTAATTGAGGCAAGACCGTACAGAGCAAAGATGTCTGTGCGTGATGCTATAGAAATAATCAAATCTGATAGTGGTAAAAAGTGGAATGATACCCTTGTTAACGAATTTATTTCGCTTATCGGGCATGATATAGTTTAGGGATTATTTTCTTCCCAAAGCCGAAGCAGGTGGCAAATTGAAAGAAAAAGAGTTTATTTCAGTTATAAAAAATATTTTAAATTCAAAATATATCGGGGATGATTGCGCATATTTAAAAGATTTGTGCATTGTGGTTTCTCAGGATAGTCTTGTAGAAGATGTGCATTTTAAAAAGAATTTAATAGCTCCGTTTCAGCTGGGGTATAAATCTGTTATGGTTAATATTTCCGATATTGCGGCAAGTGGCGGGAAGCCGTTATATTTAACCGTTTCTTTATCTTTGCCTGAAAATATAGATGCAGATTTTATAAAAGAATTTTATTCAGGGTGTAAAAAGGCTTGCGGTGATAATATAGAAATAATCGGCGGAGATATTACGGGTTCTGATAAAATATATATTTCTGTTTGTGCGATTGGTAAAACTCACGAACGTAATATTTCAAGCCGTTCCGGAGCATTAACCGGACAGAAAGTTATTGTGTCAGGAGTGCACGGCTCAAGTGCTGCGGGGTTGAGATTATTGCCAAACGGGTGTGAAAAGTTAGTAAAAGCACATCTTGAACCAAAGGCGCAGGTTGAATTTGCCGCAAATATTTCAAAAAATGTTGAAGGTAAATATGCCATGATGGACACTTCAGATGGTCTGATGGATGCACTTTCAACTATTGCCAATGAAAGTGGTGTATTATTGGATATAGATTTTAAAAAAATACCTTATGATAAAGAAATTGAGCAGTTTGATGACTGGAAGGATTTGATTTTATACGGTGGTGAAGATTATCAAATTGTTGCAACAGTACCGCAAGACTACCCCAAGGGTATTGAAATAGGAACTGTAAAAGAGGGTTTAGGTGTAAAGCTAAACGGAAAAATTTATACAAAAGAAGAAGTTGAAAAAAGAATTTACAATCATTTCGGAGTTAAATCATGAAATTTGGAGCAATTATTACAGCCGGCGGAAGTTCAAGCCGTTATGGAAAAAATAAATTACTGGAAAAAATTGACGGAAAAGAAGTTATAAAATATACTGTAGAAGCTTTTTTGAATACAAATATTGATGAAATAGTTATTTGCGGCGGGGAATACTTAAAGGATATTTTTCCTGATATTAAATTTACTCAAGGTGGTGCAACCCGTCAGGAGTCGGTTTATAACGGTTTAAATTCGATAAATTGTGATTATGTTTTAATACATGACGGTGCAAGACCTGTTATTTCAAAAGAAATAATTGAAAAAGTAAAAATAGCAGTTGTTGATAAAAAAGCGGTTTCAGTTATGACCAAAACCACCGATACAATAAAAGAAGTTGATCAAAATGGTAAAATTATAAGAACAATTGACCGTTCAAAATTGTATAACACTCAAACTCCTCAAGCATTTGAGTATAATTTGATAAAGGCTGCTCATGAAAAACTCAAAGGTCAAAACTATACAGATGACTGCGGAATGTTAGAAGCGTTGGGGTATAGTGTTTATACTGTTGAGGGGGATTACAAAAATATTAAAATCACTTATCCTTCAGATATAGAATTAGCAAAAGTTTATCTAAAAGATAAAAATGAAAGGAGTTAAAACATGAAAGAATTAAAAGGCAGTAAAACAGAACAAAATTTACTAGCGGCATTTGCAGGGGAATCTCAGGCAAGAAATAAATATACCTATTTTGCATCACGTGCCAAAAAAGACGGTTATGTGCAGATAAGTAAGATTTTTGAAGAAACAGCCAACAATGAAAAAGAACATGCAAAAATTTGGTTTAAATTATTGAATGGTATAGGCGATACCGTAAAAAACCTTGAAGAAGCTGCTGATGGTGAAATGTTTGAGCATACAAATATGTATCCGTCTTTTGCAAAAACCGCAAAGGAAGAAGGTTTTGACGATATTGCAAAATTATTTGAAGAAGTTGCAAAAATTGAAAAAGAGCATGAAGAAAGATACAGAGAGCTTTTAAGAAAAGTTAAAGGTAATCTTGTATTCACAGATGACGGTGATACGGTTTGGGAATGTTCAAACTGCGGACATATTGTTATTGGAGGAAAAGCTCCGGAAATTTGTCCTGTTTGTGCTCATCCTCAGGCATATTTTTATAGACGCGTTAAAAATTATTAAATAAATTTCTTAATAAAAAAAAGAGTGGTTTAAATTTTAAACCACTCTTTTTTATTTGTATTTTATATTCTAAATATCTCTGTATGAACCGTTGTGTTTATTTCTGTATGTTGTATGCAACAGTTCGTGAGCCTTATGAGAACCCGGATGTTCAAAGTCTTCTTTATAAAGTCTTTGAATAGACGGATTCATATGAGATTTTCTTACAGGAAGTTCTGAATCTTCTTTATAAAGACCGCATGCACGTTTCCCTTTTATAGAAGAATCATTGTGGCTGTTAGGCTGTCCGCCGCCATTAATACATCCGCCCGGGCAAGCCATTACTTCAAGCATATGGAAGTTTGCAGTTCCGTTTTTGATTTCCTGCAGAGCTTTTTCTGCTTCTTTAAGAGTAGAAACAACTCTAACAACAACTTTAGTGCCTTTGATGTCAAGCTCAACCGTTTTTGAACGATTAGAAGTTCCTCTCATTTCTTTAATATCAACATCTTTAAGTTCTTCACCGGTTGCGTATTCATAAGCTGTACGAACAGCAGCTTCCGCTACACCGCCTGAAGCACCAAAGATTGTGCCTGCTCCTGAATATTCACCAAATGGTGAATCGTTCCCTTCAGGCTCAATGGATTTAAAGTCAATTCCTGCACCTTTAATCATAGCACCGAGTTCTTTTGTTGTCAGAACAATATCTGTATCTGGTCTGCCATCTGTATATAATTGTTCGCGTTTTGCTTCATATTTTTTTGCTGTACAAGGCATAATAGCAACAATTACAAGATTTTCTCTAGGTACATTATTGTATTTTGGTACAAGGTCAATCAAAGTAGATGACATCATGCTCATAGGAGATTTGCAGCTTGAAAGATGATTAAGCATATCAGGGTGCATCATTTCTAAATATTTTACCCAAGCAGGACAGCATGAAGTGAATATAGGAAGATTTTGACCTGATTTTAATCTATCTAAAAATTCTGTTGCTTCTTCTGTAATTGTTAAATCAGCAGAGAAGTTTGTATCATATACATATTTAAAACCAATTTTTCTCAATGCTGCATTGATTTTTCCTATTGTGTTTTCGCCCGGTTCAAGTCCGAACATTTCACCGATTGCAACACGAACAGACGGAGCCATTTGGACAACAACTGTTTTTTCAGGATTATTAATTTCGTCCCATACTTTATCTATTTCGTTTTTAATAGATAATGCACCTGTCGGGCAAACTGCAACACATTGACCGCAGTTTACACAATCAACCTGACCGATTGGTCTGCCTGCCATTGGTTCAACAACTGTTTTAGAACCTCTGTTTGCAAATCCTAAGACTGAATGTCCCTGAAATTCTGAGCAGGCTCTTACACAAGCACCGCAAAGAATACATTTATTCGGATCTCGAACAAATGAAGGGCTTGAATCATCAATTGGCAAGTAATCCTTTTCAGCTTTATCAGGAAAGCGAATTTCCTTAATATTGTATTCTTCTGAATATTTTTGTAATTCACAATCGCCTGACTTGTCACAAGTAAGACATTTTCTGTCGTGATTTGCAAGTAACAATTCAAGAACTGTTTTTCTTATTCTTCTTACCTTTTCGGTATTCAAATATACTTTAATTCCGGCTTCCGGCGGCATTGTGCAGGATGAGTTGATTATTTTTCTTCCGTTTGGATATTCAACTTCAACAACACACATTCTGCAAGCACCAAAAGAAGTTAAATCAGGACGATAACAGAATGTTGGAACATTCATACCGGCTTTTCTGATGACTTCCAAAAGGTTAGGCTCGTCTGTAAATTCAACCTCTTTACCTTCTATTATTAATGTTTTTTTATCTGTCATAATTATTTTCCTTTACTATTCCAAAACAATTGCCTTGAACGGACAATTTTTCAAACAAGCTTCACACTTGATACATTTTGATTGATCAATGTGGTGCGGCTGACGAACTTCACCTGAAATTGCTTCGACCGGACAATTTCTTGCACATTTAGTACAACCTTTGCAAAGGTCTTCCTGAATAACAACCTTTTTCATTGCTGTACATACACCGGCAGGACATTTGTGATCTTTGATGTGTGCAATATATTCATCTCTGAAATATTTTAGTGTTGAAAGAACAGGGTTTGGAGCTGTTTTACCTAAACCGCATAAAGAACCGTCTTTAATTGTTTGAGCAATTTCTTCCAATAAATCCAAATCTTTCATTGTAGCTTTTCCCGCAACAATCTTTTGCAGGATTTTTAACATATTTTTTGTACCCTCTCTGCATGGTACACATTTACCGCAAGATTCATTTTGTGTAAAGTTCATGAAAAATCTTGCTACTTCAACGATACAGGTATCTTCCGCCATTACAACAAGACCGCCTGAACCTACCATTGCACCTGCTTTGATAAGATTATCGTAATCCATAGGAATATCAAGATGTTCTTCTGTTAAACATCCGCCTGAAGGCCCGCCGATTTGTACAGCTTTAAATTTCTTTCCGCCTCTGATACCGCCGCCGATATCAAATACGATTTCTCTTAAAGTTGTACCCATTGGAACTTCTATTAAGCCTGTGTTATTAACTTCGCCTGTAAGTGCAAAAGTTTTTGTACCTTTTGATTTTTCAGTTCCCATTGAGCTAAACCAATCTGCACCTTTGAGAATAATTACAGGAACATTTGCCAAGGTTTCAACATTGTTAATCAATGTTGGTCTTCCAAACAAACCTTTATTCGCAGGGAATGGAGGTTTTGGACGAGGCATTCCTCTTTCACCTTCAATAGATGCAATAAGTGCGGTTTCTTCACCGCAAACAAAAGCTCCTGCACCTTCTTTAATATGGATTGTGAAATTAAATCCTGAACCCATAATGTTTTCACCTAAGAAGTTTCTGCTTTCTGCGTCTGCAATAGCTTTTCTTAAACGTTTGATAGCCAGAGGGTATTCTGCACGAACATAAATATATGCTTCATCCGCACCAACCGCAAAACCTGCAATTGCCATACCTTCTAACAACTTATGCGGATCACCTTCCATAACGGATCTGTCCATGAATGCGCCAGGGTCGCCTTCGTCACCGTTACATACTACATAAGATTTTCCGCCTTTGTTTGCTGCGGTAAATTTCCATTTCATACCTGTAGGGAAACCTCCGCCTCCTCTTCCTCTTAATCCTGATTTTACTATTTCATCAATAACTCCGTCAGGATTGCCTTCGGATAGAACCTTGGCTAATGCTTCATAGCCTCTTACAGCTATTGCTTCATCTATATTTTCCGCATTAATTTCTCCGCAATTTGCAAGAGCTGTTCTTGTTTGTTTTGCATAGAAATTAATATCTTCACTTTTGCGTATTTTTTCATTTGTATGAGGGTCTGTGTATAAAAGTCTTTCAACAACCTGATTATTTTTGAGTGCTTCATAAATTTCTTCAACGTCATTTAATCTTACTTTTACATAAGTCAGGTCTAAATCAGGGAATACAACAAGAACACCCTGTTCACAAAAACCGTGACATCCTGTAGGAACGATTGTTACTTTGTCATAGTCTGACATTACGGAAACATCAGCACCTAATTCTTTAAATTTTTCAATAATCTGCAGTGAACCGTTTGCAACGCATCCTGTTCCTGCACATACAAGAACTCTGAAGCCTTGTTTTTTAATTTCTTCTTGAGCTCTTTGCTGTTCGTTTTTAATATCTATATTTAAGTTTGCCATCTTTAACCTCTTTCCTGTTTTAAAAGAGTGTCCAAAACGATTTTTACTGCATCTGAAGTCATCTGCGGATAAACTTTTCCGTTAATAACGCAAACAGGTGCAAGACCGCAAGCCCCAAGACAACTTACTGTTTCAAGAGAAAACAATCCGTCAGGTGTGGTCATTTTACCTTCTTCAAGTTTTAAGTGTGCTTTAATTGCGTTCAAAACAGGCATTGAGCCACGAACATGGCATGCTGTTCCGTCACAAACTTTAATTTCATATTTACCTTTAGGATCCAAAGAAAATTGGGCATAAAACGTTGCAACACCGTAAACCGTTGCAGGAGATAAACCCTCAATCTTTGTGCCAATGTAAATTAATGCATCTTCAGGCAAGTATTTATATTCTTCCTGAACTTGTTGTAAAATCGCAATCAAATGAGATTTGTCACCACCGCATGATTCGATGATGTTATCCAGTTTTCTTGTGTCGATTTTACGAGAATTTCCTTCTTCTACCATTCTCGCTCCTATTCATTTTTATATTATATTAACCCACAACTGTTGTATAAAACAACAATCCATAACAATTTTACTATTAAAAAACTTAAAAATCAAATGGTTTATTTGGTTGAAGCTGATGAATCTGCTGTAATGTTTATTAAATTATGGCAGACAACTATTTTTTGTGAAATCTGCCGCCGTAAACCTCGTGCACATTTACAACAGATACAAATGCTTTAGGATCTATTTCTTTTACGATGTCTAACATTTTCGGCAGTTCTAATCTTGAGAGTACGCAGTATATTAAATCTTTGTCTGCCCCTGTGTATCCGCCAATTCCCTGCAGATAAGTAACACTTATATCAAGTCTTTCAATCAATTGTTCTCCGATAGCTCCTGCGTTATCGCTGATAATTCTTACCGATTTTGAACTGTTAAATCCGTCTATGACAAAATCGATAACCTTTGAACCTATAAAGTAGGTTAATACGGAATACATTGCACTTTCCCAGCCGAAAACCAATCCGGCAGCTGCGTATATAAAAATATTTATTATTAGTATAAATTCCCCGAGAGATACCCCAAATTTTCTTGAAATTAACAGCGATAACATTTCTGTTCCATCAAGTGAGCCTTCGTTTTTCAGTATTGTTCCGACTCCGACACCCAGAATAATACCGCCAAAAACTGTTGCCAAAAGCAAATCTCCTGTCGCTTTTATGTTGTGAAAATAATCTGTGGCAAGAGCCAAAATTATGTTTCCGTATGCTGTCATCAGTACAAATTTTGTACCCATTTTCTTCCACGCCATAAGAATAAACGGCAGGTTCAAAATTATAATGAGCAAACCAAGATTTAACTTATATACATTACTCAAAATCATCGAAACACCGATTACTCCGCCGTCAATGATTTCATTTGGCGACATGAATGTTCCGAGGGCAAAACCTGTTATTATTGCACCCACTGTTATAAAAAATAGTCGTTTGATGATGTTTAATATCTTTTTTGATTTCATTTTAAACACTTACCATTTTATCAAGTTTCATACGGTAAAAATCGACATTGATATTTAACTTTTCTCCTATTGTCAAAAGAAGTTTGATAAATTCAAATTCTTTTTCTCCCGGCTCTTTAATATTGTTTTCAAGAATATCTCCTATACGGTGATAAATCTTGTTGTAATAAATATTTTGAGCTTCCGTAATATCAATGTTGAGTTCTAATTTTTCGATAATTTCAAAAAGTTCTACTATTGCATCTGCCTGTCTTGCTTCAAAACTTTTTGTCAGTCTGTTCAGATTTGTTATTACGCGTCTTGCAAAATTCTTATTAGACGGTGTTTTATCTATATCAATATCCATTTTTTTCGCTTCAAAATTAATTGCCATAATTTGCTGAATGATATTCTCTTCTACAAATCCGTTGCTGTCCGCAAGTAAATCATTATATCTGTGGCTGAGGGTATAACCTGCAGAGATTTTAAATTCTTTAGGAATTTCCAAGCCAAGACTTTGCATGTGATAAATAGAGCTTTTGCCCTGATCGTACATTTCTTCGTAGCGGTTTGCAAATTTTTTGAGTTGATCTTTCAAAAGTATTTGCAAAATTTTCTTTCTTTCTTCTATAAATATGTTTTTAAGTGTAAAATATTCTTTGCCGAATTTTTCATCTAAAGCTCTGATGATTTCGGTTTGCGGATAGAGCATAAATGTTCTGACAAGAGAATTTTTTAATTCGTTAAATTCATCATTGGAAGAATATTCTTTTATTGCACAGTGAAAATCTCCGTCAGGGAACTGCATAAGTGCAAAGACTAAATTCGATTTTTGCAGGGTAATTTTTGATGTTACTTCTATATTTCCTACAACAAAATTTGAGTTGCCTTTTTCTGCTTTATAGTAGTTTTTACGTCTTACACTGTAGCAATATACATCTTCATCCTCTTCAAATTCCTGATAAAGTGAAGATATTGCCCACAGGCAAGCGACTTCCTTGAGGGTTACAACCGATGGTTTAACCCATCTTTCGTAAATATCTTTTCCTGTGCCGTATTCTTTAATATTACTTTTTGCTTCATTGAGAATATTTAAAAACGGAGTTTCAAAATCTTCTGAGCTAAAGTTAGATGCAAGCTGCATAGCGCGGGCTGCATATTTCATAATTTGTACTGTTTCAAGTCCGGAAATTTCATTGAAAAACCAACCGCAGCTTGTATACATTAGCATTGTTTGGCGCTGCATTTCAAGTAATTCCATCCCTCTGACTTTTTCTGTTTCTGTTAAATCAGATCTGAAATTATTTTTTTGAAAATTCTTTATTGTTGCGTTATTTCTGTTTAAGACAACATCAATATATTTGTTTCTGATTTCCCACGCATCACCATTGAAATATTTTTTACCTTCATTTTCAAATACTACCGCAAGTCTGTCCCTTAAATAATCTAAAGCCTCTCTTAAAGGTTTTCTCCACTTCTGATTCCATCCCGGCTGACCGCCTGTAGAACATCCGCAATCTTCTTTCCATCGTCCTACACCATGGAAACAGCTCCATGAAGATGCCTGTTTTATATCTGCTTCGTAGTCACTTCCGCATTTTGCAAGGTATTCACCGTAATTGGTAATTTCAAAACCTTCAGTTTCTGCTTTTATTTTCAAAACATATGAAAGAGCCATATCTCCGAATTTTGTGTGATGACCGTAGCTTTCTCCGTCAGTTGCAATATTTACCAGCTGGTCGTAATCTCTTGAATCGGAAACGCCGTCACTAAGTCTTTTAATGAATTTATTTCCGTCTTTTAATAACTCGTCAAATGCGACAGAACGCGAAATTGCACCGTCATAGAAAAATAAATATATAAATTTTGAAGGTTCGCTTTTAATGGTATATTTGTATGCTCTTGCAGGGTCAACATTTCCCCAGCTTACATCCTGCCACTCATTTGCTCCTTCTTTTCTTATTTTTAAAGCCTGATATGGTGAAAGTATTGTGAATTTAATTCCGTTATCCGCCAAAACTTTTAATGTATCATCATCAACTGCCGTTTCAGCAAGCCACATTCCCTCAGGTTTCCTGCCGAAACGATATTCAAAATCTTTTATGCCCCATTTTACCTGCGTTTCTTTATCATGTTCATTTGCAAGAGGCATAATCATGTGATTATAGACCTGAGCAATCGCATTTCCGTGTCCGTTGTGTTCAGAAAGACTGTCTATATCAGCTTTTATAATTCTTTCATATGTCAGCGGAGCATATACTTCCATCCAGGATAAAAGTGTAGGTCCAAAATTAAAACTCATTCTTGTGTAGTTGTTAACGATATCTAAAATTTTATTTCTGCTGTCAACAATACGCGAAACAGAATTTGGAGTATAACATTCACTGCATACTCTCTCATTCCAGTCGTGACATGGCGAAGCACTTTCCTGAAGTTCAATCGCTTCCAGCCAAGGATTTTCTCTCGGCGGTTGATAAAAATGACCATGTATAGCTAAAAACTTTTTTTTATTTACTTCCATATGACTCCTTTTTATAAGCAGATAAAAGAATATCTATACAATACAATGCAATAATCAGATTGTATTTGTTTATTTACTTATTTCTTCGGTTGTTTCTTTATTTGTTTCTTTCGGAGGATTTTTCTTTAAGATTACTTTAATAGAATCTACATCCATCCATGTATCACCGAGAGCTGTTGAAAAAACTCTGCCGCAAAACTCAATTTCATCTCCGGCATCTAAATCAATATGTTTTTCGGCAATTTCTTTTTTAAGAAAAATTTTCATTTCGGAAAGAGGAATGTTATGGTTTATAACATCAGGTCTTTGAATTAAAAATGAAATATATTTATCTGACGGTCTTAATGCCGGCGGATAGTCAAGTCCTAATGTAGAGAATTTATCAAATTTGCCTCTTATTTTAATATTTCTGTGTAAATATCTGAACGGATTTGCTACAACATCTAATGCTCCGACATTTGTGTACTGCACTTGAGAATTTGCGGCAACTGCTCCGGAAATTCCGGAAGGAGCACTTTGTGAATATACTTTTGCAACACTTCCGCCTGCAAATAAAGATATTATCAGTATCAATGCAAATAATTTATTACTTTTCATTAGGTTAACCTCTTATCTAAACTTATATCATTTATATATTATCACATAATTTTAAATATGGAAACTATCCTGTTATGTAATCAAATTAAGATTACAAAATTTGTATATTTATTTCAAGTGTTGTAAAATAGTTTAACAAGAATAAGTTATATAAAATAAGGAGATATTATGGAAATTTTGGATAAAGCAGATATAGGTGTTTTTGGCGGTTCAGGTTTTTACAGTTTTTTAAAGGATATTGAAGAAGTCAAAGTTGATACTCCGTACGGACAAACGAGCGACAGTGTATTTATAGGTAAAATAGGGCCTCACAGAGTCGCTTTTATGCCGCGTCACAGCAGAAATCACTCTATCCCTCCTCATCTTGTTAATTTCAGGGCTAATGTCTGGGCTATGAAACATTTGGGCTGCAAAAGAGTAATTTCGCCATGTGCGGCAGGAAGTTTGCAAAAGGAAGTAAAACCGGGCGATTTTGTGATTTGTGATCAGTTTGTTGACTGGACAGACGGTAGAAAATCAACATTTTTTGAAGGACCTGTTGTTCAACATCCTTCACCTGCCGATACATATTGTCCTGAACTTAGAAAACTTGCACTTGAAACTGCTAAAGAATTAAATATCCCAGTGCATGACACCGGAACGGTTGTTGTAGTCAACGGACCAAGATTTTCTACAAAAGCAGAATCTGCCTTCTTTACAAAACAAGGGTGGCAGGTTATAAATATGACGGCTTATCCTGAAGCATATTTAGTGAAAGAATTAAATATGTGTCCGTTAAATATTTCTTTAATCACCGATTATGATGCGGGTTTAGTCGGAGATGTTCCTCCTGTTTCGCATGAAAGTGTATTGAAAGTATTTAACAGCAATGTAGAAAATTTAAAATCTCTTTTATTTAAAATGATAGAGAAAATTCCGGCAGAAACTGACAGGTGTGAATGTAAAAATTCCACTAAAATTGATTTTTAATGTAAAAGGAAATTATGAATAAATCTAAAAAACTTGGTAAACTAATAATTTTTATTGACAGGGTTATAAATCTATATTTATATTTTATAGTCTGTGCGTGTATATTATCGCTGGTGCCAAATATAAACCCGAATTATCCTCTGTTTCATTATATTTTTAAGTGTGCCGGATTTTATTTGATTCCTCCTGTTTTTGGGTTCTCATTCAGCCCGATGGTGTTAATGATTACCGTTGTTTTGGTATCAATCGGTTTACATAAACTGTATGATAAGTATTTTAACAATGAACCTCCTGTTTATATAATGTCGGCAGAAGAATTTTTTGAAAAAATGAAAAAACAAGAGGTTGCAAATTTTGACGGTTCGGGGGATAATACGGCGGATAAGGAAGAAAATTCCGATAAGGAGAATAATCAATGATAGGTTTAAAATTATTAAAAGCAATTGATATGTGTTTTTATGTATATATGCTTCTGATTTGTGTCAGATGTTTATTAACATGGATTCCGGGTTTGGATTGGAATAATAACAAATTTCTGGTGCTTTTAAAATCTGCGGTGGATTTATACTTGGACTTATTCAGAAAATTCATACCACCTATAGGACCGTTTGATTTTTCTCCTGTCATAGCGATGTTTGCTTTGATATTTTTAGACAGAGTAGTTTTATTTGTATGTGTAAGATTATTTGCAATGGTTGGTTTAATCGGTTAGGTAAAGTATTATGAAAATAATTATATACGGTGCGACAGAAATAGGATGTCTTCTTGCAACAGAGTTTTTCGAAGACTGTGATATTACTGTAATTGATAAAGAAGAAAACAGAACCGAAGAATTTGATAAATTAGATATAAGTTTTATTCAGGGTAATGCAACTGACATAAAAATTTTAAAAAGAGCTGATATATTAAATTCAGATGCTTTTATAGCCTGCACAAATCTTGATGAAGCAAATATTGTAGCTTGTCTTGCTGCAAAGAAGGTGAGCGGTATTAAAACAATATGTTTTGTGTCTAAAAAAGAATACCAAAATGCTATGGAACAAGACAAAGCTAATGAATATTTCGGAGACTTTTTTATTGATAATGTAATATGGCCTGAAGAACTCTTGACGCAGGAATTATTCAGAATAGTTACCGTTGCCCATGCACTGGATGTTGAAAATTTTGCAAACGGTAAGGCAAGACTTTTGGAATACAGAGTTAAACCTACATCTGAAATTGTGGGCAAGATGGTAAAAGATTGCGGGTTTACAAAAGATACCGTTATAGTCGGGGTAAAAAGAGGCGAATTGTTATTTATTCCGAATGGTTTAACAGAAATAAATGCCGATGATAAATTGATTTTTATGGGAACTTCTCGTTCTTTGGATATTCTTGCCGGTACATTTTTCCATGAAAAAGAGCAGGTTAAATCTGTTGCGATTATCGGCGGCGGTAATGTAGGTTTTATGCTTGCAAAAAATCTTGAGGAAATGAAAATAAAAGCAAAAATTATAGAAAAAGATTATGACAGATGTGAATTTTTATCTCAGGAGTTAAATTCAACACTTGTTATAAACGGAGACGGTACAGATTTAAAACTTCTTGATGATGAAGAAATAGGCAGTTGTGATGTAGCGATTTCCGTTACTAATAATGATGAGAGAAATCTTTTATGCTCTCTGCTTGTAAAACAGCTTGGTGTAAAACGTGTAATTGCCCGTGTTTCAAAAGTTTTGAATATCCCGTTGTTTGAAAAAGTCGGAATTGATATTGCTGTATCTTCTAAAACTTCTGCAATCAATGAAGTTCGTAATGATTTAGACGAAGCTGATGTTGATATTCTTGCAACAGTTGAACAAGGGGAAGCAGAAGTTTTGGAAATGCCTGTGAAAGCTGATTTTGACGGGAAACTTATTAAAGATATCAGAATGCCTGCGCCGGCAATTATCGGGGTTATACAAAGAAGAAGCCATGTAATAATTCCGAAAGGCGACACTATGATAAGGTGTAACGATATTTTGATTGTATTTACCAAAGCTGAAGATGCGGATAAGATAAAGGAATACTTTAAGGCTGTCGAAAGATGAGATTAAATTACTTGTCAAATGCAATAGGTGTTATTTTGGCGGATGTCGGTTATATGTCATTCGTACCGCTTCTTGTTTCAATTTTTTATAAAGAATGGTCTTGTACCGCTGCTTTTTTATTCGCAGGCTTATTGTCTGTCGGTGTTGGTTACATTCTGCAATGGGCGGACCATAAACGGGTTGATCCGGATACTTTAAATGATATAAAGCGTTCGGAAGCCTTAATTGTGGCGGCTTTATCTTGGGTTCTTTTTGGTGTGATTGCCGCTATTCCTTTTGTATTTAACGGTTTTAGTGTAATTGATGCATTATTTGAAGCGGTTTCCGGAATTACAACTACCGGTGCAACAATATTAACATCTTTTGATATTCCAAAATCATTATTGTTTTGGAGGTCATTTACTCAATGGCTGGGCGGTATGGGGATTATAGTCTTGTTCGTGGCGATATTGCCCCAGTTTGCTGTTGCCGGCAGACAGATGTTTTTTGCGGAAATTACAGGGCCTACAGAAGAAAAACTTACCCCAAGGATAAGAAATACGGCTTCAGCTTTGTGGTTGGTTTATACTATTTTAACTCTGTTGTGCGCTGTGTGTTTGTATTTTGCAGGCATGAATCCGTTTGATTGTATATGCAATGCAATGTCAACTCTTGCTGCAGGTGGTTTTTCACCTAATCCTGAAAGCATTGGAGGATATCATTCAAACGCTATTATTTATATTGTTTTTGTTTTTATGTTCATTGCAGGTGCGAGTTTTGTTGTTCAGTCAAAGGTACTTACAAGACTTGATCCAAGAATTTTCTGGAAAAGTGAGGAATTCAGATTATATACAAAAATAATTGTATTTGTATCTTTAGTGTTATCTGCTATTTTATATTTTGAAAATCATTTTACTATCGGACACAGTTTGCGTGCAGGTTTTTATCAGGTATTATCTTTGGCAACATCTACGGGAAGTTCAAGTGAAGATTATCATTACTGGAGTTTGAATGCCAAAATTGTGTTATTTATTTCAATGTTTTTATCATCTTGCTCAGGTTCTGCCGGCGGCGGTGTTAAAATGACAAGATGGCTTTTGTTATTTAAGTATATGAAAAATGAATTATACAGAATTTTGCATCCGAATGTTGTAATGAGTGTAAAAATTGATAAGGTCGGGGTTTCTAATAATGTCATTAAGCAGACTATATTTTTCCTTGGAATTTATTTTTTAATTTATGTAGTTTCTGCAATAGTAATAACCTGTATAGAACATGACATTGTTATTGGCGGAACTTCTGCAATCGCCTCTTTGGGCATTGTCGGACCTGCTTTGGGACATGTAATCGGGCCTTTTGGACATTATGCAAGCATGTCGGTTATTACAAAAATTATTCTTATAACGAATATGTTTATAGGGCGTCTGGAAATAATACCATTTTTGGTTCTTTTAAGAAAAGAATCCTGGAAAATTAAGGGGTAATTAAAATAGTTTCGCAAAAAATATTTTTAGGATATTTATAATTAAAGAAACTTAAAAAAAACTTGTAGTAATTCTTTATAGGTAATATAATTACACATGTTCTTGTGAGTGTGGAAAGGATTTATATAAATGGCTGTAACTGAAACTATGACTTATCCTGAATTAGAAAGGGCAATTAGTCCGAATCATGATATTAAATTATTTGCAGGACGTTCTAATCCGAAATTAGCTCAGGAAATAGCTGATGAGTTAGGTACGACTGTAGGACCTATGGTTGTTAAAAATTTCTCAGACGGTGAAATTTATGTTCAGGTTAAAGAAAGTGTCAGAGGAGATGATGTATTTATTATTCAGCCTGTATGTAATCCTGTAAATGAAAACCTCATGGAACTTTTAATTATTATTGATGCATTTAAAAGGGCAAGTGCAAAATCAATTACAGCTGTTATTCCATATTACGGATATGCAAGACAGGACAGAAAAACCTCCGGTCGTGAAGCAATAACGGCAAAATTGGTTGCAGATTTATTAACAACGGCAGGAACAGACAGAGTTCTTGCAATGGATTTACATACCGGTCAGATTCAGGGATTTTTTAATATTCTTGTTGACCACATTTTTGCAGCACCTATTTTAACAAATTATATCAAGAATTTGGATATAAAACCTGAAGAAATGGTTGCTGTTTCACCTGATATGGGCGGGGCTAACAGAACAAGATATTTTGCAAAAAAACTTGATTGTCCGATTGCAATTATTGATAAGCGCAGAGATAGACATAACGAAGCAATTGCAACCAATGTTATCGGTGACATTGAGGGCAAAGTTTGTTTAATGTTTGATGATATTATTGATACTGCCGGTACAATCTGTGAAGCTGCAAAATTATTGAAAGCCCGCGGAGCAAAAGATATTTATGTAGGTGCTACCCATCCTGTATTCTCAGGGCCGGCTATTGAAAGACTTTCATCTGCTCCTATTACTGAATGTATTGTTACAAATACTATTCCTTTAGATATGGACAAAATGCCGTCAAATATAAAACAATTATCTGTGGCACCGTTGCTTGCTCAGGCAATTTCGCGTATTCATGATGATGAATCCGTAAGTTCTTTATTTGGTTTTGAAAAAGAAATGCAGGTTAGTTAAATCAGCCTAAATATTTAAGGTCAAGAATTGTAATATCATCAAATTGGGAAGCCCCGTTTGAAAAATCTTTAATATCGGCTTCTGTATTTTTAATTATTTCTTTTGTATTTTGGCTCCCTTTATCTTTATCATTTAAGACTTTTAGAAGCTTTTCTTCTCCGTAAAATTCTCCATTTGTATTTTGTGATTCTGTTATGCCATCTGTGTATATTAAGATGTTATTTCCCGGTTTTAAGAATATTTTTGCTGATTTGTATTCATAGTTTTCTATTGCAGATAATACTAAATTAGAATCTGATTTTATATATTCAAATTCGTTGTTTAATTTAACAGCAGGCGGATTATGACCGGCATTAACATATTCAAGTTCGCCGGTTGCGGTATTTAATATTGCAATAAATGCGGTCAGAAACATTCCGGCATCATTTGTTGCACAAAGCTCATTATTTGTTTTATTAACAGCAACATCCAACGGATAGCCGCTTAATAGATTACTTTTCAATAAAGATTTTGCATTCATCATAAATAGTGCCGCAGGAATACCTTTTCCTGAAACATCTGCAATTAAAAATGCAAAGTGATTTTCATCAATAAAAAAGAAGTCGTAAAAATCTCCGCCTACTTCTTTAGCCGGTTTCATTGAAGCATATATGTCAAAATGACTTGTATTAGGGAAATTAATCGGAAGTACCGAAGCCTGAATTTTTTTTGCAATTTCAAGTTCAGATGCTCTTTTTTGCTCTTCTTTGGCATTTTCTTTTTGAATTTTTAATAAATTTAAAAGGTTATCTCTCATAGTGTAAAATGCCTGAGTCAGTATTCCGACTTCATCATTTGATTCAATAGGCGGAAGTTCTGTTTCAAATTCTCCTTTACCATATTTTTCTGCCACATGGGATAATTTAACAATTGGATTTGTTGTATATTTGCATATCCAGTTAATAAATATAATTAGCAGAAGAATTCCAAATACGGTTACTGATAACAAAATCAGCTGAAAATGTTTAACAGGTTTATAGAAATTTTCTGATGAATATACCAGATATGAACTCCAGTTTGTTTTTGGAATGGGTGAATAAACAAAAACAACTTCACTGTTATGAACAGAAGATTTTGGCATTGTTACAAAACCGCCTTTTCCGTTTTTAACCTGTTTGGCTACATATTTTAACTGTTTTGAATTAATATCATTTGCAAGTTCAGATATAGTTTTTTTAAATTCAATGTTTTTATCCGGATGTATTAAATACAAGCCTTTTGCAGATGTCAAAAGATATTTTCCGTTTGCTTCAAATTTATAGTTCGTGAGCCAATCACGCATAGCATCCAAATTGCCTGATGTTCCGATTACACCGTCCCAGGTTGTACTGTTTCTAAATTTAAAAGGAACAGAAACACTTGAGGATAACAATTTATCTCCATTCGGATCTTCTGCCATATATGGTTCAGTCCAATGAATTTTACCTGTTTTTAGTGCATAATTAAGCCATTCACGATTTTTTGCGAATCCGGTTTCTTTCCATCTTAGTGTATGCATCTTGCCATTTTTTATATAACTGTAATAAAAAATTCCGTTAGACAATTCATTGTGCTTTGGCAGAATATATATAAAAAATTCATAAAAATGTCCGTACTGTTCCGTAATAGATTCTAATCCTGCCTGAGCCAGCACTTCTAAATCTTTATTGCTTACATTGTTTTTTAACTCCAAAATTCTGGCTGTGTTTACAAGAGTTTGTTCAGCTATATCAGCACCCTGTGCAATGTTATGATTTACTTCGCCCAATGATTTATACGCTTCTGATATAACCTGTTCTTTTAACAATGGTTTAGAATAGTTTGATATAAAACTACTCAGCAAAAGTGAGCCTATTAAAATTGTTAAAAGAATACTGGCGCTAAGTTTGAATACTAATGATCTGTTTTTGAAAAAATTAATAAATTTATAAAACATAAATAGGAAACTCCGGATAATATATATTTATTTGTACTGTAATCAGTTAGTTTATTATATCCTTTAAACAAGTATGATGCAATATTGTTACTTGCTTTAAAATTTTAGTTTTGATATGCTCATCTTATGGATATTTCGGTAACAATACCTGTATATAATGTTGAAAAATATTTGGCAAGATGTCTTGATACTGTTTTAAATCAAACATTTCAAGGGGATTATGAAATCATTTGTGTCGATGATGGTTCAACTGATAATTCCGGCAAAATTTTGGATGATTATGCTAAAAAATATTCAAAAATTAATGTTATTCATCAGGAAAACCAGAGTTTGTCTGTTGCAAGAAATACTGCGTTAGAACTTGTAACAGGCAAATATACAATGTTTGTGGATTCAGATGATTTTATTGCCCAAAATACCCTAGAAGGTTTGTATAATACTGCACAAAAACGCAATGCAGATGTTGTTGTTTTTGATTTTGTTCATGGAAATGCAGAAGGCAATAAAAAAGAAACTCTATATTTTAAAAACATTGTTGAAAAATATGGTGAAAAAACTTTCAATGCTGAAACCGCAGAGCCTTTTGTTTACAGATTTATTCCGACAGCAACCTGGAATAAGTTTTATTTAACGGATTTGGTTCGTGATATAAAATTTATTCCGAATTTAAACAATCAGGATAGGCCTCATTGGGCGGAAGTATATACAATTGCAAAGAATATAACATATTTACCCGTTCCGTATTATTACTATGCTATGAATAGAGAAGGTTCAATAACTTTACTTTCTGACAAGAAAGCATTTGATGTGTTCAGGGCATTTGATGAAGCTGAAAAGGTTTTGCACAAAAATAACTGTTATGATAAATTGAAAACTATTCATTTTGCTCACTATGCAAATAATTTAATCAGAATTTTGCGCACAATCGAGTCTTCAATCAGAGAAGATTTTGTTGCCAAAATAAAAGAAGCTAATTTCGATGTTGATTATAATAAATTTTTTAAATCTGATTTTTATCCGTTTGAAAAAGATAATATGCGTTTTGTAAAATTTCTCAAAGAAAATGATTTTTCTGCAATAAATTCTGCATTATACCGTTACGGTTTTTGGAAGTAATAAAAACAGATTTCTCAGGACAAAAATAGCAAAAAATAGTTTTATGGGTTTTAAAATTTTTGCATACTATGGTTACTTTAAATTTTATATCATATAAACCCATAACCCAAAACTTTTTGGACCTAAAGCCAAACATGATTTTGCCTGCCGCTCTTAATAAAAATAGTGAGGCAAGTCGTTTTTTTGGTGTTGACACAAGACAAAATATATTTGAAAAAATTGGGAATCAAATAAACTTAGCTTTATTAAAAAGCAGAGATTCCGGAATATTACCATCATTTCCCAAAAGAGCTTTTTTCTCGGTAGATAGCCCTAAAACAATCGCTAATGCGTGGAATCATATTTGGACTAAATGCAAAGGTCGTAAATTTGACGAATTGTTATTAAAACCCGCACGTTTAACTTTTGATGGAAATTTTTTCGGTAAAAATGGCAAATCAGACTCACATACAATAGGAATTTTATATGAACCAAAATCAAAAACATTGTTTTGCTTGGATTCATTATCAAATTTATGCAAACAGGTTAGAGAATATCAGGAAATTTTAAAAAATCAGATTTTTAATTCTCCAAATGGAGAAATTAAAAAAATAATTTTTTCGAATAAACACCAGCAAAATATGGATGAATACACATGCAACAATTGGACAATTGCTAATCTTGAAGCCTTACAAAAAGCGTTAAAGATGGGTAAAAAAATAAACAGCACAGAAGACTTAAACAAAATTCTTCCGGATAATATAAATATCATTTTACAAGAGCAATATGAATATATGCTAAAAAACAGTTATCAGTGTCACTAAACTTATAACAAAACATATTATCTGAGCAATTGTATATTTTTTAAGAGTTTCGTATTTAACAAGTTTGCCGATTACAAAGGGCGAAATAACGCATAAAAGTGTCGGAATACAATATAAATCTGGTTTTACAATAAGTTTGTATATTGCAGCTATACTCAATGTAATAATATAAAAAATCAAAGCACCGACAACACAATACCCAAAAATTGCCTTATTTTTTGGTTGCTCAAAATTGCAAAAAAGCCCAAGTAACAAAACAATTATAGAAAAGATATTTACAACGATTGCCGATGTTACAATTATATGCATACGACCTCTTTTTCTTCTGCGGTAGAGACAAATTTGCTTAAAAATTCCTTTACTGTATTCATTACAAATTCTTTTTCATTATCATATAAAACCATATGATAACTGTCATTGAGTTCAACATATTTCTTTATGTCGGAAGATATGCCGTCTAATACTACTTTTGCACCCTTTGGACTTGATAAATTATCATATTTTGAATGAATACACAAAACAGGGCAAGTTACCTTTTTAAGATTTTGTCTGACATTTTTAGATAATTTTAAAAGTCCGTCCACGCAGTTTAACGGATAATTGTCCATACCTATATCAGCTTTAGCTGTCATTTTAGCTAAACTTTTTCTTGTTCTTTCGTTTTTTACACCAAAACAATCATCTTCAGGGAAAGTATAATAAAATCTTGCAATTGTATTTAGTGCAAAACCAAGTAAAGATATTGTCCAAGGAATACAAAAACCGTCAAGAAATAAAGTTGTAGAAAGTGCCACAACTCCCGTAATATCATCATTGTTTTCCGCTAAATATACTGCCATTGATGCTCCAAGGCACAAACCTGATACAAAAAATTGATTATAATTTTTTCTCAACTCATCATATTTTTCCTGTGCAAAATTACACCAATCTGTCCAGGTAACAGTTTCAATTTCACTAATTCTGTCGCCATGTCCCGGGAATGAGTAACAAAAAACATCAAAACCGTTTTTAAACAAAAAGTCGCCGTATTTACGCATTTCAAACGGACTTCCTGTAAGACCATGAAATAACAGGACAGCTTTTTTATTCTGCTTATCTTGAATTTCGGAGTGAAGAAACTCAAAGTCTATGCTATAAGACACTACGATAACCTCGTAAATAACTGATCAAGCAAATCAATCGCCATGTCTATTTCTGCATAAGAAATTGTAACAGCAGGAACTAATGTTATAGTGTTATTATAATGGCTTCCTTTGTTAAGGATAATACCGCATTTCTTGCCGTTATAAGTTAAATCACCCTTCAAACCTTCATCTAAAATATCATGAAGCAACTTAGGATCAGGAGTATAGCCGTCTTCGGTTACACATTCAATTCTTAAAGCTAAACCTAATCCGTCAACATTACCGATACGTTTATGTTTCTTTTCTAAAGTTTTTAATCCGTCTAAGAAATATTTACCCTTATTAGCAACTTCAGTTTCAAAATCACCTTCTTCAAAGGTACTCATAACTTCATAGCCTGCTCTCATACCGATAGGGTTGTTGCAGAAGGTTGAGTGAGTTCTGCCGTTTGGCCATACTTCAGGACTGATTAATTCTTCTTTTGCCCACATACCGCCAAGAGGATTCAATCCGTTTGTTAGCGATTTACCGAAGGTAATAACATCAGGCTTAACATCATAATGTTCTATAGCCCACAATTTACCTGTTCTGTAAAAGCCCATCTGGATTTCATCATCTACAAACAGAACGCCAAAATCATCTAATACTTTTTTCAATTCTTTGAAATATCCTTTTGGAGGAACAATATATCCGCCGGAACCTTGAACCGGTTCAACAAAGAATGCACCCATTGCACATTCTTTAGATGAATGATCAAAAACACCTGCACAATTATCTTCAAAATCGCGTCTTAATTGTTGAACACAATAATAATTACAAGAATCACAATGTTTACCGTAAGGACATCTGAAGCAATACGGATACGGAACAAAGTGTGCTTCTTCCGAAAAATGTCCAAAAGGTTTTCTATATCTGTAGCCTGCTGTTAAACAGCTTGCACCTAAAGTACGCCCGTGAAAACCACCGTAGAATGAGAACATTCTGCTTTTTCCGGTGTAATTTCTGATAAGTTTCAAAGCGTCTTCTATAACCTGAGAACCGCCGACATTAAAATGTACACGGCCTTTAGTTCCAAATCTTTCTATATTTGCCTTTGCAATTTTTTCTGATAATAAAACTTTATAATCATATTGGAAATGAGAAGAAATTTGCGGCAATGTATCTATTTGATCAACAACAGCATCTCTGATTCTTTGATTTTTGTAACCTAAATTACAAGATGCAAACCACATTTCTAAATCTAAATATGGGGTATCTTCAGAATCATACATAAATACTCCGTTGCAATCTCTGAAAACTTTAGGATTAGCATCAGCATGAATTTTGTCACCGTAAGTGCAATATTCTTTATCAATACTTGCTAATTCTTCGTCAGATACATATTTTCTGTTTGTTTCAGCAGCATTTTCGCTGTTGATTTTTCTTAAATTTGCTAAAAGATCTTTTTCTAATAATACCATACTTTTCTCATCCATTTATTTTTATATAAGGTAACACTTTATTATAATACCGCTAAAATTTTGTAAATAAATAGTTTTGTAACCATTTTTTACAAATGCGTGTATATTTAACAACTATTGCGTTTCATAAAACACTGTAAAAGATTCTGAAGTCGATAATTTTGCCCTTCCTCCATGAATTGGTACAACAGCAAAACCTGCAGCATACAAAATTATATTTCCTGCCTGATACAGAGGATAAACCCAAATTGATCTGTTTGCTCCATTTTTTGAAATTGTACCCGACAGATCTATTTCTTTTTCATCCGGTATATAAAAATTGCTTATTTTTAAGCTTTCAGGAACTCCCATTTTATCTGATTCGGATATAGTTTCAACTCTGCCTAAAATTGTAGTTCCGCTGCTGTATTTTTTCCCGTTAATTTCAAAATCATGCTGTGCGATAAACGGTATAGTCGAACCTTCAAAAATTCCTCGGGTTGACTTTAGGCGTTGTGCAATTTTTATTTCTATAGGAACAAGTTTCTTTGTAAAATCATACTTATTTTTCGATTTAACTATTCTTACTTTGCTCAAATCGATATTTTTTTCTATAAAATAATCATCCGGAACATCTATTTTCGGCAGGAATGTTTTTTTCGCGTTTTCTATAAAACCGTTATCTTCCAGCAAACTGTCTGTTATTGGTTTATTTGCATATTTACTTGTATAAACACTCAACCTGAAAGGCACTTCTTTATATAATTCCGGATTTAAAAGTTCGTCTGTGATTGGAGTTTTCTTTTTAACTGAAGTTTTTTGAGAATTATTTTTGAAATAATCACTCTGTAAAAATTCATCTTCAATTTGTATTTTATTTCCATAAGCAAACGCTTTGGCATTTGTAAAAAATGCCAAGCATAAGAACATTATTAATATTAATCTGTAATATATTTTTTTCATATTAGTATGAATATCTTATTTTCTTTTTTGAATTAGTATTTATTTTATCTAATAGTTTCATTCTGTTTTTTCTTGATGTTAACAGGAAATTTTGATAATAAACATTGTCTTTATAGTCATTATCTACAAGAATATTTGGATATTTTGTATAAATGTATTCATATATTAACATCATTCTTCTTGATACAAGTGTATGGTTTGAAAATGCATCATATCTGTATTGTTTGCCAATTTTATTCAAAATTGTAATTATGGCAAGAGGATTGTAGCCCGCATTAACCATGTAATCTACAGAGGCTTTATCTGCTTTTAAATCATACTTATTAGGGGCAACCCAATAATTTAAAATAGAAATGTAACCTCTGAAAATACCTTCATAACTGTCAACACCATGTGCTATTGAATGACTTAAAATTGCAGCTAATTCATCATCACTGTCTATATAAGGAAGTACAACAGGTTTAACCCAAACAATTCTGTTAACAGAACTTACATCTGTCCAAAAATCTCTTGTATATACTCTGTTAATTGCCATAAAGGTAAATCTGTTCTCAATTCTGTTGGAATTTAAAATTCTGAAACCAACAGAGTTCATTCTTGTTTGAAGCTCATCAACATTTTTAACATCCCATGCAAATACCGGATGAATAAAAGATACCAGTATGAATGCTATTAAACCAATAATAAATTTTTTAATCATATTTCATTTCCTTCCCTTAACACATCTATAATATTACAAAAAGATGTAAAATACGAATGCTTAATATTATTTTCTTTACAATATTCATGCAATTTTTTTGATGCAAACAGAAAATCTGCTCTTGATGCTATGCACAAATCACTTGTTCCGTCACCTATATAACAAAAACTATTTTCTTTAACTTTTTGGCATTTGCACATGCCGGCTTTTTTATCACAATTTTCATTGTAATAAGGAAATTCTATACTGAATTCTCCGTTTTTATAAATAAGTTTATTTGCATAATAAGGAATATCCAAATTATATCGTTCAAGGACTTTTTTAATAAATAAATCAAATCCGTCACTTAAAATTGTTAATTTTATATTTTCAGATTTTACATAATCAACAAAATCCAAAAAATAATCATCAATTTCGATTGCATTAATGTAATCATCAAGCTGTTTTTGAGAAACATTTTTTAATAAACCGACCTGAATAACAGCATTTTCTCTTGAAGATATTTTACCATCTATCCAAAGCTTTTCTGAATCCATCCAATTTTGAGGGGCATACATTTCAAAAAAACTGTTAACGGAATCTTCTTTTGTTATTGTTCCGTCAAAATCACAATATATTGCATCAAATTTTTTCATTTAAAAATTATACAATAAAAATACAAATTAATTCTATTTATTTAACAGTGCAATAAAATTTTTTATGTTTTCGCTAAACTCATTCATTTTAGCCTGAAGTTCCATAGTGAACTTTGTTTTAAATGCTTTAAAATATTCTTCTGCGGCAATTTTACCGTCTTTTTCTCCCAACGCGCGAAATTCTTTTACTATTTTTTCAGCATTTTGAGGAAAACTTTGTTCCGGAATATCCTGAATAGAATTATTCTTTACGGTATTTTCCTTAAAAATCTGGCTCATATAATAATCTAATTTTGTTTCAATATTACGTCTTTTTATTTCATCGGGAGAAAGTTCATATACAACATGGTCAGCTGAAATATGAGGTTTTCCTTTTTCTTTTGTACGTAATATTTTATTTGAAATAAAATCAATGCTGATATAATTTAATGAATTGTCTTTGTTTATTTTTTCAAAAGACAAATACGGCATAGAACTGCCATAGCTTCCGATAGCTTTCCTTACAACCTTTAGGCTGCCGCCATCGTCAGTGTTTAATTTAATTCCAAGAGTATTACCTTTCGGGGATTGTATTGGTGTAATATGTTCGGGGAAAGAATCCTGATTAAGCATGTTTGATATCTGTTTTAAAATATTTTCTGATTTTGCGGTTATGTAATTTGAAAATTCTTCATTTGTTAATTTCGGAGGTTTATGAACAGGTTTTGCCTCCGGTCTTCTGTCAATAATTTTTGTAAGAGTTGTTTTTTCTTGTTTTTTATCTGTTTTAGAATTTTTATTTGCTTTTGTGATATTCCTTTCGGTTTCATTTTTTGATTTCGTTTTCAGGGGTTTATTTGCCGGTGTTTGTTCTTGTTTTGGCAGCGGAATTTCACCGTTTTTAATTTTTCTTATAAAATCGCTGTAGTTTTGCAGTTTTTCATCCGCAAGATTAATAAATTTTTCAGGCTCGGCTTTCTGCATAGCTTCCGCATTCATATATTTTATTCCGGCGGGAAGCATATGCGGATGTTTTTTTAAATAATTTGCAATAAGTTTGTCTTTTCCGTCAACTATTATGCCGTTATACAAATGACTGTCATCATTTATACTGATATATAAAATATTAGATCTTGTCTGCCCTTTCATAACTTCAAGAGTATTGTCGGTATCCGGAAGTTTGAATAAAATTGCGGATTTGCGTTGTGGAATTATATCAGTATATAATTTTTTGATTTTTGCACTTAATGTGGGATTTTTTCTTGTGTATTCGGCAAAAAATTCTTGTATAAAATCAATATTTGAGTGGATATTTTCTATTTTCTTTTGCAATATTGGCGGCAATGGTACAGGAACACCATAATTTACCCTCATTCCGAAACTGACTGAATCCGTATTTGATACAAAATTAAACCCTGTTCTTTTTTTTGCCGGAGTATATTGTGAATTACCGGCACTATTTATACTACTAATACTATATACTTTCATACAAACCCCTTATAATAATTATATATTTGAATATTACCAGATATGTGGCAGGCACACAAGAAAAAATTACTAAATTTTAAGAACGATTACTTTGCTTTTTAATTTGTATAATTATACATATCAATACAGCAATTGTTAAAATTAAACCTGTAATCTCGGCGTATTTTAAAGGCAGATTAAACCCTATTTTTTCGCTGAAAATAAATGACATTGTTATAAATACATAAAATAATGCAGGAATTAATGCCACAAGATAATTTTTCTTTTCTTTTGCCAAAAATACTGCTGCACAGCATAATGTCGGAACTGCAATTAATTGATTAAAGAAAGTAAAATATCTCCATATCAGAGAAAAGCTGTTTGCGTTTGTTTTTGCCCAAACGAGTATTCCCAAAACACAAATAACAATAGGAACAACTATTGCCAATCTTTTTATAATATTTTTTTGTTCTATATTTAATGATTCAGCTATGGTTATACGCAGACCTCTTAGTGCCGTATCTCCGGAAGTTATTGGAAGGATAATAATTGCAATTGTTACAAGAAATGCCAAATTCAGCGGTACAAATTTATTTGCAATAATATTCACCACATTAACTGTCCCTATCATATTTTGCGGAACTATATTTGTACTATATGCATCCATCGCGGCAGCTGCCCATATAATCGCAATTAAAGATTCCAAACACATCATTCCGTAAAAAATTCTTCTTCCGTCTTGCTCTTTGTCAAGAGTTCTTGAAATTATTGTTGCCTGCGTAGAATGAAAACCCGATAATAATCCGCAGCTTACCGTCATAAAAAACATCGGAATTAAAGGCAATTTATTAGGATGAATATTGAAATTAGACAGGTTTAAATTCTGCAGGTTAACCCCGTTTATGATAAAACCAACCAAAACAAAACCTGTACCTATAATCAGCATTAACCCTAAAACAGGATAAAACTTTCCGATAATTTTATCTATAGGGAACAAGGTTGCCATTATAAAATATAAAAGAATTACTATGTATGTACCTAAAACTTTTGGATCTGTAATAACAAAATCCTTAACCCCCATAAATCTTTCTGCAAAAAGATCTCCTGCTGTATAAACAAAAACTGTTGCAAGTAATAACAACATTATTGCAACAATCACTATAAATACTTTAAAAGCTTTTTTGCCTAAATATTCGTGAATTAAGCCTGTAATCTGTGCTCCGCGATTTCTGACAGATAACATTCCGGCAAAATAATCGTGAACACCGCCTGCAAATATACAACCAAGCGGAATTAAAATAAAAGCAATCGGGCCGAATAAAATTCCCTGAATTGCACCAATAATAGGCCCCATGCCTGCAATATTCAAAAGATGAATAAGTGCATTCCGATTTTTTGACATCGGAACAAAATCAACACCGTCATTGTATTTATGTGCAGGAGTATGTCTGTCATCCGGCGAGAAAATATTTTCTATAAATCTTGAATAAAAAACATAACCCAAGAGTAAAATTAATATACCTATAATGAATGTAATCATATTCATATTATATACGCTTAATTCAATATGTAAAATTTTTTAGAAATATTTTCAAATTTAATATATAATGTTTCAAAAAGGATAAATTAGTATATGCAAAACAATGTGCTGATGCCGGGCGACCAAGCAGGGAATTATGACAAAGAGTGGACAAAAACATTCGACCTCAAGTTCTTGATATTGTGGATTGTATTATTTGCAATCTTGTTAATTGTTACAATAATTTTTGATCCGTCTTTGTTTAGCGAAAAAACATTTTTCACGATTGCGGGGATAAAACTTTTTGTTATGATGATTTTGGCTCTCGCAGGAGGATTAGTTTGCCGTCACTATTGTAATGTCGATGATAAAGGTTATATTACTTCATCAAAAAACGGCTGGTTTAAAGTAAACTATACAAGAAAAATTCAGCATTTTGCGGCATATCTTGTACCTCTTTTAAGCCCGCCGACAAAACCTTTCGGGATATTACCGCACCTTTGGGAATCATTATTTGTATTATTTATGTTTTTGGTTCTTATAAAACCTATTAGAGAAGCATCAAAGTTCTTTATGCTCCAATTTAATTCGCTTGACAGAGTAGAGGATAGACCAAATACTCTTAAATGGATTGTTTTAGGTAATATGCTGCCGGGACTTTTAATTATTACAATATTCAAACAGATATTTGAAACATATTTGCAGCTGCCTTTATTAGCATCAATTGTGGTGTTTACGGTAGCAATCGGCGATGGTTTTGCAGAGCCGGTGGGAACATATTGGGGAAAGAAAAAATATGTTGTTCCTTCATGGAACTTGAAAAACAGATATGTCAGATCCTATGTTGGAAGTGCGTGTGTATATTTATTTGCGGTATTATTTATTCTTTTATATAAAGATTTATTTGCAAATCCACAGGAATTTTGGTTTGCACTTATTCTTTTCCCGCCTGTTATGACGTTATCTGAGGCATTTGCACCACACTCAATGGATACACCGGTTATGATGCTTATAGGATTTTCATTATTGTTTGCAATATGTGCAATTTTTTAAATAAGGAGAGTTTATATGAATAGTTTTGGACAAACAAAAGGTACTGAATTAGAAAAACAAATTGCCCAATTAGCAGCCGGGGAAGCAGTTGGCGGAGCGATGTATTATGCACTTGCTAAGATTGCAAAAGAAAAGTTTGGCTTGGATGATGTTGCACGCGAATTTATAGAACTTGGAAATCAGGAAACAAACCATGGTGCGTTTTATGCATCTTTAAACGGCAGATATCCATATGATGAAAAAGCGTTCTGGCAGCTGATCAGAGGTCTTTCAAAAGCGGAATACAAAGGAGAAGTGAGTATTAATCAATTGGCAGATAAACTCTCCGAAATCGGTGTTGATAAAGAAGCTGTTGAACAGGTAAGAGAATTTGCTCAACAAGAAAAACATCATGGCGAAGTAACTAAAGCTATTATTGATAAATATGCACCGAAAGATGCTGAAGATAATACAGGAAAGCCTGTTTATGTGTGCGGAGTTTGCGGATTTGAATACACAGGTGATTTAGAAAATGAACCTGCTGACTATAAATGTCCGATATGCGGATGTGCTAAAGGGGTTTTCAAGCGTTTATAATTTAAAAGAGAGGATTTATGAAAAAGATATTTTTGTTTTTTACTATTATTTCAATGACTCTGATTTCAGGGCTTTATGCGTATTCGAAAAATACTTCATCCGAACATTCAAAATTTATCGGGCGATGGGCTGAAGAAATTTCAGAAAGGGTTGTTTTAGATATTTATCAGAATAAGGATAGCGAATATTCTATTTTTATCACCTGGAGAGAAGATAATCTTGCCCAGAAAGATATCTATAGGTTTAAAGCCAAAAATGACAATGGCATTTTAAAATACAATAACGGAATACATATCTACCGTACATTTGAGGGTAAAACTAAATATAAAGATAAAATTGACTATACAGACGGTTTTGGCGAGTTTAAATTAAAAGACAATAAAATAATATGGAAAGATAATAAAGATAAGACTGAAAGTATTTTTATAAAAGCAAATAAAAATCTTTGCAAAGATACAACAGTTTCAAATAAATATTTTTCAATTATGCTTCCTGAAGAATTAAAGGGATTTTACGAAGCTAAAATTAGCAAAGATACTATTTCTATTTATGATAAAGCCTCAAAAATTGCCGGTTTTGGCGGATTTGCGTTTGCAATAAGAATTTATAAAAATCCATCTGATCATGCCGTTTTACCGGGAAGCAAGAAGCTGGGAGAATTAACGGACAAAAACAATATTTTATATGATGTTGTCCTCAAACATCCGACAGATGTTCAATATGATTATACAAAAGGAACAAAAGCTTCTGACAGATATGCACTGATGTATGAATTTGGAAATATTGTATCAATAAAAGGAAAAAATAAATCGCAATATCACAAAAATCAAGGAACTAAAGGAAAAGACTTGTATAGGCAAATTCTGCAAAAGCATCTTAAAGCAGTTAATGAACATTGGGATTCCTCAAAACTTGAAAAAGAAAATATGAGCTACATGTATAATGTTATGTCCGAAATGCATAAAAATGTAGCTGATAAAATAGGTTATACATATTATGATATAAATGATGACGGAATTGATGAGCTTATAATAGGAGAAATCGCTGAAGGTAACTGGAAAGGTGTAATATATGACATTTACACCATGGTTAACAGAAAGCCAAAACATGTCGTTAGCGGTGGTGAAAGAGACAGATATTATGTCTGCAATGATGTATTTGTATGTAATGAATATTCCTCAGGAGCGTTTGAAAGCGGAGTAAGAGTATATATATTGGTTGAAAACTCTGTTGAGTTATATCCGCAGGTTAGTTTTAAATATGACGGATACGAAAATAAGAAAAATCCGTGGTTTTTGTCATACGGTCATGATGATGACAAATGGGAAAATGTATCTGAGCAAATATATGAAGAACGTATTAAAAACTTTGAAAAATACAACCGTTTTGATTACATTCCGCTGAGCAATGTAAAATAACACATGGAGGATTTATGATAGATTTTTTATCTGATCCGCAATGGATCAGTCCGCAGATAGATGTACTACTGTTTTTACAAAAAATAAGAATAAACGCCCCTGAAATTATAGATAAATTTTTCTTATCTATAACTGTAATTGGTGAATTTTGGTTACCGACATTAATTTGTGCAATTTGTTATTGGTGTATTGACTTTAGAGCCGGTGTATATCTATTTTCACTTGAAACTTTTAATGCATTTCTCGCACATCTATTCAAGATGATAGCTTGTGTGTATAGACCGTGGATATTGGATAACAGGATGCAGCCTTCAAAATTAGCCGTTCCGTTTGCCAAAGGATATTCTTTCCCGAGCGGACACTCGGCGATGAGTTCTTCTGTAGTTGGCGGAATTGCTTTTCTTACCAGAAAAAACAAACTTTTATGTGCATTAATGATTCTGCTGGTTTTACTTGTAGGTTTTTCAAGACTTTGGCTTGGGGTTCATACTCCGCAGGATGTAGTGTGTGGATTATCCATAGGTTTAGTGCTAATCTTTGCTGTAAATTATATTATTAACTGGGCAGAAAAAGATAAAAACAGATACCTGTATTTATTAGTCGGAATCGATATAATTGTTGCTTTATTTTTAATATATATTTATTGTTTTAATACCTACAGAATTGATTATGTTTCAGGAAAAATACTTGTAGATCCGGAAAAATTAAAATATGTAACAACGGTTATTTACGGCTATGCATTAGGCTTGATTAATGGTTGTTTCATATGCAGAAGATTTTTCCCGTTTGATCCGAAAGAAGTTTCTGTTAAAAATCGTGTTTTACGAGGAATTATCGGTGCTGCCGGCTTGTTTTTAATCTTAAAATGTGTGCTGGAAAGAATCATAATGAATGCCGTAAATCTTGAATGTGCAATTCCTCTGATGTTCCTATCAGGGCTGGCAGTAACATTGATTTACCCAATAATATTTTCAAAACTTAAAAAAGTGATTTAATATAAGATTTTAAGAAAATTATTATTTATTATTTTTTGCCGCAATTTTTAATGCGTCAAATTTTGCCTGCATTGTCGGATTATCTTTTGTCAGCTTTTTAATTGTCAAATCTTCGGCTTTATTATTTGCCAAACGCAAGTTATTTTCCGAAGATAACAAGGCTTCTTTTGTTTTTTGCAAATGGGTAATAGTTTTATCAATTTCATCTATCGCTGTTTTTAATTTTTTGCTTGCAAGTTCATAATTCTTTGAGAATTTGTCTTTAAAATCGTATAATGCATCCTCAAATTTGGTAACATCAATATTTCGTGCTTTTACTAGTGCCAATTCTTTGCGGTAATCCAGAGAATGTCTTGTAGCATTTCTCAGCATTGTAATTACAGGTATAAAAAATTGCGGTCTTATTACATACATTTTTTCATATCGATGTGAAACATCCACAATACCCGTATTATATAATTCGCTGTCAGGTTCAAGAAGTGATACAAGTACAGCATATTCACAATTTTTTTCCCTGCGGTCTTTATCAAGTTCTTTAAAGAAATCTTCATTCTTCTTTTTCGTTGCGGTTGTATCAGCCTCGTTTTTCATCTCAAACATGATTGAAATGTATTCGGTTCTGCTTTCATCATAATCTCTATAAATATAATCGCCTTTACTTCCTGATTTTGCATCGTTATCTTTTTCAAAATATGCACCAAAAAATGCAGAGGCACGAAGTTGATTAAACTCTGTCTCACAATGCTGTTCTAAGCTTTCACCAATCATTTTTGTGGATAATCTTGCTTTAAAATCTTTATATCGTTCAATTTCTTCATCTTTGAAGCGAAGCTCTGTTTCGTATTTGTCTTTGATAGAGCGTTCGTTTATTTCATATTCTTTTTCTTTTAACAGTATATCATTATTGAGTTTTGTGATTTTGTTATCTTTTTCTGTTAACTCCGAATTCATCTTTGAAACAAGTTTGTTTATTTCAAGTTCCTTATCTTTGTTAAAATTATCCAGTTTGTTTTTTAGTTCTGTAATTTCTTTATCTTTTTGGGCAGTTGTTTCACTTAATGCAGCTTTTTTATCCATTTGCTCCGTTGAAATTTCAGATTTCAGTTTAAGAATTTCCGAATTTTTTTCGCTCAATTTTTTATTAAATTCTTTTTCAGCTTCGAGTTTAGCCATTTGAACAGCATTGTTTTTCTCTGTTTCAAACTGTTCTTCTCTTGTTTGAATTTCCTTAGAAAATTCTTTATCCCTTACTTGTTTTACAATGGCGGCATACCCTGACTCATCTACCTGAAATATCTCCCCGCATTTCGGGCATTTGATTTCCTGCATAAATCTAACCTTTCAATTACTTCCGGTTTTATATAATTTATAAAATGGTGGAGACGGTGGGAGTCGAACCCACGTCCAAAATGGATGCAAATATACTTCTACGAGTGTAGGCTATTTTTTGCTCAATCTGTTCAGGAAAATGTCTAAACCCTATGAACAAACCCTAGGTTTTATTTAAAGGAAACTCTAAACCTTGCAAAGTAAACTTGGTGTGCCCTACCTTGCATCAGGCACATTGCCGCTTGCATAATGGACCCATAAAACCGGCAAGCTGGGCTCTATGAGTAGCTAAATCGTAGATTAAGCAGCCATTGCATAAGCGCCGGCGAAATCTACTTTTCTTACATTGTTAGCATTTAATTTGTTTTGCCCGTTGATAACGGAGAACAGCTCTCCGACCCGCTGCATATCCACACCAAACATCCTGTCTAATCCAGAACGTCCCCATGTAAATATTCAACATATATATTAATTAATGCAAAATATTTTTTAATTGTTAATGTCCAAGTAAATACATTATAAACTTTTATACGCTTTTTTCAATACCCGATAAATACAAAAATTTCATTTGTAAACATTTGTAACAAAGTCCGAAACATGCGAAATTTCATGGTTTTGAAATTTTTTATATACATGAGAGCAAATAAAAAAAGAGAGAAGTAAAAAATCATGGTTACCGGTTTAGGTCCTTTGAATCTTAAAGATCCAAAGAACATAAAACTGAATAGTGAACTTGGTTCCTCTGCATCAGCAAGGACATCTTTGACTACGACTGCATCTAAAACTCGTAGTTCAGGTACTGCTGCACGTATTTTGGTAAATAGCAGTCAAGGTGTATCAAGCGGCAGTATATTCTTTACGAAAGCTGTACGCAGACCGTCTGTGTCAAGTTATCAATCAGCGGCAGGTATCAGCAGAGCTCTAAATAACGGAAGACAAAATTACAGATATCTTTCAGGTATAGCAGCAACAGGTGTTGCAGCTCAAAGTACAACATACGTTCAATCACAATCAACGGCATCTTCAGTCGGAGAAACATTAGGAGCATTGGCAGGACTCGTTACAGCAGGTGCAAGTGCAGCTAAGAGTCTTGGTTTATTCCAAGGTAAGACTAATAGTCAAAAAATTGATAATGCAATGGGTAATTTAAGTAACACTATACCAAGCGGGGCATCTTCGGATGTTTCAGGATATATCAATTCTATGCAGAATTGTAATACAGCCGCATCTTTAAGTGCTTCAATTGATTCAGCTAAAGCACAATTAGATAATATCAACAGTAATTATAGTTCAATTGAAAGTCAGTTAAATGATACAATTAACGGATATAATGTTAAAGAAGGCGACCTGAAGAAAGAACAAGGCGAATTAAAAGGTAATGTTGACAGTCTGACATCCGAAAAAGGTACTAATGAAAGTATGGTCAAGAACGCCAAGACATTACTCAATGGTGCTAAACAAAGCGAAGCGGAAGCAGATAATGCATTAAAAGGTAAGAGTGCAGAATATGATAAAGCTGTTTCTGATTATGCACAAAAACAAAAGAATACAAAAGTTGCTGAAGATGGAGTATCAACAGCAGAAAAAGGTGTATCCGGTGCAAAAGCAGATCTTGCAAAAGCTAAGAGTCAGCTCAAACCTGACGGAACTCAGGATACGGATGCTATTGCTAAGGCTGAATTAGCATTGGCAGAAGCTGAAAAGAAATTAACAGAAGCTAAAGAAAACTTAAATAAAGCTAAGACTGAAGAACAAAAAGCTTACGAAACTAAGAAAACTAAACTTGATGAAAAAGTAAAAGCAGGTGAAATAAAAGAACAAGAAGCTCAAAAAGTAAAAGATGCTCAAAAAGACGTCAAGACATATCAAACTAATTTAGATAACAGTGAACAAAGATTAGAAACAACCAAGAAGAATTTAGAACAAGCTGAATTTAAATTAGAAGCCGTACAAGAAAAAATTGATGTCGGCGAAAAACAAAGAACTATGCTTGAAGAAACAAAAACAAATAAAGAAACATTATCTCAAGCAATCAGTCAGCAGGAAAAACGTTTGGCTAAAATGGAAAAGGATGAAACCAAAGCTCAGACAAAAGCTGAAAAGCGGGCTGCCAAAGAAGGAAAAACAGCACAGCGAGAAGAAAATACCGAATCTTACCTGATTAATAAGGCATTGAATTCAAGTGAAACTTCAGGAAGCACAAATACAGGGAACTGGCATACATTTAAAGGTAATGATGGTCAGCAATATGTACAGATAAGATCCGGAAGCAGTACACGGTACATAAATAAAAGTACCAAAAAAGATGTAACAAGACAAGAATTCGAAGAGAAAACATCAGTTGCACAAAATAATATAACAAAAAATATCGATATACGAACGGATGGTACAGATATAACATAGAAAGAATGGACATAAATTATATGTTCATTCTTTTTATATGTAATTCTGTTTAATTAATAATACTCACATTAAAAACTTTACAAAAATTTACAATATTTTTAAAATAGGGGAATTTAGGGATTTTGGGAATATATTTATATTCAGTAGTTGTGTTGTATTTTTAAATAAACAGCTATATTAAAAATCATGTTAAATTATTTTATAGAGAGAGTTTTGCCACTTGCAATCAAAAATTGAGCAAGTATTATTGTTATAATCGCATTTTTATGCGTTTATATTGAAAGCCGAAAAAAGAGGTATATATGGCAAAAGACGTAATAGAATTTGTCGGTACGATTGTGGAATCCATGCCGAATGCAATGTTCAAAGTGAAACTTGAAAATGACCATGAAATTTTGGCTCATATTTCAGGAAAAATCAGAAAAAACTTTATAAGAATATTGCCGGGTGACAAAGTAAGAGTTGAAATGACTCCTTACGATTTAACAAAAGGCCGTATCACATTCAGATTAAAATAGAACACATCTCACAATTAATTATATAAAGGAAAAGAAAAATGAAAGTAAGATCATCAGTAAAGAAAATTTGCGATAAATGCAAATGTATCAAAAGAAAAGGCAGAATTGCCGTTATTTGTGAAAACCCTAAACACAAACAAAGACAGGGATAATTTCATAGCTGAATCTGCGGGAAGCAGCAGATGGAGAGGAAGTATTTAAGCCTCTTACCCAAAAAAATCTAACACCGGGTGCGAAACAATAAATAATATTCAAAGTTATGTTATCGCACAAAAGCCAAGAAAGGAAATAGAAAAATGGCAAGATTAGTAGGGGTAGATTTACCTCGTAACAAAAGATTAGAAGTAGCCTTAACATACATTTACGGTATCGGGCCTACAAGAGCTAAGAAAATTTTAGCAGCCACAGGTATTTCACCTGATTTGAGAACAGACAATTTAACAGAAGAAGATATTAAAAATCTGCGTAACGAATTACAAAATTACCACATTGAAGGTGATTTAAGACGTGAAGTAGCAATGAATATCAAACGTTTACAGGAAATCGGTTCTTACAGAGGACTTCGTCATAAACGTAAACTTCCTTGCAGAGGTCAAAGAACAAAAACTAATGCAAGAACACAACGCGGCAAAAAAGGTGCTGCAATCGCTGGTAAAAAGTAAAAATAAATTAATAATATAAAGGAAAGAAAAATGGCAAGACCAAGAACAACAAAGAAAAAAGAAAAGAAGAATGTATTACAGGGAGTTGTGCATATTCAGTCAACTTTCAATAATACAATTGTAACTTCAACTGACACTCAGGGTAATGCTATTGCTTGGGCAACAGCCGGAGCATCAGGCTTCAAGGGTGCCAGAAAAGGAACACCGTTTGCAGCTCAATCAGCAGCTGAAATGGTTGCAAAAAAATCAATCGATCAAGGTATGAAAAAAGTTGAAGTTCATATCAAAGGACCGGGATCAGGCAGAGAAACAGCTATCAGAGCTATTCAGGCTGCAGGTTTAGAAATTACTCTTATTAAAGACGTAACTCCTATTCCTCACAACGGATGCCGTCCGCCGAAGAAAAGACGTGTATAATTCACGCAATGTAATACAAATACGTGGGGGCTTACGATAATAGTCCAATCGTAAACCATAGATGCCCCACAAAAGAAAAGGAGAAATTAAAAAATGTCTAAATATACAGGACCAACCGAAAAATTATTCCGTAACTACGGAGTAAAAGATTTATCAAACAGAAAGCTGACTTCATCAATGCGTCAAACAGCATCAGGTCAGCACGGTGCAGCAAGAAAGAAACTTTCTGAATATGCATTGCACTTAAAAGAAAAACAAAAAATCAGATTAACTTATTTAGTAAGTGAAAAACAGTTTGTAAGATACTATAACGAAGCTACAAGAAGAAAAGGCGTTACAGGTACTATTCTTTTACAATTATTAGAATCAAGACTTGATAACATCTTATTCAGAGCAGGCTTTGGTATTACACGCAGACAGACAAGACAAATCGTTAACCACGGTCATGTTCTTGTAAATGGTAAGAAAGTTGATATTCCATCATATTTAGTTAAAGCAGGTGATGAAATCACTGTTAAAACAAAGAGTGCTAAATACATCCAAAACGTTATGGAAATGATTGATTTGGCATGTGCTCCTGCTTGGATGACAATAGATAAATCAGCATTCAAGATTACATTTGACAGAATTCCTGAAAGAGAAGAATTAGATCCTGAACTTAAGGAACAACTCGTAATCGAATACTATTCTAAATAATAAATAGCAAACGTTGAATAAGTAGAATTTAACTAGGAGATTAAAATAATGGAATTAAAAATTAAATGTGTTGATACAGCAACAAACTCTGACGGTTCACAATACGGTAAATTTGTCATTGAACCATTGGAACGCGGATTTGGTACTACAATCGGTAACGCTTTAAGACGTGTATTGTTATCAAGTCTTGAAGGTACAGCCGTAACAAGCACCAGAATAGAAAGTATTACTCACGAATACACTGCTATTCCAGGCGTTTTAGAAGATGTTATTGACGTTATATTGAACCTTAAAGGTTTAGTTGTTAAAACTGATTCCAAAGAAGCTCAACATTTAAGAATAGATGTTGACAAACCCGGCCCTATTTTAGCAAGTGACATTCAGTTGCCTGCAGGTGTTAAGGTTGTCAACCCGGACTGGTTAATTTGTACAGTAGCTGACGGTGGTTCTTTCCACGCTGATGTTATTGTTGAAACAGGTAAAGGATATATTCCTCACGATGTTCCAAGAGATGTTAAAGGTGATTCAATTGATGTATTACCTATTGACGCAACATTTATGCCAATCAAAAGAGTAAGCTACAATGTTGAAAGCACTCGTGTAGGTGATTCTTTAGACTATGACAAATTAACTCTTGAAATTTGGTCAAACGGTTCAGTTGACGTTCAAAACGCATTGAGCCAGGCTGCAAATCTTCTTATTGAACACTTCATGCAAATTGCATCAATCACAGGTCAACCTGCGATTGCATCAATTCCTGTAATTGAAGAAGAAGTAGAAGTTGCAGAAGATGAACCAAAAATGACAATAGAAGAATTGGAACTCTCTGTCAGAGCATATAACTGCTTAAAAAGAGCAAGCATCAATTCAATGGCTGAATTATTGAAAAAATCAGAACATGATTTATTAAACATCAAGAACTTCGGCAAAAAATCTTCAGACGAAGTAATCGAAAGATTACATCACTTTGGTTTAGACTTAGCTCCAAACCCGGTTGAAGAAGAAGATTTAATCGGATAAGTAAGTAGGTTGGGGTTTTCCCCAACAAGATATAAAGGAAAGTAAAAATGAGACACCAAACTAAGAAAAATACGCTTGGTAAAGCACAAGATCAAAGAAAAGCTTTGTTGCGCTCTTTAGCTACTGAACTTTTTGTTCACGGTGAAATCACAACTACATTGGCTCGTGCAAAAGCATTAAAGCCATATGCAGAAAAAATTATCACAATGGCTAAAAAAGGTGATTTAAACTCAATCCGTAACGCTGCAAAGTACATTTATAATAAAGAAACAGGTGACTTCATGGCATATGATGTTAAATCAAAACAGTATGTAGAAACACCTGCAGACGGCAAATACACCGATGAAATCAAAAAAACTCCTCAAACAGTTTTGAGAAAGTTATTTGTTGTAATCGGTAAAAAATATGCCGATCAAAAAGGCGGATATACAAGAATTTACCACTTACCGCCAAGACGTGGTGACGCTTCTGAAATGGCATTGATTCAATTGGTGTAATTTCAAAATGCGTTATGCTTTGACAGTTCAGTATATCGGGAAAAACTATTCCGGCAGTCAGATTCAATTCAAAAACGGCAAGCCGATAGAAGAACCGACAGTACAAAGAGAACTTGAAAAAGCACTTAGTACATTGATATTCGGAAATACCGAAAATATAAACCGACAACTTAAAACAGTCTTTTCCGGAAGAACAGATAAGGGTGTCAATTCTAAAGGGCAGGTTGTTCATTTTGATACAGATGAAATGATTGTTGCTTCAAAATTTCTCTATCATCTTAATGAAATACTTCCTTCAGACATTTCTGTCAGTTCAGTTAAACAGGTTGAGGACAGGTTTCACGCACAAAAATCCGCAAAAAAGCGTTTTTACAGGTTTGAATTTATAAACAGACAATGTAAAAATGCTTATGACGGAGATTTGATGAGGGTGAAATATCCTACAGATATTGAAAGGATGCAAAAATCTTTGAATTATTTGCTTGGAGAACACGACTTTTCCAGTTTTAAAAGCTCCGGAACGCTAAACCCAAGCAAGATTTGTTTTATAGAAAAAGCCGAGGTAAAAAAACAAGGTGATAAAGTGATTATTGATATTATAGGGAATCGTTTTCTTTATAATATGGTAAGAACGATTGTCGGAACCCTTTTAGAAATAGAAGGACATAATTTGGCTCCTGAACATATGAAAAATGTGTTAGAAGCCAAAGACCGCAAAAAAGCGGGAATGACAGTTAGTCCGTATGGATTAACATTAATGGAAGTAACGTACTAAAAATATAATGGAGAAAATGCAATATGAAAACATATTCAGCAAAACCTCTTGAAGTAGAAAGAAAATGGTATGTAATTGATGCGGAAGGCGAAACATTGGGTCGTCTTGCTACTCGTGTTGCAAACATTTTAAGAGGAAAAAATAAACCTGAATACACTCCAAACGTAGATACCGGTGATTTTGTTATCGTTATCAACGCTGAAAAAGTTGTAGTAACAGGTAAAAAAGAAACTGATAAAATTTATTTACATCATACAGGTTATCCTGGCGGATTGAAAACAGCTTCATTTAAAGAAGTTATGGAAAAAGATCCAAGAATCGTTATTGAACATGCTGTTCGCGGTATGCTTCAGCACAATACTCTTGGAGCTGACCAATTCAACAAATTGAAGGTATATGTAGGTTCTGAGCACCCACATGCAGCTCAACAACCTGTAGTATTACCAAAGGAGGCTAAATAATGGCAGATAAAGATATGATAATGGCTACAGGCAGAAGAAAATCAGCAATCGCTGTTGTTAAATTAGTAAAAGGTAAAGGTAGAATTTTCGTAAATGGAAAAACTTTACAGAACTATATCGGCAACAGACCTGCTATTGAAATGTTAGTATACAGACCGCTTGTTTTAACAGAAACTCAAGACAGATATGATGTTAGAGTAAAAGCTGTTGGTGGTGGTGTAGTTGCTCAATGCGGAGCAATCAGACACGGTATTTCAAGAGCATTATTGAAATCAAATGAAGAATTCAGAAATGTTCTTAAAGTTGAAGGTCTGCTAACAAGAGATCCACGTGTTAAAGAACGTAAGAAATACGGTAGAAAAAGAGCTCGTAAGAGATTTCAGTTCTCAAAACGTTAATATTTCAAAAATACAAAACTTCAACGAACCGACCATATTGGTCGGTTCGTTTGCAATATAATAAAACAAATAAAAATGTCATTCTGAGCGTTAGCGAAGAATCGCCAAACAGATAAAATTATGAGTAAAAACGGATACATATATATTATAACAAATAAGTACAATACTACTCTTTACATTGGAGTAACGTCAAATCTTGTAAAACGGATATGGGAACATAAAAATCATGTAGTAGAAGGTTTTAGTAAGACTTATAATCTAAATAAATTGGTTTATTATGAAATAATGAATGATATTGAAACGGCAATAAATAGGGAAAAATTTTTAAAAGGAAAAACAAAAAAATTTAAAATAGAATTAATCGAAAATTTTAATCCAAAATGGGAAGATTTATATGATAGTATAACTTAAAAGATTAGGTGATCCTTCGCTGATGCTCAGGATGACAAATTAAAAATAACAACGAACCGACCATTTGGTCGGTTCGTTGTTGGTTGAATTGTAAAGTATTATTTTTGATAATGTATTGGTTCTCCGTTTTTGTTTATGGAAGGTCGCATTGATCTAAAAAACATTCCTTCGCTACCATTTATTACTTTAGGATTTGCTTCTGTGGAAGCTCTGTCATCTCCATCTCTTTTCATTATACCATTTATTTCTTTGCCGTTATTATTGAATACTCTTATTTCGTCATGACCTCCACCCCTCGTATCAATATCAAAATCATCACAGTTAAACAAATGATAATAATCATCATAATTGGAACCTTCAATAGTTAGCCCTTGTATTCCAAAAAATCCTGTACCTCTTTTATTATCAAGTTCCGTTGAACCTTGATATTTACCCATTTGAACACTTGCGTTTGCATCTGCTCTTTGGTCTTTAAATGTAATTTTTGTACCGTCTTTCAAAAATACGCAATTAAGTTTTTCTCCGTTTTTATACTGTACGGAAGATTCTTTAACATCATTTTTGTAAAAAGATACATTTCCAATGTTAATTTTGTCTGTTTGTACCATTATTAATCTCCTTTCATCTCTTAATAATTTTTTATGATATGTTTAGCAGCATCACTTATCACTCATGTATATATTAAAATATTTTATATCTAATAATTGTCAGCAAATTTAACTATTTTTACAAATCGTAACAATTATTAGCCATATAATTCTCTATATAGTTTATTAAACTATTTAGAGAATTATTATAATCTTTGAATATGAAATACCAAAAACTTATAAATTCAAATATTAAAAATTTACGCATAAAAAATGGTTTGACTCAGGAAGAATTTGCAGAAAAAATAGGTATAAGTATTCAAGGACTTTCCAATTTAGAACGTAACAGATATCAACCGACATCTGAGACTATTGATAAAATATGCAAAAATTTTAATATTAGCCCCGTTGAACTTCTATTATCAAAAAACAAAGACAATGAAAATCTATTAAAGAATATAAATTCTCTTTTGAATGAATGTTCTGTTGCGAAACTAAAACAAATTTTTGAGATTATTCGTATTATTAAATAAACCAGGTAATAAGTTTACCTTCAGCATCTTTAAATTTTTCGCAAGCAATCATAATAAAATCAACTAATGCCCAAATTCCTGTGATGCACAACCCAAATCCGAAAATCCAACCTGTTAAAACAGTAATCAAAAGCATTGCAACTGCAGAGCCGGTTTTATGAGTATAAAATCTGTGAGCACCAAATACTCCTAAAAACAAACAAAACAACAATGTCGCAAGCCAATCCGTATTAAAAGTTTTATCTTCCATTCTGTTCTCCTTTTCTATGTTTACTATTATAGTTTTATTTCATTATTTTATCAATAAAAATTTTGTAATAATTTCTAAAAATCATCTTGTATGCTATTATATAAAGGGGAGTATCTAATGAAAAAGGAATGGATATTAAAAAAATCTGATGTAAGTGAAAAGTCTTTGATAAAACGGCTTTTAGCATTAAGAGGAATGACCGAAGAAGATGAGATAAAGCAATTTATTAATCCTCTTGAAACTCCGTTAACTACTCCTGAAGCTTTTACAGATATGCAAAAAGCAACACAAAGACTCGCTCAGGCTGTAGATAACAAAGAATCTATAGTTATATACGGCGATTTTGATGCCGATGGTGTTACTTCTACATCTGTATTATACAGAACACTGAAATATCTTGGAGCGAATGTAAATTATTTTATTCCTAACAGGGAAAGCCAAGGACACGGCTTTGATACAAAAGCTTTGGTCAAACTTATGACTACTGTTAAACCAAAAGTAATAATATCTGTTGATTGCGGAATTTCTGATGTTGATGCGGTAAAATTTATAAACAGTTTTAAAACAATTGATGTGATAATAACAGACCACCACGAAGCACCGGAAATTTTGCCTGAAGCATATGCTATTATAAATCCTAAAGCACCAAATTCTCTTGATGAAAACCTTAGTGCAAAACAAATTGAATACCTGACATATTTGGCAGGATGCGGAGTTGCTTTTAAAGTTGCACAATCACTCTTAACACATTACAACAAAACAGAATTTATATATGAATTACTGCCTTATGTAGCAGTCGGTACTGTAGCCGATGTTGTTCCGCTTTTGGGTGAAAACAGATATTTTGTAACAAAAGGGATAGAACTTATTTCACAGGGAAAGCACGAAGGTTTGAAAATGCTTTTGGAAAGTGCCGGTTATGATATAACCAAAGGGCTAAATGCTGAAAAAATAGCCTTTGGTATCGCACCGAGAATAAATGCTTCCGGCAGACTTGATACAGTTGATGCGGCATTAAAAGTTTTAATTTCTGATAATACAGCAGAAATTCAAATGGCTATTACTTCATTAAATGAGCTAAACAGGGTTCGTCAAAAATTATGCTCTGATACTTTTGAACAGGCAGAACAAATGCTCAAAAAAGAAGGAAATAAAAATCCTGCAATAATTTTATGCAACCCTGAATGGCATGTGGGAATTGTCGGGATTGTAGCATCTAAACTTGTTGAAAAATATTATAAACCTGCATTTTTGATGACAATTAAAGACGGGGTTTACAGATGTTCTGCAAGAAGCATTGAGGGTGTGCCTTTATATGACGTCATTGAAGCAAATTCACAACTGTTAGACGGCTTTGGCGGACATGCATTGGCTGCAGGGTTAAGTTTTAGTACAACTTCATTTGAAGAAGTTAAAAAATCACTTAACAAAACTGTTTCTGAATATATTTCAGCTCAGGATTTGAAACCGTTTTTGAATATAGATTTGGTTCTTGAACCTGATGACATTTCGCTTGATCTGGTAGAAGATATTTCAAGGCTTGAGCCGTTTGGCGCATCGAACCCTAATCCTGTTTTTGAAACAGATAATTTTATCCTAAAACAAAAACGGCTTATGGGTAGTGATAATTCACACCTCCGTCTTATTCTGGAAAAAGACGGTAAAGAATTTACGGCTGTTCGCTGGAGTAAGGGAGATATTAAATTAGAATGTAATGACCATCTTGATTTGGCATATCATCCGCAAATAAATGAATTTAACGGTGAAACATCCGTTCAGCTTATTATTGATGATATACATTCGGATAAACTGTCCGAAGAAACAACCGAAGATAAAAAGTATAAAATTTATGATAACAGGTTTAAAACGGGGATACTGAATGATGTTAATGATTACCTTAAAAATACCAAACTTAATATCAAGGTATTTGCTGAATGTAAACCTGTTATTGAATCGTTAAAGCCGTATTCTGAAATAGTATCAAGAACTTTTACAAGAGAAAATCTTTCAGAATGTGATGTAGTTATGTTTTTTGACTATCCTGCAGATAAAGAAACTCTTTCTCTGATTTTAGAACAAACTCAGGCAAAAGGTTTGCACTTTATGAACTTTGAACCCAAAATATATGATGAAGTATCACTTCTTAAAACTTTTTCCGGTATGATAAAATATGCCTCTCACAGCAATGATGGGAAGTTTGAACTCACAAGATGTGCAAGTTTTCTTGGCAAATCAATCCAAATAATAAAAGATTTACTGGAATTATTTGAACAGCAAAATTGTATTAAAATACTTGAAAAAAATGACAAATATTACATTATATCATTTAATGAAATACAATCTGCCGAAGATATAATACAAACTCCCGAATATATGTTAATCTACGAAAAATGTCAGGAATGTGATGATTTCAGACAAAATCTGCTTGAAGATGATTTAGAACAAATATTAAACAGCATATAAAAAGACCGATATTTTTATCGGTCTTTTTGTTTATAATAAACTATTTTGGTTTATTCTTCCGTTGCAGTTTCTGTTTGTTCTGAAGCAAACAAACTTGACTGCTGAACATCGTTTGACGGTGCAGTCTGTTCTGCAGAACCCTGTATTGTCACATCATCATCGTCAGGATTGATAATTTTGTTAACTGAAACAACACTATCACCTTCATTAAGATTTTGTGCTCTTACACCGGTTGCCGGACGTCCCTGCTGAGAAATTGAACCTGCGTTGATTCTTGTAACAACACCATTTGCCGTAACAAGCATAATATCATCGCTATCTTCAACAATAGTTAATGCAACAAGTCTTGAAGAAGATGTCTTAAATTTAGTTGCAATTAATCCGATACCGCCTCTGTTTTGAGTTCTGAATTCAGAAAGTTTTGTACGTTTACCAAAACCGTCAGAAGTTACAACAAGTAAATCTGCATCATAATCTCTCGGTACAATATCGCATCCGACAATTTCATCGCCTGTGCGTAATTTCATTGAAATTACACCTTTGGCACTTCTGCCTAACGGTCTTAAATCTTGAATTGGGAATCGGATAGCCATACCGCATGAAGTACCGATAATGATTTCATCTTTTGCGGTTGCAAGTTTTACCCAATTTAAGCTGTCACCTTCGTCCAAACCTATTGCAATAATACCGTTTCTTCTGATATTTGAGAAATTATCAAGCTCAATTCTCTTTATGTTTCCTTTTTTAGTTAACATAATCAAATTAAGTTCTTTTGAGAAATTACTTACCGGAACAACCGCAGTAATTCTTTCATCTTGTTCAATAGGAAGAACATTAATTATAGGCAAACCTTTTGACTGACGACCGCCTTCAGGGAAGTCATATACATTTAAGCTATAAACTGTTCCTTTTGATGAGAAGAATAATACTTTATCATGCATCATTGCAGTAAAGAAATGCTGAATATCATCATCTTCTTTAGTCTTAATACCGGATTTACCTCTTGTTGCTCTGTTTTGGCGTTCAAAAGTATCCAGCGGAATACGTTTTAAATATCCCTGATGAGTGATAAATACAGCCATCGGAGTATTAGGAGTCAAATCTTCAATAGTAACTTCATCTCGTTCAGGAACTATCTGAGTTTTTCTTTCATCGCCATATTTTTCTTTATCTTCAAGTAATTCAGTCTTGATGATATCAAGAATCTTCTGACGACTTGCCAATATTCCTTCGTATTCTTCAATTTTCTTTAATAATTCATCATATTCTGCTTTAACTTTGTCTTGTTCTAAGCCTGTTAAACGTCTTAATTGCATTTCAAGAATTGCATTAGCCTGATCCGCATCCAAACCGAATCTGCTCATCAAACCATCTCTTGCAATATCTGTAGTTTTTGATTTTTTAATAAGTTCAATAACTTCATCAATAGAACCTAATGCAATAATTAAACCGGCTAATATATGAGCTCTTACTTTTGCTTTCTTCAGGAAGAAGATTGTTCTTCTTGTAACAATTTCTATTCTGTGTTCAACAAATTCATTCAACACTTCATACAAATTCAAAAGTCTTGGCTGCTGACCGCATAATGCAACCATATTTACACCGAAGGTTGTTTCCAATTGTGTAAATTTATACAAATTATTTCTTACAACATCCGGTTTTGCGTCACGTTTTAATTCGATAACAATTCTCATACCCTCACGGTCGGATTCATCACGAATATCAGAAATACCTTTGATTTTTTCATCTTTAACAAGATCGGCAATCTTTTCAATAAGCATAGCCTTATTAACCTGATAAGGTATTTCTGTTATAACGATAGCTGTTCTTGCCTGACGCCCCGCACCGCCTGCAATTTCTTCAAAACCTGAAACTGCAGACATTGTAATAGAACCTCTGCCTGTTTCATAAGCCTGTTTAATATCGTTAACACCAACAATAGTTGCTGCTGTCGGGAAATCAGGTCCTTTTATGTATTCCATAAGTTCAGGAATAGTAATTTGCGGATTATCAATTAATGCAATAGTACCGTCAACAATTTCACAAAGATTGTGAGGCGGAATATTTGTAGCCATACCAACCGCAATACCTGAAACTCCGTTTAATAATAACATTGGAAGTCTGACAGGCAGAACTGTAGGTTCTTGCAAAGAACCGTCAAAGTTTGGCTGAAATTCAACCGTTTCGCAATCAATATCTGCAAGCATTGACTGGGTAATTTTGTGCATACGTGCTTCTGTATAACGCATTGCAGCTGCACCGTCACCATCAACAGAACCGAAGTTTCCGTGTCCGTCAACCATCAGATATCTTGTAGAGAAATCCTGTGCCATACGAACCAAAGCTTCATATACGGAACTATCACCGTGTGGGTGGTATTTACCTAAAACTTCACCGACTATTCTGGCACATTTTCTGAAAGGCTTATCAGGATACATTCCTAATTCATTCATAGAATATAAAATGCGTCTGTGAACAGGTTTCAAACCGTCACGAACATCAGGTAAGGCACGCCCTACAATTACACTCATTGCATAATCAATATATGAACGTTTCATTTCTTCTCTTATATTAACGGGAACAATTTTACCATCCCCAAACATGTTCTGTTGAGTAGTCAATTTCATAACCTCCAAGTCTTTCTCTATATTGAAATTATAGCATAAAAACAAGTATTTTGCCCAAATTCTTTACAAATAGTTAAGAAGAAAAGTGCTGATAAATAAAATTATCATCACTTTTCTGATAGCCCCATTTCTTTGACCGCAAAGAAACGGGGCGCAAAGAAACTCTCCGACCGGTACTACACTTGCTAATAAATTGTAATGCTCGAATATAGGTGTGTAAACTCACTTCGTTCAAACAATACACACCTTGTTGCTTTCTCGCATAACATTTATTGCTCGTTTCGTAATGGTCGGAATAAAATTCGACCTTTGCGTAATGAGTAATCATTGTTTTACTCCACAAGTTCAAAAGCGGAATTTGTTTGAGCGGATGCGAGTTATTCCGCTTGGGGTGGAGTAATTACAAATGATTAACGAATGAAGCATCAGGTCGCGGGTTTCTTTCTCGGGAGCTTTCTTTGCCCGAACAAAGAAAGCTCCCTTATGAAAAGTAATGATAATTTTATTTATAAGCACTATTTTAGGGCTTATGTATAAAATCCTCGTTCGACCATTTCCATCCACTTTGCATGGTTATAATTTTCATAACTTTTGGCAAAATTTATCAGGGCGGTAACAAGTTTTCGACCGCTGTCTGATTTGCCGATAATTATATAATCTCCCTCAGGATTTTGGCAGTATAGTATTTCCCTGTGGACAATTTTGCCGATATTATCTTTTGGATTTTTGTTTAATACAGAATACAACCATTGGTGCAAAAGTTCTAACGGTGTAATTTTATGCATTATTAGATCTTGATTATACTGTTGAATATATTTTGAAAATTCTGCTAAAATCATTTTCCCTCATCAATAAAATTTTACTGATAAACCGGTGTTGTTGTTGCATAACAAATAATATCATAAATTCCTGCATTATTTAATTCTTTTATCATTTCCTCAAAAGTTGAGCCTGTTGTACAAATATCGTCTATGATTAAAACTCTTTTACCTGCAATATTTTTAGATACATCTACACTAAATGCTTTATCCAAATTTAACATTCTTTGGGATTTATTAAGATTATACTGTGGTTTTGTATCTTTTATTCTTTTAATCAGTTCCGTATTTACATCATAACCTGTTAATTTTGAAAATTCATCAGCAACCAGCTCCATATGATTATATTTACGCTTCTTTTTTCTTTTCGGAAAAATCGGAACGGGAATTATCTCAAACTCTCCGTCTATATTCAATTTTTCCCAATACTGATACATAAATTTTGCCTGAAAATAAGCCAAATCTCGCTGCCTGTGATATTTTAATCCTCGTATCATTTTTTGCAGGTTTTTGTCATATAATCCGGCACAATAAATAGGAACTTTATTATAAACCTTGTTTAACTGAACGGGTAAAAATTCAAGTTCATCAAAGCAATTAGAACACATTTTTACGGATTCTTTTGAATTTCCGCAAAAATAACATTTCTTTTTATATATCCAATCTAATAAACCAATTAAAAAATCTATCATAATAATTGTAAAAGATTATTCCTCAACAACCGGAGCTTCTTCATGTTTATCTAATTTTATTTTAGTAATTCTTGCACCGTCAATTTCTTTTACGGTAAAAGTGAACACGCCATATTCAATGCTATCACCGACTTTTGCAATTCTTTCAAGTTGTTTGACTACAAGGCCTGCAATTGTATCAACATCTTCGACCTCTAAATCCTCATCGGGAATATCAAAGAATTTTGCCAATTCATCAAGACGCATTGTACCGTTTGCAACATACTGATTTTTACCGATTTCTTTTATGTCTTGTTCTTCATCAATATCAAATTCGTCCTGAACATCTCCAAAAATTTCTTCCAAAACATCTTCCAATGTAATAATGCCTGATGTTCCTCCAAATTCATCAACAACAACTGCCATTTGAGCTCTTTGTTTTTTAAACATAATAACCAGCTTATCAAGAGTAATCGTTTCCGGCACAAGCGGAATTTTTCTCTGAATTTTCTCAATCGGGCAAGTTTCATTTTTCAAAGACAACATAAACAAATCTTTTACATGTACCAAACCTGTAATATGGTCAATATCGCCGTCATATACAGGATATCTTGTATATTGATTTTCGGTTGCAATTTTATTCAATTCATCAAGTGGTGTATCAATCGGAACACAAATCATATCAGTTCTCGGAGTCATAACTTCATGTGCAGTTAAATCTGAAAACTGAAGAACATTGTGGAACATATCCTTTTCAGTTTCATTCAAAACCCCTTCATCATAGCTGTTTTCTACAAACATATCCAAATCATCAATGGTGTGAACAGTTTTCAATGAAGGATTTACAGGAATTCTCAAAAGTTTCAATATACCGTTGCAGGATTTATTTAATAACCACACAAAAGGTTTTGAAATTGTCATAAATAAATCCATAGGTTTTGCAACATACAATGAAATTTTTTCAGGATATTGAAGTGCAATACACTTAGGTACTTGTTCTCCGATAATTACATGTAAAAAAGTTACAATAAGAAATGCAATCACAGCAGTAATAATTTGCGCTGCATATACATGTGTAGAAGGGATATTTTCCAAAACCGGAGCAAGCATTCTTTCAACTGTCGGAGAACCAAACCAACCAATACCGATACTTGCAATGGTAACACCAACCTGAACAGCTGCAATAAAAAAGTTTACATCATCTAATGCTTTAAGAGCCAGTTTTGCATCAACATTACCCTCTTTTTTTAATTGCTCAATCCTGTTTTTACGGGCTCTGACAATCGCAAATTCCGCAGAAACAAAGAACGCATTAACTAACAATAATAAAAATACTATTATCCAATTTACAATAATGGTACTAAAACCTGACTCGTCCATTTTCTCTTTCTTTAATCCTTATAAAAATATGCCTCTATTATAATAGAGGCATATTAAAAAAGCAATATATTAACTAAATTAGTCTATCTTCCAACTGTTAAGGTATTCTTCCTGTTCAGGTGTTAATGTATCAATTTCAATGCCCATTGATTTTAATTTAAGCTGAGCAATCTTAACATCAACTTCATGAGGAAGTGTGTATAATTTATTTTCTAATTTTCCTTTGTTCTTAACAAGAAATTCAATGCCAAGTGCCTGATTTGCAAAACTCATATCCATGACGCTGGCAGGATGACCTTCAGCACAAACAAGGTTGACAAGTCTGCCCTGTGCAAGAACATAAAGTGATTTTCCGTTATTCAAAACATATTCTTCGAGATTTGGTCTGATTTGTTTTATTTCACGGGCATAAGCCTTTAAATCAGCAACATTAATTTCCCAGTCAAAGTGTCCGACATTACCGACAAAAGCACCGTCTTTCATAGATAATAAATGTTTTATATCAATAACATGCTTATCACCTGTGATTGTAAGGAAAATATCACCTTCAAGTGCAGCTTTTTCAATAGGCATAACTCTGTAGCCTTCCATAGCAGCTTCAAGAGCTTTTAATGGATCAATTTCACAAACAATAACATTTGCACCGAGAGCTTTAGCTCTTAATGCAACACCTTTACCGCACCAGCCGTATCCTGATACAACAACTGTTTTACCTGCAACAAGAATGTTTGCGGCTCTCATAACTCCGTCAAAAGAACTTTGACCTGTTCCGTAACGATTATCGTACAAATGCTTTGTTAAACTTGTATTTACACCGACTGCAGGGAAACCGAGCTTACCCTGATTTTCCAAAGCCTGTAATCTTATAATACCTGTAGTGGTTTCTTCTGTTGAACCTATTATTTTCCCGATTAAATCAGGTCTTTTGTCATGAATAGTTGAAACAAGATCACATCCGTCATCAATAACAATATCAGGTTCATGATTAAGTGCGATATCAATATGTTCTCTGTATTGCTCAACACTTTCACCTGAAACTGCATATACAGGAATATCATAATATTTTACAAGTGCAGCCGCAACATCATCCTGAGTTGATAAAGGATTTGATGCAACCAATACTGCATCAGCACCGCCGGCTTGCATAACGGTACACAAAGCGGCTGTTTCTTTTGTAACATGAACACATGCAGATAATTTTAAGCCTCTGAATGGCTGCTCTTTTATAAATCTTTCACGTATTTCTTTTAATACGGGCATATCTTTTAATGCCCAATCTATTTGGTTTTTACCCTGCTCCGCCAGGCTTATATCTTTTATATCACATCTGATGTCCATTACTTGCATTTTTCCCTCCGTAATTTATTACTTATATTTACCAAAATTATATAATAAAAAAGCGACAATTAAATAGTTTTCAATGTTAAATTTTATTAACATAAGCTCTGATTTTGTCAAAAATTTTTTTTTATAATTGTTATAATTATCGGTAAGGAGTAAGGTGTGAAAGTAAATTTAAATTTAGAAAACAGGAACAATAGGGATATATCATTTGGTTATAAGTGGTCAAAGGATGAAAACGGTTTCAGAACATTTGAAACATCATATGTTTTTGATCCAAACAGACAAGATTGTTATCTGGAAGTTTTTAATTTAGACAAAGATTTTTATAATAACTATAAAATTGTCGGTCAGGCAAGAACAAGAAAAGGCTCTGATAATATTAAATTAAATCCTGATTCTAATAAAATTGACATGCTAAAAGAATTTGGCATTACCCCTGACACACCTTTTGCTTATCATTACAAGGTTGTTGATAAAAATTTCGGGTATAACACCATTGAAATTGATGCAGGTGACAGTATTTCAGAAAATAATTTTAACGGAGAAAAAATTGACTACAACATTGTAGTTCCGAATGCCAGCAATATATCTAAAGGCGGTTCAATGAAACTTGTAAATATTGATTCGCAAAATGTTGGTGTTATTTATAAAAAAGACGGAAGTTATACAACAGATGCTGACCTGCAAAAAAGAAGCCTTGATGCAGTCAAAACATTAACTAATGTTTTTGGCGGAACAGCGGCAGGACTTGAAAAAGATATTGATGAGGGCAAATATGACGGTTATTCAAGAATAATCTCCCTTCCGGTATTTACAAGAGAAGATTTTACTTCTCACAAATATTGGATTGAAGATATTTATCAGCCATGCAACAGCCTGATGAATATAAATAATTATGCATCTTTGCAAAAGAAAATGTTTGCGCATGATCTTAACTTTGTTTCAGACGGAGCGTTTGTAAATGAAGGGTTGCAGGGTGTTCATTTTTCAAATGTATTAAAATGGGGTACAGACTCACCTTACTACAGATGGTTCAGAGCCGACAATCTTAAAAACGCACCTTTATCACTCGGAGTTTTCCCAAAAAATACAGAAAATGTTTCACACAAGCTTGTAAATTCGCCGAAAATATACTATCAAACAGATACCGGCAGAATTAACTCAAGAAAAAATGATAAATACGATCCTTCAAAACCAACATATATACAGTTTTTTGACAAAAGACTTGTAACAGAAGAAGAAAGAAGAAACCCTCAATATCTTATTAAAAGTTACTCAAAACTAAATACAGATAACTTATACAAATTACATACTCATGATGATTCAACTTTCCCTTATGCTTTCGAAATTAATCCAAAGTCATACCAAAGAAATGTTGACCATTTTAATGAACTGGGAATAAAAGATATTTTGCTTGACAGTTATGAAGCTGCAAGGATTTTATCAAAGAATGAAAACTTTGTCGTTGACGGCAAATTTGAAAGCGGTTTTGAAACCTGGGATGCTAATCCTGATATTGCAAAATTAAATTTTGTCATGTCTAACAATGATCTTAAAAATCTTAAAAATATGAAAAAAGAAGATGCACTAAAAGAGGAAGCTCTTTTAAACCGTGCACATGCGCAAGTACAGGATTATACGGTTGAAGGCGGTAAGTACTGGACTCAGAAAACAAACGATATTTTAAGATTGCATATTGCTCAAAATCTTAAAAATATTGAACCTCAAAATCCTCAAAAAGTTTATCAGGAAATTATAAAAAAATCAGATAATAAACTATTTCCAAAATCATTAAAAGCAGAAATTACAAAAGAAGAAGTTGAAAATGTGATTGATGATTTTTATTATTCAGACAGAAAATTATCTGAAGAAGATAAAAAATCTCAGATTTTGGAACAATTAATGAATTTCCCAATGGAATCCATTGAGTTCGGCACAAATTTGGTGGGTGTTTTAGCTTCTCCAATGGTTACAAAAAGAGCATCAACAGAAGCAGAAATTGGTGTACCGCGTTATGAAATATTCAGAAAAGGTAATCCTAACTTACCGAAAGAGTATGCACTTACATACAACACAATGGAAGATATATATCAAAACCAAATGCTGAATTTTGCAACTTCGGTTTTGAATGATGTAAATAAAAAACTTCCGGAAAATGCAAAATTGTTTGACCAAAATGAAGTGACAGAATACGGCAAATATGTTCTGCCGTTAATTGTTCCTCAAATTGCAAAATTTTCAATAGTAAAGGGTCTTGTTCCTAAAGCAGAGGTTAATGTTAACAGCGAGACCGGAGAAATTTCGTACAACTATAATCAATTATTAAATACTCATATTGAAAGTCTTGATTTACCTAAAGCATCTTCTGTTCAAAACGAAACAATGATGGTTCTTGAAAAACTAAAAGAAGGTATTTCAAAAATTTCAGGCAAAGATCAGGATTTACTTAAAGACAGTATTTTAAAATCATTAAACGGTACAAGTACAGAAAGCTTCAAACTTGCAGATTTAATTATTGATAAAACACAGGCAGGTTTAGATTGGAGAATAGATGCAACAAAAGATATTGCGGATATTGATGCACTAAGAACTCACAAACAACCGTTTGAAGATATTTGGAATGATGTAATTGGTTTTTGGAAGAAATTCACTCAGGGAGTTCTGAAAGAAAATCCTAACTCATACATAGTTGCAGAAATTACTAACGATGATGAACTGCATGATTCTGCGTACGGTTCATTCTCTCCAAAATATCCGAATAAGCATGATGTAATACAAAAATTCCTGCGAGAAACAGGAATAACCGCAACCGCAAATTATACCCAATATTTTTATAATATAGCAAAATTGTTCTCTAAATCATTCCAGGACGGCACAACCTTAGATGGAGATGAAAACACATATAATCTTGCGGAAAAATTTAAACAAATGCTGATTTCAGGGGATGAAAAAGCAATGTTAAAAGCATTTTCACTTCCTGCAATAATGTATTCATATTCATTTATCGATAACCATGATAAACCGAGAGCACTTCATTGTGCCGCTCTTGATATGGAAATTTTCTACATAAGTGATTTTACAAAAGCTACTGATGTTCAGAAAAAACAAGCATTCAAATTGCTTACGGATTCATGGGATGACGGAACATTAGATTATCACAAATTTGTAAATTATAATTTTAGTGCAGTTTCACCAAAAGCAGTCGCCATGGGACTTTTGTTACGCAAATCCTTTGTTGATGCTATGAACGAGTACAGAGGAAATAAAATTCCTGAACATGTATTCAACAGAAATTACGAAGCTATCAGCAAAGCACTTGCAGATTTGAGCGGCGGCAAATTTAAAGATTCAAGATTTGACGCAGATTCTTTTGGCGTAAAACCTATTGATGTAAATATCTCAAAAGTTATAGAACAGGCAAAATACAAATACGGGTATAATTTACCTGATGATGTTACAAAAGCACTTGAAGACAGAACTTTTGAAATTTCAATGCGTCCTGCAATGACAAAACTTCTTGCAATGATGAAAGTATTGGCTGCTCTTCCGGGAATGCCTACAATGTATGATGGTGATGATCTTGGGGCATCAGGCTATGATACAGAAACAAAAAATATGTATCTCCAAGGTCGTCAAAGAGTACACAACGAATGGGCAGAAGAAAACAATCCAAGATATAAAGAATTTGTTGCAGAATTCAAAAAAGAATTTGATAAAGTAATGGCATTAAGAAGAAAACCTGAATGTAATGCATTAAATAACGGAACACCGTTTGTTCTTCCTATGCAGGATGGTGAATATGACGGAATACATTATAATGTTCCGGCTGTTCTTCAAAAAGCACCTGACGGCAGAATGACAATTTCTTTATTTAATTTACATCGTTGGACAAATGGCCAAAGATTTAACTATGATAATCAGCATAGTTATTATCACAAAAAAATGTATCTTGATGCCGTAAAATTAAATTTTGACAATAACGGGCAAATTAACAACGGCAAACTCGGTGTTGGTGTTCAGGGTATTAAACCGGGAACAAAGTTTGTGAATGCAAATAATGAAGATGAAAAATTTATAGTAGTAGAACATGATGGCAAATATTTCCTTAAAAAAGAAGACGGAAACGGACTTATGCTTGACGATACCACAATGGTACTTTATCATGTTCCTGAAAGCACTCCTCTTTCATTCACCGGTCAATACCACATAAAACAAAATATTAATACTGTTATGAATGCATATTTACAAAAAAATCATAATATAGGCAAACAGTTATCTCTGACATCAAATTAGATGTCATCTCTGAAAAATACATGTCTGTATGATGAAATTAACGATAATATCGCACTAATACCGATAATACCGTAGATTATGCGTGATAATACTGACATTTCTCCGAATAACAATGCAACTGCATCAATATTCATAAAACCTACAAGTCCCCAGTTTAATGCACCAATGATGATGAATATATAAGTTAAAATTCTTAAGTAATACATAATAGACCTCCTTTGACAAATTAATTATTAACTTTGTTTACAACCGATACATCAGACAAAAGTATATATTTGCAAAATATCTTTTTCTTATGTAAAATCTGATTAGTTTTTGGGGATATAATCATGACATTAATTAACGAAAATTTTACGGTTCATACCAAAGGTAATACGGATATTGTGGATCTTACTCCGCAAATAAGAAATGTTGTATATAATCACAGACTGCAAAATGCGGTTGTATATATTTATGCACAAGGAAGTACGGTATCAGTAACGAATATAGAATTTGAGCCGGGGTTATTGGTAGACTTTCCTGAGGTTATGGAAAAACTTGCACCTTCTAATGTAGATTACCATCATGACGAAATGTGGCATGACGGTAACGGGTATGCCCATATAAGAGCCTCAATTGTAGGAAATTCTATTCATGTTCCGCTTATTGACGGTGTTTTGCAATTAGGACAATGGCAGCAGGTTGTACTTATAGACTTTGATAACAAGGCAAGAGCAAGAAAAGTTAATGTTCAGATTGTTTATTAATTAAAAAAAAGAGAGCGAAATGCTCTCGTTGGAATTAAGAATAGCTGGAAGTATGAAAAAGATTTTTACCCCTTTATTAAACAAAATAAACGAGTTACTCTCAATTACACAGTTGGGTAAAATTACTAACAAATGTAAAATAACTATTTAAAAGCATGCTTATTTATAATAAGATATTTCTATGGATATTTTGGAAGTTAAAGAATTGTGGGGAAAAATTAAATCAGAGCTGTCGCTCACTATTCCAGAGCATGTCTTTGATATGTGGGTAAACCCGTTAGAAGCAGTGGATTATGAAAATGATACACTTGTACTTATTTCGCCGCATTTAATGTCTATTGATATCCTTAAAAAAAACTGGACTTCGCAAATTAAAGATGCCGTAAAAAAAATTGCCGGAGAAAATGCGTCATATTCTCTTAATTATGACGGCGAATATGCGCAAAAATATATTAGTGAAAAAAAGCGTACACTTACAAAAATTAAAGCCGGACAAACAGAAGAAGATATAAAAAAGGAAGAAGTCAAAAAGTCATTGGCTCAAATGCAATCTGAAGCAAATTTAAATTTAAATCTAAAATTTGAAAATTTTGTTGTAGGGGAAAATTCAAGTTTTGCATATAATGCGGCATATTCCGTTGCCAATAATCCTGCTAAAAAATTTAATCCGTTATTTATATACGGTGCATCAGGGTTAGGGAAAACACATTTGCTTCAGGCAATAGGACATCATATTTTATTCAATACAAAATTAAAAGTCCGTTATATCAGAATGGAAGAATATTTTAACGAATGGATAAAATGTTTTCAGTACAATGAATTGCCAAACGGTAAAAGAAAAAGTGTGTGCAACAATGTTCAGATGAGAAGATTTCATCAAAAAATTCAAAATGTTGATGTTCTTTTAATGGATGACATTCAGTTTATCGAATCAAAAATGCAGACAATGGAAGATTTTTTCTCAACATTTGAAGCTTTATACACAAACAATAAACAAATTGTTATAGCTTCGGACAGGCAGCCGGGTGATATTCCAAAACTTGACAACAGGCTTAAAACAAGATTTGAAATGGGGCTTGTTGTTGAAATAACGCCTCCTGAGTATGAAACAAGGCTTGAAATCGTCAAAGAATATGCAAAACAAATTGAACAGCAGGCACCTGAAGAAGTTTTTGAATATATTGCCCAAAATTTTAAAACAAATGTACGTGAACTAAAAGGGGCATTTAATAAGGTCAGCGCATATTCAGAATTTTCAAACAGTAAAATTACAATGGAAACAGCTCAAAAAGCACTTAAACTTGAAATTAAAAAGCACGAACTTACTGCGCAGGTTGTTGCTGAAAAAGTTTCACAATATTGTGATGTTACAGTAAAGGACTTAAAAAGCTCGGCAAGAAACCAAAAAGTTTCAAAAGCTCGCCAAATTGCAGTGTATATCTGCAGGGAAGTTTTAAATATGAGTTATGAAAGTATCGGAGAATATTTTGATAAAAAGCATACAACGGTTATGTATGCGTGTACCAGTATTACTGAAAAAATTTCGAATGATGAAGATATAAAACAGACAGTTGAAAATATTATACAATCGCTAAAGGACTAAAATATGTATGACTATATAAACGGTAAGCTTACTTATAAAACATCAGGAGTAAAAGGGTTTTACGCAACGGTAGAAACTGCAGGTGTGGGCTATTGTCTTGAAATTACACCGAGAGATTTTCAGAATTTGCCTGAGGAAAATTCTGATTTAAAAATATACACCGTACTTTTACATAAAGAAGACAAAATGAGTCTTTGCGGGTTTTTAAGAAGAGAAGAAAGGGATATGTTCAATGTATTGACTTCAGTGTCTGGAGTCGGCTCAAAAATGGCATTGACATTACTAAATTCTTTTAGTGTAAACAGTTTGGTAAATTTGGTTCTTGATAACGATTATAAATCACTTACACAGGCTAAAGGTGTTGGCCCGAAACTCGCCCAAAAGATTATTTTGGAATTAAAAGACAAATTAAATTCATACAAAGAAATATCTTTTTCTGACAACATTAATACAAATAAAAATGTAAATAATCCGAATATTGAGGACGCAAAACTTGTACTTGTTTCACTCGGGTATGAAAATAAAGAAATTAAAAATGCTATTGAAAATGTATTAGATAATATCGATTCAAATTCAAGTGCAGAGGAAATACTTAAAAAATCACTTCAGTTTTTATCAGTATAGAACTTATAACACAACTGACAAATTTTGACTTCTATGCTATAATCATTTTATGGTAACATTCGCACAATATTTTAAACGTTCAACAACATACAGAGTATGGACAGCTTTAGGAAAAGACTGTGCAGAATTTTTAACCACTATAGGACAAATTGCACAGCTTGGAATAAGATTAATCAAGCGAATTTTTATTGACGGGATTTCTCGTAAAGAATTGACTGCGCAATGTGACAGATTTGGAATTTCGTCTTTACCTATTACCTTGTCTATAGTTGGTATGACTTCAATTATTGTTGCTTCACAAGTTGCAAATGAAATGGTAAAACAGGGCGGCGCTCATTTTATAGGTTTGTTAATGACAATTCTAATTGTAAGAGAGGTCGGAGCAGTTATGTCAGGCTTTGCTCTCACTTCAATGATAGGTTCTTCATTGGCTTCAGAGCTGGCAACAATGCGTGTTACCGAACAAATTGATGCAATAGATGTTTTGGGTGTAGATTCCGTGGGATATTTATTTATACCACGTGTACTTTCAGGCATCATAATGACTCCGCTTGTAGTAATTGTTGCATCTGCTTTCGGAGTAATATTGGGCGGGATTGCCGCAAATACCTTTTCCGGTTTGTCATACAGGGCATATTATACATCTGCATGGCTCGGATTATATATGAAAGATTTATGGGTAAGCATACTAAAATCTGCGACATTCGGTGGAACAATTGCACTAATAAGCTGTTCATGCGGTTATTATGCAAGCGGTGGTGCTAAAGGTGTCGGACTTGCCACAACAAAAGCTGTTGTATGGTCATTTATTGCAATAGTTATTTGGGATATGGTGTTTGCAACATTATTTTTCTTTTAATTTAATAAGGGCTAAATCATGAGTATAGAAGTTAAAAATTTAATAAAAGCATTTGATGATAAAGTAGTTATCAACGACATTTCATTCAAAGTTGATGACGGAGAAATTCTTGCAATTGTTGGATTTTCAGGTTCCGGTAAAAGTACCGTATTAAAACTTATCTCAGGGCTTATTCCTTATGACAGCGGAGAAATTATTACATCAGAAGGAGATACCGCTATGGTGTTTCAGTATTCCGCATTGTTTGACTCTTTGAATGTTTTTGATAATATATCATTTGCTCTGAGAGAAAGAAAAGATTTAAGGCATAAATATACAGAAGATGATTTGCGAAAAATAGTTGCTCAAAAATTAGAGCTCGTTGGTTTAAAAGGTATTGAAAACAAATATCCGTCTGAACTTTCTGGTGGTATGCAAAAGCGTGTTAGTTTCGCCCGTGCAATAGTAACAAAACCAAATACTATTCTTTATGATGAACCAACTGCAGGCTTAGACCCAATGTCTTCCACCCTTATTGAAGACTATATTGTCAGCCTGAAACACGAAATTAATGCGGCATCTATTGTTGTAACTCACCAGATGTCAACAATTACAAGAACTGCGGATAGGGTTATAATGCTTTATAATGGCGGAATTGTATTTGAAGGAACACCACTTGAATTATTAAAACAAGATAATCCATATACAAAACAATTTGTTACGGCATCTCTTGACGGGCCAATGCAAATGAAAGCATAATTGACGCATGCCTTGTATTTTTTAAAGGATAATAAAGAATACGAATATACTTGGAACAGAATATAAATGTTAGCTATAGAAAATACATTATTCCCAATAGTTGCCAAATTTAATGAATATTTATCAAATTATATTCTTGTGTTCTTATTGATTGGAGTTGGTTCGTGGTATTCGGTAAAAACAAAATTTGTTCAGATAAGGTGTTTTTTTGAGGGCTTTAAAAACTTATTTTCTTCATCTCCGGCTTCTGAAAATAAATCAGAAAAAAGTATGAACTCTTTTCAAGCACTATCAACCGCAATTGCGGGTCAGGTAGGCACGGGTAATATTATCGGAGCATCGGGTGCTATATTAATCGGTGGTCCGGGTGTTCTTTTTTGGATGTGGATTATTGCATTTTTGGGTATGGCAACAATATATGCCGAAGCCTCTCTTGCTTTAAAAACAAGTAGTACGGATGAAGATGGTAATATAAAAGGCGGGCCGGTTTATTATATTACTACCGCTTTTAATGGAAAATTCGGAAAATTTTTATCAAACTTTTTTGCCGTTGCATGTATATTGGCACTAGGTTTCATGGGTTGTATGGTTCAGGCAAATTCTATAAGTAACAGTTTGCAGGAGGCTTTTAAAATCCCTTCATGGCAAGTTGGCATAGTATTAGTTATAATTTGTTCATTAATATATATCGGCGGAATTAAGAGGCTTGCTTCGATTGTTGAAAAAATTGTTCCATTTATGTCAATACTTTTTATTGTGGGTTCACTTTGTATATTGATAATTAGGATTGAACATATTCCTGAAACATTTTATTTGATTTTTAAATACGCATTTCATCCTCAAGCGATACTTGGCGGAACTTTTTGGTATGCAATAAGTGCAACAATATCACAAGGGGCAAAAAGAGGTTTATTTTCAAATGAAGCCGGTATGGGCTCTACTCCGCATGCACATGCACTTGTGCGTGATAAAACACCGCATGAACAAGGTACTGTTGCAATGATTGGTGTATTTGTCGATACATTTGTGATTTTAACCCTAAATGCTCTTGTGATAATTTCAACTTTATATACATCAGGTAATATTCTTGCAAACGGATATACTGAAGCAGTTATTGATATATTAAATAAAACTAACTTGGTTCAATCAGCCTTCAGCAGTGTTTTTGATTCATCTGTCGGCGCAATGTTTGTTGCTATATGCCTTGTGCTTTTTGCCTTTTCAACAATATTAAGCTGGAATTTGTTTGGCAAAATTAATTCATTATACCTGTTTAAAAATAAAAGACCCAAAAAGGTTATACTTGTATATTCCTTGCTGGCTCTTACTTTTACCATGCTTGGAACATTAATATCAAGTGATTTTGTATGGGAATTAACTGATATGTTTAATAATTTAATTGTTATACCCAATGTAATTGCATTGTTTGCACTAACAAATCTGGTATTATCGTGCATGAAAAATAAAAATCAATAGTTACTGCCAATTTACAAAATATATTAAATGATATAATGACAAAAATGGTTCTTTAATGTTATAATTGTCAAATAAATAATGTTATTGTGTTAGCTGTAAAAGAGGAAGTATGTGATGGAAATAAATTGGAAGTCAAAGCAAACAAAAGTTGTTGCAATATTACTTGCTGTAATTCTTATACCGATTTTCTGGAATCAGGCAAAGTCATTGCTAACGGGTTTAATAAGTGCTTATATGATGTCTCAGCCTAAAACGGTAGAGGTTGCAAAGCCAAAATTAAAGAATATTAATCCTACATTTACTACAACAGGAAGAATCGAAGCACAAAAATCAGTAGATGTAATTGCTCGTGTCAGCGGTTGGCTTCAGGAAAGATATTTCCAGGAAGGCGATAAAGTTAAAAAAGGTCAAAGATTATTCTTGATAGAACCGGATGAGTATATTCTTGCAGCAAAGAGCGCAAGGGCTACTGTTAGTGAAAATACTGCCGTATATAGAAATTCCGAAATCGATTTAAGAAGGGCAGAACAACTTTTAAAAGATGATTTGGTCAGTCGTGAATATTATGATAATGCTCTGACTGACAGAAATAAATACCGTGCTGCTTTAGATGGTTCGGTTGCAGAATTAAAGAGAGCAAATCTGAATTTAAGTTATACAAATATAACATCCCCTATGGATGGCAGAATTGGTAAAGCAATTGTTTCTGTCGGTAATTACGTTACTCCGTCAACGGGTGTTATCGCTCAAATTTATACAACAAATCCAATGAAAGTTCTATTCTCCGTAAGGAGTGGCGATTTTATAGAACTTAAAAAATATTTTAAAGATAATAAGGACAAAAATCATAGTCTTGATAATTCGGTATCTATAATTTTAGGTCTTTCTGATGGTTCTACTTATGAAAAAGAAGGAAATATTGAATTTGTTGATAACAAAGTTGACGAAACAACAGGAACGGTCACATTAAGAGCAGTGTTCGAAAACCCTGATGAACTTTTGGTTCCGGGCGATTATGTAAATGTAACAATAAGAGTAAATCATCCGCGAAAAGTTATGCTTATACCTCAATCCGCAACAAAAACAGATGTTGGTACAGGATATTATGTATGGACTGTAAAAGATGGCAAAACTGTAAAGAAAGATATTGTTGTTAATGAAAATTATGATAACAACTGGATTGTAGAAAGCGGTCTTTCCCCTGATGATGTAGTTGTTGTTAAAGGCATACAAAATATTTATAAATCGGGTGAAGCTGTAAAAGCAAAGAAATATAAACCTGATTCTGATAAAAAAAGTAATGGAAAGGGTAAATAATGGGTATCAAAAAAGAAGATTTATACTTTTTCATTCAAAAGCCTCGTTTTGCGGTTGTAATATCAGCTTTTATCGTAATTGTGGGGTTAATTTCACTGTTTGGTTTACAACAGGAAAAATATCCGAATATCACACCTCCTCAGGTTACCGTATCTGCGACTTATCCGGGTGCAAGTGCAGCAGTAATTGAGTCTTCAGTTGCATCTTTATTGGAATCAGAATTAAACGGTGTTAAGGATATGTTGTATATGACATCTACATGTTATGACTCAGCATATTCTTTGGAAATATATTTTAAAACCGGTACTGACAATGATATAAATTTGATGAATGTTCAAAATAAAATTCAGCAGGTTCAGGCATTGCTTCCCTACGAAGTTACCAGCCAGGGCGTAACGGCCGAAAATCAAGTCGGCGGTGCAGGTGCGATAATTTTAAACCTTTCATCAGAAGACGGTTCATGGAACCAATTGGATTTAACAAATTATGCCAGTATATATTTAAAAGATACTATAAAAAGAATCAGCGGTGTCGGTTCTGTAAATATTTTTGGTGCTGATGATTACAGTATCAGAATTTGGCTTGATCCGGCAAAACTTGCCAACTACAAAGTTTCTGTATCAGAAATAAAGTCTGCTATACAAAGTCAAAATAGCCAAATTTCAACAGGTGCTTTGGGTGATTTACCAACAAATGAAAAACCAAGTCTGAAGTTATCACTTTTAACAAAAGGCAGATTATCAACTCCTGAAGAATTTGGAAATATAATTATCCGTTCGGATTCAAACGGATTTAAAATAAGACTGAAAGATGTTGCAAGAGTCGAATTGGGTTCAAAAACATACGCAAGGTTTGGTCTTGTTGACGCAAAACCTGGAGCTTTAATTCAGGTTATGCCACTGCCCGGTGCAAATACCGTTGAAATTGTAGAAAATGTTCATAAAGAAATGAACAGGCTTTCAAGAACTCTTCCGGACTCATTAAAAATAGATACAATGATGGATAGTGCTGTTTTTATAACAGAATCAATGAATGAAGTTGAATTTACAATTGTATTGACATCTCTTATCGTAATTTTAATTATATTTATCTTCTTGGGAGATTTTAAAGCAACATTAATTCCTTGCGTTACGATTCCGGTGTCTTTGGTCGGTACATTTATTGCGTTGAAAATGCTTGGAATGTCAATAAACCTGTTAACTTTATTTGCATTGGTGCTTGCGGTTGCTGTTGTTGTTGACGATGCCATTGTAGTTATTGAAAACGTTAAAAGGCACATTGAAAACGGCAAGGGTGCTGTTGAAGCTACACAAATCTCAATGAAAGAAGTTGGCGGTTCTCTTGTTGCCATGGCATCTGTTCTTATGGCAGTATTTGTTCCGATGTGTTTTATGTCAGGTTTATCGGGGACAATGTATAAGCAGTTTGCGGTATGTATTGCCGTATCAATCGCTCTTTCTGCAATTTGTGCGTTGTCACTTTCCCCTGCAATGTGTTCTATTTTGCTAAAAGAAAATAAAAATCCAAAGCCGTTACCTGAAATTTTAAAAGAGGCTATGGAATACATTAATAAATTTATAAAAATCTTTAATGAAAAATTCGAAGAAGTAACAAAATTCTATATTGATATGGTCAGAAAATTTGTATATGACCGAAAACTTACCATATCCGTTTATGTTGCAATAATAGTTTTGATGCTTGGTTTGTTTAAAGTGATACCGACAGGGTTTATTCCGGATGAAGATCAGGGTATGCTTATATCTGCAATAACTTTGCCTGACGGTGCTTCGTTAAACAGAACGGAAGATGTAGTTATAAGATTTACAAAAGATATTGAAGATATCGATGGTGTAGATAAAAACAGAATTATTGCATTTGGCGGGACAGGACCGTCAAATCAGGCTACAGTAGTTATTCAGTTGAAAGAGTGGGGAGAACGCGAAGTTAATCCGTTTAGCTGGATAATAAGAAAAATTCAGGGAAAACCAACGGATTTATCACATAACGGAATATTAAATGAAATTTATAAGCGTACGGCACATATTACCGAAGCTTCAATTGTAACATTTTCACCGCCGGCCATTGATGGTTTAGGGATGATGGGCGGTTTTGAGTTCCAATTGATGTCAACCGGTACTGCAAGTATTCAGGATATTTCAAACTTTGCTAATAGTTTTATTGCACAGGCAAATCAGGATAAAAATTTATCCTATGTTTATACTCAGTTTCAGGCAAATGTTCCTCAGTATTTGCTAAATATCGATTATGAAAAAGCTCTTGCGCAGAGTGTTGATATAAATGAACTTCATAATACTTTGGGGGCAACTCTTTCTTATTCATACATAAATGACTTTAATAAACTTGGCAGAGTATATAGGGTATTTATGCAGGCAGAAGGGGATTACAGAAATAAACTTGAAGACTTATATAAAATCTTTGTTATCAACACCAAGGGCAATATGGTGCCGATTATGACAATGATAACACCGGAACAAATAACAGGAGCTGTTTCAATTACAAGATTTAACCAATTCAGATCAGTAAAAATACAGGGTGCTCCTGCAAACGGTAAATCATCAGGTCAGGCAATGAACACAATGGAAAGTCTGGCTAAAAAGCTTTTACCTAATGACTATGACTACGCTTGGTCAGGAACTTCATTGCAGGAAAAAGAATCTTCAGGGCAAACAGGTTTGGTAATAGGCTTTGCTTTGCTATTTGTATATCTGTTCCTTGTTGCATTATATGAAAGCTGGATGATTCCTGTTGCGGTATTGTTAATTTCACCTGTTGCCATAATTGGTGCATTAATCTTCCAAATGATGCTTGGACAGGCTTTGGACTTGTATTCACAGGTAGGTTTGATTACATTGATTGGTTTAGCTGCAAAACAGTCAATATTGATTGTTGAGTTTGCAAAAGAAGAACACGAAAAGAACGGATTGTCAATTCAGGAAGCTGCCATTCAGGCTGCACACTTAAGATTTAGGGCTATTATGATGACAGAAGCGGCATTTATTATTGGTATTTTACCATTGTTATTTGCAACAGGTGCAGGTGCAAATAGCCGTATATCTGTCGGCTCAACAGTTATCGGCGGTATGATTGTTGCGGCAACATTGGGTGCAGTTTTAACACCTGCGTTTTATGTAATAATTCAGGATCTGGTTGATAAATATTTTAATAGTAAGCAAGAAAGTGAAAATGATGAAATTTAAAAAAATAATAACTTTAATCTGTATATTAACATTAACAATGAGCAGTGCATATGCTATTCAGGATAAAAAGGCTCCCGATAAAAAAGCACCTGAAGAAAAAACTGTTTATACCAATGAGCTTCATTCGGTGTTTTCTTTAGCGGATTGTATTAGTGTTGCTATTGCAAATAATCCTGACATAAGAGCTGCTTTATATAATGAACAGGCATATAAATCAAAGATAACTCAGGCGTGGGCAAATTATTTTCCGACAATTAGTGCAGGTGTTGAAGTTGCAAGATCAGGTAACAGATACTCACACGCTAAAAGTTTGCCGTATGGATATAGCAGTATGTATACAACAATGGGTTATGTTCCGAGTTTATCAGCCAATATGTTGATTTTTGACTTCGGGAAAACAAAAGCCAGTGCGGATAGAGCAAAGAATATGTATTTGGCAAGTAAAGAAGATACAAAAGAAAATATTAATACGGTAATTTATAATATAAAATCAGCTTATTTTAATATTTTATTTGCGCAGGCTCAAATAAAAGTGTATGAAGATACTGTAAAAGATTATCAGCTTCAGTTAGAGCAGGCATGGAGTTTTTATAAACTCGGTAAAAAGGCAAAAGTTGATGTTGTAACTGCTGATTATAACTTGGGTAAAGCTAAATTAAACCTTGTAAAAGCAAAAAGTATTTTGGAAGTTGCACGTTCAGAGTTGTCAATGATAATGGGTTTGCCTGAATATACAAATTATGAATTGTCTGATGATTTATTCTTAAATACCTTTGATATTACATCAGAGAAGGCAATTAAAATGGCAATGGATGTCAGACCTGAACTGATATCAGCAGAAAAGAGTGCAAAAGCCGCTAAAATGAACTTGCGTGCGGCAAGAAGGCAGTTTGCACCAGATTTGGGTATATCCGGCAGCTATAGTTATGGTTACGGAAATAAATACAATATAAGTTCAGCACAGGTAGGTGCAAGTTTAAATTATACTGCGCTTAATATATTGAGAACTGCAAAACAGGTTAGTCAGGCAAGAGCAGAATATGAAAAAAGTTTAGCGGAATTTGACAGTATAAAAAATTCTGTTTATTTCAATGTAAAAAAGGCATACACGGATTTGGAAACAGACAGAGAATCCATAATTATTGCCAAGCTGGCTCTTGATCAGGCAACGGAACAATATAGACAGGTTACAGGCAGATATAAAGCAGGTGTCGGTGACGCAATAGAACTCAAAGATGGTGAAAATACTTATCTTAACGCCCGATTAGATTTTTATAATGCTATATTGAACTATAATTTATCATTTGCAAATTTGGAAAAAGAAATTGGTGTACCTATACAATTTTCTGATGCTATGATAATAGAATTGCCTTCCGAGGAATCTAAATAACTATTATTCGTATATTGAATCATTAATCCCATATTTGACAGCGGCGGGATTTTTGCTTTTTACTCAACTTTTGATAAAATTTTGAAGAAAGATTTTGTATGTATTTCACTATGACCTTATCTGACATATAAAAATATTAAAATATTTATGTAATAACAAGTAATTTGATATAATAATCAAAAAAGGAGTGGTACATATGAAAAAGATATTATTTATATTGATAGCTATTATATTTTCAATGAATATATGTACAGTCAATGCAGAAACCGTAAGTAACGATTCTACCCTTGAAAAGCTGCTCACAGGTTCAGACGAGGAAAGAGCCGTTGCATATTGCACAATGGCAAGTACATATTCAGAACTTAAAGATCACGAAAAAGCCATCGAATACTATACAAAAGCTATAGAATTAAATCCTAAAATGGTAGGAGCATATATTGGTAGGGCGAAAGATTGTGGTGATATTGGCAATTACAAATGTTCATTAGAAAATTATGAAGCTCTAAAAAAAATGTATCCTAATGATCCAAATTTTTATTGGGCTACTTCTTTATACAAAACAAATACTAAGGATTTGGACGGTGCAATGGCTGATATTGATAATGTCATATCTATGGTTAAAAAACCAGATGCAACATTTTATGCTCAAAAAGCTTGGATATATTTGGAGAAAAAAGATTATGATAACGCAGTAAAGTGGGCTAAAAAAGCATTAAGACGCAATTATAGAGATGAGTACACTCTTGGTTTAATTTCAGTAATGGCATATGAAAATGGCAGGTTTGAAGATGTTTTGGAAGTTACAAATGCCTGCTTGAAACACGGCAAAGTTGCAAAGGAAAATCATGTTCTTTTATTATTGCGAGCAAAAGCTTTTTACTGCACAGGGCAAAAAGAAAAAGCGATAAAACAAATGGAAGATGTAATAAAACTTGTTCCTGAAAACGAAGAATATATATTATTAAAAGATAAAATGCAAAAAGGCGAAGAAATTTAATGTTTTTCTAATGAATATTTAGTTGGTAGGGTAGACTTCAGTCTACCACTATTAATAGAAAGTAGCCGACCGGGGAGAGTAAATAATGAGTAAATATGAGTAAATCGGTTTTTGGGGTAAAGTTGCACTTCCGACCTCCAAAACCCCTATAAATAGCGGACTTTATAAAAATAAACCATCAAATTTTATGAACCGCACCAACTTGATAAATACAATCTTTTCAATTTGAAATGTCTGATAGTTAGTTTTGAAATTTTTCCGACTTAACAATTCACAAAATTAAAAACTTTCAATATCATTGTCGGACTTTTCAATTTGTTCTGTCTATTTATACAAAATTTTACAAATTGTTCAATTTTTGCTGATTCTCTATAGTCCGACTTGTTCAATGTCCCTACTCTTGTGATATGACAATTTCTAATCAAACAATGACAAACATTTATCTTTGATATCAAGAGCAATGTCACGCGCTTGTTTTTCTTTTATTCCGATATTTTTAGCTACTGCTAAAATATCCTCTAAACTTGGATTTTTACCTTCACCGTTAATTGTTGTTGCGTGCTCTCCGTTAAAAGACGAACTATATGTCAAATCATAAGCAGGCGATAGGTGCCATTCATTTTTATTCCCATCATATAAAAATGAAAAATTCTTCGAATGGTCATCTCTGTTGTGCGCATAAACATTAAAACACATTAACCTATATAATTGCTCAATATCTTGATAATTTTTTGTAAGTTCAAGAGTCAACTTCATTAAAATATTGTAATCAAGATTTGGCAGACGGTGGCTTGTTTCTAATAATCCGCTAACAGAAACCATGTGCACTTTTTTGTCTTTCCCCTCATTTACCCCTCTGTCAAATCGTTTAATTCCAAAATAACCTGAACAAATTTTAGAATCGAAAAGTTTTGTTTCGCTCATCTTTATTCCACAGTCTTTTGCGACAAGTGAATATTTATATTCTTGCTCTCCGATATTTTTAGGATCCTGCGAGGACGGGAATTTTATTATCCAATCTTCACTGTTTATTTTTGTCAAAATCTTTGGTCTTGCTCCGCCTGACGAACCGCCTAGCTTAAAAAGTTCATCCAAGTTATCAGAGCTTTTGGATTCTAATATTTTTGAACACTCTTGTGCAAGCTTGTCATAATCGGATTCTTGTTCTTGTGTTTCAAATTTATGTTCAGGCTTATATGTTAAAGCCCCCATACCGCTTTCTTGAACAAGAGCAAGTCGGTTTAAATTATCAAGCTCGCTTGGGTTAATTTTGTTTTTAAGTAAAAGCCTGTCAACTAATAATTTTCCCCAACCGTCAGGTAAACTGTCATTAAACACCCCAAATAATCCCTCGAACGGTTCAAATTTTGGCAAATATACTTTTTTCTGTAACGGTAGTGAGAATGGCGAAATGCTAAAACCGGTGGCAAGCCAAACATTATCATATTCAAACGCAACAAGCCTATCAGGAGTTTTAGCCAAAGTCCCGACTAATTTATCATTATAAAAAACTTTAAGATATTTGCAATTATCCATTGATTACCTCATCTATTGATGTGTATGCTTGGTGCGAAAATAGTTTTTCAAAGTCATTATCCAAATCAAGTGCAATAGCAATTTTAATAAAAGATTGCAGAGAAATTTCATACTTCGTTTCAAACCTTTTTATGCTGCCTAAACTAACACCGGATTTTTGTGCTAAAACTTCCTGCGAGATTTTTAACTTTTTTCTGTGTTCTTTAATTTTTTCAGCTAAATTTTTCGCAATTTCACTGGGAGTTTTTTGATTTAAAAATTGATTATTCATAGATAATATATTAACCAATTTTGCTCAAAATGTCAATATATAGATAATATATTATCTAATTACAAAACGACATCAAAGTTTTAATATGATGTATTTTGTCTTAAAATCCTTGTAGCAGTTGAATTTTAACTTTTAATATTGCTTTAATCTATATATTATCTTTATTTTGCCCAAGTTTCAATTTATTAATTCTTTATGTCTATGTTATTATAAGCATTAAGGAGAAAATGTTATGAATGATTATCGTGAATACAAATTTAAAGTTCCATATTTATTTAATGATGAGGAAATTACCTTAAAACTAAATTCTAATGTTATTGTTTTTATTGGGGCAAATGGATTAGGAAAAACACAAACAATGAAGGCTTTAAAAAAGCATCTTCAAACTACAAGTAACAACAGTATAACTTAATAGTGACAATGATTATAAATATGTGGTTGTGTGAATGGCGGAAATGTTTATTGTTTGGGGGATAGAGGCACTTCCTTCAAAATGAGAATGAGGTAATCGAAAAGTCCAGAATGCCCGGTTATTAGGATATAAAAGTCCGGCGATTTTCCTAAAATTTTCTTAATATTGCTGAATTTGCCCTGTGTGTTTGGATTTTAGCACCGGACAAAATAGTGAATTTTGACAGACAGTTTGCAATTTTTCGGATACTTTGTTTTATATTTTGTTCAATATTGTTCAAAAGTCCGTATAATAGGCTTTTTAGCATTCTTATAAATTGATAAATTTTTGCATGAAATTTTTGAATTTTTGCAAAATGAGGTAATTGAAAAATAATTATCGTTTGAAAGTCGGAAGTAATTTTTTTAGTGGGAAATCGCTTCCCTGACTCTATTTTATAAATATTTTATCGAAATAAATTCCAAAACTTTAAGGTGAGTTTTCTAAAACTAAGTGTAAAAAATATCGGATTAATTTTACCCCTCAAAGTAGGAAACATAATTGAGAGAAAATGCTAGATTTTTGCAAAATTTTAAATTCAAACTGTATTTAAATTGAGTTTTAAAATAGTTTTATGGGTGTTTTATAAAATTTTCTGCTTAAAATTCAGATATAATCTGACACAAAACAACATATTTCCCCCACAATGACTTCCAATTTGAGAGAAAACAGTCTAACATACAGTAGCTTTAATAATAAATAAAGGATACGGTATGGCAGATATTAATAATAACGACATTTGGATTGATGTTGAGACGCTTGCAAAATTGAAAAACATTACACGCAGAGCAGTTCGGCTTGCATTAAATCAAAATAAGTATGAATACAAAGTTGAAAATATCAGAGGCGGAAAAACATACAAAATTAAATTATCAACGCTAGAGGAAGAACTTCAGCTCAAATATTTTCAGGAATATTATGACGATTATAAAACTTGCGATAACGAGGTTATTGAACTATCAAATCTCAATATAAAACAAGAAAAGTTGATATCCGAAAACCAGAGAAAAATTGCACTTGCCAAATATGACCTGATTTATGCTTGGCTTGATTTCAGGAAAGAGTATAAAAGAGATAAACTGAAACCTAATGGCAACATCCCTGATAAAGAATTCTTGCAATTATATAATACAGGAATGTTTCAAGAAGAGATTTTTAAAATCTTGGGCAAAGTCTCAATCGGCTCGCTTTATCGCTGGCGGGCATTATTAGACTATAACAAAGATTGGACGGCACTCGTTGGGCAGTATAAATATTCAACCCGTAAGGAATATAGAACAACATTAAACGAAGAACAGATAAAAATATTTATACAGATTCTCCTGTCACCTAGTGCGTTTTCAATAGGTAAAGCAATTTCTTTAACCAAACATATATTAAAAGAACGCGGTCAAGAGATTTTACCAAAAGATATTACTTTTCGCAGGTACGCGGAATGGTTCAGGGATAATAACTTTGACAAATGGACGCTTGCTAGAGACGGCGAAAAAGCATTAAAAGATAAGGTCAGTCCATTTATAGTAAGAAACGCGGCACTTTTAAAAGCAGGACAAGTGCTTGTGGCCGATGGCCATACGCTCAACTTCCAAGTAATAAACCCGTTCACTGGTAAACCCTGTCGTGCGACTTTACTCGGGTTTTTAGATTGGAAATCCGGAGGACTTGTAGGGTACGACATTATGCTTGAAGAGTGTACTCAAAATATCGCATCGGCTCTGCGTAATGCTATTTTAAAAATGGATCATATCCCCGAATTTGTTTACCAAGATAACGGCAGAGCATTCAAGAGTAAATTTTTTAACGGGGATAAAAAGTTTGAGGAATTAGGTTTTACAGGAGTCTACAACAAACTCGGAATAAAGCCTGTCTATGCCACTCCTTACAACGCTCGAGCTAAAGTCATCGAGCGTTTCTTTTTAGATTTTCAAGAAAGTTTTGAAAAACTGATTCCAAGCTACATCGGGACAAGCATTGAAAATAAACCGGCATATTTGATGCGGAATGAAAAGCTGCACAAAAATATTCACGAAAAATATTCATTCACCCCAACCATTGAACAAGCTCTTAAAATGATAGAAAAATGGCTTGAATTTAAACATTCCCAACCTTGCCCGAATGACAGAGATAAAACAATTCAACAAGTAATTGATGAAATTGAAAAGCAAAATATTGATGAAAACTTGCTTGACGATTTGATGATGGCACAAGAGATAAAATCAATCGGCAGAAACGGAATAAGATTTTTGAAGGCAGATTATTTTGACGAGGCACTATATGGTATCAAAGAAAAAACGGTTATAAAGTATAGTCTGTTTGATTTATCTTACATCAAAGTTTATTCGATGAAGGGTGAGTTTATTTGCAAAGCAAAACGTATAACCGAGACTCATCCGCTTGCTTATCAAATGGGCGATATTAAAGATATTGAGGATTACAAACAAAAGATAGAAAAACAACAGGCACTTCGCAGAAAGACGATTAAGGCTGTTCGTGAGCACTTCAACTTGGAAGATATGGATTATCTTGAAAAAGAGCTGATGCAAAATATCCGCTTGCCTGAACCCGAACCGATTAAAGAAATAACAGTTCAACCTGAGCCAAAGCAAAAACAGGATTTTGAACCAAAAGTCAAAACCTCGATTGTGGCAAGGCCGATATTCAAAAGTGCCTACGAACGCTACGAATGGCATATGCAAAACGGCTGCATCTGCCAAGAAGATAGGACGTGGCTAACCAATTACATAAAATCAGACGAATACAAAGAAATATACGGAAAGGAGCAGTAATGAAGAAAGTTTTTGTAAAAACAAAGAATGTAAAACAACTAATCTCGATGATGAACCGGTTGCGTGAAAGAGAAGACGGAGTCCCCGGAATGGGACTTGTTTATGGCGAACCCGGTCTTGGCAAAACTTATGCGATTACTTGGTGGGCGGCACAAAATGATGCAATACTAATCAGGAGTGCCAATCTTATGTCCGCTAGGTGGTTACTTGAAGAGATGGTTGAAGAGCTAGGGGAGATTCCTTATAACAAGTTCTCGGATATCTTCAATCAAGTGGTAGCACAATTAATCAAAACTCCAAGAACCATTATTGTAGATGAAACGGACTATTTGACTATTGATTCTCGGGCAGTTGAAACATTAAGGGACATTCACGATAAAACGAATGTCCCTATTGTTTTGGTTGGTATGGGTACGGCAAATAAAAGACTTCAACGGCATAAACACTTATATGACAGGTTATTGGAAATTATAAAATTTGAGCCATTTTCTAAACAAGATATAACTTCAATAATCGAACAATTATCGGAAGTTCCGTTTACGGATTGTGCCAAAAAGCTTTTATACACTCGCACAAATCGATTCAGGCAATTGGTAAAAACTATCAGTAAAGCGGAA
>CADAJP010000001.1 GCA_902788345.1 uncultured bacterium | reverse complement strand
CACAAAACTAAACCTTCGCACCTTACGAGTTCCGCTCAGGCTTTTAGCCTTCGACTCCACTCTACGCACAACGCAAAAAAAAACGACTTATGGTAAGTCGTTGGAAAATCAATAGGAAAAAGGGAAAGGAAAGTCTTTCAGTTTTAGTAAACTGTATAATATTCACTACTTTTTAAAGCGTAAATTCTATACAATTCACCGGTTATTCAATTTGTACGCATCAAGAAACGGCCCTGTTAACAAGGTTTGTTCCTCTTGCGGATTTTTACTGCTGAATTTTGTTGTTTGTTTTGCAGTTTTCCTGTTTTGAATAACTTTGTTAACAAAGCCGTTTCGTTATTCCAAACAGGACTCTATGCACGCATACCCTATGCGTTGAAAGTCTTGAAGGAAGACTCTACGTTCTTTGAAATTACTTTCTTTACTGCATCCAATTCTGTCTGGATTGCATTTTCTTCTGTATCTAATTGTTTTAATTTTAATTCTAAGTTTTTATCTTGTACTTGGATAATCTCAATTTTTGCATTGATTTCCTGTACTTTTTGGTCATACACTGCTTTGTCAAAGTAGTATTGATTCATTGCATCATTATAGCCGGCTTCATCTGATACAGTTGTTGTTGTTAAATCATATTTTCTGCCTGCGCCATCTGCTGCATCTTTATCATACAAGAATATGCTGATATATCTGCCTGATGCATCTTGTTCAACTTTTGCTTCTTTATTCTTTATTTCTCTGATTTCTGGTTCTTGACCAAATACATATGTTCTTAAACCGCCTAAGGATAAACCTGTTTTTTGATTGTAATCAGAATTTTCTAATTCATGATCGCTGAAGAATACAGGTTCATAAGATTGATTATCTGCTGCCTGACGGTAAATTACATGGAATTGAGATGTTGTAGCTTGTGAGCTGTCACCATATTTTTCTACCATCATTTTATGGTATTGTGTTTCTAATTTTGCTTTTGCAAGCAGTTCATTTGGAGTCATAGCATTTACAACACTCTTTGGCACTCCGCTATTTAATAAGTGTGCTTTAATAGCATCCGCATCAGTTTGTTCAGTTGCATAAGCAGCAACAACTTGGTCTGCTCCGATGTAGTATTCACCGGTTGGTTTCCCGCTTGCATCCAATGTTGCGGTAACTTGTGATGTTCCGTTAACTACCATTGAATCCCCAGGGATTTCCTGTGTGTAATTAATTTTATATACTCCGCTTGTTGCGGTTTTATCTGTTGCAATCAAAGATGTGATTGTATTCTTTTCAGTTCCGTTTACAGTCATCGATGCTAATTGACTGTAGTAATTTGAAGATTCATTAGATAATGCAGTTCTCTGCTGGTTTATCTGTTGTCCTTCATATTCGGTGTTAGTCTTGCGAGCTGTCAAAGTTAAAAATCTTGCTTGTGATGCACTCATTCCCATAGTGACTGTTCCTTTCGTCTTTTACGCTATACCTTTCATGTCGGTTTCATGTTTTTCAAACTTTAATTTTTTATTCCTTTTTGCTTAACATTCTGTTACAATACCCCCCAAAACTAATTATACCGGCAATCCTACATGTTAAGACATGTTACAGGGTATTTATGATAGAATGATTTTGTTGATAAATTTCAGGGGGTTAAAATGGCTAATATAGTTTCACCATCAATCTTATCTGCAGATTTTGCTAATTTAGAGCGAGATATTAAATCTGCCGAAAAATATGGTGCAGACTGGATTCATGTAGATGTTATGGACGGTCATTTTGTACCGAATATAACAATTGGTGTGCCTGTAGTTAAATCTATTAAAAGGATTACAGCCTTACCGTTGGATGTCCATTTAATGATTGAAAAACCTGACTTTTATGCTCAACCGTTTATCGATGCAGGGGCTGATATTTTAACTTTTCATTATGAAGCTTTAGATAATGATAATCAGATTCAACAGTTAATAAACAAAATCAAGTCCGGCTCTGTAAAAGCCGGTATATCTATAAAGCCCAAAACAAAGCCTGAAGTTTTACTGCCTTTTTTAAATTCAGTTGATATGGTGTTAATAATGACTGTAGAACCGGGTTTTGGCGGGCAGAAATTTATGAGTGAATGTGCTGAAAAAATCAAATTTATTAAAGACAATTCGCCGAAAAATTTGATTATTCAGGTTGATGGCGGTATTGATAACAATACCGCAAAAATATGCACTTCGCTTGGTGCAAACTCTTTAGTTGCGGGAAGTTATATTTATAAGTCCGATAATATACAAAATGCTATTGCAAGTTTAAAATAATTATCCTTTAAAATAGTCGCAAATTAATTTTTCTCTGTGGCGGGGAATGAGATGTTTAATTCGTTCAATTACAGAATTTTGCTGTAAATTTTCAAGCTGTTTTTTCAGAATAGCTTTTTCAATTAAAACCTTGTTGTATAAATCTGAACAGACTTCACTTTTATCAATATGTTCTTTTAATTTCGCCAGTTGCAATTCTTTTTCTTTAATAGATGCAATTAGTTCTTTTTTCACGATTAGACCTTTCTTCCTTACACATTAAGATTATAATGTTTCTTGAAATTTAAAATCAACTTTTTAGGTGATTTTAGCCTAAACTTTTAATAAATCATACTCATAGCCTAATTTTAAAGCTTCTATATTCTTAGGTATCAAATTGGCTCTGTGAGGGGGAATAACATTGTTTAAAGCTTTTTGTAATGTTTCGAGTGAAACTAAACCGCTAATTTTAGAAAGTACTCCAAGAGCCAGTATATTAGCCATTTTTGCGCTGCCTAAAACCTTTTCAGACATTTCTGTAATTGGTGTAAATACATAGTTAATATCGTTGCGTAATTTTTTTTCTAATGCGAGTGAAGTATTTACAATAATTGTACCGCCTGCTTTCACCTTTGTTATAAATTTATCAAATGATGCCTGATTCAATACTATAATAAAGTCTGCGCTTGATTTTTGAACGGCACTAACTTCTTCGTCAGACATGACGATTGAACAATTAACCGTTCCTCCTCTCATTTCAGCACCGTATGACGGATACCATGTGACATTTTTATTGTCTATCATAAATCCGTTAGCAAGTACTTCACCTGCCAAAAGCACCCCTTGACCTCCAAAACCTGCAATTATAAAATCTTTTTCCATAATAATTCTCCACTCACACCTTTTTAATTTTCTGTAATGTCTTTGTATATCCCCGGTTTGAATACCGGCATCATTTCTTCCCTTACTCTTTCATGAGCTTTTTGCGGTGACATTTTCCAGTTTGTCGGACAGGTTGAAAGTATTTCAACAAACCCCAATCCGAGTCCCTTTAATTGTACTTCAAATGCTTTTTTTATTGCTTGTTTAGCCTTTTTAATATTCGCAATTGTATCAAGCGAAACTCTTGCACTAAATGCCGTACCGTCACACAGTGCAATGTGTTCTGCTATTTTTATCGGATATCCGTAATATTCCAAATTCCTTCCCGTTGGAGATGTTGTCGTTACTTGCCCTAAAACTGTTGTAGGACCGAGCTGACCTCCTGTCATGCCATAAGTTGTATTGTTAATACATATTGCTGAAATTTTTTCTCCTCTTAATGCTGCATGTATGCTTTCAGCAAGTCCGATTGATGCGAAATCTCCATCTCCTTGGTATGTAAACACAAATTTATCAGGTCTTGCTCTTTTTATTCCTGTTGCTTCTGCCATTGCTCTGCCGTGAGGAGCCTCAAGTGCGTCAATATTTAAAAAGTCATAAATCGTAACGGAACAACCTATTGCACACGCTGCAATGGTATTTTCTCTTATTCCCAGTTCATCCAGACATTCTCCGACTAATCTTACTGCAATGCCATGATCACATCCGGGACAAAAAGTATATTTTGCATCTTTTTTAAATGAATCCGGTATTTTAAATACTTGTGTTGCCATTATATGAGTTCCTCCACGCGTTGAGCAATTTCTTCCGGAGATGGAGGAGCTCCAACGCCCTTATTAACAAGTTCTACATCTGCCCTGCCGTTTACCGCAAGTTTTACATCCTGTATCATTTGTCCCATATTTACTTCGACCGAAATGAATTTTTTTGTATTATCTGCCAATTCATTCAGTCTTTTTGAAGGGAACGGGAATAAGGTTATCGGCCTGAAGAATCCGGCTTTAATGCCTTTTTCGCGTAAATATTTAACTGCTGTTTTTACATTTCTTGCAGTAGAACCAAAACTTACCAGAATAATATCTGCATCTTGTGTTCCTATTTCTTCCCATTCTGTTTCATTTTCTTCAATTTGTTTGTATTTTTCAAATAATTTGTTAAGGTAAACGCATTGATCTTCTGCAATCGGAGCATAAGATCTTATAATTCTTGCCTCTCTGCCTTTGGCTCCGGATAATGCCCATTGAGAATTGTCTATTTCCGGATATGGATAAGGTTTAAATTCAACAGGTTCCATCATTTGCCCTAATAAACCGTCTGCAAGCAGCACTGTCGGGTTTTTATATTTATGGGCAAGATAAAATGCTTTATATGTGAGGTCTGCACATTCCTGAACGGTTGAAGGAGCAAGAACTATCAATTTATAATCTCCGTTTCCGCCGCCCTTTGTTGCCTGAAAATAATCTCCCTGAGAAGGATAAATATTCCCAAGTCCCGGACCGCCTCTCATAACGCTAACCAAGACAACAGGCAATTGATCCGAGGTTGCATATGATAAACCTTCCTGCATAAGTGATACTGCGCAGGAAGAAGATGATGTCATAGCTTTAACACCGGTAGAGCATGCCCCAATTGTCATATTAATAGCTGCAAGTTCGCTTTCTGCAGAAACATATCCTCTGCCAAGCTCTTGCATTTTGCCGCTCATGAATTCTCCGATTTCACTCTGCGGTGTTATCGGATAACCGAAATAGCATTGACATCCTGCGAGTACCGCAGCATTTGCTATTGCATAATTGCCTTTCATTAATACTTTTTTATTTTCTAGTACTGCTGTCATTTCAACCTCTGTTTACTATTTAATATAATAATTTCCGAATGTAAAAATAAGAATTAGCCCCTATACACTTCGGTAATGGCTAAATCCGGACATCTTGTTGCGCACATTGCACATCCAAGACATTCTTTGTTAGGATCGCAAAATTCTACTACCCTGTTTCCAAGATTATTTGTTTTGTCGCTAACTTTTATTAATTTTTTAGGACACTCGTCTATACATAAATAACATGCCTTACATTTGTTTTGGTCTATAACTATGTTACTCATGACACCCTTCCTTCTCTAATCTGTATATTTTAATTTTAGCACTAACTATTTTTTTTAAATCTATATTTTTTTTTATTCTTAACATTTGTAATAAATAATGTAAAAAAAATTTACTAAACTGGTAAAACTTGCTAAAATTTTTAGCATGTAGGGATAGTTTATTAATATTTTTTAAGGATAACGAAATGGCTCAAGATGTAGACAAGATAATAAAGTTATTGCATGAAATGCAAAGGTCTAACAATGCAAACGCAGATAGTTTTGACAGATTATTGTTAGAACTTGCAGATAAATTTGATTCGGTAAATCCGGAAGCTTCAGCTGAACTTATGAATGCATATATAAGTGAGTTAGCTAAATCTGTTGATGATAAGTATTCGGTTACTTTGGCAAAATTTCAGGATATAGAACAAGCTCTTAAAGCTGTTTATAACAATCAGTCTGATGCCGTAAAAAATTCTGACATGAAAGAGCTTTTTGAGTTATTTTCCAAAAATGTTAATAATTTCTACACAGAAGCTCGTCAGGAAAAAGCTATTTTGGCCGGAATTGAATCAAAACTGGCGGATTTACTATCTAACAAATCCGATAAAAATGATATTATAAGAACTATTTCCCTGTTAAAAAACGATTTTGAAAACATGAATCAGGCTTATAAAAGCACGATTGACAATGTTAATACAAATTTGAAGTCAATCCTTTCAAATTTAATAAACTTGGATCCTACAAAAAGCGGTGATACTGCAAAGGCTCAAATTGAGATTATGTATCATGCCGTAAATGATATTGTCAACAAAATTCAGGGTTTTGAAGAAAAAGGGGACAATCTCGAAAAAATCCTTTCAAATGTTGCTACAAACAAGGATTTAAAAATTACAAAAGGTATTATCGACTCAATAATAGCTAAAACTTACGAAATAGAGCAGATTTTGAAAGATGTTTCCGATAAAGATGATATGGATGAAATTCGTAAGGCCCTTGAATACATCAACAAGAAGGCTGACAGAACCGCAACGGCTGATGAATTTGTCCAAATCAGAGATAAAGCTGACGGATTGTTATCTATGGCGGAAGAAGTAAAAGTCACGCTTGGTAAAATTGCTTCAGATATAGAAAATGTCCCTGTCGGTGAAGAACTCGAAAATGCAATGAAAAAACTTTATTCCCAGCTTGATGAATTAGGGCAAAGTGTTGAGTCTTCAAGCGTAAAAGATGAGATGGATATTGTTTCGGAAAAATTAGAATCGCTGCAAAACGAGCTCGAACTTATTAAAAATATTATAAATGACTTGAATGATGCAATCACATCACGAGTAATCAGTGCAATAGAATCTATGTCATTTGGTCCTAATTCGGAAGATTTAAAAGAAGCCATTTCCAAAATAATAGAATCGTTGCCTAATAAAGAAGATATTGATAGTATTTTGCAAAATAATAACACCGTATTCCAAAGTTTACTTGACAGAACGGTTGAAATATCCGAAAAGCTGGATTCTATTCCTGCAATAGAAGAAAATATCCAATCCATTTCGGAAGGTCAAAAGAATCTTTCACAGCAGATTTCCGATATTAATTTTGAAAAAGAGTTTTCATATATATATGATAAAACAACTTCTATTGAAAGCTGGCTTATAGATTCTAATATTAAAGAAAATTCTGAAAAGATTGCTGCTCAAATCCAAGGTACTCCATCACTTGCGAGTTTAGAGGAGCTAAGTATCAGGACAAATCAAATTATTGAGTCTTTAGAAGAACTCTCAAAAAGTAAAAATGTTGATAATGTCGGCGATAATTTGGCTCAAATAGATGCAAATGTTTTGGAAATTATTAATTTGCTGAAAAATAGTTCGATTCATGATGACAATATTGAAATATCCGATAAATTAGAGGATTTAGAGCGTTCAATTTCGGAAATTGTATCAAGAAACGAATTTAATGATTTTATTGAGGAATTAAAGTATTGTATTACAAGATTAAGTACAAATACTGGCTCTTGTACCGAAAATATTGAACAAATGATTGAATTGCGTAAAGGAATTGAAGATAAACTTAATTCTTTTGATTTTTCTCAAGTTCTTCGTGTGTTAAACGGTAAGTTTGATCAGCTGCAGAGCAGATTATCCGATTCTATTACGGAAGAAGTTATAGAAAATATTCAGTCAGGTGTTCATAAAGCGTTATCCGCAAATGAGGTATTTGAAGATATTAATAAAAAGGTTTCTGAAGTCGAAACTAAAATTGATACAACAGAACAGAGCATTGTTTCAATTGATGAATTTATCAAAAGTAATCTGCCAATGAGCGAAGATTATTTAAAATCCCAGATAGACGAAATTAAAAATCTTATCACTACAAGGGCTGCTCATTCTCATGGGGCGCAGGCAGGTTTTGATGGGGATGATATAGACATCATTAAAGATTACCTTGACGATATAAGATCAATTGTATCTCAGGATCCGAATGATGAGCTGATTTATAAAATATCTTCTATTGAGGATATGATTTCAGTTCATCACACATTCTATGAAAATGCGTTTTCAAGTATAATTGAGCGTCTTGATTTAATTAAATCTGACATGGGCTCAATTCCTGAAGATGCAAAACAATTATCCCAGTCAGTTTCTGAAATTTCAACATTGGCTGATAGCTTGTCTTCAATGAAAAAAGCCGGAGTAATTGCTTCTGCAGGTGATCAAAGTTTTACGCTTGTAGAAGATTTCCTCAATGATAAATTTGAGGATCTGACAAATTCGTTGTCGGGCATGGTTTCTAAATCTTCCGGAGATGGAAATTTTGTATATAAATCAGTTTTGTCGGAAGAAAAATTAAATGCATTGATTGACTTTGTCAATGATATGAAAGAAAAATCAGAAAATGTTGATGCAAAATCTCTTGATGAACTTAATGATCAGCTTTCAGATTTTAAGCAGGAATTACAGTTAGTATCAACAGATATAAAACAGTATTTAAGCTCCAAAATTACGGAATTGCTTGGGGGGATAACTTCAGTAAAAGAAGATGCTCAAAAGCTAAATGGGGCTGCGGATACAGATGAAATTGAAAAGAGTGTTGAAGCTTTATATACAGATGTAATGCAAAATGAGTTATCTTCTCAGAATGTTATATTGTTAAATGCATTGCATGATAAATTTTCAAAGAAATTGCAGGAATCTCAAAATGATCTTAAAGATGTTGTTTTAAGTGATACAGATTCTATTATTATTAAATTAGAAGCATTAAGAGAGTATGTCGAAAAATCTCTTGCGAATTTTGTTCCTCCTGATGCCGAGGATATGGCGGAAATCAAAAGTTTCAGAGCTGAACTTGAAGATTTTAAAAGTTCTTTTGAACATTCTCTAAAAGAAACAGCGGATTCTATTATCAACTATATTTCTTTACAGAATGATGATTTAAAATCTTTAATTTCAATATCAAATAATCATGACGACATAATTGATGCTATAGAAGGTCTGAAATCATATTTCAGAAAGATTAAAGCAAAGGCTTCAGATGATGGTGATGCTGTTGAAATTGAGGCTGTGAATTCTGCAGATTATGATGATTTGTGTTCAAAATTTAAGGATTTTTCTTCAAAGATTGAAAAATTGTCAGATGATAACGAATCAATTTCTAAAGTTTTGGATTTAATCAGTTTGCGTCTTGAAGAAACTTACGCACCAAAAAATATTGACGATGATTTTCTTGATTCGGATATTGAGGATGATAAATCTGTTTCAGGTTTTGATTTTGTAAAAGCATTTGAAATGCTTCAAAAAGATATTACATCATTAAAAGCGTCTGTTTCAAGGCTGAGAATCTCTGACAGCAAACCATCCGAAGTAGATGAGTCTGGTGAAAGTGAGTCATATGATAAGGTTGAAGAAGCTAATGTTGAAAAATTCCTTACTAATATTAATGAAACTTGGCTTGATGATATAAAGAATTTTATAACATTCTCTAATGATGCACTTGAACAAAAAATTGATGTAATAAATTCAAAACTTGACTTGATGGTGTCAGATACCGCAAACACTGATTTGCTGGAAAACATTTCTGATACTGTTGTAGAGGTTGATGAAAAGATTTCAGGCATGCTGGAAGAACTAAACAACCGAATTGCTGAAATTTCAGGTTCGGCCAATGCTGAAGATATTGCCGAAGTTAAGAATTTGATTATTGAACAGCAAAATTACATAAAAGATTTAGAACCGAGTGAAAAGCTTGATGCATTCAAAAAATGTCTTGATGAATTAACTCTACAGGTTACAAACCTTTCAGGTCCGGGAGCGGAAAATATTACAAAATCAGTAAAAGAGATGAAAGATTCTCTTATGAATGCTGTTGTAACAATCTTTGATCAGGTTTCTTTTGTAGAAGAAAGTGAAGATATTAAAGATTTTGTTGAAGAAAGAACTGATGAAATTAATAAAAATATTGAGCAGATAACAAAACAGCTTCAGCAAATGTCATCAACCGTTCCGAATGATTACAATTATTCTTTGCAGGATATTGAAACAGATTTGGCAAAATTAAGACTTGCATTAAATGATTTAAAAGTAAATCCGGATGATACCGTTCATCAGGATGATGTTGCAATGATTACCGATAAGCTTCATTCCATCAGTGAATTAGTTGATTCTTTAACACAGGATGAGATGAAAGAACTAAAATCAGAAATATCTGCCTTAAAAGAACAAACACAATTTTTGATAGCAACATCGGATAAATCTTATAACGCTTTGAACAGTGGTATTGCAGGGTTTGAAGGTATTATAAATGACAGTTTAACAGGAAAGGTTGATCAGGTGACTAAAATGCTTGAAAAATCAGCGGATTCTGACAATGTAATCAAACAGGCTCTTATTTATATGGGAGAATGGATTGATTCTGCAAGTGATAATATTAATAAAATCTCTGACAATTCTGAAGAAATTGCCAAAATAAATGACAATTTGAAAATGTTAAAATCTTCAATAAATACAGAGGTTACACAGTCTATAGAGAATAAATTTGATTTGTGGAATGCAAATCTTCAGAAGTTAGAGCGTCAAATTTCTAAAGTCGAGAATTTAGAAGAACAGTTTGCCCGCCAACAAGACAGAATTGACCGTTTGGAAATGAATATTGACAAATTGGTTTCAATGGTGGAAAATATGGATGATTCTACATCAATCAGGAAGATTGATAAAATTGAAAAACAGTTATCTAAATTAGGGACAAGTATAGAGAAGTTGACATCTTATGTTGAATAGTACTTTAACCAAAGAATTGCATAGAATTATCCCGCGAGAGAATGTTCTTACTGAAATTGAAGAGCGTTATGCGTATTCTTTTGATGCTTCAAATATTACAAGTAAAAATATCGCTGATGCGGTTGTTTTTGTTGAGTCTGTCGAGGATGTTCAGGCGGTTGTAAAATTTGCAAACATGCACAGCATACCTGTTATATGCAGAGGGGCAGGAACAAATACTGTTGGAGCTTGTGTGCCGACTGCAGGCGGAATCGTTATTAATTTTTCTAAAATGAACAGAATTTTAGAACTGAATGCTGAAAATATGTCTATACGCGTTGAAGCAGGAGCTACGGTTGATTCGGTACAGCAAGCTGCCGCTAAATTCGGCTTATTTTATCCGCCTGATCCGTCAAATTTGAAGGTTTCAACTATAGGCGGGAGTATTGCTCAAAATTCTGCAGGTGCCAGATGTTTTAAATACGGAGCAACAAAAAATTATGTACTTGATATGCTTGTTGTTACTGCCGAAGGTCAGCTTATGCACACCGGTTCAAATACTGTAAAGAATGCCGTAGGGTATAACCTTGGCAGTTTGTTTATCGGTTCAGAAGGAACTTTAGGCATTGTAGTTGAAGCAACATTAAAATTGATTCCAAAACCCGAAGATACTCAGGTTATAATGGCTTATTTTGATTCTATTGAACAGGCCGTAGTTTGTGTTAATCAAATTATTGAATACAAAATGTTCCCTTCAACAATTGATTTTATGGATAAGAATGCGATTAATACTGTTGAACAGTTCTATCCTACGGGGTTGCAGTGTGATAAAGAAGCAGCCTTGTTAATTGAAATTGATGGAGAAAAATCACAGCTTTCTGTTTTGAGGGAAAAGATTTGTTCGATTTTGCGTATAAATAAGGCTTCAAGTGTTCAGTATTCTACAAATCATGAAGAAGCGGAGAATATTTGGGTTGCAAGACGTTCATCAATGAGTGCCTGTGCAAAATTGAAACCTAATGTTACGACAGATGATATTATTGTGCCGCGAAACAACCTTGTTAAACTTGTTAACGGAGTTCATTCAATATGTGAAAGGCACAATTTAACTGCTTGTCTGGTTGGTCATGTCGGTGATGGCAGTATTCATCCTCAAATACCGATTGATTTTTCTGATGAAAAAGAATATCGTGCATACAAAATTGCGAAATCTGAAATGTATCAGTTAGCTATAAATCTTGGTGGTACAATATCAGGAGAACACGGAATTGGGTTGGAAAAGAAACATTATTTATCACGAGTTGTAGATAAATCAGCAATAGATTATATGCGTCAGATTAAAAAGATTTTTGATCCTAACAATATTCTAAATCCGTATAAGATTTTTTAGTAGCCAAGATGGAATATTGCAAAGTCTTTTTCGTTTGCATAAGTTCTGTGTTCTATTGGAACTTCTTGAATTTTGTATAGTTTTGGTTTGTATTCCATTCTTAGTAATTTACATGCAAGTTGTTCAGCCTTATCCAATATGCCCATGTGTTTTTCAAGATTTTTCTTAGGATCCCAGTTGTATAATGGAGAGTAACTTTTGTATGGGCCTTCAAAAAATACGCCGATTGGTTCGGGATGGAATGATATATTTTCTCCATATAGTCCGTTTGATAACATTGAATCAAGATTTTTTCTAAGTTCTGATGCAGATTCTTTACTTAGTTCGGATATTTGTTTCCCTCCAAATTCTTTGCATTTGTCTGATATGTTATATTGCATCTTGCCCCAATATCCGAGAAATTTTGTAGCATCTCCGCTTTTGCCAAATCCTGTACCATCGGTATCTGCGTGTATTTCTTCGTAAAAAGTGTTACCTTTTGGAATTTTTACGATAACACCTTCAGTGCCAAACATGTGATGAGTTCCTTTTGTTGGGTTCATAAAAGATGAACTCATTTCATAATTAGAGTTTGGACGTGATGCTAATTCTACACTCTGCAGGTTATTTGTTGCGTGGCAATAATTATATACATCTTCCGGCTTTAATTCTTTTACTGCACCTGTTTCATCTTTATACATTATAGGCTTTTTGCGGTCAAAATATACAACGATATTTTCAATTCCGTCTTTATTTATCTTTTGTACGGAATCTCCATTGATGATGAATTGACTTGCTTTTGGCAATTTTGTCTGAGTGATTTCATAATCACTTTTCCAACGTAATAAACTATCTGTATTAACTTCTTTTAATTTTGCCTCTACCGTTGATTTTGACGCTGTTTGAATTCCTTTTGCATCATTAATTATTTCAAACATTTGATATGAATTTTCGTGGCGAAGTTCACATCCTGCTTTTTCAATCAATGCCATTGTTAAATTATTTGCTTCCGCATCTTTATATAAATTCTGATTTTTCACAAGAGCATATAGTTTTAGTTTGTTTTCATGCGGCAATCCTATTTTTTCTGCCAAATAAAATGCATTAAATGCTGATTGTTCTGCATTTTTTATTCCATGAATTGATGATGAATCTTTTAGTATAACCGCCAGCTGTGCAGTAAGTTTATCTTCTGCAGGTAGTTGTGCAAATCTTTCATCTTTCATTACTTTTTGCAGTATATTTACTGTTTCATTATCGATTTTGCGAATTTCAGGATATATTTTGGCAATAGTTTCGCTAATATCTTTGCCGTCTGCATTAGTTAATCCTTCCAAACTCTTTATTGCTGTATGTCGTTGAGCTAAAGGTAAAGCTTTTACATCAATAGAGGTTTCTTTTATGAGTTTGCCCATAAATGATTTATATTCTTCTTTTGAGTTTGGTAATACTTCTATATCTTTATAAACATTTTGTGTTCTTTCCCAAAAAGGATTTGAGGCTAATTTTGTAAGAAGTTCATTCTTTTCCGGAATTGATAATTCATCTAATGTTTTTATTCCTTTTAGATCTTTAAAAGCTAAACCGGTAATAATTTCTTGTTGTGCATTTTTAGAATCTTTATATTTATCTATAATAGCTTTTGATTCCTCTAATGCTTTTTTATCAAAAGAACCGTCTTTATTAAGTGCATATTTGAAGAATTTGCCTCCGTCACGAAAGTTTATGGCACTTTTGTGTGAAAGTTCTGAATATATATTTCGCAGTTCTAAAAGTGCATTTTTGTCTGTTTTTGCGATGTTGAGATTTTTCATTATTACTTCTATTAAACCATCATACACATAACCGTTTTCATCCGGAAGTTCAGATATTATATCTAATGCTTTTTTATTATATTTCCCGTCAGAAGTCATGAAGTATTTTTCAAATTCTCCAAAATTATCACTATTATATCGGTTTAGTTTTTCAATACTGCCAAATTGTTTAATTGCCTCTTCTTTAGAAATTTCAACAACATCTTTTGTTAATTGCTGTTTGGGCACATATTTTAAATCTTTCGTACTCAGAGCTATATTTGGTTTGATTTCAATAAGCGGTTTTGTTCCGAATGATACATATTTCCCCAAATGCTCTACGGCATTCATTCCTAATTTCGAAATAGACATAACTACTCCTTAAAATTCTACACAATAATATAAAGTATTTTTTTTAAAAATAATTGCTTTTTTTATTAATTGTTAACTTTTGGTTAATTTTGGAAGATTTTATGAAAAACGGGTTAATAATATAAGTGTTGAAAGTGATGAATTAAAAAAGAAAGGAGAACATCATGAGATTCTTAGTTAAAAAAACACCTGACAACTTTATTAAATCTGTCAATGATGAAATCAGTTCTATTTTAAACAGAAATTTTGACAGCCTATTTCCTGAGTATATTAATGACGAAGATGTATCCGAGAAATTCGCAATGCCGGTAGAACTGCATGAACATGAAAAAGAGTATTGCGTAAATGCCGAGCTTCCGGGAGTTACAAAAGACAATTTGGATATTGATATTGATAAAAATCACATAACAATCAATGCCAAAAAAGAAGAAGAAAAAGAAGAAAGTGATAAGCACTATAAAAAATCAGAGTTTCGTTATGGGGAATTTTCAAGAACGGTTTATTTCCCGAATGAAATTGATACAGATAAAACATCCGCGAAATTGGAACATGGTATTTTGAAAATAACAGCTCCGAAGAAAGAAGCGGAAAAAGAAAATGTAAAAAAATTGACAGTCGAATAAATAATAAAGCCTGAGGGTTTACCTTCGGGCTTTATTTTTTAGCTAGTATTTTTATTACATCCTGAACTTTGTCTGCAATGTCAAATAAATTTTTATTTTTCAGCAAACCAAAATCTGCAATCTTTTTATATACAAATTCAAAAGGCTTCCAAAAATCAGAGCCAAATAGTACAATTTTCTTATTCATTCCGTAAGCATTTTTCCCGACAAGAGCAGTTGCTTCCTGAATAGTTCCGGCACTCCCCGGGAATATAACAAACTTATCTGATACTTTTGCGAATTTTTCAATTCGGTCAGCTTCGCTTGTCGCTTTTCCTATCAACACACAATCGTTTAAATTCTCATTGCCCCAAAGTTGTTCCGTAATAATTGCAAGATTTTGAACAGGTTTATTGTTAATATCTTTTACAGAATATTTCCGGGCTGTAGAATAAATCTCTCCCATAATTCCCGTTGTGCCGCCGCCATGCACAATATTATAACCGTTTTCGATAAAATGGCGGGTAACATCAGAACAGGATTTTAAGTATTTATCAATACCATCTGAATTTCTGGAACTTCCTAATATAACAATATTTTTTGCTTTATTTTCAGGTAAATATTGCCTGCTGTCGATCGCAGGTACCTGACGCATTATTCTTATGTTTTCTTCTATTGAATTTATCATATTATTATGTATTTGTGCTTGTTACTACGGGCAAAGAGTTTCCCAATCCGGTTCATCCTCTTCTTCTCCCGGTTCTGTAATATGCTCATTGTTTTCGAGCATAACCATCAGTGATAATTTAAGTTGACGCTTGTAATTTTCTCTTGCTCTTGCAAGTGTTTTGGCGCAAAAAGTGAAGCTTGGAATTTCTTTTATTTCTATGTAGTAATACGGATTTCCGTCAAAGTCCAGGTCTTGTCCTTCGATTAGCGTCCAGTTTAAGTTTAAGTAGTAATCTAAATCTTTTTCCATTTTTTAGTTTTCTAAAGAGGAATTACTCAACGGCTGAGTAATCATAATCCCTTCTCCTCCGACTACATCTGCTCTTTGTCCGTCAATGTATAAATACACCGGAATTGTAGTATTCAATTTAACTGTTTTAATTAGCTGATAAAGCCTTTTATACAAACTGTCTGCTCCGCCGTACACAAAAGGTGACGAGAGATTTACAATAATGCTGTCAGGAAATTCTTTTATGCTGATAACCTGTGTTTCTCTCGGAATTTCAGAATATATACCTTTTTTTTGTTCTTCGGGTCTTGGACCTCTGATTAATGAATAAACGGCAAATTTAACTTTTGAACCGTCAACATCTTGACAGTATTCTCTTTTAACAGCTTTGTATATTTCTTCATTATGTTCGTTTTTGCCAATAAAATAGATGTTAACAAATTCTTTTGTAACCGTATTTGTATCCGCTTGAGCTTCTTCCTGTGTTCTTTGTGATACTTCAATATCTTCAGCCTTTATTTCAGGTTTTGGCATGAATATCTGGAATGCAACTACCCCTATAACTGCAAGCATACATATTCCAATCAGTACTAAAAGAATTTTTTGTCTTTTATCCATAAGGATTCAGCCTCCATTAATCTTTAGGAACAACAATGATTCCTTCTGCAATTATGATGTTATTTTTTATTGCAACATTTCTTACATGAAGCTTTGCATTTTTATTATTAAAAATATTTATTGAAAAATCAAGAGGGTTAATATATCTCATAATTGAATCGATTTTCTTTAAATTCATTGTTTTTGAATTTGACGAGAGTCTTGTATCTTTTAGACTGATTCTTCCGTCTGTAACTTTTAAATCCCCTACTATTTCAATTTTTTGTGTTTTTAAAAACGGAATAGCGATATTCATTGAGTAGTAGAACTTATTACCCCTGATTGAACTTTCTGTAGATTCTATTCTTACTCCTGCAAATGATAGTTTGTTCATATTCTTTAGCAGCGTTTGGTATTTTTCTGACTGCATTGTTTTGTTAATGTCATCAGAACTCATTTGAATATTAAATGACATTGGAAAGTCTTCTTTGAATGTAACATTGCCTTGTTTGTCATACTGAAGGTAGTTAAATTCGCATAACGATTTTAATTCTACTGATGACAGGTAAATGCCGTCTATACTGACATCTTTCCCTGTTATTATCAAAGACTTAAATCTGCCGTTTGCTAAATCTTTGCCGCTGTATGAGTCAATGTTGACATTTAATTTTCCGCCTTTAACAGAATTTGATATTACTTTTTTTAATACTAATTCTGAAATTTTAGTTCTTGTAAAATTTATACCTGTAATTTTACTGAAAAAAGTGCTTATCGGGTTATTCAAATCGTATGGCTCAACGCACTGATAAGAACATTCAGAACCGAATGAAATACCTGATGTAAACAATAATATCCCCAACAATAATACTAATTTTTTCATAATTCCTCAAAAACTTTCTTTACTTTAATTGTATCTTTATCAATATAACCTATACCATACATTTTACCACCATAAACAAAAAACACAATATCACCTGTTTTGTTTTTGTTTTGTATAAATCTGTTTTTTATTGCAATTCCGTGTATAATACGGTCTTTTTCCAGCGTATTTAGTTCATATTTCCCGTCAGGAAGAACATCAATCGGGTTAATCAGATTTTTTTCAACAACTTCGATGTTATTTATGTTTTCAAGTTTAACAGCGGTTTCCAATTTGAACATTCCGGCTTTTGTTCGTTCAAGTTCGATTAAATGCCCTCCGCAGTTTAGTTTTTGTCCTATGTCATATGCAATTGAGCGTATATATGTTCCTTTTGAACATTCTATTGAAATTTTTGCCGTTTGATTTTTGCCGTCAAAATCAAGCAGTTCTATTTTGTGTATGGTAACTTTTCTTGGCTTAATTTCGACATTTTGCCCTTTTCTTGCATATTCATAAAGTTTTTTGCCGTTAACTTTTATTGCGGAGTAGATAGGGGGCATTTGTTCAATTTCCCCTTCAAAGCATTTTAATATCTCCGCCAGTTCGTCTTTGGTTATTTCCCTGTCGTATGTTTTAACAGTTTGACCTTCTTTATCGTAGGTGTCTGTATCTGCCCCAAATTGAATTGTTGCAGTATATTGTTTATCGTCCGGCAGATATTCAATAAGTTTGGTTGATTTGCCAATACAAATCGGCAGCACTCCTGTTGCAAAAGGGTCAAGTGTTCCGGTATGTCCGATTTGCCTTATATGCGTGATTTTACGCAAAGCGGCTACAACATCAAAAGATGTCATTCCTTCCGGTTTGTATATGTTTAAAAAGCCAAACAATTACTTGATTTCCCCTTTTGAAATCTTGTTGAGCAAATCCATTACTCTTGAAGATTTTTCAAGTCCGTCTGTAAATTCAAATTTTAATTCCGGAGTAAGTCTTAATCTTAATTGCTTACCTACATTATATCTTATTTTTGGAGTAGATTTTTCTATAACTTCTTTGGTTGTTTCTATATCTTCAGGTGAGCCAAGTACACTGTATATTACTCTTGCGTACGAATTATCATGAGAAACTTCAACATCAACAATTGAAACAACTCCTTTTAATCCTCTGATTTCTTTTCTCAGAATTTCGGAAATGTCCCTCATCAGTTCTTTTCTGACACGTTCGTTTCTCAATGACATAATGTTTACTCCTTAGTTAACAATATTATATCATGAATATTTATAAAATTAAAATATACGAAAAAGGGGCTCTAAAGCCCCTTAAATTTTATATTTCAAAAAGACTATGGAGCCTTTCCTGTATATCTTCTTCGTCAAGTTCTTGAGTTATTTTATTAAGATTAATTGCCATTTGGTAGTAATTAGCCGCATCATTTACAAAACCCATTTTTTGACTTGCTCTGCCGGCATTAAAGTATGCAAGAGTATAATTAGGGTTAAGTTCTATTGCGGTTTCAAAGTATTCCAAGGCTTCCATTGCATCAGATAATCCGTCAAGGTATAAAATTCCAAGATTATTTTGTGAAAATGCATTTTCCGGATTTAATTCAACTGCTTTGTGGTATGCAACAAGAGCTTCTTCAAGATAATCTTTTTCCCATAGTGCAACGCCAAGTTTTGAATATCCTCTTTCTTCATCGGGTTTTAGTGTAACCGCATCGCAGTATGAGTGAATGGCTTTATCTAAATCGTAGTCTGCCATGTAAATATCGCCAAGTGCAATATATAAATCATAATTATTAGGGTCAAGTATTATTCCTGCCTGATATGTTGAAATTGCCGCTTCAACATTTCCTTTGTTTCCGGCATAAATTGCACCAAGTGCCTGACATACAATTGATGTCCATTCCGGATCAGGATTTATGGCAATTGCTTTCTGATAATGTTCAATAGCATCATCATATAATTCCGCTTTTGCATAAGCATAACCCAATGAATTGTTATAGAACGGGTTTTCCGGATCATTTTCTACTGCAAGTTTAAAAGCGCTGACCGAATTTAATTTGTCATTTTTATTCATATATAAATGGCCAAGTTCGTAGTAAATTTGTGCAGTATCTATATTAAATTCAAGTAATTTTTCATAGCAGTCAATGGCTTCGTCTGTATTTTCAGGGAAATATGCCTGTAATATAGTTGCAAGCTTAACCATTACATTTCTGTTTAGCGGATTTTCTTCAATAACTTTTCTGTAACATTCCGCTGTTTTTTCAATATCTTTGTTTTTGTATGCAATATCGCCTATGCGGTCATAGAATAAGTCGTAATTAAAAGTTTTAGCAGCAGCTTTTTCGTATAATTTTTCAGCAGAATTATACATTTTGAACTTTTCCATGAATTTTCCGATAGTTGAATAAGAAAAAACGGACATGTCTTTAGACATATTCTTATAGAACATTTTTATTGTAGTTCTGTCCCATGCAAGCATTACGCTCCCTGAAAGGAAGTAATACATAAATTTTACATAATCTGCAAAGTTTCCTCTGCTGCAGTTTATTTTTTCAAGTAATGCCTGTGATAGTATCATTCTTGAACGGCCGGAATTAATGCCACTAAGACTTATTGCGGTTTTGTATTCTTTTTCTGCCGACTCATAGTCTGCGGAAATTTGCATGAAATAACCGGCATATAAATGCGCATTAATATTGTCAGGAGATATTGATACCGCGGCCTGACATTGTTCTATTGCACTATAAACACTAATCTGCCCTTGCTCCCACATTAATGACGCAAGCCTGTAATATGTTTCAGGTATAGACGGATCGTATTTTACGGCATCTATATAGTTATCTATAGCTTCCTGCAAGTCATTATTTTTTTGACCGAGAAGATATTTTTCATGTGCTAATCTGGCTTTTTCTAAATAATTTTGTGCCTTTTCCTTGTTTATGCTGTTAATTGCACCTATCGGCATTAATACTTGTTCTGACATTTTGAGCTCCAATAAACTAATGTGTATAAATATTGTCGTCTGTCAATTTATCATCTTTAATAAATTTGTTAAAATCTCATCTGTTTGTATTAGTAAATTGGCTAAATTTATCATTAAGTATTGTTAACTTATTATTTTGATAGGGGCAATTTTGAATATTCATCTGTTTTATTCGCTGTATATATAGGAGGTTATATGTTAGTAAACAACAATTCAAGTTCCCCACAGTTTTGTGCTTTAAGGTTAGGTTCTTTAGCTGAAAACGGTAAAAGTAAGGTTCAGAAATGTTTTCCTGCATCTTATCATTTTTCTGATTTACAAAAGGCTTCTGTTTCTCAGGTAGAAAATCCTTATGATGTTGTTGTTTCTTTGCTAAAAGAAGGGTCAAAAAAAGTTGTTGCCCGTGTTATGAAACCTCTGTCTAATGGTGAAACAGAACCTGTCGTGTTAGCAAGTGTTTATCCGCGAAAAGGTTTTTTAAGCCGTGCGGATGAAAACATGAGAGTAGTAAAAGCTGCTTGCGATAAAGCAAATAATTTTAATTGTGTTGTTTAGTTTACTCGGAGAATAATCTTCATAAGTTCATTGTTAATTTTTCGGTAAAATTCATCGGCAAGTGTGTATTTCCTGTGCTCTTTTAACATTAACCCCCAATCACCCTTAAACAAAGGGTTAAATTCTGCACAGTCTATAACTTTAGTATTACTGCTTTTTATAGCAAGATTTTCTTCGGATTGATTTAAAATTATATTATAATAACTGTCGGGTTTTCTGTATCTCATAATAATATTGTTTAATTTTTCAATTTGGTCATTTGTTATTGGTTTAAAAGTCGCAATTAAAAAATATAGCTCCAATTCTTCAATATTAATATATTCATACAAATTGTTAATTCTTTTTAAGTATCTGGTTTTAAATTCTTCAAATGTAAACCCGTCTTCATGGTTAAAAATAAATCCGGCGTTATCATCTTTCCAGTATTTTGCATTAAATTTTGATGTGAAAATATTGCTAATTTCATCTTTTACTTCGTTATTTTGGACAAAATCGTATTCAATTCCGCTAAAAAAATCCGAAAATTCATTATCTAAATTGTTTAATATCGCTTCAAAATTCCAACAGAATGCCAAATCATACGGGCAAGTCTTTTCACCTTGTGCCTTTGTTGCTTTGAAATTACAAACAGTTGCAATTACTCTTGGCAGGCAATATGTACCTAAACATACAATTTTAAAACCTTTGTAACTCATGCTTTAAATAAAACTAAAAACACAATAATTTGTCAAAAATATATATTTTTATCTCTTCGCATATTTTTCTTTGGCAAAAAATCATGTTTGTATTATTATTTAATTAGTTATAGTTGTGGATATTAAGTAGTAAATAAGGAGGTTATAATATTATGGCTAAAACTATCACAGTTGATGGTAACTACGCTGCGGCGCATATTGCGTATGCATTAAGCGAAGTATCAGCTATCTACCCTATTACTCCATCTTCTACAATGGGAGAATGGATTGATGAATGGGCATCACAACACAAAAAAAATATTTGGGGCAAAGAAGTAAAAGTTGCCGAAATGCAATCTGAAGCAGGTGCAGCAGGTGCTGTACATGGTTCTTTGGCTGCAGGTGCTCTAACTTCTACATATACAGCTTCTCAGGGTTTATTATTGATGATTCCTGTTATGCACAAAGTCGCTGGGGAAATGCTCCCTCATGTAATTCATGTTGCAGCTCGTGCATTAGCAGCTCAGTCATTAGCAATCTTTGGTGATCATACAGATGTTATGGCTTGCAGAAATACAGGTTATGCAATGTTAGCTGCAAATAGTGTTCAGGAAGAAATGGATTTAGCGTTGGTTGCTCATTTAGCAACTTATAAGGCTAAAGTTCCGTTCTTGCAGTTCTTTGACGGATTCAGAACTTCTCACGAAGTACACAAGATTGAAGAAATTTCTTACGAAGAAATTGCTTCTTTAGTTGAACCAAAATATATAGAAGAATTCAGACAAAGAGCATTAAGACCTGAAGCACCGGTTTCAAAAGTTGGTGCACAAAACGGTGATGTTTACTTCCAAGGCCGTGAAACTTCTAACAAATACTATGAAGCAGTACCTGAAATCGTTCAGGAATATATGGACAAAGTTGCAAAAGTTACAGGTCGTCAATATCATCCGTTTGATTATGTTGGTGCTCCTGATGCTACTGATGTAATCGTTGCTATGGGTTCAGGTTGCGAAACTATTGAAGAAACAATTGAATATCTAAATTCAACCCGTGGTACTAAATATGGTTTGGTTAAAGTCAGATTATACAGACCATTTGATGTTGAAAGATTTAATAAAGCACTTCCATCAACTGTTAAAAGAGTTGTTGCAATGGACAGAACAAAAGAACCCGGTTCAATCGGTGAACCATTATTCTTGGATGTAGTTGCAGCGTTGGCAGGAAAAGATATTAGAGTAATCGGCGGAAGATATGGTTTAGCTTCTAAAGAATTTACTCCTTCTATGGTTCTTGCTATCTATAAACATTCTGAAAAGAATGGTTTCCACGGTTTTACAGTTGGTATCAATGATGATGTTACACACAAATCATTACCAATTGAAGAACATATCGTAACTGAACCTGAAGGAACAACAAACTGCATGTTCTGGGGTTTGGGTTCAGATGGTACAGTTGGTGCTAACAAAAACTCAATTAAAATCATCGGTCAATATACTGACAAAGATGCACAAGCATATTTTGCTTATGACTCTAAAAAATCATTTGGTGTAACTGTTTCACATTTAAGATTTGGTGACAAACCGATTAAATCTACATATTTAATCACTGCACCTGATTTTGTTTCTTGCTCTGCTCATGCTTATGTTGGCAGATATGACTTGTTAAAAGGTATTAAAGAAGGCGGTACATTCTTGTTGAACTCTCCATGGAGTAAAGAAGAAGCTTTCTCTCACTTAACAAGAGATATGCAGGAAACTATTATCAATAAGAAAATTAAATTCTATAATGTAGATGCTGAAAAACTTATCCACGAACAACCTGGTTTACGCGGTAAGGGTGCTAATACAGTTATGATGGTTGCATACTTCAAAGTTAGCGGAATCATTCCGTTTGAACAGGCTTATGAAGGTATGAAAGAAATGACCAAGAAAACCTTTAAGAAAAAAGGTGATGATGTTGTTAATATGAACTTGGCATTGATTGATGCAGCTATTAATGCGACAGAAGAAGTTGTTATTCCTGCTTCATTAGATGGTGTTGCTCATGCAGATCATGTTGAAATGATTTCTAAAGATGCAGATGAATTTGCAAAGAAAATCATTGAACCGTCTATGAGACAAAAAGGTGACGATATTCCTGTTTCAGCTATGAGTGTTGACGGTGTAATCCCAACAGGCACTGCTTGTTTAGAAAAACGTGGAATTGCTCCTCGTGTTCCAAAATGGAATTCTGAAACTTGTATTCAATGCGGAATCTGTGCTTCAGCATGTCCTCATGCTGCAATCAGAACTAAACTGGTTGAAGAAAAAGATTTAGCTTCTGCTCCTGCCTCATTCAAGACTGTTGATGCAAAACCAAATGATCACGGTGAAAAATTCAAAGTTCAGGTATATTGCAACGATTGTACAGGCTGCGGTGTTTGCGTAGATCAATGTCCGATGTCAAAAGTTGCAGGCAAAGAAGCTTTAACTTGGTCAACAATTGAAGAAGAAACAGCTGTTGGTGAAGTTGTAAATGAAAAATTCTTTGATGCTTTACCTGATAATGTAATGGGTAAAAACACTACAAAAACAATTAAAGGCGCTATGTTGAGAAAACCTTTATTCGAATTCTCAGGTGCTTGTGCAGGTTGTGGTGAAACACCTTATGTTAAATTGGTTTCTCAATTATTTGGTGAAAATGCAATCATTGCAAACGCAACAGGTTGTTCTTCAATTTACTCGGGTACATTCCCTACAATTCCATATACAAAAACTAAGGAAGGCAGAGGTCCGGCTTGGGCAAATTCATTATTTGAAGATAATGCTGAATTTGGTTTTGGTATGAGATTGGCTGTAGATGCTAACAGAGAACTTTTGAAAGAAAATGTTGAAAAAGTTCTTGCCAACCCTGAAGCCAAAGCAGATGTTAAAGAAGCATTGGAAAATGCAATGGCTCACTGGGATAACTCAAAAACTCCTGAAGCTGTAGAGGCTCAAAACAAAGTTAAAGAAGTTTTGGCTAAACACCAAAACGACATGTGCCCAACTTGTAAGAAAATTCAAGAACTTCAAGACTACTTCACTGATAAATCTGTATGGATTATCGGTGGTGACGGATGGGCAAACGATATAGGCTACGGCGGTATTGACCATGTTCTTGCTCAGAACAAGAATGTAAATATCCTTGTTCTTGATACAGAAGTATATTCAAATACAGGCGGTCAGGCTTCTAAATCTACTCCGACCGCTGCTGTTGCAAAATTTGCTACAGGCGGTAAGAGAACGTACAAGAAGAATATGGGCTTGATGAGTATGTCTTATGGATATGTATATGTTGCATCAGTTGCATTGGGTGCAGATAGAGCTCAAACTCTAAAAGCATTCCAAGAAGCTGAAGCATATAACGGCCCATCAATCATATTTGCTTATGCTCCTTGTATCGCTCACGGTATTGATATGTCTAAAACTCAGACAGAACAAAAACGTGCCGTTGAAGCAGGTTACTTCCCATTGTATCGTTACAATCCGGAAGCTGAAGTTCCATTCACTTGGGATGCTAAAGAACCTAAAGCTGATTACCAAGAATTCATCAGATCAGAAGGACGTTATAAGTCATTACTTAAAACAAATCCTGATGCTGCTGAAACACTTTATGCTCAGGCTCAAAAGGATGCAGCTACAAGAATGGATGTATATAAAGCAGTTGGTGCATTGCTTAAATAGTAATTCATTAAATATAAAAACAGAGGTTCAAATTCTTGAGCCTCTGTTTTTTATTTGCCTCTTTCACTTGATATTATTTCCAGTATTATTTTTTTTATTGTTTCAAGCTTTTCATTAAGCTTAAACTTTTCCAATGTTTTTTGAGCATTACGGGTTATGTAACACATATAATCTTTACTATCATTAATTAGCGAAATATATTTTTGTTCTTCTTTAAATGCGAAAATTTCACTTTCCAAAGCTTCTTTAAAGTAGTTTAGTGTTATTATTCTGTTTTCGCTTGGAATTTCGGTGAGAAGCTTTCGAAGTTCCTGTTTTAGTTTGATAATGTCAATAGCTGTGCATTGTTCTTTTGAGTCTGTTTTGTATATATTTTTAAAATAAAAGTTATCAAGGTCTTCTGCTATTCCGCATCTGTTTATTACCTTTGCGTATGTTTTTGTTTTCTTCGGATTCAGTGCATAATCAAGTAAATGTGCGCTTTCGTGCATTAATATCGGGAGCATGTTAAATTTTAATTGATTATTGCATGCAGGAAGTGACATTTTAAATTTTATTGCATTATCATCTTTAAAATAGGTCGATAAAAGCCCCCCGACTTTTTCTTCTTCTTTATCGGTTAATTTTTTTATGCTGAGATATATTGTCTCCGGCAGATTCTTTTTGTATTCACGTTCAATTTCTCTGATGGGAACTCTATCTCTTTTATCATAAAGAGTAACAATATGTTCAAAGATTTCAGAATTTATCTTTTCTGCTGTTTTTAATTTTTCCGCAGGTGTTCCGAATCTGTATTTTGGAGAAAATTTTATTTTTGGTATGCGCATATTGGTATTAAATACAAAAATTTTTTTTCTTGTTAGTTAGTAGCAAAAAATTTTTATTATTGGTTTTAAAATAGTATGATTAAGATTACTCCATACATAAAATACCCTATTGCAGCATTAACACTAACCGGAGCATTGTTATATCCGCAAAAATCTTATTCACAGCTTGAAATTACTGAAACTATTACAACATCAAACGGTAAAAAAGTAGTAACAACACCGGCTACAGATGTATTTGTAAGGCAAAATGGCGGTATTACTCCGCAAGGCACATCTTCTGATGAGGTTTTGGCAAATGCACCATCTCCGAGTGTAGTTGTTCAGGGTAAGATGAAAAGGGCAAAAATTGTTGTAGATTTGAGCAAAAATGTTTTGTATCATTATGGCGACAGCGGTGAACCACTTAAAGCATATTTAATTGCAAGCGGGAGAAGAACCGGTTATGAACCGACTCCGACTCATAAAGGTTTGAGAGTTGTTTCTCATAAAGAAACATATCCTTATCGGACTGCACCTCCTCATACAAAAAGATATAAACATCCAAAAGATTACGGTCCTATGGTAATTATACTAGACCGTATGGATCCCCAAACGGGTGAAACTTCCCGTATAGGTGAATTTATTCATGGGAATCGTGATGCTTCTTTATTAGGCAGATATGTTTCACATGGGTGTATGCGTATGGATAATGATGTAATCCGCTATCTTGCCCCTCTTATGAAGCGTGGAGATCTTGTTTTAATCAAGTAAAGTTATAAAAATAAATATTTTTGGTTAATTTTTTCGGATATGTTGAAATTTTTTAAACTATCATTAAATAGTTTATATGGCGTTTAATAGTGTAAAAAATTATTATGAAATTTTAGATGTAGATGTGAATGCTTCTTTGAGTGAAATTAAAGCTGCATACAGAAAGCTTGCGAGAAAATATCATCCGGATGTAAATAAAGATGCTGGTGCAATAGAAACATTTAAAGAAATTACAAGTGCATACGATACGCTATGCAATGACTTAGAACGTATGAAGTATGATACGGTTCATGGTATATTTCATCGTGATTTTTCAAAACCTGAAGATAATTTTTGCAACGAACAGGAAGAAACTTCAGAGAATAAAAATGAATCGCATCAGGATACTTTTGAAAAACAAGTCTACAAAAATCAGGAAACAAAAGAAACTTCAACTAATAATAAAACCAAAACCAAAACCCATAAACAAGGTAATTTATGGGTTGAATTTATTGCAAAGTGGTTTAGGTACAATATTTCAAGACTGAAAAAGATAAAAAGGATAAAAGATAGTTTAAAGCCTAAAAAAGGTGAAAATATTACCTCTGAAATTGTTATTAGTCCGGATGAAGTAGTAACCGGAAGCAAACGGATAATTCATATCCGTAGTACAAAAACTTGTCCAAAATGCCAAGGGCACAGATTTACTGGTGGAGGAAAATGCACAAATTGCAACGGTAAAGGTGTTGTGTCAGAATCAAAAAAAATTACCGTATCTATTCCAAAAGGTGTAAAAGACGGTACAAAACTCCGTTTAAAAGGAGAGGGAGCTTCCGGTAAAAACGGTGGTCCAAACGGGGATGTTTATATTACCGTGAGAATTGAAACAAAAACTCAAATTCGCTATGATAAATTGAATATTTATTATAATGTTCCTGTTACACCTTTTGAGGCTGCATTAGGCGAAGAAATTTCTATTCCTGCTTTTGACGGAACCATAAAATTAAAATTGCCCCCAAATACTTGTTCCGGGCAAAAATTCCGCCTTGCAAAACAGGGTATTAAGAAAAATGGTAAAATTGGAGATTTGATTGTAACGGTAAGTATTGAATTTTCTCATAATTTGTCGGATGATGAAATAAAGTTGTATGAACAGCTTAAAAATTTGTCAAAAGATGATGTGAGGAAAAATTTTGGTTACGGAAGCTAAAATTAAAGAGATTTTTTCATCAATTCAAGGTGAAGGTTCTGTAGTCGGGTATAAACAGATATTTGTAAGGTTTTGCGGCTGCAATTTGAATTGTAATTATTGCGATACTGATTTTAGTGAAAATGATTCTCAAATTTATACGCCTTTAACTTTAAAAGAAAAGATTTTTTCAGATTTTGATGTTATGGCAGCTCATTCAATATCTTTTACCGGCGGTGAACCGCTTTTGTGGGTTGATTTTTTAAATGAATTTATTCCTTTGATTAAGAGTACTCCTGATATGAAGATTTATCTTGAAACAAATGCGACCTTAACAAAGCCGCTATTACAAATAAAAGGAAATCTTGATATTATTGCTGCGGATATAAAACTTCCTTCTGCAACAGGTAGAGATACTTTTTATCTGCACAAAAGTTTTTTGGAAAATTGCGGTGGTGTTCAGACTTTTGCTAAAATTGTCTTTGATAAGAATATAACAGAAGATGAAATCAATAAATGTGTAGAAATTGTGCAAAATTCAGGAATTGAGCTTGTTTTACAGCCTAAGATGGATAATGATATTGTTTCAGTCGATTCTGAGTTTTGCTCATTAGTTATGGATAAATTTTTGAAAAAGTATAAGTATGTTCGCTTAATACCTCAAACACATAAATTTTTAAATATCAGATAGCTTTATTTTTGGTTTACGGGACTAATTCCCCATTGAAGTTTATTTCTCAATACCGAATAAAAATCATTCTCTTTTAAAAGAGCCAGTTTTGCATAGTATTTTGATTTTGTAATTGTAATTTCTTTTGTGAAATCAAAAATTTCCTGTCCGTCAGCACTTACTGTGTAGCTTTGATTCGGACATGACAAGATTTTTATTGTGCTTTGTGATGATACAACTATCGGTCTTGCCGAAAATGTATGAGGGCAAATTGGTACAATAATAATTGCATCTGTGTCCGGTGTTAATACAGGGCCTCCTGCCGCCATCCCGTATGCAGTAGAACCTGTCGGTGTCGAAATTATAATTCCGTCTGCATAATATTCACAGACAAATTTGTCGTTTATTTCCAGTTTAAAGCTTGAAGCTCTTGACGGTATAATTCCTTTTATTACAAAATCATTAAGAGCATTATAATTCCCGCTTTCAAGCATTAATCTGTTTTCAGTTTTATAATCTGCATTAAGAATACTATTTACAGCGCTTTCTAAATTTGTTGTGCCTGCTTGTGATAAAAATCCTAAATGTCCAAGATTTATTCCAAAAACAGCAATTCCGAATTTTGAGTAAAATCGTGCGGCTTTAAGAATTGTTCCGTCTCCGCCTATAACAAAAACAAAATCGCATTCTGTTTCTAACTTATCAATACTGAAAACTCTGAAATCGGCATTATATTTTTGTAAAATGCCTTTGAGTTTTTCCATTACACTTACAGAATTTTCAATATTCGGGTTATAACATATTGCATATTTTTTCATACGTTTAGTTTATATCAAATAAACTAAAATAGGAATATAATTATTTTATGTCTGAAAAGCATTTTGTATATATGATTTTAACTTCTAAAGGCACTTTGTATTGCGGATATACTGACGATGTTGAAAAACGTTTTAATGAACATTTATCAGGTAAAGGGGCAAAATATACCAGAGCTTTCAAGCCTGTTAAAGTCGTTTATACAAAAGAATTCAGCTCAAAATCAGAGGCTTTGAAAGAGGAATATCGTATAAAACATAAATTATCAAGGAAACAAAAACTTGAATTGATAAATTCTTAACTAATTTATGATAGAATGTTTTAAAGGATTAGGAAGTGTTATGAAAAAATCTACATTGTTTGATATTATTTCTCCTGTCATGGCAGGGCCGTCAAGTTCTCACACTGCCGGAGCTGTAAGATTGGGTTTATTGGCAAGAAATATATACAAAAAAACTCCCAAGAAAGTAATATTCAAATTGTATAATTCCTATGCGCAAACAGGCAAAGGGCACGGCACTGATAAGGGCTTGCTTGCGGGAATATTAGGTTTGAATGTCGCAGACAGAAGAATAAAAAATATTTTTGAATCTGATATAGCTAAAAGTATTGATTACAAATTTGAATATTATGATGATTTTAACAGGCACCCAAATTCTGTTGATATCGAGATTTTTGATGATACAAATATGTCAATATCAGGTGATTCAGTCGGGGCGGGAGAAATTCTTATTACAAGAATAAATGAATTCCATGTTTCTCTGTCGGGCAATTATAATACTTTAATCTTGGTATATCGTGACAGACCGGGGGTTATATCTGCTGTAACTTCTTTCTTGCAGGATGAAAATATCAATATCGCATCGCTTGATTGTGACAGAAATGCCAAAGGGCAGGACGCATCAATGATTATATGTGTGGATGGTCATCTTAATCCTGATATAGTGGAAAAAATTGAGGCTCAAAAAGAAATATATTGGGTTACTTATGTTGAAAAGCTGGAAAGTTAGATTATGGATACAAATATAAATACTTTTGAACAATTATATGATATTTGCCTTTCTCTGAATAAAAAGATATATGAGATTGCACAGGAAAAAATGGCACAGGAAGCGGATACTACCGTTGAACAGGTTAGAGCCTTTGCCAATAGAAGTCTGTTTGCAATGAAAGAAGCAATAGATTCAGGTATGCAAAGTAAAGAACTTTCACTGAGCGGAATGTGCGGTCAGGATTGCTATAAAATGCACCGCAGATATGAAAAAGAATCAGCAATGTTTGGCGATTTATTCCAAAATATTGTTATGTATGCTCTTGCCACCAGTGAAGAAAATATCCGTATGGGTACAATTGTAGCCTGCCCAACTGCAGGTTCCTGCGGAATTTTGCCGTCAGTTTTAATAGCAGTCAGCAGAAAGTATAATTATTCGGAAAAAGATCAGTTAGATGCTTTAATTACGGCAGGTGAAATAGGTCGTATAATTTCTGTTAAAGTTGCTTTAGCCGGTGCGGTTGCAGGATGTCAGGCCGAGTGTGGTGTTGCAAGCGCTATGAGTGCGGCAGCTCTATGTCAGTTAAGGGGGGGGACTGTTTCTCAAATACTTAATGCCTCTGCTCTTGCCCTGAAAAATCTTTTGGGTTTAAGCTGTGACCCTGTTGCGGGACTTGTCGAAGTTCCTTGTGTAAAACGCAATCCGTTTTTGGCTGTTCATTCTGTTACTGCGGTTGAACTAGCTCTTTCCGGTGTTGAATCAAAAATTCCTATAGATGAAGTTGTGGATGCTATGGCACAGACGGGAGCATTGATGTCTCCAATGCTTAAAGAAAGTTCAAAAGCAGGTCTTGCAACGACTAAAACAGGTTTAGCAATTAAAAACAGAGTCTTTGGGAATTAAATTGTTAAGCTTTGTAACATTATTCCTTCCTTCTGAAATTGTGACTTTTTAAAATACTTTATTAAAGTATAGATAAGAACAATATCATGGAGAGAGTCAGATGAGCATTAAAATTTTCAGTGCAATTGTAAAAGGTTTAACAAATCGTGAAGTGAAACCGGAATCAAAAGTTTCAAAAAGTCAGTTAATTACTATGAGCGGTCAATATTACAACGGAACAAATATTGTTTCTGTTGCAGAATATGAATCACCTGAAATTGTTAATAATTCGCTTGCAGTATTAAATGATAAATATAAAGATGTCGTTCCGAAATTTCCTTCAAAAAACGAGCCTCCGTTTGATCCGGTAGCTTCGGATTTGGCGGCAGCAGGAAAGTCAACGATGTTGGTAAATTCAGATTAATAAATAAAAAAACACCCGTTTGAGCGGGTGTTTTTTTTTATAAAAAATAAATTTTATACAGCGTAAACGCTTACTTGTTTTCTGTCGCGTCTGTGTGGTTCAAATTTAACCTGACCGTCAATCATAGCGTACAAAGTATCATCAGAACCAATACCTACATTGTTACCAGGGTGAATTTTTGTACCTCTTTGGCGAACAATGATGTTACCGGCTTTAACGACTTCACCGCCGAATTTTTTTACGCCTAAACGCTTCGCTTCGGAATCACGACCGTTACGGGTAGATCCCATACCTTTCTTATGTGCCATTTTTATATTCTCCTTTTAGTTTCTTGTCTATTCTGCTGATTCTACTGCTTCTTCTTTTGAAGATTTTTTTGCAGTTGTTCTGATTTTAGAAATCATAACTCTTGTAAATTGTTGTCTGTGACCTTGTTTTTTTCTGTATCCTTTTTTAGGTCTTTGTTTGAAAACAATTATTTTTTTAGCTTTGTCGTGTTTAACGATTTTGCCTTCAACAGAAGCTCCAGATACGTAAGGTTGACCAACTTTAGATTTTTTGCCGTTAACTATCATGACAATTTTGTCAAAAACAACTTTTTCATCTACAGCGCCTTCTAATTTTTCAATATCAATATAACGGCCTTCTTCAAGTTGATATTGTTTTCCGCCTGCTTCTACAATTGCGAACATATCTTTTTCCTTTCAATTGTGGGTTCGTAATTTCCCGGAGTTAAAAATGCCTGTATCTATACAAGCTGCTGATATTTCGGCACTCCGGACAAATTTTATAAACGATTGCCCGAGTAATCACGTATAGTTATTATCTTACACGGACAGTCTATTGTCAAGCAGGTTTTATTTTTCAGGTGTTTACAATTTGTTACAATATGGCAATTTCGTTATAAATGTTTTGTTTATATATATACAGGGGAAAGTTTAAGGGAAAAATATCATGTTAGTTACGGATATTAGACTTATTGAACAAAGGAAAAGTTTATACAGACAGCATTTGCTGGGCGATTATAAAAAGCAGGGTATTGAAAAGCCTGTGTATACATCTGAGCCCGTATCTTGTCGTGTTGACAAAGGAGAGTCTTCTTATAAGCCTCAGTTCAGCTTTAACATTTCAAAAAATGTTTCAATTGGGGAAATTCATTCTATTCCCGAATCTGTAAAACACGGTTTATATTTTAAGTTAAGTAATTGGTATTTATCTAATATTTCTGCAATTTACAAAGTTGTAGAAAACAAAGGGGTTAATTGTGCAGACAGCAGAGTAAGAGATATTGATGTCTGCTTGGCTAAATATTCTCAAAAGGTTGCACAGGAAATGGATGTTTCATCAGCTTGTTATACAGGAGTAAAACATGCACTTTGGTCAAGCGGGGTATTGAATGACTACTCTGATATGCCAAGAGGCAGTGCACATCGTGCGACAGAATTTTTTGATGCACATCCTGAAAAATTTGAAAGAATAGATGTAAAACTAAAGGATTTGAATAAACTTCCTGCAGGATACATTGTTGTATATAAAAGGGATGGTCTTGACGGTCATATTGCCATAACTAACGGTTATGGTCAGGAAACAAGTGATTGTACTGACAATATGAAATGGGTTCAAAGGCAAAAAGGTCAGGCAACTTTTGATGTTTACAAATTAACTGACGGCTGGAAATATAATTCTGCAACCAAAAAACTTGAATTTAAACAACAATAGTTATTTTGATAGAGCGTTCGCACCTGATACAACTTCTATAATTTCATTCGTAATAGCAGCCTGTCTGATTTTGTTGTATTGAATGGATAAATCGTGAATAATCTTTTCTGCATTGGTTGTTGCGGCAGACATGGCTGTCATTCTTGAAGCAAGTTCGCTTGCGTGAGCCTCTAATAATGCCTGATAGAAAGTATTTGTAATAAACATCGGTACTATTTTTTGTAATATATGGTGCATATCAGGGGTAAATTCCATTAACGGTTCAATAACACTATCCGAAAGTCTTTCATGAGGATTTTTTACTCCTTCAAGCGGCAGAATTGCCCAGCTGTCAACACTATAGCTTACCATATTACGAAAACTTGTAGTGATAATTTCAATTTTGTCTATTTTATTGTTTACATAATATTCGGCCATATCTTCCGCAATTTCTCTTGCATCCATTGCTCCCGGATTATCTATGCAGGAAAAATATTTCCTTTCAATGTTGCAGCCAAGAGCAATCAATTTTTTACGGATAATTGATATTCCCTTTTGACCTGCAATAAATACTTTTACACCAATACCTTGTTTTTGATATTCTTTAATCTGCTTCAATGCCAGTTTAACGACATTCGCACTATATGCTCCTGCGAGTCCTTTATTTGCAGTAACAATAAACATTCCGACATTTTTTATTTTCCTGCGTTCAAGCAGTTTTGGGTAGTTATCAATGGCATGTTTAATTCTGAGTGTTTCAGAACTAAATTCCGGCACCGAATTTAAAAGTTTTTGAAACATGTTGTAAAGCTCTATTGCGTAAGGACGAGAAGCTTTAGTTGCGATTTCTGAGGAACGAACCTTTGCTGCCGCAACCATCTTCATTGCACGGGTAATTTTTTTAGTGCTTTGCACGCTGTTTATTCTGTTTTTTATACTTTTTAAATTTGCCATTATTTATCTTTCTGTTTAGAATGTTTCTTTGAATTTGTTTAAAGAATTTATCAGGATTGTTTTATCCTCGTCAGATAAGCCTTCTCCGGCATTTAACCTGTCTGATAGTTCTTTTAGATTTGCATTGAAATAAACAAACCAGTCTTTTTTGAACCTTTGGATTTTAGCATTTTCAATATCATCTAAAATCCCTTCATTTGCGGCAAACAGGATAGAAACCTGTTCGGCAACACTAAGAGGATTATACTGAAGTTGTTTGAGAACTTCGGTTAGTTTTTCACCTCTTAAAAGTTGTTTTTTTGTTGCAGCATCAAGGTCAGATGCAAATTGAGCGAATGCTTCAAGTTCTCTGTATTGAGCAAGGTCTAAACGCAACTGCCCTGCAACTTGTTTAATTCCTTTTGTTTGTGCTGCACCCCCTACACGGGAAACTGATATACCTGCATTAATTGCCGGTCTTTGTCCTGAATTAAATGCGTTACTTTCCAAGAATATCTGACCGTCAGTAATAGAAATTACATTAGTCGGAATGTATGCTGAAACGTCTCCTGCCTGCGTTTCAATAATCGGCAGTGCCGTAATACTTCCGCCGCCAAGTTCGTCATTAAGTTTAACGGCACGTTCCAATAGTCTTGAATGCAGATAGAAAACATCTCCCGGATATGCTTCACGTCCCGGCGGTCTTTTTAAAAGTAAACTCATTGCACGGTATGCCTGTGCATGTTTTGATAAGTCATCATAAATAATCAAAACATCCTTGCCTTGCTCCATAAATTCTTCACCGATTGTAACTCCGGCAAATGGAGCAATATATTGCAGAGGCGCTGATTCATCAGCGGTTGATGAAACAATAATTGTATAAGCCATTGCACCTTTTTCCTCAAGAGTTTTGGCAAGATGTGCAACGGTTGAAGCTTTTTGTCCTATTGCAACATATATACAAATTACATCTTTGCCCTGCTGATTAATTATTGTGTCTATCGCAATAGCGGTTTTACCTGTTTGTCTGTCCCCGATTATGAGTTCTCTTTGACCTCTGCCAATTGGTGTAAGTGCATCAATTGCGGTTAAACCGGTTTGCAAAGGCTGATAAACCGAACGCCTTGTAACGATACCCGGTGCAACTCTTTCAATCGGTCTTGTTTTTTCATAAGGATAATCCCCCTTACCGTCAATCGGTTTCCCAGTCGGGTCGATTATTCTTCCGATAAGTCCGTCTCCTACAGGTACTGATGCAATTTGATTGGTTGTTTTTACAATAGTACCTTCTTTTATATTTGTGTAATCTCCAAGAATAACAACACCAACATTATCTTCTTCAAGGTTCATTGCAATTCCCAAAGTTCCTTTACCGTCTTCAAAACTGACAAGTTCGTTTGCCATAGCGTTTCCTAAACCGTAAACTCTTGCAATACCATCCCCGACTTCAAGAACCGTTCCGGTGTTTGATATTTCGGTTTCAAGATTAAAATTTTCAATTTTACTTTTGATGATTGAACTTATTTCATCAGGTTGTATCAGTGCCATAATATCTCCTATTTCATTATTTTATTTAAATTTTCTAATTTATGTCTTAAACTTGTATCTATAACTGTATCGCCCAGTTTAAATATTAGTCCTGCGATAATGTCTTTATCAGTTTCCCATTGCGGCATAACTTTTTTGTTTAGTTTATTTTCAAGTTTAGCTGTAATGTTCTTTTTCATTTCTTCATTTAATTCGATGGCTGAAATAATTATTACATTTTTTATATTGTTTTCTTCGTAATAGTTTATTTTGAAACTTTCAACAATTTGTTTTAATCGGTTTATTCTGTTTTTTTCAACAAGAACAATTAAAAATTTGTATATTTCAGGATTTATCTTGTCTTTAAATATTTCATCAAGTATCTCAATTTTATGTTTTGTATTTATTGTTGGATTTTGAATAAGGTGTGTCAATTCTTTGGAATTTGCAAAAACCTCCTCAATTTGCGTAATCTCATCCAGCACCTGACCATTATCAACGGCAAGTTTTAAAAGAGTTTGAGAATATATTTTATCTATTTGATTAAGATATGCCATCTAAAACCGCCTTATCAAGTTCATTTATGCTGTCTTCTATAAATTTATTGTGTAGTTCTTTATTTTTTTCGAGTTCTGAAATAATGTTATCTTTTGCAGCTTCAACGGATCTGGTTCCTGTATTTGATATTAATATTGCTCTGACTGATTTTTCTTCTGAGTCAATAATCTTTTGAGTGTTATTTTTAATATTTTCAATTTTAACTAAAGTATCTCGAGATACTTGTTCTTCAAGTGTTTTAGCCTTAACTTCTGCTGCGGAATTTATATTCTCAACTTCTGCTGCAGTATTTTTAACTTCATTCATTGCCTTTTCTTTGTTCGCCGCAGCTTCTTTCAGGGTAATATCAGATTCTTCAATTCTTTTAATAATTTTTGCGCGCATATTTTCAATAATCGCAGGTATATCAAACTTTTTGCATATCAATATTATAATTGCCAAAAATATTGTAAAATTCAGCAAGTTTGAATGCAGTATGAGGTTATATATTTCACCGATATTACTCATTTCCCTCTCCTGTATTTCTGCTTAATAACTTATCCGTTATAAGCTGTGCAAAATGTCTGATATCCGGATTCATGATTTCTTTAATGTTTTCTTTTTCATTCTGAAGCTGTTGCTTTTGCTCTTTTATGCAGTTAAGACTTTCTTCTTTAGCTTTGTGAATTTTTTGTGAACTGTTTTCGTACGATTCTTTTAATTTTGTATCCAGGGAATTTTTTGCATCCGCTTTTGCCTGAGCAATTTCTCGGGCTTTCTTTTCAAGTAATGTTTCAGCTTCTGAATTTAGTGTCTTTGCGTTTTCGGTATTATCCTTTATAAGTTTTTCTCTCTCGTCAACAATTTTTTCCAACGGACGATAAAGTATAGCGTTCATCAAGATAACGAACACAATAAAGCTGATTATGGTTACTATAAAAGTTGCATTAAATTCCATTACAAATTATTCCGTTACATCATACCTACAAGTTTTAATGCTACGATTAAAGCGTAAATTGCACAGGCTTCTGACATTGCTGCACCAATCATGAAAAATACAAGTGCTTTTGTTGCAATTTCAGGTTGTCTTGACATTGCATCCATCAAACCTTTTGTTGCAAAACCGATACCCAAGCCTGCACCGATAGCTCCGCAGCCTATTGCAATGCCGCCGCCTAATTGTCCTAATTCTGTTACTGCCATAATTTTTTCTCCTTTATTTTTTTTATATTACTATTCTTCTTGTATTGCTGATGAAACATATACCATTGTCAGCATTGAAAACACCAATGCCTGAACACAGGCAACCAAAACTTCAAAAAACATGAAAGGTAAAGGCAGAAAATATGCACATAATCCAAGCATTGCTGATATGAGTATTTCCCCGGCCAAAACGTTTCCAAAAAGTCGCAGAGCCAATGTTAATGGTCTTGTGAACATTTCTAATATATCAATTAAACCGATAAAAATATTTATCGGTGATAAATCTGCAAATAAAAATCTGATTTTTTTCTTTTTAAATCCCATGAACACATAATATACGAGTACGATAATTGCTAATGCCGCAGTTACATTTATATCGTTTGTCGGTGAGGCAAGTTCTCCATGTTTCATGTGTAAAATATGAAACGGTATTTGTCCCATAAGATTTGCAACAATTATAAAAAGAAACAATGATGCGATTAAAGGAATATGTTTTCTGCCTTCTCTACCCATCAAAGAATCTGACATCCCCCAGAAAAATCCCAAAATATTTTCAAAGGCTGTCTGCATTATAGAGGGCATTACGGAAATTTTACGCACGGCTAAAAAGGCGCATATAAGTAAACATGTCATTGCAAGCCACATTGTTATCAATGTATCCATATTAACAGATACACTTTTACCCCATAATTGAAAGGTATATATCCAATGTTCCATAGTCCTCCCTCTTATATATTAATATTATCATTTAAAAACGGTTAATGCAATTTGTTAACTTTTTGCATTCATTTATAATAAAAAATATTTTTTGCCTTATCTTGTTTTGTTTGTTGTATAATTATTCTAATCGCGATTATGATTAGAGGATATTAATGAAAGTTATAAGAATAGAGGAGATTGATTCTACAAACAGTTATGCAAAATCTCATATTGATAATTTTGCAGACAGAACTGTTATTCATGCCCGCCGTCAGACTAATGGCAGAGGTCGTTTTAATCGTAAGTGGGTTGATTTGGGTGAAGGCAATCTTTTCTTTTCTCTTGTATTAAAACCTTCGGCGTCAATGAATCCTGTTTTCACTAATATTACTCAATATGCCTCTGTTATTTTATGTGACGTGCTCGAAAATTATGGTGTAAATGCAAAAATAAAATGGCCTAATGATGTTATGATAGACGGCAGAAGAAAAATTAGCGGTATATTATCAGAAACCGTCATGGATGGTTCCATTCTTAAAGGAATTGTTCTTGGTATAGGTGTTAATTTGAATGCATCACAATCAGATGTTTCAGACATTCCTGACAGGGTTGCAGCCAGTCTTAATCTTGAGATTGGAAAATCTGTTAATATGGATGTTTTTCTCGATGAATTTGTAAATAAATTTTTCGAAAATTATGATGAATTTTTGGAAAAAGGTTTTGAATTTATAAAAAGAGATTATATAAATAAAAATTGTTTTTTAGATAAGGATTTAAAAGTTCAGGTTTTGAATGAATTGAAAAACGGTATTGCAAAAGGGGTAAATGATAACGGAGAATTACTTTTGCAGGATGCCGATAACAAAGAATTAGTACTATCAATAGGAGATATATTATGAATAATTTAGAAAACGGACTGGCGCTGCTTTTAATCGGGATGGGTACAGTTTTGGCATTTCTGACATTATTAATCTTTTGCATGGGTATCATGTCAAAAGTTGTCGGTTGGCTTAATAAATTGTTTCCTGAAGCAGTTGATGAAGTAAAAACTGCGGCTAAAAAAGTTGCATCAAATGTTGATGAAGCAATTGCAGTTGCAATTGCGGCGATAATGGCAAAAAGAAATTAGTTATAAGAGAGGATAAATATATGAGTAAAAAACTTATTAAAGTTATGGATACCTCATTTAGAGATGGTTTCCAATCTGTTTACGGGGCAAGAGTTTTTGTAGATGACTTCATCCCTGCATTACAGTCTGCAGTAAAAGCGGGCTTGAAACATTTTGAGGTTGCCGGCGGAGCAAGATTTCAATCTCCGATTTTCTATTGTAATGAAAATGCTTTTGAAACAATGGACAAAATCAGGGCAGCTGTCGGACCAGATATCAACTTACAATCGCTATCACGTGGTGTAAATGTTGTTGGTCTTGATTCTCAGCCAAGAGATGTAATTGACTTGCACGCAAAAATGTTTGCAAAACATGGTGTAACAACTGTTCGTAATTTTGATGCTTTAAATGATGTCAACAATTTGTTGTATTCTAGCCAGTGTATCAAAAAACATGGTTTAAGACACGAAGTTACAATTACAATGATGGAATTACCTATCGGATGTCAGGGTGCTCATGATGTCGAATTTTATGAAAGAGTCTTGAGATCAATTCTTGATGCCGGTATTGAATTTGATTCATTGGCATTTAAAGATGCTTCAGGTACTTCTGCACCAAGAAAAGTTTACGAAACAGTAAAAAGAACAAGAGAAATATTGGGTGAAAATGCAGATATTCGTTTCCACTCTCATGAAACAGCAGGAACAGGCCTTGCTGCATATTTGGCAGCTTTGGAAGGCGGGGCTAATTGTATCGACTTGGCTATGAAGCCTGTTTCAGGAGGAACAGCTCAGCCTGATATCGTTTCAATGTGGCATGCATTAAAAGGTACTGAATACGATTTGGGAATAGATGTTGAAAAAATTCTTGAAACTGAAGAAATATTTAAAGAATGTATGAAAGATTACTTCTTGCCGCCTGAAGCTATGTCTGTAAATCCGATGATTATTCAATCTCCGCTTCCTGGAGGTGCGTTGACAGCTAATACTCAGATGCTTAGAGATAATAATTTAATGGATAAATATCCTGAAGTTGTTGCTGCAATGAAAGAAGTTGTTGAAAAAGGCGGTTTCGGAACTTCTGTTACTCCTGTTTCTCAGTTCTATTTCCAACAGGCATTTAATAATGTAATGTTTGGCAAGTGGAAGAAAATAGCAGAAGGTTATGGCAAAATGGTTTTGGGTTATTTTGGTAAAACTCCATGCCAACCAGATGAAGAGGTTATTAAAATTGCTCATGAACAGTTAGGTCTTGAACCGACAACAGAAACGGTTGTTGATCTTAATGATAAAGATCCTAATAAAGGACTTGAAGTTGCTAAGAAAAGACTTGAAGATGCAGGTCTTGAGGTTAATGATGAGAACTTATTTATTTCAGCAGCTTGTAAAGAAAAAGGTATTTTATTTTTACAGGGCAAAGGTACAATCGGTGTTCGTAAGAATGAAAAGAAAGCTGATTCTTCATCTTCCGGTAATGATACAAACGGTTATACCGTAACAGTAAACGGTAAAAAGTATGCTGTTGCACTTGAAGGTGATAAAGCTACCGTAAATGGTAAGTTATATGATTTCAGCGTAAAAGAAGGTATTGAAGCAAAAGCTGTATCAACTGACGGTACTCCTGTTAAAGCAGCATTACCTGGTAATGTGTTAAAAGTTATGGTTTCAGAAGGTGATACAATCTCTGAAGGTGATGTAATCGCTGTTGTCGAAGCTATGAAGATGGAAACTGAAATTAAATCCCCTGTTTCAGGTATTGTTAAATCAGTTGAAATCGAAGTTGGTAATAAAGTCCAGAATGGACAAGTTTTGGTTACAATAGGTTAGGAGGCCGTAGATGGAAATTACAGATGGTTTAATAAATCTATGGCAAAATACAGGTATTTATAACCTGATATTAAAGCCTGACCCTAATTTAAGCGGAATAGAGCAATTTTTGCATGTATTCGGTCATCCGATTATGTTGTTAATTTGTTTGTTCCTGCTCTGGTTAGGTATTAAAAAACAGTATGAACCTTTATTGATGGTTCCTATTGCGTTTGGCGGCATTTTATCAAATATAGCATTTTTGGATCCGAATGAAGCGATTGCCGGACCAAATGGTTTTTTGGGTATAATATTTAATTTCGGTATTGATAAAGGGCTATTCCCATTGATTATCTTTATGGGTGTTGGTGCAATGACGGATTTTGGTCCGTTGATTGCAAACCCTAAGACCGCACTTTTGGGCGGAGCTGCTCAGTTCGGTATCTTTGGTGCATTATTGATGGCATTATGTTTATTTGGTTTTACACTACCTCAGGCTGGTGCAATCGGTATCATTGGCGGGGCTGATGGCCCGACATCAATTTATGTTACTCGTTCTTTGGCACCTGAATTATTAGGTGCAATTGCGGTTGCTGCATATTCATATATGGCATTGGTTCCTGTAATTCAACCGCCTATTATGAAGTTATTTACGACAAAAGAAGAACGTGTAATTCAGATGGAACAGTTACGACCTGTTTCTAAACGTGAAAAGATTGTTTTCCCGTTAATTGTATTATTTATGTGTATAATTTTGCTGCCGTCCGCATGTCCGTTAGTTGGTGCTTTCACATTTGGTAACTTGTGTAAAGAATGCGGTGTTGTTGAAAGATTATCTGAAACAATGCAAAATGCTCTGATTAATATTGTTACAATCTTTTTGGGCTTAACAGTCGGATCAAAATTGTCGGCTGATCACTTTTTAACAGTTCAGACATTATTTATACTCGTACTTGGTATCTTGGCATTTTCATTTGCAACAGGTGCTGGTGTATTGATGGCAAAATTGATGAACTTATGTGAAATAATTATTGCAAAGATTACAAAACGCGAGCCAAAACTTATTAATCCGTTGATTGGTTCTGCCGGTGTTTCCGCTGTTCCAATGGCGGCTCGTGTATCTAATAAAGTTGGTTTAGAGTATAACTCGCAAAACTACTTGTTGATGCACGCTATGGGACCTAATGTATCCGGTGTAATTGGTTCAGCAGTTGCAGCAGGTATATTGCTTGCATTGTGTAAGTAATGAATTAAATGTATATAGTTAAAAAGACCGTATAATATACGGTCTTTTTTTATTAAGTATAAATAATTTATTTTTCCAGTTTAAAAACATCATGCTCTATTTTAGGTTCTATTGCAGTTGCATCAAAATATGTTGTTTTTGGCAAAGGTTTGTCCCAAAATGCTTTTTTATTCATAACTTTTTTTATCAAGTCTATGAATGCTGTTCTGTCTTTTAGGGTAAGTACATCTGATTTTTCAAGCAATTTTACTTCTGTAGCTCCGGTTACGCCGTTTTTTGCAACAAGATAATCTCTGTTTTTAAGATTTTTGATATTTATTGATACAATTGCATCAGGATTTATTTCGCTGAATTTGTCCAATGTATCAAATGTGTTTCTTGAATTTGCCATAAACGAAGATTTGATAAATTTTTCAATTCTTTTATCTCCGATAATAATTTTTGCCCTGAAGTTAGGACTATTGTTAATTTTACTTATTTCCATAATTTTCCCTTTTTTTTGTTATAAGTCTTGAAAAAAAAATTTTTGCTAGTTACTGATATTATTGTAAAAATGTATTAATTTTAGCAGGTGATTTTTCCTAACACTACTCGTTTTTTTGCCCCCGTACAACAAGGCAGATTATTAGGTATGCCGTAATAGGTGCAGTAACCTAAAAGTGCAAAAGCCATAACTTCTTTAAAATTATTTGAAATTCCGTAATCTTCACAGGTTTTTAAGTCGATATAAGAAGGCAAATATTTGCGCAGAAATTTCATTAAGGTTTTGTTAAAGGCTCCGCCTCCGCATATTACTGCTTCATGTATTCCAACTTGGGGGTAAATAAATCTTTCATAAGCATCAGCAATTGTTTTAGCTGTTAATGCCGTAACGGTTGCAATTATATCTTCGGGATTTTTAGGTGCAAGTTTTAAGATGTTTTCAATATATTGATTGTTAAAATATTCTCTGCCTGTTGATTTTGGCGGTTCAATTAAATAATATTCATCCTGCAAAAGACATTCAAGCCAACTGTCTGAAACTATGCCTGAAGATGCAATCTCTCCGTCTTTATCATAAGGTTTATTAAAGAATTTTTGAGTGCAATAATCAATTATAATGTTGCCCACGCCGGTATCAAATCCAAAAGTGTCAAAATCTTTTGATACAACTGTTACGTTTGAAATTCCGCCAATATTTTGAATTGCAAAATTTTTACCTTTGCCTTTAAACCATTTTTCATCTGCAAAACAAACTAAAGGTGCTCCTTGTCCGTTTTGGGCAATGTCTGCTTCTCTGAAATTTGAAATAACCGTGCAGCCTGTTTTCTGTGCAATGACAGAGCTTTCTCCTATTTGCAGAGTGCTTTTTAGTGAAATATTATCAATTTTTTCATCAAACGGATAATGATAAACAGTCTGACCGTGACTTGAAATAAAATCAGGTTTCCCAAATTCTTCAATAAGGATATTTGCGGCATCTGCAAAACATTCTCCGATTGCAAAATTCATTATACACAAATCTTTTACGCTGCATTCTCCTCTGAATATCTGAAAGATTTTTTCCCTGATATGAGGGGGATATTTATAATTTATTCCTTTAATAAGTTCAACTGTCATGTCAGGGCGAACTTCGCATAAACCTGCATCAATGCTGTCGCATGAAGTTCCTGACATTAAAGCTATAATTTTTTTATTCTCAAGTTCTTCCATAGTGATATGATATAAAATTATTTTATTAAATGCAAATGTAAAAAAGTATCTCAAACATTTACGTAGTGTAACGATTATAAGCTTAATATTTTGGCAAAATACCGTATTTATGCTATTATATAGGAAAGACATAAAAGATTAGGGGAGAAAACATGTCAGAAAATATTACAACTAATGATCAAGGTATAGAAGCTTTAAATTCTGCTGTTGAGAAGTCTGTAACGGATGTATTGAAAGAGCAGAAGGAAGAATTGAGAAAACAAATAAACGAAGAGTTTGTTGATCCTGATGAAGGCAAGCATGAAGAGTTTGAAACACATACATCAAATGAATATGGTGCTGAAAACATAAGAGTTTTGGAAGGGTTAGAGGCTGTACGTGTAAGACCGGGTATGTATATTGGTTCAACATCTCAAAGAGGTTTGCATCATTGTATATATGAAATCGTTGATAACTCTATTGATGAATCTTTGGCAGGTTTTTGTACAGATATTTATGTAACAATTAATCCTGATAACAGTGTAACTGTTGAAGATAACGGTCGTGGTATTCCTGTTGATGTAAAAGCTGATACTGGTAAATCAGCTTTAGAAATCGTTCATACTGTTCTTCATGCCGGCGGTAAGTTCGGTGACGGCGGTTATAAAGTATCAGGCGGTTTGCATGGTGTTGGTGCTTCTGTTGTAAACGCCCTGTCTGAAAAATATATGGTAGAAGTTTCTCGTCAGGGTTATGTATGGCGCCAGGAATATATGAGGGGCGAACCTATGGCTCCTGTTGAAAGAGGAGAAGCTACTGACAAAACGGGTACAAAAACTACTTTCTGGCCTGATCCTGAAATTTTTACGGAAACAACTGAAATCGATTCGGAAGTAATTGGTACTCGTTTAAGAGAAATGGCTTTCTTAAATAAAGGACTTAAAATAATCTTTAAACATCCGGGTATGGAAGAAGCTGAAGTATTCCATTATGAAGGTGGTATAGGCAGTTATGTAGAGTTCTTAAATAAAAACAGAACTGTATTGCATGATAAACCTATTTATATTGATAAGGTTGTCGGTGAAATTCAGGTAGAAGTGGCAATGCAATACACTGATTCTTATCAGGAAAATATTTTATCTTTTGCAAATAATATCAATACACACTTTGGCGGAACGCATATGACAGGGTTCAGAAACGCAATTACCCGTGTATTGAATGATTATGCAAGAAAAAATAAGATTCTGAAAGATTCTGATCAGAACCTTTCAGGTGATGATGTCAGAGAAGGTTTGACGGCCATTGTTTCTGTTAAAATACCTAATCCTGAATTCGAAGGTCAGACAAAAGAAAAATTGGGTTCAATTGAGGCATTGGGTGCTGTTCAGGATGCAGTAAGAGATAAATTACAAGAATGGCTTGAATTTAATCCAAAGATGGCAAAAGCAATTTTGGAAAAAACTTTGCAGGCTCAAAGAGCGCGTGAAGCTGCAAGAAAAGCAAGAGAATTGACAAGAAGAAAATCTGTTCTTGAAAATTCTACACTTCCGGGTAAATTGGCTGACTGCTCAAACAGAGATCCTTCTCAGTGTGAAATCTTTATAGTTGAGGGTGATTCAGCAGGCGGTAGTGCAAAACAGGGCAGAAACAGAATGTTTCAGGCAATTTTGCCGTTAAGAGGTAAAATTCTGAATGTCGAAAAAGCTCGTTTAGACAGGATTTATGCTAACAATGAAATTCAATCTATGGTTCAGGCATTTGGTATTAAAATAAGCAGAAATCCTGACGAAGTTGAACTTGAAAAATTGCGTTATCATAAAATTATTATCATGACAGATGCTGATGTTGACGGTGCTCATATCAGAACATTGATGTTAACATTCTTCTTCAGATATGCAAGGCCTTTAATAGAAAACGGTTATGTTTATATTGCACAACCGCCGTTATTCAAGGTTACTCAGGGCAAAACTTCCGAATATCTCTTTAATGAACATGTGTTGGATAAAATGTTAAAAGAACGCGGTATTAAAAATTTGAGCTTATCTGATAAGAATAAGAAAAATGTTAAATCAGGCAATGAGTTGTTGGAACTGATTAAAAATATGTCAGAATTTTATCGTTCATACAACAATCCGATTTTAAATCTTTATCCTGCTGTATTCTTAAGAGGTATGGTGCGTTCAGAGATTAAATTGGAAGATTTTGACAGTCAGGAAGCAATGAATAAACATTGTGAATACTTAAATCACTATTTACAGGATCACGCTAAAAATTATAATATTGCAGAGGCTGAAAATTACAAAGTTGAAGTTAAATATAATCCTGAAAATGCGAAATATTCTTTCATCTTGCATTTGAACGATGAAGAACATGTAGTATTAAATCAGAATATTATAAAGAGTTCTGAGTATAAGAGATTGAAAGAATCTTATCCGCTGATTCGTGATTTCTTGATAGAAGAAACTGACGGATTGTTATTAGAAACAGATACTGAAAAAGTTGAAATAAACTCATTTGAGAAACTTCAGAAAACAATTGATGACAGAGGTCAAAGAGGATTACAAATTCAACGATTCAAAGGTTTGGGTGAAATGATGCCTCAACAGTTATGGGAAACTACTATGGATCCTGCGACCAGAACATTGCTGAAAGTTAATATTGAAGATGCCATGATATGCGATCAGTTATTTGATGTGTTGATGGGCGACAGAGTTGAACCAAGACGCGACTTCATTCAGTCAAATGCTGTTTATGCAACTAATATTGATACATAATATTTGTTTATAATAATGAGTTTAAAAAAGTACCGATTTTTGTCGGTACTTTTTTATTGAAAAATTTAATTACTTATGTTTTAATATATCCAAAGGGATATACTTTAATGAATGTATCAAAAATTGTTCCGAATTTGCATTATTGCGGAAAAATATTAAAACAGGGAAATAAATATTTTAGTGGTTCTTTTTTTAAGAACTTGCCGTCAGGTAAAAATTTGTGCCTTGATTATAAAAACGGGCTTTTGAAAAGATCTGTAATTTCTAATGGTGAGATTAGTACAAAAGTTTATGATTATGATGACAGTAAAAGACTTGTTAAAGTTAATGATAACGGCAAAGATGTTTTTGTAAAAGAAATAAAAAACAAGTTAGGTATAGAGTTTAGACGTACTGAAAATGTAAATGATAATATTTTTAAGTCTTATGACAAAGACGGGAATATGCTGTTTAACAGAATATTATCAAAAGCATTGAGCAGTAACTTTTTTCGTTATCACAGCAATCTTCTGGGGGATGTTATAAAAGAAGACAGGTATTTTATTTCAAATCTTGTTCAGGACGGTAAAGGAAATTATTGTATAAAAGTAGATAAGGGATGCCCTGTAGAACCTGCGTATGAATGGTTTAAAACGATATACAAACTTTCTCAATCAAATCATACTGTTGTATTAGAGCGGGATGGTAATAAAATCTCTGGTTTTGTAAAAGATTCTGACGGACAACAAATTGGTAAATTGGATACTTTGCTTGATAGAAATAATAATCCTTTATGGGAGCGTGCATCAAATGAGAATGGTGTTTTGATGGATTTTAAATCAACGTATTCTGATGAGGGTTTATTGGAACGGGAAATGTCTGTTATTAATCTAAAGAATATAAAAACAATATCTGATAAGACTTTTGATGCAAACAGAAATGTTATAAATGAAAGAGCTGTTGAGCAAACAATGTCAGGTGAAAGTAATTTTTCTTATTCTTACGAAAGAAAATTTAATGAAAATAATCTTATGACAGAGGAAAAGAAGTATAAAGATGTTGATGGCGAAAAACAACTTGTATATAAAATAAATATTGAATACAATTCTCAAAATCAGCTCATCAAAAAAGAATATTATAATTCAAGAGATGAACTGGAAGCCATTGAATATAATGTATATGATAAAGACAAGATTTTGCGTGTATCCGGATATAAAAATTTTGAAGATAGTGTAGAAAGTTCTTATGATGTTTTTGATAAAAATGGTATTATCCGAAAAAGAGCCATATTGTATGGAGATGAATCTGTAGAAGAACTTTATGACAAAAACGGATTTAATACAAAGTGGATATTAAAAGATGATAAGGGTAATATAATAGAAAAATATAAATATTTATATGATGTAGTTACAGGTAAAAAATTGTCAGCCGAAAGATTTGAAGGGGATAATTTTGTATATAAGGCCGATTATTCATATTCTGACGGAAAAGAAACCATTGTGTATAAAGATGTAAATGATAATATTTTGGGTAAGCAATTTATATACTCTCCGAAGGATAATTTTTTTGATTACAGATATGTATATATAAACGCACAGGGTAAACGCTGCAGTTTCGAAGATTTGGCCGGTGTATTACATGATTACGACATATAATTTTCTTGCTCATTTTTAAAAATAATTGTATTATTAAATGGAGAATAATACTTGAAAGGAGAAAGCATGAAAAAGTTATTTGCAGGAATTTTAGTATTCTGTGTTATGTTATTTTGCGCAAATGTTTCAATGGCTTGTGACTGCGGTTGTTGTGACAAGGCAAAAACTTCCGCAGAATGTAATTGTGTAAAAGAAAAATGTAATTGTGGTTGTCAGGACGGTCAGGAATGTACTTGTTCAAAAAAATGTAATTGCGTAAAAAAATGCAAAAAATTGAAAAAATGCTGTAAAAAAGAATGTCCGTGTTGTGATAAGACAAAAGAACTTTGCCCTGAAAAATGCAAGAGCGAATGTCCTGAAAAATGCAAGAGCGAATGCCCAAAAACAGATAAAGCAAAATCTGTAACGGATGTAATTCATGAAACTGTTGCTCCTGCAGAAATTGATACTGACATAACTTCACAAAATTGTGATAAAGCAAAGAAATGCTGTAAGAAAAAGTGCTTTAAGAAAAAATGTTCTAAAAAGTGTAAAAAAGCTAAATCAGAATGTTCTAAAAAAGGATGCCCTATTGAAGCGGTTGTAACACCGGAAACTTCAGTAGAAGAATAAATTTATATCAAATTAAAACACCCTGTAATTTATACAGGGTGTTTTTTTAATCTAATTTTATTCCTTGCGGTGTGCCGACACCAAAGAAATTCTTTATAAATTGGTATCCGCCGTATAATGCAAGTCCGCAGGCAGACATTTTAGAAACGGCCTTTGTTCCGGCTAAAGCCCCTGCACCAAGTAAGAGCGGTACAATGTGTGTTCCTAACATTGTGCCAAATCCTTTGACGTATCCTATTCCTTCATTAAAAAATCTTTTCCAAGTCTGATCCAGTTCTGTTGTAAATGACCAGTTCTTTATTCGTTCTTGGGTTTTACTGCCGGAAGTTAGATACATTGAATTATTCAGATAATACATTGTTGAAGCTGCATCTTTTTCACTTGAATATAAATCTGATTTCATTTTGCCCATATAGTTGGCATCTGAAACAACCATTCCCAAAGCTGCAAGTCCGGCACCTCTTGAAATTATCATTGTCGGGCTTGGTAATATATTTTTTATCCTTGAAATAATTGCCATTTGTTTATTGTTCCTTATTTATGTTTGATAGGGCTTTTATTTTCTTTATCATCTTTTTTGTCTGTTTTAATTTTTGTTCGCTTGTCAGGATCTGTTTCAACTTCTTTATCTACTCTTTTTCCTGCCATTTGAAGAAGAATTTTTGAAGCATCAGAGGAATCAAATCCTTGTCCCTGTGGATTTGTCTGCATGTTCTTTAATATCTGAACAGTAAATTCATCACCGTTCACTATTCTGCCTTCAAGGGCGCTGAGTGCAATTAATCTGATTTCCTGATTAGGATCTTGGAGCATTTTATTTATTAATGCCGTAAGAGCTTTATCATCTTTTCTTGAAGGATCTTCATCTAATCTTTCAAATACATCTTTTGCAGCATTTAATCTTGTTGATTTATCCTGACTGTTTAAATAATTTTCAAGTGTTTTGGTATAATTATCGTCTAATAGCACAATGCGTCTTTTTTGCTTCTTTGTACCGTCTTCACTTGTAAATTCAGCCTGAGTTTTTTCACTTGTTGATGTATTGCTATTTGTATTAGTATTTACATTATTGCCATTGTTATTATTTCCGTTGCCATTTGTACCATTGGCGTTCTGATTTGCACCGTTTGTTCCGTATTGTCCTGTATAATAGTTTGACGGATAACTTGGAGCATTTACATTATATGTTGGTCCCATAGAGCCGGGGGTTGCAACAGACGGATTAAATATCTGAATATTTACCCCTGCGGTACTTGCAGGAACCTGAACATTCTGTGGCTGCTGAATGTATTGAGGCTGCGGATAATAATATTGCGGATTTGTTACCGGATATTGCGCGGGGTTAGGATTTTGAACATACTGAACAGGTGCTTGATTCGGCACATTTACCTGTTCAACAGGATAATTTCCGCTGTTATAGTTACAATTATATTGTACCTGAGGATTAATCTGGTTTTGATTTTGTCCCGAAATTTGCATAACACTTACCCTAACTATCTACAAATATATAAAGTATTATTCTCAAAATAAATTGCTATTTTATTTTGAATACTGTTTACAAAAGTACACATAAGTTTTTGTTAAATATTAGTTAAATAGTTCTCTGTCTATTTCTTTTGCAACTTCAAAGGAAGATTTTTTATCGGATAATAAACTTTTCACTTTGCTTAATTCTTCAATCATAGACTGTCTTTTAGTCTCGTTGTATAAAATATCTTCTGTGTTTTCAACAATTTCTTTAACATTTGCTTTGTGTTGGATTAATTCAGGAATAATCCATTTTTCTGCAATAATATTTGGCAGGCACACTTTATCAAGACATCTTACCAATAAATAAATCCAATATAATATTTGTGGCCCTTTGTATGCAATAATCATCGGTGTTTGATAAAGACATGCTTCAAGTGCTACTGTTCCTGAAGCTAAAATTAATGCATCGGATACGCTTAGTAAAGCCTGATTATCTCCCTTTATAATTTTATATTTGCTATTCCCCAAATATTTATCGAAAATCTCATCAGATAAATTTGGCGCATGTGATATGCAAAATTGCAGGTCAGGATGCTTTTGACTAAGTATATCAATAGACTTAATAAAAGTTTTCATTAAATTTTTCAGTTCAAATACTCTCGAACCGGGGAAAACCGCTACAAGTTTTTTTTCAGGATCAAGTGCATATTTTTTGTAAAACTCTGTTTTTGAAGCTTCCGGGGGCAGTTGTGAAACCAGCGGATGACCGCAATAGTGAACATCTATTCCGCAGCTTTTATATAACGGAACTTCAAAAGGAAAAATACACAGAACTTTATCAATGTATTTTTTTATTCTATTAATTCTATATTTTCTGCTTGCCCATACCTGAGGCGGTATATAGTAAAATACTTTAAATCCGGCTTCTTTTAAGAATTTAGAGATAGACAGATTAAAACCGCCGTAGTCTATAAGTAAAACCAAATCGGGTTTAAAATCTTCTTTAAGGTATTTTAAAAGTCTTTTACCCAAATTAAGATGGTGAATAATAATTTGCGGAGAGATGCCTACAGCAGATAAATTTTTAATATGCTCATACAGTTTTACTCCCTGAGCTTTTAAATTATCCCCGCCAATGCCTTCTATTATATATTCCGAACTGATTCTCTTCAGCTCTTTTGCAACATTTGATGCGTGTATTTCTCCGGAGTGTTCTCCTGATATAATAAAAACTTTTTTCATAATTAAACAGCCATTATAACTATATTATGCTTATCTGCGTATTCAATAACTTTTTCCTGATCAACAATAATTGTTTCATTTGCTTCAACTGCAATAAGACTTGCGTGTCTTCTGTGCATATTTTTTAATGTTTTCATCCCGATTACCGGAATATCAAATCTCTTATCCTGTTTAGGTTTTGCAACTTTTACGATTACGGCATCTTTTTTGGCAAGTTTTGCCCCTCTTTTAATACAGGCATCAGTTCCTTCCAATGCTTCAACAGCCATAATCATTTTGTCTTTAATTACAACAGACTGTCCGACATCAAGACCGCCCATTTCTTTTGCAAGCCAAAATCCGTAGTTTACATCATTCATTTGACTTTCTGTTGGCTTATGTTTACCAAGAACTCCGGCAGGTATCATAAGATTTTTTATAAATATTGTCTGATCCAAAACCTCAATGCCAATATTTGCAAGCTGTTCAACAATTGTAAGCATTACCTGATCATCATTTAATCTTATTGCCTGTTTAATCAGGTCAATAGCTCTTTTATCAAATTTATTAAGCTGTAGTAATACTTTTTTGTGAACTTTGCCTAAAAATGTTAATTGTTTTATCTGTTCTTCTTTCAGAATATTTTCAATTCTGTCAACTTCTCCCGGATGACAGGAATAAACTTTTGTGCAATATTTTTTAAGTTCTCCGCAATTATCACTTGCCAGTGATATACAAACTACTTCAAAACCGTTATCTTTGGCATATTGTGCCATTCTTATCGGTAATATTCCGTCTCCTGCTATAAGTCCTTGTTTATTATCTAAAGTTATACTCACTTTGTTTACCTCTTTTATTGTTTGGGGTTCATTGAATTTATTTCTTCAACCTGCTGTTCATTTAACATTTTAGCACCTCCAAGAATTTTTGAAAGTATTAATGTTTTTGCATATGTTTCGCAGGTTTCTGCGTTTAAAAAGGCTTCCTTTAAATCTTTCCCGCCTGTTACATATCCGTGGTTTGCCATTAAAACTGCTTTATATTTATCAAAATAAAAAGCGGTATCCTGTGCCAGTTTTTCAGAGCCGGGAACTGAATATTGCGCGATGGGTATTTTGTTAAAATGGTATATTATGTCCGGCAATACATTCTCATCTATAGCTTTTGATGTTATTGCATACGCGCTCATATATGGAGAATGAAAATGGCAAATTGCATTAATGTCGTTTCTTTTTTTATAAAACTCTATATGCATAAGTTTTTCTTTTGAAGCCTGTTTTGTCCCTTCAACCAAATTGCCGTTAAAATCTATGACCGAAATATCACTTTCTTCCAAGAATCCGTTAGCACTGCCGGAAGCTGTTATTACAATATTTTCGCCGTATCTGACAGAAATATTCCCTGATACTCCCGGAGATAAATTTCTTTCTCCTGCCAGCTTGCCGTATTTAATAATATCTTGTTTAATCTTTTGGAGCATTTATTCAATGGTCTCCTTGTCTGGATCTTCAAGTTCGATAACAGTTGCATATTCCAGCACTCTTTTTTCCGGGCCTCCTGCCGATTTAAAAAATCTGCTTTCTTGTATTTTATTTATATCTTCTTTTGGAGGTGTAATAAAAGCGATTTCAACTTCTTTTTTGTTGTCGTTGTGACCGAGTCTTTCCGGATTTTTGATTACCATTTTTTCATATGTTACATTTGTTCCTTTCGGGTCAAATGCGACATACAGACCAAAGTATGTTCTGTCCCTGTAGAAGTCGTATCCAAACATAAGTTTAAAATCATCAGGCCCCAAAGCAACAAAGAATGCATTTTCCTGGAATAGTCTTTTGTTTGGAGAGTCGTCTGTCAGATTTATATATCCCATCCATCCGCCTGAAATGTACTTATTTAATCTTATTGCTTCAGTAATTTGAATACTGCTTCTGCCGTATCTGTATGAATCATAATGCGGCAAAGGAGAATTGTCATCATATCCTGTTAAGTAATATCTTACATCCTGCATCCAGTTTTTATATTGGGTTCTTATATATGGAGCAAATCTTGCAATGAATTGTGTATCTCCTGTACCGTACAATGCGGCAGAACCTTGCAAAAGTGCACCTGCCGAGAAGTTAATACGTTTTGGTTGATTTATGTATGAAAATAATACCTGAGTAATCTCTGCCATATAACGCGTTCTGGTTGTGGACATGTTTGTGGCATCATTATATCTTTCACCTTTATAACTTTTATCGTCATCTTTCATAAAACCAAATCCGACTCTTTGGCGAAAAGTCATATCTCTTCCTTCGCCAAGGAAATCTTTATGCGGATATGATTTATCAAAATACAATTCAGCCATGTACTTAGGCATTCTGCCGCCAAGGAACCATTCATCTACGTACATGTTGTATGCATATTGTAAAAAGAAATTATCATCAAGCTTTTGTTTGCCTCGTAAGAAGAACACATCCTTTGCTGTACCGTATCCCAGTTCTGTTCTGTTGTATTTATTGACATATCTTAAAAGACCGCCAATACCCCATCTGCTGTCACGATAGTTAACAAATGGTACCGCTTTAATAACAGAACCAAACGGACCGGTGAAAGCAATGCCGGGACCAACAAAAGCCCCTAATTTTCTTCTTGAACCAAATTCGGGAACATTAGATTCAAAGTAGCTGTGTTCTTTATCGGTGTACGCTTTTAAAGACGGCCATTTGAAAAACACTTTATCATTGTGTGAAAATTCTATTTTTTTTGCTTTTATAATATCGTGATTTTTACCGGCATCAACTTCAATGTATTTTGCATGAATACCAAGCTGACTTTTATCCGGATCCCCGAACAAATTTGCCTGCTTTTCAGGGTCTACCATCATCCCAATAAAGTCAGGCCCCCCCATAGTAGAAAACAGTCTGTATATATAGGAATTATCGGATCTCATATTACCGTTATTTAATACTAAAAGTCCGTCTTGCTGTGTTGCATCCTGAGCTTCTACTATAACATCCGGCGAATTTAATTTAACTCTGTTAACATACAGTGTTTCTTCATTCATGTTAATTTCGAGTTCGTCTGTTTCCATTGGAATACCATCTCTGTCAACAATTACATTTCCAACTGCTTTTAAGATGTTTCCGCCTTCGTTATATATCATTGTGTCTGCGGTAACTTTTGTATTTTGCGGCGGAATATACAAAACAGGCCTTCCTGTTGCTATCATATCGCCTGTTTCATCATTAAATGTGATGTTGTCAGAATCAAGCATCAGTTGTTTTTCTGTTTGTTCTTTATTAACTCCGCCTTCAAGTGAAATTGTTTCATCCGGAGCTGTAACAACCTTGTTTATTGTGTTTGATAATTCAGAATTATCTTTTTGAGTTACTTCATTATCTTCTTGTTCACTATCTTCTGCAGGTGCAGATTTTTTATTCCAGAATTTTAGTTTATTATTTCCGCTTTTTTCTTTTTTCGGGCGAGTTTGAGCATACAATACAGAATTTGAAACTCTTAATCGCATTTGTTTGAAAAATGGCATATGATTCGGATCAACTTCTTTAAAATATTTTGCATCCGAATATTCTTCAGCCGGATCGTTAAGGTAGTTTGTAATATTCGTCAATGTGGTTTGGAATATTACATCCTGCGGATCAACAGCCGAAGAATCCTGAACTTCATCCCCATATACTGCCGGTATTGTTAATAATGCTGTTAAAATAATTCCTAATAAATACTTTTTCAATTACCTGTTCCCTTTATCCTAAATATAGTTCATCGGATTTGTCGGTTTCCCGTTTACACGAACCTCAAAATGACAATGCGGTCCTGTGCTGTATCCTGTTGAACCTTCCCTTCCAATTTGTTGGCCTTTTTTTACGAATTGACCATTTGATGCTGTTATAGATGACATGTGAGCATAAAGTGTTGTTATTGGTTTTCCATTTATAACTCCATGGTCAAGTATAACAACTTTACCATATCCGCCATACCATCCGCTGTATATAACTTTTCCGTCATTAGATGCAACGATTGCTCCGCCGTTTGGTCCCCCAATGTCTATTCCGGAATGGTAAATTCTTTTATTGAAAATCGGATGAACCCTGTAGCCGAAAGGTGATGTGACCGGTCCTCTTATTGGCCATATAAAGCTTGTTGAGGTTACCACTACCTGATTACCCGATTTTGAATTGTTCCTTGTCATACTGGCAATCATATTTTGGATGCTTGCAGATTGTCTTGCCAGTTCTCTTTCTGTTTTTTCATAGTAGTTCTTATCTTTTTTAAGCTTTTCTATCATATTTTTGTTAGATGCGATAGAACTCTGAATTGTTGCTCGCTGATTGTTAATACTTCTTATAGAGGCTTCAATTTCTCTTTTTTGGGATTCTACCTGACCTTTGAGAGATGAAATTCTTGATGCTTTGTATTTTAAAGCCTGAAATCTTTTATAATCTTCCGTAATAACAATCTTTTGGAAATAAAGAGTATCCAACAATGTATTGACATCTCTTGCATATAATATTGATTCAAACATTCCGGTACGCTGATGCATATAAACTTGTCTTATACGCTTTTTCATATCGTCATCCTGCTTTTGGAAATCCATAACGGCAAACTGAAGTTGTTTTTCCAATGAGGATAAATTAGAAACAAGATTGTTGTAGCGAACAGTGTTTGTTTGCAGTTGTGCATGAGCAATTTCCAGTTTTTGTTGGTTCGAGCTCAGTTTATTTTGTTCTCGTCTTAATTTTAAGTCCGTCTGCCGCTTTTTCTCTCTAATGTAATTCTTTTTATTATTAGTTTGGCGCAGTTGAGTTTTTAAATCTGTGCTGGTCGCACTAAACGCGGATGTTGCTCCTATTAGTGTAACGCCCGAGATAATAAAAAGTATTAACATTTTTTTGAAATAGTTTGAGATTTCCATATTTCCTTTACTTCATTAGAGAAAAAGCCATAAATACCATAGAACCAAATGTCCATATAAGAAAACAGGTTCCCATAATGATGATAAATGCTTTTTGATGTTTTCTGAAAAATTCCATATTTTCTCCCTATTTTAATTTCATTCTACTATCAAAATAATCAATGTGCAAGAAAAATTATGTAAAAATATTTCGTTTTGTATCGTTTTAAAATATGCAAAATTTTGTATTTTATTTTATAATTGTGTTATAAATTAGGGGATATATTTTGTGAGGTTTTAATGGATGTATTAGAAAGAATTAATTACTTAAAAGATGAAATAAACAAGAGTAATTATGAATATTATGTAAATGAAAATCCTTATTTAACCGATTTTGAATATGATAAATTATTTTCAGAGTTAAAAGAAATCGAGGAGAAATATCCTATGTTCAGAACTCCTGACAGCCCGACACAAAGGGTTGGTTCAGTGAGTGAAAAATTTTTACCTTACAAACATAAATACAGATTGTATAGTCTTGATAATTCATATAATTCGGAAGATTTGGAAAAATGGTATGAAAGAGTATGCAAAGAGTATAATAAAGAACTTGATTTGGTTTGCGAATTAAAAATTGACGGTCTTGCTATTGCCCTAACCTATGAAAACGGTATATTTAAAAGAGGAGTAACACGGGGTGACGGTGTTACAGGGGAGGATATAACGCAAAATCTGAAAACAATAAAGGCTGTTCCTCTTAAACTTTTTGAACCTGTAAATCTTGAGGTCAGAGGAGAGATTTATATGCCGAAATCTTCTTTTGAAAAACTGAACCAAGAAGCGTTAGAAAATGGTGAAAAGGTTTTTGCAAATCCCCGTAATGCTGCAAGCGGATCATTAAGGCAGCTTGACAGTACCGTAACAGCCAAAAGAGATTTGTCAATGTTTACTTATACCGCAATTTTTGAGGATGAAAAAGATAAAAAATATAAAACTCATTACGACAGTATAATGAGGCTTAAAGAATTAGGTTTTAAAGTAAATCCAAATATTCGTCAGGTAAAGAATATTAAAGGAGTTATTGATTATTGTAATGAGTGGGATACAAAAAGATTTGATCTTGATTATGCTACAGACGGTGTCGTAATAAAGGTAAATGATATTGCCATTCAGAAAGATTTAGGTTATACGGCAAGAGCGCCAAAATGGGCAACAGCTTTCAAGTTTCCGCCGGAGCAGGTTTCGACAAAATTACTTGATATAGAATTAAATACCGGTAAAACCGGGGTTGTCACTCCTGTTGCGGTTTTAGAACCTGTTTTACTTGCGGGTAGTACGGTTTCCAGAGCAAGTTTGCATAATTTTGATGAAATTAAGCGTCTTGATATTAGAATTGGTGATAATGTTCTTATAATGAAAGCGGCTGAAATTATACCAAAAGTCGTAAAAGTTGTAGAAAGTGATGAACATTCTTCCCTGAAAGAGTATGTTCCGCCTCTTAATTGTCCTGCTTGCGGAGCGGTACTGACAGAAAAAGAGGGACAAGTCGGATTATACTGCTCAAATCCTAATTGTGAAAGTCTTATGTGTGCAAAAATTGAATATTGGGCAAGTAAAGAGGCAATGGATATTGACAAGGTCGGACCGTCATTAATTAGTCAGTTATATGATAAAAAAATGATTTCAAATTTTGCTGATTTATACAAACTTCTTCCGCAGGATTTCATGATGCTCGATTTAATACAGGAAAAATCCGCTATGAATATATACACTTCCATACAGGAAAGTAAAACAAGACCTTTAAACAGATTGCTGACAGGTTTGGGTATCAGGCATGTTGGTAAGGAAACAGCGGATATTTTAGCCGGAGAATTTTCGTCAATTGAAGCATTAAAAACTGCAACGCTTGAACAATTATCGGCAGTTGAAGGAATCGGTGAAATTATTGCGCAGTCTATATATGATTATTTTCATGATGAAAATAACTTGAAATTATTATGTGAGTTATCAGAACTCGGAATAAATCCTGTTGAAAAAGCATCTGCAAAATCAGACAAACTTGCGGGTAAAACTTTTGTATTGACAGGTACTCTTGAAAATATGACAAGAGATGAGGCTTCGGCATTGATAAAATCTCATGGCGGGAAAACATCATCATCTGTCAGTAAAAATACCTCTTATGTCCTTGCAGGAGCTAATGCAGGGTCGAAATTGGACAAAGCTCAAAATTTAGGTGTTATAATATTGACAGAAAATGATTTTCTTGAAATGATAGAAGAAAAGGAATAGTAATGAAAATAATTCAGATTAACGGATTAAGAGGAATGTTAATGGCAGGATTTATAGTTTCCTGTCTGTTTGCCGGATTTGTTATATCTCCGGGGATTGTTGCTATGCATATGTGGAATCGCTATTTGGTTCCGGCTTTAAGTTTTCCTGTATTAAACGGTTTTCAGGGTATGCTTTTGTGGGGAATTATAGTTTTGACTTATGTTGTTCTTACAAAAGGTTATATGCCTGTATCATTTGCTAATCCTGATAAAATATCTGATGCGGAACTTGATATGATTATGAAGAAAGCCAAAATTCATTCTGATTTGAGAAAGATGAATGCACAGGTAATGTCTTTTGATAAATTTGAAAAACAGGTTCTCGGTAAAAAATCTGAAGAAGAACAAGAAAATAGTGAAGATTGCGAAGATAAATTCGCAAATATGAAATAGGAGAATATTATGAAAAGATTTTTAAGTGTCGCTTTATTAGTGGGTGCATTTGTTCTGCCGTTGACTTATCTTCCGGCAAATTCGGTTGATGCTGTAAAAGAACAGGGTACTGTTTCTGTGTCTTATTCAACAGAAAAAGAAGTTGCACCTGATACGGTAGAATTTTCCATTGCGGTAAGGACTACTGATAAAAAATCTATGCAGGAAGCTTCAACAAAAAATAAAGAAATTTCTAACAAAGTGTATGAATATTTAAAATCAAATATAAATACTTCAAACGGTGATTATATCAAAACTTCAAATTTTTCGGCAACGCCTGTTTATATATATGTGAATAATAAAAGAATTCTTGATAAATATGAAGTTTCTAATAACATAATCGTTCATACAAAAAGTCTTGATAAGGTATCTTCATTGATAGATCATTCTATCTCTTTAGGGGCTACAAATGTTAATAGTTTAAATTTTATTTTATCCAATAAAGATGCTCAATGTGCGGAATTGTTGTCAAAGGCTTCAAAACAGATAAGAAGCAGGGCAGATTTGGTTGCAGCTTCTTTAGGCACCGGAATTGCAGGAATTAAAAATGTTAATACTTCCTGCTCATTAAATCAACGCAGAGTAAGTTACGGATATACAAACATGAAATTAATGAGTGCACGAGCTTCTGCTGACGGAGTTGTTCAAGAGGCATCTACAAATATTGAATCAGGTAATATTACTATCTATGCAAATGTTGATGCTCAATTCTATGTAAAATAAATTTAATCTAAAATTTTATATTAAAAAAGGGGAACAATTTGTTCCTCTTTTTTTATTTTGATTTTGCCATTTGTTTTTGTTTGTATTCAATAAGACATCTTGCAAGCTGATCAGGACAGCTTGTTGGTTTTGGTCCGCATGTCAGCCCACCGAGTTTATCGATAACATCATCCACACTCATACCTTTAATAAGTTCTTTAATTCCTTTAAGATTTCCGTTGCATCCTCCGTAAAATTCCGCATCAAGAATTTTGTCATCTTGTATTGCTACCTGCATAAGCTGACAGCATGTACCTTCTGTTTGATATTGTAATACTTCCGGTTTGCTCATATTATTTTCTCCTATATTTTATCTTGTTACATTATCACATGATCTGATTAAATTTTCTAATGTTAAGATTTTTTTAATTTTTGTATTGTCATGTAGCAAAAAATTTTTTTATGTATTTTGATATACACATGAGAATATTTAGAATTTCAAACACAGGAATTGCATTTGGCGGTGTCAGACAGGATAGAAACACGGTCGCCCAGTTAAAACAGGATAATCCGTACGATTTGAATGTTCCTAATCAGCGCCGTATAAATACCGCAATAGAAGATTTATCAAAGGTCGGCGGAGAAGATAACGTTAACTTTTTACTGGATGTATCCGAAAATTTAAAATATGGTACTAATATCGACTTAGGGAAAAAGCCTTATAACGATTGGAGAAAAAAGCTAAATGCCGCAGCTGTAAAATCTTTAAGTCTTTCTGATAAATCCGTTCAGGAAAAATTATCAGCGCGTTTAGATAAAGTTCTTAATGCTCAAAAAGAATACTCTCCGGACGAAAAATTAATTATGGTTCAGCGAGAGTTGTTATTTGAAAAAGTTGACCAAAAGGCTCTTTCTGAAATAAAAAATACAAATACACGCAACTTATACAGAAATTTGAATTATTTTATTATATCTTCAGAAGTGCCGATATCTCAAAAACTTTATATTTTGAAGCGTTTAAATTATTTTATGAGTGAAGATTATCATATCAATCCTCAGCTAAAAGATAAGAAAACACAGGCTTTGGCTGAAATTGTAAATGATATAGTTATTAACACTCCGGAATCAAAAATACCGAACATTAAAGCAATAAACCAAAAGCAGCACGGAATGTGCGGTGCTATTTCTGTTTCAAGGAAAGCTCTTGCGTACGAAGATAAGGTAAATTATGTTGATATGCTTATATCAGAGCTTGATGATACTCCTTTTATTCAGGTGTATGACAGAACAAAGCTTGGCACAAAATCAAAAATTCCTGTTCCAAAAGCTAATATTGATTATGATTATGCCTTGTCAAAGGGTTACAGAATAGTAGATGCCGCCGTAATGAACTGGATGAATGTCGGTGATACCGCCGGTGCATTTAATGATGTAATTGGTGCTTATACAACTTTTGATAAAGAAAACTTTGAAACATTTGCGGACTCTCATCTATTTAATGATATTAGTGAAGAAGCCGTTCCAAAACAAGATTTTTACCGAAGTTTAACCAAAGCAAAATCGGTTATTGGTAAATATATAAAAGATGTTGAAAAGCAAAAATATTTAAAGCAAAGTAAGATTAGTAAACTTCCGGAGTCTGTTCATACAGAATATGAAGATTTCAAGGTTTTAAGGGGTATATTGAGGCAGGCTGTTCCTACGGCTTCTGAAAAAGAGATAAGAAATTTTGCAAACACTTTGATTAAGTTGAGTGTAAATAGTTCGGATGATAAAGCAAAGTTAAATGATTTAAAGAAATATGCCTATATAAGCAGAGAACCTGAAGATTTAAAGTCTGAAAAAATTAAATTATTTATTACGGAGAATTCTTCAAAACCCGTAAACCTAAAGGTTTTGTTATCAAACAGTAAAGATATTCTTGAACTTGTATCCGAGATAAAAGCTCAAAATAGTCCTTTATCAACTCCTGCAATGGATTTTCGCAGAAATCAAAAATTGCTTGATGCCGCTGCAGCCTACAGAACCCAGCAGGTTTTCCAACTGGATATTCCGGAATATAAAGAAGCTTTGATGCAGCAATTCAATATTCCTGATGAAGAATCAGTAATAATTGATAATCTGAATATGCTGTCTAAAAAAATTAACAACGGTACAATAAATCCGAAACTTAAAGAAAAATTATTGGAAAATTTCAGTAATGATATTGAACAGGTGCGTAAAGCTGTTGATACTCCTGCATCTGACGATAAGATACTTGCGGATGTTTTGGATGAGTATTCTGTTACAATGAATGCAATTAGAACTAATATTGCAGATGATATGTATCATTCTTTATTGCTAAATAACAGAAAATTCCACCTTATTACCAAATTACAAAGTTTACAGTTTGCTGTACAAACCCAAAATGATAAAAATTTAGTATCTGATTTGGCAAGTGATTTCAATGTTAAAAATAATAAAAAAGCTGTTGCAGATCGTCTTGAAAAATATATAGATATACTTTCAGCTGAAAATTGCACAGATGAACAGTATCGGGATATATTCAATAAAACAGGACAAAAATCCGAATTAAGAGAGATTTACTCTGCTTATAAAATAGCTTCAGATACAATGTTTGAACAGGGTAATGAGGCTTATATAAAAGGTTTTAATTTAATTAATGGCGCACCTGCAGATGTTCCTATTGAGGCGACTGAAGATATGTATAAGGTTTTGGCTCAAAGTTTTGATAATATATCTTTTGTGCTTGCTACTTTACAGAAATCATTGCAGATTACTGATGAAAATGGTGAAATTTTAAATACTGCGGATCCGAAATATTTAATTCTCAAAAAACTTGAAAATATGGGCGAATTACCAACGACCAATGAACTTCGGACTTTAAGGGAACATTTTAACAGATATATTCGTTTCAGATCTGAAGAAGGTAATTCGGAATTAAAATTTTCTCAATTGCCGAAAGAATTGACAACTTTTTCAAAATTTGAAAAGAATACTCTTAAAAAATACGAAAAAAATGTGGGTGCATGGTATTCAACCGTAGTTCGCCGTCACACAGATTCATTCAGAGATTTAAAAGTGCCTTTGGAAGAACTTAACCGTGATATTGGTGTAAAAACAGGTGAATATTGGTTAAAAGAGGGTGAAAGCGGGCTTGCAAGCACAAACAGTGTTAAAATATATGAGCATATGACAGATCGTCCTTATTATGTTGAAAAAGACGGTGCTGCAGGTCTTGAACATATTAAAAATTCTCCTTATGCTGCAGGTTCTTCAACCCATGTTGCTAATACTGAAATTTCGCCTCATGCACAGTATGTTGTTGATGTGAAGCCTGTAAAAATTAAAAATGGTGATAAGGAAGAAATTCACAATGTAATATTGCACGATAATACCTGGGGTGCAATAGAACATGAAAATGTATGGACTGATGACAACGGTTTTACAAGAACTGATTATTCTGCCGGTTATGGCGGGGAACTCGGTTTCATAACGGATGATAATTACCGTAACGGAAATTTGGCTGAAAACCTCTTTGAAAAAGTTGGTAAAAATACTCCTGCTGATATTCAGTCTAAAAAATATAAAAAGCTGACTCAGGATGATGAGGATTTCAAGTATAGAATGTTTAATGCTTTTATATTGCAGGGGGTTCATCCTGGTGCACAGGCTACTGTTTCTGATATTAAATTGAAGCTAATGTTGCCGTCAAATGAACTTATTGATGATTTAACCGATTATGCAAAAGAAATGACAAGAGATGAAATTAAATCTGCAATGCTTCGAATTTCTACCGCGGGTGAATCTGCTCGTCCTATTTACAGAATGATGCTAGAAAAAATTAAAGGTACTGATGATATTGTAGATAAAGGCATCACCTCAAAAGAGCAATATGATAAACTCTCTGACAGCGATCCGTTAAAAATTGCACTTGAAAAAGCGGCACTTTTCCGCTCATACAATAAGCTTCCTGGATATAAGAAATTTTCATCCGAGACCAAATCTGTTGCAGATATTGAAAAGTTAAGAGCATCTATTAAAGATGATGCGCGTAAAAATTTCGATTATATTCTTGCAAAAAATCCTGATATAATCAGATATTCTACGGAATCTTCAAGGAAAGAAATTTATCAGATTTTAAAGACCTTTTCTGATAAAAATAATCTTAATCTGAAGGTAAATGATATGATTAAGATTGTTACAGATATGAAAAAGGTTAAGCCAAAAGAATATGATGGTAATATTGATAACGGCATTAATTTAATTATGAATAATTTCCGTCATTCTGTTGAGCAATATTCATCGGGCAAAATATCAAACCCAAATGAACAAATAGATGATTTATGCAGTCAGGTAAGGAAAACAGTTCAGTCAAAAACAATTGTTACTCCTGCAGATATAAAGAATTTTAATGATGGTGCAAAGTTAAAATTTGCACAATGGGTTGACAGAGAATTTAATCCAAAGAGTGATGAGGAATTTGCTCAAATTCTTACTAAATTAAGAAAAATGCCGAAGTCTGAATTTGAAGCAAAGTATGGCAGTACAATTACAAACGAAGACTTAAATATAAAGGGAATTTCCGGATATGATATTGTCAGAATGATTCGTGCAGAAAATCTTGCAGCAAAAAGAACATTTATAAATATCGTATTTATGCAGCAGTATTACAAGGATGTTCATACCGGCAATACTACTCCGTATTATGAATTGACTAAATTTGGCAGAAATCTGGCTGGAAGCAGCTATAAAAACAGTAAACGCACTTTTGATGATATATATATGGATTATTATTACAGTTTAGAAGCCTTGAATATGGGCAGGATGTTTGCAAAATATAAGGATGAAGCATATAGAAAGTATGGAGTTCTCCCTGCTTATCCTGTTGTTGAAATATCAACAGAGGAAAAGCTTATTGATGCAATGGATACAATTTATGACAAAATTAATGGATATATGGCTTCTTATGCGGCTTATGATTTGCAGATAAAAAATACAGCTGCTGCGACTAAACTCAAAAATTATATTCATAAACTTCCTCAGGATATTGAGCTTTCTGATTATCAATATAAAAAAGTTGTCAAAGCCTTGAAAAAACTTATGAAAGAAAAGGGTGATGAGTTTATATATCGTGATGCTAATAAGCTTGTGGATGATCTGATTGCATCAGGGTCAAGAAGTGTTACGGATTTCGTTGATGTTATTGATTTTATTCAGGATAGATTTGAAGCTTATTCCTATACTCTGGACGGCAAATCAATGGCTGAATCAAAACAAACTTGTTTAGAAAATATTGAGGCGGTAAAATCTTCATATGTTCGTTCTTTATTTGAACCAAAATATCAGAATAAGGCATTTGAAATTTTAAATAAATGGATTTCCGCAAAATCAAAAGCTGTTGCAAAGGACTCAAATGAAGCCTTTATTGAGGCTGATGCTATATATGACAGGTTTAAAGATTTATTTATGAAGCACAGATTAATGCTGACTCCTGAAAAACTTTTAAATGAGTATTTGCTCTTATGTGCTAAAGATACTACTCCAAAAGTTTTGAATATGCCAAATCCTGATTCAAAGGATGCACAGGAAGAATATGAAGCCTTGCGTGATACCTTTAAATCTTCTCTGGAATCTTTATTATATAAATCTGATATGCTGGAAATGCAGGAAATTTTGATGGATTGTGCCGATAAGGGTAATCTTAACGCTGTTCGCAGTACATTTAAAAATTCAACATTGGATTTAAAAGACGGCAGTGTTGTTCCTCTTGATTCCGAACAGGCTCTGTCTCCATTGATTACGCCAATGTTAGCGGAGGAAAATCTTGATACTGCAGTATTATTCGTAAATCAGCTTGGTTTATCCGAAAAGGTGGTTGATATTATTGTAAAAAATCCGCCATTTGAGCAAGCTTATATTAATGCCGATAAGATACAAAGGATGTTAAAAAGTGTCGATAGTCAGGCGAAATATATATTAACAGAGCTAAATAAACTTAGTGATATTGATAGTGATCCGAATTATAAGGAAAGGGTTGAACAATACAGACAAAATATTATAAGACGTGCTAAAAATACAAGCTACAGCCGTCCTGCAAGAACTTTTGATACCGCAATAAATGAAGCATTTGATATGTTCGATAAATTCCCGAGTATGTCAAAGTACTTTATACTGTCTGCCACAATGGATGCTGCATTACAAGAGATCAGAAGCAGTCTAAATCATAATGTTGATGTGTTAAATCAGCCTATGAAGATTTTACAAACTCGTACAAATTTATTGCAAAAACTTGTTGTTCCTGATAATTCTTATGTAATTCCAAGTACAAGAGAATATTTCAAGAAATATGGCGAGCTTGTTGATTATATCCAATCACAACCTTCCGCTTTTTCAAATATTGGCATGCATGCAGAATAGTTTAAATAATATATTTTTGTAAAATAAGCTTTTTAAGAGCCCTTGCATATACGTGTTCCGGTTCTATGGTTAGCAATTTTTCAATGTATTCCAATGTTTTGTGGTAATCTCCAAGCTTTTTAAATGCTGCTGCCATAGCATAAAGTGCGTCCTGAAATTTCGGATCAAGCGAGAGTGCTTTTTCTAAATCTGAAATTGCCTTTTTAATATCCGGATTTTGTATGTCTTTTCTTGACAAGCTGATTTTTGCTCTGTTGTAATAAGCATCTGTCATATTACCGTCAAGCGAGATTGCCTTTGTATAATCAAGCATTGCTTCATCATATTCTTCGAGACCATGAAAACAGGCCCCGCGGTAAAAATACGGGATTGCCCAATCTTTTTTCATTTCAAGCGATTTGTTAATTTTAGCAATTGCATCATTGTATTTACCGTTTTGGAAATCAAATATGCCGTTGTCTAAAAAGTATTTGTAGTCTTGCATTTTTTCATTATATCAAAATAAATAAAAATTTCCACTTGACAGTATGTTAGGTTTGCCTTACACTTTTAATATGATGAGTGAAGTTCAAAATTTATCTTCAGGACTTGAAGATTACATAGAGGCTATATATACATCACAGCTTGAGGATAAACAATTAAAAGGTGCTGAACTTGCCCGCAAATTGAATATTTCAAGAGCTTCCGTGTCTGAAGCATTGTCAAAACTTGTTTCAAAAGGCTTGATAACATATAATCGTTACGAATTTATTTCGCTGACAAAAGCCGGCGAAAAAGAGGCAAAAAGAGTATATGAAAAGCATCATATTTTGGCGGATTTTTTTGAAAATGTTCTTGGTGTTTCATCTTTATTAGCCGGTGAAAATGCCTGCAAAATTGAACATATTGTTTCAGGTGATATTTTATCAAGAATGGAAAAATTTACAAAATTTTTTAAAACTCATAAAAAGATATTAGATTTATACATAGAAGAAAGTGAAAAATAATGCCCCGTATAAGTGCAATAGGAAAGTATTTAGATCAACCGTTATTAACAGCTAAAATTAATAAAAGTGTACCGGCGGTTCTTGGTGTTGGTTCAGCTGCAATATTTGCAAATTCTATGATGCAAACCCCAAAAGACGAAAGAAAAAAAACGGGTATTCAGCTTGGTTTAACGCTTTTGGCTACGGCTTTGTCAGCTATTAATGCTCCTAAAATTGCAGCATTTGTTACCGGCAGAAAACCCACATTAACTGTTAATCAAATAAAATCTTTAAATAGTAAAGTTGTTGATGATTTCTTGAATAATAATTCAGTTGGTAAAAAAATTGCCGGAATTTTAGAAAAATCAAAAGAAAATATTTTATCTTTAAAAGAAATTAATGTTCTTTTTGGAAATGATAAAACAAAAAAGGTTGCTCAGGAGTTAATTCCGCCGCCTGATAATATTACTTCAAAAGATATTTTCAGGGAAATAGGCTGGCTTTCTGTTTATGGTGCAATCCCTGTTGTCGGAGGTATTGCCGGTGGTATTGCCGGTGATAAATTTACGGATGACAAATGGAAGAAAAAAGTTCCAAATAAACTAAAAGAGGGTGCTTACCAGTACCTTGCAAATATATTCTTGTGTAATATCGGTGCAGGAGTTGCTCTTGGCTTGTTAGAAAAAGCTAATATTAAGTCAAAAGCTGCACGATGTGTTGGTATGGTAACGGGTATATTGCTTACAGGTGTTATAGGGGGCAGTTTTATCGCAAATTATATCGGTAAAAAACTTATAAATCCACTTGTTAATGAAAAATCAAATGATGTAAGAACTCCTGAATTGTTAGATTTAGGGCTTCATACTGATGATATTGCTACAGTTTCACTGCTTTCGGGTTTAAAATGGATTGAACCGTCTTTGCCTTTATTGTATTCGGTTTCAGGGTATCGTGCAGGTATAGGGTACAGAAATAGTAAAGACTCGAAATAATAAAAATTTTTAGCATGAATGTTAGGATTACCTAACACTTCACCTTATTTATAAAACCACAACTGTATAAAGGGGAATAATCCCCTTTTTCTTTTTTATTTTTTATATGAACAGCAGACTTTTATTTTGCTGTTATCTGCGCAAACGACTGCCCAACGTATAATTTCGCCCTTAAAAACCTGTTGCAGCTTTTGTTCAATGTTTTGAGTGTTTTTGTCTAAAACAGTTATATCTGTACGTATTTCGTTTGGCATATACAATTACCTACTCAACCGTAACTGATTTTGCAAGATTTCTTGGCTGATCTACGTCTTTACCCAAAAATTCTGCAATATAATATGCGATTAACTGAAGCGGTACAATTGCAATAATTGGTGAAAACATTTCGTCAACTTCAGGAACCCTAATAATGTAATCAAATAAATCATCAAGTTTTTTATCGGTTGAATTAGTCATTGCAATCATTCTGGCATTTCTTGCACGTGCTTCTTCACTGTTTGATAAAATCTTTTCGTAAACTGAACCTTTCATAAGGATTGATAAAACAGGCATTGTTTCATCAAGCATTGCTATAGGACCGTGTTTAAGTTCTCCGGCAGGATAGCCTGTTGCATTTATGTAGCTGATTTCTTTAAGTTTTAATGCTCCTTCAAGTGCAGTCGGATAATTTATTCCTCTTGCAATGTAGATAAAATCTCTTGTTCCGGAATATTTTCTGGCACAGGTTTGTATTATTTCCTTGTGTGAAAGTATTTGTTCTATTTTTTGCGGTAATAAAAGCATTTCGGATTTTAATTTTTTCAGAACTTCAGCAGGTGCGGAATTTTTTATTTCTGCCATATAAAGTGCAAGTAAATAGAAAGAACTTAACTGTGCAATATACGATTTAGTTGCAGCTACAGAAACCTCAATTCCGGCATTTACGGATAGTAAACTGTCAGCTTCTCTTGCCATTGCACTGTCCGGTCTGTTTGTAATAATAAGTATGTGTGAACCTTTTGCTTTTGCTTGCTTAATTGCTGTCAGTGTATCTGCTGTTTCTCCTGATTGAGATACTCCGATAACAAGTGTATGTTCATCAGTTACTGTTTTTCTGTAAATGTATTCGCTTGAAGCTTCTACATCAACAGGAATACCACATAAATCTTCAATTAAGTATTTACCTATCATTGCGGCGTGTAAAGATGTTCCGCAGGCAATTACCTGTATTCTGTTAAGGTTTTTAAGATCTTCTTTTGTGATTTTTACTTCATTAAGCTCAATCGGAGAATCAGAAGTATGTAGTTTCCCGACCATAATATTTCTTATAACATCAGGCTGTTCGTGTATTTCTTTCAGCATAAAATGTTTATATCCCATTTTGCTTAATGCAACAGGTTCCCACGGCAAAACTTCAATTTTCGGTGAGATTTCTTTGCCGTTTTCGTCCTGTATTTTCAGACTGTCAGGAGTAATTGTTGCAATTTGATTATCTGAAAGATATACAGCCTTATTTGTGTGTTTTATAAATGCAGGAACATCAGAAGCTGCATAATATTCGTTGTTACCGATACCGATAATAAGCGGTGCGTTCCTTTTTGTAATGACAAGTTTTTCAGGTTCATCGTTGTGCATTATTTCAAGAGCATAAGCACCTTCAATTTCTTTTGTAGCAAGTTCGACCGCTTTTGTTAAATCTTTAGCTTGAGCGTATTTTAAAGCTACAAGATGTGCAACTGTTTCGGTATCCGTTTGAGAGCGGAATACACAACCTTCTTTTTCAAGTTTTGCTTTTAGTTCTTTATAGTTTTCAATGATGCCGTTGTGAACAACCACAAGGTTTCCGCAGTTACAAGTGTGCGGATGTGCATTAACAACAGTAGGAGCACCGTGGGTCGCCCATCTTATATGCCCTATACCCATTGTTGATTTAGATATTTCGTAAGCATGCGGACTGAGTTCTTCTCTTAAATTTTTAAGTTTCCCGACTGCTTTATATACTTTTATTGAATTGTCACATTTAACAGCAATCCCGGAAGAATCGTATCCTCTATATTCTAACTGCTCCAAGCCGTCTAATAATATATCCAAAACAGGACTGTGTCCTACATATCCTACTATTCCGCACATAATTTGTGTCTCTCCTTAAAACTACCTTATAATATTACCATTAATAATTTTTTTTTCTTACATTTTTATATAATTTTTACATTTACTTTTAAATTATGTTATTATGTATAAAAAGGGGAGCAAATTTTGAGTATTATAGCAGATGATAATGATTTTGTTGCTAAAAAGGACGATGTAAAAAATCCTGTGACCAAGCCTGAAGTGATAAAAGAGTCTGACAGGGCTTTTGAAAACAGTATCAGACCTCAGACTTTTGATTCATACATTGGTCAGTCCGCCCTGCTGGATACTTTAAAAATTACAATAGAAGCCTCAAAAAAACGAGGTAAAACATTAGATCATTTGCTCTTTTACGGGCCTCCCGGGTTAGGTAAAACTACTCTTGCCGGAGTTATTGGGAACGAAATGGGTGTTGCTGTTAAAATTACTTCCGCTCCTGCGCTGGAAAGACCCAGAGATATAATCGGGATTTTGATGTCATTAGAGGAAGGGCAAATTTTATTTATTGATGAAATTCACAGACTGAATAAGGTTGCGGAAGAAATATTATATCCGGCTATGGAAGATTTTTATCTTGATATGACAACAGGCAAATCTCAAACGGTAAAAACTTTGAGGGTTACTCTGCCAAAGTTTACTTTAATCGGTGCAACCACCAAAGCAGGAGAACTTTCAGGCCCGTTGCGTGACAGATTTGGCATAATTCACAGATTGCAGTTTTATACTTATGAAGAACTTGCAAAAGTTATAAAAAGGACTGCAGATTTGCTTGAAGTCGATATTGACAATGATGCTTGTTATGCGATTGCAAGACGTTCAAGAGGAACTCCTCGTATTGCTAACCGTTTAATTAAGCGTGTAAGCGATTATGCTATTGTTAAATATGACGGTAAAATAAATGCCGATATTTCAAATGAAGCATTAGATTTGTTGCATATTGATGAATTCGGTTTAGACAGTACTGACAGAAATTTGTTAAACCTGATAATAGAAAAATTTGATGGCGGGCCTGTCGGGTTAGAAACAATAGCGGCGGCATTGGGTGAAGATTCAAGAACATTAGAAGATGTATGTGAACCTTATCTTTTGCAATGCGGATTGATACAAAGAACTCCAAGAGGCAGAAAGGCAACACCGGAGGCATACAGGCATCTTGGATATAAATCTTTAAATTTAGAGCAACAAAGTTTATTTTAATAAAAAGGAGTAAAAAATGGATATAAAGGCTGTAATTCTGGCTGCAGGAAAAGGAACAAGAATGAAATCCGAATCAACCCCAAAGGTTTTGCATGAAATTATGGGAAAATCTTTGCTTGGATATGTTTTGGATAATGTCAAAACAATTGCAAATGAGGAATTTGTAATTGTCGGACATCAGAGCGAAAAGGTTGAAAAATTTGTCAATGATAATTATGATAATGCCAAAACAGTGTTGCAAACACCCCAACTTGGTACAGGTCATGCGGTTTCAATGGTTTGTCCGTATTTGGAAAATTTTGAAGGTCTTGTTTTGATTTTATGCGGCGATACTCCTTTAATAAAAGAAGAAACTTTAAGGGAATTTATTGAGTTTCATAGTAATTCAAATTCTGATTTAACGGTAATGAGTACGATTTTTGATAATCCTGCCAATTATGGCAGAATTATCAGAGAAAGCGATAACTCCTTAAAATGTATCGTTGAAGAAAAAGATGCAACTGCTGAACAAAAAGCCGTAAAAGAAGTTAACGCAGGTATTTATTGCTTAAATTGGGGCAAGATTAAAAATGCTTTTTCTCAGTTAAAAACTAATAATGCACAGGGCGAATATTATCTGACTGATATTATTTCTTGGGGTAAAGAACAAAAACTAAATGTAAATGCTTATATATTAGAAGATAGTGACGAAATTTACGGTATTAATTCTCGTTCAAATCTTTCAACTGCAACGAAAATAATGAACGCAAGAAATCTTGAAAAATATATGGCGCAAGGTGTTACTATCGTTGATCCTGATTCTACATGGATAAGCGAGGATACTCTAATTGGTCAGGACACAATTATTTATCCTGCAACTTATATTGAGGGTAAAAATACAATAGGTAAAAATTGTAAAATCGGTCCATGCGCTCATTTAAGGGGCGGTGTTGAAGTCTGTGATAATGTTAAAGTCGGCAACTTTGTTGAAGTTAAAAAAGCAAAAATTTCTTCAAATACAAATGTTGGACATCTTTCTTACATTGGTGATGCTGAACTTGGAGAAAGGGTTAATATCGGTGCCGGTACTATCACTGCAAATTATGATCCGATAAGTAAAACAAAATCAAAGACTGTCTTGAAAGATGATGTAAAAATCGGTTCAAATACTGTTTTGGTTGCGCCTGTAACAGTTGAAGAAGGTGCAAATGTAGGAGCCGGCTCTGTTATTACAAAAAATATTACCAAATGGGCATTAGCTATAACAAGAGCGCCATTGAGAGTGCTTGAAGACTGGGTTCAAAGAAGGCTTAAATAGTTATTAAATCCTTCCTGCTATGGTATATTTTGCAAAATATATTTATAACAATTACATACTTTCTGTATATTATCCGGTTAGATAATATTCTGATTTTATCTGCGGGGAATGTCGGAATATCTTATTTACTTTTAATAGCTTTTTCATTGCGTAATTTTCTGTGGAAAGTTTATAGGTCGGGTTTCAACCCGACAAAACCTAAAAAATATGTGTCGGGCTAAACCCCAACCTTTTTTTCTTTTATCCCACCCTACCCTCTCCCCAATAGGGCGAGGGGATGAAGTTTATATTTACCGCTGCTATATCATATTATAAACCACTAAAAAATAAAACTTACTGTAATTTATTCTTTTAATGCACTTTTGCCTCGGAGTTTGCGGTGGAAAGTTATGGCAAATCTGTGTGCCTCATCTCTTATTCTTTGGATTAAAAATAAAGCACTTGATTCTCTTGGAAGTAATATGGAATCTGATTTGTTTGGCAAAAAGACTTCTTCTTCCCTTTTGGCAAGGCTGACAAAATCTATTCCTTCTATTCCCATTTCTCCAACAATTTGCATAACACTTGAAAGCTGTCCTTTACCGCCGTCAATGATGATTAAATCAGGCTTATCCCAGCCTTTTTCACCTAAATGTGATAACCTGCGGGTTAAGACCTCTTTCATTGACAAAAAGTCGTCAGGTTTGCCTTCTGCTGATTTTATTTTAAATTTTTTGTATTCGGATTTCTTACTTAAACCGTTGATGAATGTAACCATTGATGCGACAGTATTTGTACCCTGTATGTGTGATATGTCGTAACACTCCATTCTGTATGGAAAATTATTGAGGTGCAGTTTTTCTTTAAGGTATGAGCCGATAAGGTTAAAATCTTCATTAATTTTCGACATTTTGGATAATTTTGCATTGTTTAATATCACTTGGGCATTTTTATCCGCAAGTTTTTGAAGCTCTTTACCTTGAGCGGATTTACCATAGCTTATTTTTACATTTTTGCCTGAAATAATGTGCAGCCATTCCTCATAAAGTGATTTTTGACCAATCTGTTCAAGAGCATCTGATACAATTTTATCCGGAAATTCAAGGGAAAGAGTGTTGTAGTAATCTTTGAAAAATGTTTCAAAATATTCGATTTTATCTTCTTCTTCAACCTCAAAAGTAAAATCTTTTTTATCAATCAATCTGCCTTCTCTTATCATCATTATTACAATGACCAGAATACCGTCCTCGTGTGCCAAAGAAATTACATCTTCATTTAGTTTTGTATTTTCGTATACTACTTTTTGTTTTTCAAGAGTTTTTTTCAGGTCAAGATAACTGTCACGCAATCTTGCTGCTTTTTCAAACTGCTCCGAATCAGAGTATTTTTGAATTTGCTCCATAAGTTGTTTTAACAGTTCGGATTGTTTCCCTGATAAAAATAATTCTGCCTGATGAACAACAGCTTTATATTCTTCACTTGTAACAAGTCCCTGACAAGGTGCAAGACATTTGCCTATTGAGTAATACAAACATGGACGGGATTTGAATCTCGGGGTTTTACATTGTTTTAGAGGAAATATTTTTTTTAAAAAATCCAAAGTGGAGTGCATTGCTCCAATGTTTGTATAAGGCCCGTAGTATCTTCCTTTTAGTTTATTTATGTTCCTTTTTCTGACTATTTGTATCCTTGGAAAATCCTCATCCGTAATTAAAAAATAAGGGTATTTTTTGTCATCTTTAAGTAAAATATTATATTTGGGTTTGTGTTTTTTGATTAAGTGACTCTCTAGGATTAGTGCTTCTACTTCAGAATTTGTAATAATGTATTCAAGTTTTTCTATTTGAGATACAAGAACATTTACTTTAACACTGTCGTGATGTTTTCTGTTAAAGTATGATTTAACGCGTCTTTTAAGATTTTTTGCTTTTCCGACATAAATAATTTCTCCCTCTTTGTCGTGGTATAAATAACATCCCGGGAGTGACGGCAGCATTTTTAGTGTTTCTTTTAGTGTTTCGTTCATATTAGTATTATTGCATAATCTGTTGCGTAACTTCTACTTTTTTTTCAATGTATTTTTTTACAAATTTATGTTTGTATAGTTTAAGTTTAGAAAACTTTATAGCTTTATGGTCTTTACATACAACGGTAATTGATTCCTGCTCCGGATTTTTATTAATTATAGTACCGGCAATCGCATCAGGATAGGATTCTTCAAGAATTTTAAAATTGTACGGATCAGCTATAAAAAATACATTTTCGTGTGTGATATAGCAAGGCAAAAACGGATGCAAAGCTCTTATTGTCCGGGAAATTTGCTCTGAAGTTTGCACTTCAAAATCAAGCATCATTTCTTCGCCTCTGATATGCGGAAAGTATGTTGCGTATTTTTCATTTTGATTTACCGGCGTTAAAATTTTTTCATTAAGGTCAGTAATAAATTCTGCTATCAAACTTCTTGCGCTTCTGACTGTCCTTTGCCTTAATTCTTTAGATGTGTCATTGTCTAAAATAGGGACTTTTTCTTGCTTTAGTATTGCACCTGAATCGTAACTGTCGTTCATCAGGTGAATGGTTATTCCTGAATATTTTTCGCCGTGCAGAATGGTTTGCATATATGGGTTTGGACCTCTGTATTGCGGTAATAATGACGGGTGAACATTTACTGTCGCAAGCCTTGGAATGTTGTATGTTTTAGCACAAATTTTTTCTTTCCATGTTCCGACAATAATTAAATCAACATTCAATTTAATCATTAGTTTTTGAAATTCTTCAGAGTTTGCGGATTTCATTCGAATTTGATGAAGTTTGAGATTTTTTATTAGTGTTACTTCAGGTGCAGGAATAAAACAATCTTCAATAATACCTTTGATTAAATTTCTTTTAGTGTCTTCATATCTAAAAACACCGACAATTTCAGCCCCTGCGTCCTGAACTCCTAAAATCAGGTTTGCGAGCATCAAACCTTTTCCTAAAATAACCGCTTTCATAACAATATTATACCATTTTATCTTCTTTTTATGCAATTATTTAAAATAAAAAATAGCCCTCTTTCATATATTATGAGAGAGGGCAATTAAATTTGTTATTTGAAAAACTATTCGTCTTTTTTTGCAAATGACTGATTAGCTCGTGTTTTGATTTCATTTTCTATTTTTTCAATGAATTCGTCAACAGAGAATGTGCCGATTTGACCGATTCCTCTTGCTCTTACAGCAACAGTTCCGTCTTGTGCTTCTCTATCGCCAACTACACAAACATATGGGATTTTCTTATCCTGCAAGGATTCTCTTATTTTGTAGTTCATTGATTCGGAACGGTCATCAAGTGTTGCTCTGATACCAGCCTCACGCATTTTTTTGTAAACTTTTTCTGCATAATCAGTATGTTTTTCGTTTGAAATCGGAACAACATTAACCTGAGTTGGAGCAAGCCATGTTGGGAATGCACCTGCGTAGTGTTCGATCAGGATTCCATGGAATCTTTCCATTGACCCGAATATTACCCTGTGAAGCATTAACGGAGTTTTTAATTGACCGTCTTTGTCCTGATATTTAATATCAAATCTTGCCGGTAAGTTAAAATCTAGCTGAATTGTAGCACACTGCCATGTTCTGCCAATTGCATCTTTAACTTTGAAGTCGATTTTTGGGCCGTAGAATGCGCCGTCACCTTCGTTGATGTCATATTTCATTCCGCGTCTTTCCATTGCTTCTTTTAATCCGGCTTCAGCTTTGTTCCAGTTCTCAATTTCTCCGACAAAACTTTCAGGACGAGTTGATAATTCAACTTCAAATCCCATATTAAATATTGCCATTGTATCTGCAACAAAATCTATAATTCCGTTGATTTCATCAACTAATTGTTCCGGTGTGCAGAAGATATGAGCATCATCCTGTGTAAATCCCTGAACACGTGTTAAGCCTGACAATGCACCTGATTTTTCTTTACGGTAAACTGTTCCAAGTTCTGCCATTCTTAACGGCAATGAACGGTATGAATAGCGATTTGCCTGATAAATCAAAATATGGAACGGACAATTCATTGGTTTAACAACATATTGATCATCACTATCCTCATCTTTTTGAATAAAGAACATATTTTCTTTGTAGTGATCCATATGACCTGAAATTTCCCAAAGAGTTGATTTCGCAATTTGAGGTGTATTGACAATTACATAGCCTCTTTTTCTGTGTTCTTCTCTCCAGTAGTTTTCAATTTGTTCACGAACACATGCTAAATTCGGATGCCACAAAACAAGACCTCCGCCCATTTCTTCACGGGTTGAGAATAAGTCTAATTGTTTTCCGAGTTTTCTGTGGTCGCGCTTTTCAGCTTCTTCCAAGAATGTCAAATATGCTTGCAAATCTTCTTTATTCCAGTATGCAGTTGCATAAATTCTTTGAAGCATTTTATTTTTTTCATTACCTCTCCAGTATGCACCTGCAACTTTTAATAATTTAAAAGCATTTGCTTTGATATATGAAGTATTAGGCAAGTGAGGACCTGCACAAAGATCATTAAATAAAGCGTTTCCGTCTTTATCTTTTGTAATATACAAAGTAGGGTTGTCGTTGCGGTGTTCTTCTAATAATTCAGCTTTGTAAATCTCGCCCTGAGCTTTAAATTCATCAATCTGAGCCTGAACATCAGGAATTTCATATCTTTCAAATGTAAGATTTTGTTTAACAATTTCTTTCATTTTTTCTTCAATTTTGTCTAAATCTTCCTGCGTGAATGCATGACCGTCTGTTAAATCAAAGTCATAGTAAAATCCGTCAGCAGTTGACGGCCCGATTGCCAGTTTTGCAGACGGGAATAAACTTTGAACAGCTTGTGCCATAATGTGAGATGTCGAATGTCTTAAAATCGACAAAGTTTCGTTGTTCTTTTCCATATTCAGTTTTCCTTCCTTATCCTTTTTGCTTTGCCGAATATTTGTGCGACAACATTTACACAAATATTTATCTTTTTCCGCCTGTGCAATCAAAGATTGCTTCGTTCCTTTCACTCCCGTTTCAGTCACAACGGCGGTCATATAATGTTTCGTTCCCTGTTCGTCTCGTTATTTAACGAGACGACTCCGGCACTTCACACCGGCTCACGCATGGGGTGGATCCCCCTAACATGTACTTTTATATTATATAGCAAAAAATTTTTTTAGGTATTTTAAATTATATAAAGGAGAAGTATATATGCAAACAAATTTTAATGTGAATCACTCAAATCCGGCTTTTGGGATTAGTGTTTCCGAATCATTTATAAAAGCCGCTCATAACTATTATAAAGGTGTTGAATACAGACCTTGGCGTGCAAATATTTTTGATAAAAAAGTTGCAAAAGTTTTTAATGATTTTGGCTATGACGAATTTACGCTGAATTATGAAAAAGTTCAAAAAGGCGGTAAAATTTCTCATGTATTAAAAGCAGAACGTGAAGGATTATCTGTTCCGATTACTGAAAAAGATCATTTCAGAAAAGTTATCGAAAAATTCCAAAGAATGACAAAAGGCGAATTATATATAAAAATCAAACAGTTCAGACATGATAATCCGCAAGTTTAGTTTTTCATGTATTCAGGCAGTATTTCAAATACATCCCCGACAATTCCGCAGTCTGCAATATCAAATATAGGTGCATCTGCATCATTGTTTATTGCAATTATATATTCAGAATTTTCCATTCCGACAGTATGCTGTATAGCGCCTGAAATTCCGCATGCAATATAAACTTTCGGTCGAACTGTTTTCCCTGTTTGTCCTATTTGTATTGAGTGCGGTGCAAGTCCGCTTTCGACAGCCGGTCTTGTTGCTCCGACACTGCCTCCTATTTTGTCCGCAAATTCTTTTAAAAGTTCAAAACCTTTTTCGTTTTTTAAACCCATTCCGCCGGCAACAATTATTTCAGCATTATCAAGATCGTTAATAAGTGTTTGGGTTGTTTTTTTGAATTCTTTTATTTCAACCGGATTATATAAGTTTTCTATAATTGAAGTATCTTTTTTGATAAATTCTGTATTTGTTTCATAGTTTACTGAATGAACTTTAAATACATTCGGGCGAACTGTTGCCATTTGCGGATAGTTCTTGCACAATATAGTCGCCATAAGCTGTCCGCCAAAGGTTGGTCTTGTTGCGGCAAGTTGTCCTTTTTCATTTATATCAAGGTTTATGCAGTCTGCCGTTAAGCCGGTGTGTAGCCCTGCTGATACTCTTGGTGCTAAATCTCTGCCTTGGGTTGTTGCTCCGATTAGTAAAATTTCAGGTTTTACTTCTTTCACCAGCTCTTGTAGTAATTTTGAATAGTATATGCTTGAATAATTCTCAAGTTTTGGATTGTCAAAATAATAGACTCTGTTTACTCCCATATTTCTAAAAGATTCTTTATATTCTTCAAGTTTAGATTCCGGTGCAAATATTACGGCACTAATCTCGACATTACCCAATTTCTGCGATAATTCATGAGCTTTATCAAGTAATTCATAGAATACAGTATGAATGTAGTTTTCATTTGTAATTTGAGCATATATCATTATTCCGGAATTATCTTGATTAGGCATCTTTGCCTCCTGCATTTGCTATTTTTTCTTTTAATAAATTTATACTGTCCTGAAGATTTAATTCAAATTTTTGTGCGTTGTGTGCGGATTGATTTCTGAAGGCCTTGCTTACATATGTTGGTGAGCCTTTAAGACCGACTTGTTCGGGTGCTAAATTTAAGTCTTCCATATTACAAGTTTTAATTTGTTGATTTTGAGCATGTTTAATTCCGTTAATGGTTGCTCTTCGCGGTTCAAAATCATCCTGTAATACACAAATAAGTGCCGGAAATGTTGTTTTTACGGTTTCAATCCCGTCTTCAAGTTCTCTTGTCAGTGTAACTGATTTTTTATCAATTTCAGAAAAATCTTTTACGTATGTAACTTGCGGGATATTTAAAAATTCCGCTATACAAGGACCGGTTTGGGCTGTATCTCCGTCAACCGCAAACTGACCGCAAACTATTAAATCAAAATCAGGAAGAACTGTTTTTATTGCTGAAGAAATCGTTTTTCCTGTTGCATAAGTATCTGCACCCGCAAATTTTTTATCAGAAATCAACACCCCTTTATCACAGCCAAGTGCAATGAGTTTTTTTAGCATATCCTGAGCCTGATTTGGCCCCATTGTAAAAACAGTTATTTCAGTATCATTTAATTGCTCTTTTATTTTCAGAGCAAATTCACATCCGTAAATATCATACGGATTTATAACGCTTTCTACCCCTTCTCGCTGAATAGTATTATTTTCTGTCCATTTAATATCTGTTGTGTCAGGAACTTGTTTTACACATAATGCTATTTTAAACATACCAATCCCCATAGTCTATATAATACATTATAATGCTTTTATTACAAAAAACTATTTTGCAGCTTTTTGTTTTTGATTTGCATCTAAAAGAGCATTATATGCAAGTAAATAGATAGCACATTTTTTTACATTTGGTACATACCAAGAACATTTGTTTTGTACGCAGACCATTTCAATTCCGGTATTTATACTAAGTAAAGGACAGCTTTGCAGTTTATTGTTAGTAGCCATTTTCTTCTCCTATAGTTTTGCAGCCTGTTTAAGCAGATTGCAGTTTTCGTCTCTCTTTCGTTCCTGATCTTTATAAATTTTTGTTCTATTAATAACTTCATCAAAATCTATTTCGTGAGCATTAAAATCCGGTCCGTCAACACACGCAAATTTTGTTTCACCGCCAACAGTAACTCTGCATGCTCCACACATTCCTGTTCCGTCAACCATTATCGGATTCATACTTGCTTCTGTATAGATTCCTTTATCTTTTGTTAATTCTGCAACTGCTCTCATCATTGGCATCGGGCCTACTGCAATTACATAATCAACTTTTTCTCTTTCAATAATATCTTTTAATACGGTTGTGCCAAAGCCTTTAATACCGTATGAACCGTCATCTGTTGTTAAATATAGCTGTGTGCATGCTTGCTTCATTTTGTCTTCCCAGAACAGTAAATCTTTTGTTCTTGCTCCGGAAATCATATAAACTTTGTTTCCTGCTTCTTTCAGGGCTTTTGAAATAAGATAACATGGTGCAGCACCGTATCCGCCTGCTACACAAACAGCCGTACCATAATTTTTAATGTCTGTCGGTTTTCCTAAAGGCCCGACCAAATCAACTATTTCATCACCTTCATTTAATGCTGCAAGTTTTTTGGTAGAATATCCTACAGCCATAAATACAAGAGTTAAATGTCCTTTTTCTTTATCGTAGTCTGCAATGGTTAAAGGTACTCTTTCTCCGTCTTGTTCTGCTCTGAATATGATAAATTGTCCCGCTTTTGCATTACGCACAACATATGGTGCGTCTATTGTTATTTCATATTGATTAGGGCAAATTTCCTTTTTTGATAATATTTTATAACCCACCGAAGTCTCTCCTTGATATTCTTTACTTGATTATACTACAATTTTGGTTTGTTGAAAAGTATGTATTAATTAAATATTTTAATTATATTGTAATTTCCATCCCACTCAATTGAACCGTTTAGATCAATATTGTGGTAGTTATACGGATTTATTATAAACTGTTCTTTGAACATATTTTTTTGAGCGAGTATTTTTATAATATCCGGTAATAATTTTGTACTGCCGGCAAGTGTTCCCTCTTTAGAGGTTGCTTTTTCTCCGTCAAAATAAATTTTTTCATCCGCAAATGTAAATTCTTTAATTTCTGAATGTGTGCATGGCAGACAATCTGAAATAAGTATAACTTTATTTTCAGGCTTTGATTTAAAAAACAGCTCCAACGCTTCATCGCAAACATGTACCCCGTCTGCAATAATTTCCGAGTACAAATTGTCATTTACCAAAGCGCTGAGTGTTGTCGATTTCCCTTTGTGTGAAATCGGACTCATTGCGTTAAATGTGTGAGTTGTTCCGCTGCAGGTGTTAATTTCTCCTGCAGTACAATGACCTGCCTGAATTTTAATTCCTTTTTTATTCAGATATTCTATAAGGTCAATATTCAATTCAGGTGCAAGTGTGACGATTTTAATAAAATCATCCTCTATTTGTTTAAAGTTATCCGCAGTCAACGGCAAGAAATGTTTACTGTTATGAATCCCTTTCTTCTCAGGATTTAAAAATATTCCTTCAAGGTGTATTCCAAGAATCTTTGCGCCGTTTACTTTTTTTTCTGATGCATGTTTTATGACATTAATTTGTCTTTTAATATTTTCAACGCTGTCTGTAACAAGTGTTGGGAATATTCCGCCAATTCCTTCGGTTTTGATTTTTTCTGCTACAGCGCAGACTTCATCAACGGAAGCTTTGTTAAAATCAATTCCGTAACACCCATGAAAATGTTGTTCTACAAGCAGTTTTGTTTTCATATTTTATATAACACTTTCTGCAAATACTTTTTTGGCTTCTTCTCTGTCATCAAAATGAATTGTTTTATCTTTAAGTATCTGATAATCTTCGTGCCCTTTTCCTGCAATAACAACAACATCATTGTTATTAGCAATTGTTTTAAGCATAGCGATTGCTTCTTTTCTGTCAGGTTCAACCGTAACTATATCAGGTGATACCGATTGCAGCCCTGCAATTATATCTGTAATAATTTGTTGCGGATCTTCAGTTCTTGGGTTATCACTTGTAATAATTATTCTGTCTGCAAGTTTTTGAGCTATTGCACCCATCTTTGGACGTTTGGTTGCATCTCTGTCACCTCCGCACCCAAATACGCAAACAAGTTTTCCGTTTTTAGGGGTTATTTCTCTTGCGGTCTTCAAAACATTTTCAAGTCCGTCAGGGGTGTGTGCATAGTCAACAATTACAAGCGGTTTTTTGTTGACTACTTCAAATCTTCCGGCTACCCCGTGAACATTTTGTAATGATTTAAGAGCAAGTTCAATGTCAATGCCCATTGCAATAGTTGAACTTATTGCTGCTAAAACATTATATACGCTGAACATTCCGTTCATGTGGAGATTGACATTGTATTCACCCTTATCTGTAATGAGTGTAAATTCTGCTCCGTTTGGCGAAAAACTGATATTTTTAGCACTTATATCCGCTTTATTTTTTACCCCGTATGTGAGTTTTTTAACGCCTTCCGGAACTTCATTTAAGAATCTTTCTCCGTATTCATCATCAATATTTATTACGGCAAAATTCCCTTCCTGTAATCTTTGGAATAATAAGGCTTTTGCTTTAAAATAGTTTTCCATTGTTATGTGGTAGTCCAAATGATCTTGAGTAAGGTTAGTGAAAATTGCGCCGTTAAAACGACATCCTCCAACCCTGTTCTGTTCAAGAGCATGTGAACTTACCTCCATTACAACATTGTCGATTTTTTCAATATCCTTAATCATTCTCAATGTAGCCTGTAATTCAGGTGCCTGAGGTGTAGTGTGTTTTGCGTTTCGATATTCGCTTGTTGAAGATAATTTGTATCCAAGTGTACCTATAAGTGCACATTTTCTCCCATCTTCTTCCAATATTTTTTGTATCAGGTGTGTAACCGTTGTCTTGCCGTTTGTTCCGGTGACACCTATCAGATTAATCCCTTTTGACGGGCTTGAATAAAATCTGTCAGCAATATCTGCAATTTGATGTTTAGTAGATGCTACCTGTACCTGAGGAACATTTACACCTTCAACTTTATGTTCAACTAGAAGCGCAACTGCTCCCGATTCAATAGCTTTTTGTGCGTATTCATGACCGTCTGTGTGTTCGCCTATTAAACATACAAATATATCGCCTTTTTTGGTTGTATTTGAGTTATATGAAATACCCGAGATTTCAACATTTTTAAAGTTGATTAAATCTTTATACTTCAAATATTCTATAAGTTCGTCAAGTTTCATATTATTTTCTCCTTATTATTTTTTAGTCTGAATTTTGTCAGGTTTTAAGTCAAGTATTCTTGCAACCTGCTCTGATACCTCATGAAATACCGGGCCTGCTATCGTATTACCCCATACAGGACCTTTTTTTGCACTGTCAATAACTACATATATAAGCACTTTTGGATCTTCCGCAGGGAAATAACCGATAGTTGAAGTGTACATTTGACCTGAATATCCTCTGCCATTTTCAAGAGGTTTTCTTGATGTGCCTGTTTTTGCAGCTATATTATATTTGTCTGATTTTATTACTGATTTCCCGTTATTTACACTCTGAACAAGCAGTTTGGTTATTATTCTTGCCGTTTCAGGTGAAATTGTCGGTATGCGTCTTACTTTTTCAGCTTCTTCTTCCGGTGAATATTTAATGACGTGCGGAGTAACTCTGACTCCGTTATTTGCAAGTGCTGAAACAGCAGATACCATTTGCATAATTGAAACTGAAGTTCCGTATCCGTATGACATTGTCATATGAATACCCTTATCCCAATGTTTTGGAGATGCCAGCAGTCCTGAAGATTCACCGGGCAAATCTATACCGGACTTTTCTCCGTAACCGAATTTTTTCAGCATATCGTAAAATTCTCTGTGGGTCATTAAATACCCGACATTTACAGAGCCGATGTTACTGGAGTGTTCAAATAAATATACAAGATTTATTTTTCCCGGGGCTCCTCTTTGTTTGTAATCGTAGTTTTCAATTGTATAGTTGCCGAATTTAAGCTTGCCCTCATCTCTTATAATTGAATGTTCATTGATTTTTCCAAGTTCCATTGCACTTGTAACTGTTATGATTTTAAATGTAGAACCCGGCGGGTAAACATCCGTAAGTGTCCAATTCTTTATTTGTGTATTAGTTGCTTTTTGATAATGGTTCGGATCATAGGTCGGTGCTACGGCATAAGCAAGAATTTCACCTGTTTTAGGATCCATAACGATTACTGCACCCCGAAGTGCTTGTTTTTCCCTTATTGCTTTAAATAATTCTTTTTCGCATACGTGCTGAATGGCAGCATCAATTGTAAGCGTAATATCCTGCCCTTTTGGTGTCATTGTCGGAGCTACCGGGTCAGTAGAAAATTTGTATATAATTTTTCCGTCACGCGTCTGCTGGTAGCCTGTTGCTTTTACAACATGTTCAAGTTTATCTTTTGCAGAGTATTCTATCCCGTCAGAAACACCTGCGTCAAAGTTATAAAAACCTAATACGTGCGAAGCAAATACGCCTTGAGGGTATTCTCTTTCGTCTTTCTTATCAAGCGATATAGATCTGAAATTGTTGTCTGCTATTATTTTCATAAGTTTTTTGGCAGTATCTCTGTCAACATTTTTCTTTATCGCAATGACTTTTATGCTTTTATCCGATAATTTTTTATAGAGTGTTTGCTGCGGAATATTCAGTACAGGAGCAATAAGTTTTGCAAGTTTTTCAGGATTTTCCCTTTTGCTGTAATCCACAGGCCTTGCGTAGATGTTATAGTAAATTCTGTCTGTTGCAAGTTTAATACCGTTTCTGTCAAATATGTCGCCTCGAAGTTCAAAGTTATGGCTTGCACGCTGCATTTTGCCGCGTTCTCTGTATCTGTGAGGGTCAAATATTTGTAAAACAAAAAGGTGAATTACCAAAATAACAATTACAACGATATAAAGGATATCAAGTATGCCTGTTACGGTATTACAGCGCCGCATTTTTTTATTTTCAGCTTTCTCCTTCCGCATATATATCCCTCAATTTTCTTATTTATTTAATTTTATCATAATGCGTATAAAATATCACAATTATTAAATAAATTTACGAATTATAAATTATATTGTAAAATTGTTTCATGTTCAGAATAATTTTAATATTTTTGTTTGTTATTTTTGTAAACATGTCTGAGGGAGTTTTTGCATTTGATATTGTATATCCCAAGAAGGATAATGTTACTATAAATGCTGATAAAACTTTTTTTATTGGCAATGAGCAAATTTGTAAAAGTTTAAAAATTAATGGTCAGCCGGTAATACTTCACCAAAGCGGCGGATTTAAACACACTGTTCATTTGGATTATGGTGTTAATTCATTTGTTATTGACAATGGAGCAGATAAAAAAGTTTATAAAATAGTTCGTCCTGCAAAATCTGTAAAAACAGCAAAAGAAAGAAAATTTATTCATTATGGTTCCGAAAAGATTATAAAAACATCTTCTCAAAATGTTCCTTTAAGGTCATCTCCTGTTGATGCGGGATTAAATCGTTTGCAGCATTTACAAAAAGATATTGAGCTTGTGGCAATAGGGGAATATGGTGATTTTTATAAAGTAAGGCTGGGGCGGGATGACACAGCTTGGATAAGTAAATCTAATACTCAAATTTCAGACAGTAAAGAATTTGTTTTGGGTGTAATAAAATCGACATCTTCTTATGAAGACGATGATTTCAGATATTATAAATTTACTGTTGATAAAAAGGTTCCTTATGTTCTTTCAGAAAGCGGTTTGAATGGTTATAATTTAGTTTTATACAATATGTCTGATGAATTGTATAATTTTGGCAAATATGAATTTAATATTTCTCAAAAAGGCAAAAACTTTGGATATAGTGCCTATTATAATGACGAAAATGAATTAATTGTAAAAATTCGCAAGTATAAATCATCTTTAAAAGGCTTAAAAATTGTTATTGATCCTGGGCATGGAGGAAGTGAACGGGGGGCAATCGGTTGTCTGTGTGATGCTGAAAAAGATGTTAATCTTGCGATTGCATTAAAACTCCGCAATAAATTGCAAAAGCTTGGGGCTGAAGTTTTATTAACCAGAGCAGATGACAAATATCTTGGTCTGCAAGAAAGAGTTAATTTTACAAACGAAAATAATGCACAAATGTTTGTAAGTATTCACAATAATGCACTTGCTGATTCTCAGGCTGACAAAGAGGCAAAAGGTACAGAAGTTTATTATTTCTATTCACAGTCAAGATATCTTGCAAAAGTTATTTCAAAAATGCTAAGCAGCGAGATTGGTTTTAATAACAGAGGTGCTAAAGGCGGTAGTTTTGCAGTTATTCGTAATTCTGAATGTCCGGCTGTTCTTATAGAAGTCGGATTTATGATTGATCCTGATGAAAATTCAAAACTAATAAATTCAGATTTTCAGGAAAAGATTGCCGATGGTATTATTAAAGGCATAGAAAAGTATTTTAAAGAAGTTGATATGGAGATTATATTAGGTAAATGACGTATAATGGTGAAAAATTAGGAGCTTTTATTGTTCCGACAGGTGTTGGGGCATCTATTGGCGGCTATGCCGGTGATGCTTCTCGTTATGCAAGAAAATTTGCAAAAAAACATAAAATAATTGTCAACCCAAATGTCGTTAATGCGGGTTGTTTTTCAGGCATAACCGAAAATATGCTTTATGTTGAAGGGTATAGCCTCGATAGTTTTTTTAAAGGTCAGATAAATCTTTTACCGTCTGAAAACAATAAGATAGGAATTGTTTATGATAAGGCTATACCTCAGGATGTTTTAAATATTCATTTAAATACTCAAAATGCTGTTTCAACGGTCTATGGCGTTGAAATTTGTGCATATGAAATTACTAAACAGGATGTTGGAGTTGAATTTTATCTTACGGATGACGGAATATCTGTTGGCAGCGTAAAAAATATAGCAGCTGTTGAGGATGCGGTTCAAAAACTTATTGATAAAGGTTGTGAAGCTATTGCTATTGTATGTCTGTTTGATGAACCGGAATCAGAGAATGAGGATTATTGCAACGGATTAGGGGTTGATCCTGTTGGTGGTGTGGAAGCAATTATTTCACATGATATTTCTTCAAAATTTAAAATTCCATGTGCTCATTCTCCGGCATTTGTTGATTATCAGATTTATCCTCAACTTGTAAATCCTAAATCGGCTTCGGAATATATTACTCCGACATTTTTGCCATGCATATTATTAGGACTTTCACAGGCCCCAAAGATTACGCGAAATTCAGAAAATGGTATAAATATCTCAAACCTTGATTATCTTGCCATGCCGTATAACTCATTAGGTTCTACCCCTGTTTATGAGTGTTTAAAAAGAAGAATTCCTGTTTATGCAGTCAAAGAGAATTCTACTGCTTTAGATGTTAAAAAGTCAAAGTTATTTCCTAATTCTGAAATTATAGAAATTCAAACTTATGATGAATTATTGTCAATATTATAAAAAGTTTGCTGTACCGTTTAGTTTTTGAGCATCTACTCTTTCTTTAATTGCTCCTTCAGGTTCATAGTAAGGTGATACTGTCATTACTTTTGCAGCAATGTCTGGATAATAGTAAATAAATTTAAGTTCGCTTGTTGTTAGTGGTTTTTGAGTATGTACGTTTGCGTAACGTACAAGTTCAAGAATGTTTCTGGCTTCGTGTTCGTCTTTAAACTCTAATTCAAGATTGTTATATACGTTTCTGAACCCTTTAATACCTCCATATTCACCGGTTGTAATCATTCGTCCGGTTTCAATTATTTCAGGTTCTCCTCTGCCTAATTCCTCAAAATCATATAGTTCATAATTTCTTCTGTCTTTTAAAGCTCCGTCAGCGTGAATACCTGATTCATGCGCAAATGCGTTATCCCCGACTGCCGGTTGATTTATCGGTATCGGAACTCCGAAAGCATAAGCTGTGTATTTTGCAATTTGCCAAGCCTTATCAAGACGAATATTTTCATCAATCTTGTATTTCCCTTTAAAACCTGTAGATTTTAAGCAGCCCAAAAGACATGATACAAGGTCAGCGTTTCCAGCTCTTTCACCCATGCCGTTTATTGCTGTATTTATATATGCGTCAACTCCGGCATCAATTGCGGCCTTTGCACCGATAATTGAGCAAGCTGCTGCCATTCCCAAGTCATTATGAAAATGCATTTCAATCGGCATCTGAATTTCTTTTGCAATTCTGTAAATTCTGTCATAAGTTGTTAACGGGTCTTCTCCTCCTAATGTATCGCAGTATCTGAAGCGGTGAGCTCCCGATTTTTTAGCTTCCCTGCCGTATTTTATAAGAAATTCAATATTACTTCTTGATGCGTCTTCTGCATTTACGCCGATAATTCTTGCACCTTTGTCAGCTGCACATTCAACGGCTTCTTTTGTCATTCTGATTATATCATCCGGTGTTTTTTTACCGCCATATTTGCCGTTAATCATTTGTTCTGATGTTGATTGGGAAAGATTAACATACTGTAAATCAGGAACATTTTTGAATGATAATTCTACATCTTCTGAAATTCCTCTCATCCAGCCTGACAATTTTGTAGTTTTAATAGCCCCTCTTTTTACAAGTTCAAGGTTGCCGTTTAAGTAATTTAGTTCGTGTTTTGTTGTCGGAAACCCGAATTCTGACTGAGTTATCCCCATACTGTCAAGCATAAGGTTTATTATTGTTTTTTGTAACTTTGCCAAACCAAGTCTTGAAGTTTGCACACCATCTCTGTTTGTTACATCTACAAAATATATTCTGTTATCACTCATAAATTTCCCCTTTTTATATATTTTATAATAGTGGTTTGTAAAAAACAACAAGGAATTATATTTTCCAATTCCTTGTTGTTTTTTTATTTATATATGAGAAATTATTAGTCTTCTTTTAAGAATGATTCATAATTTCTTGCCAAAAGGTGTGAACGTACCTGATTAATTAAATCAAGTGCAACACCAACCATGATGATTAGTGAAGTTGCACCGATACCCTGCAGGGTTTCAATCTTGGTAACATAACTTCCAAAAGACGGTACAAGTGCTATAATACCTAAGCCGATAGCTCCGATAAATGTTGTTTTGGTTAAAATTTTATCCAAAGCTTCAGCCGTTGGACGACCGGGTTTTACACCCGGAATAGATGAACCGTATTTTTTCAAGTTATCTGCAATGTCTTTTGGCTGCATATTCGGCATAATTGATGCATAGAAGAATGTCAATGCAATAATTAAGCCTACATATATTAAATAATATGGTATTCCGTCAGGACTTAAAAAGTGATTTAAGCTAATAACAATGTGTTTTAACTGTGCGGATTTGAAATTAGCCTGTCCAACCATTGCAAGAATTGTTGACGGGAACAACAGAATTGCAATCGCAAAGATAATCGGCATAACTCCGCCCGGATTTAATTTGAAAGGTATAAACGAATTCATACCTCCGTACACCTTATTACCAATCTGACGTTTTGGATTAACAATAATAACTTTTCTTACAGCTTCTTGCATTATAACAATCAAAATTGTTGCAAGGAAGAAAATTGTAAGTAAAGCTAATAATCCGATTTGCATTGTAGGACTAGCTTTAACCAGTTGATAAGTTCTTTGTGCATAAACAGGAATACCTGATAATATACCGCAGAAAATTATCAAAGAGCCGCCGTTTCCTATACCTTTTTCTGTTATCAATTCAGAAATCCACATAACCAGTACTGCACCGGCAGTAAGTATGCAGACTGAATTTAAGTAGAACGCAACATGGTTAACATTTGGAACTACTGCACCAGGTAAATGATGTAAGAACAGCATAAAAATGAACCCTTGAAATATCGCAAGTATTACCGTAAATATTCTTGTGTATTGTGATAATTTACGTCTGCCCTCTTCTCCTTCTTCTTTCTGTAATTTTTCCAATGCAGGAATAACAACAGAAACAAGCTGAACGATAATTGAAGATGTGATAAACGGTCCGATACCCAATGCCAATATCGAAACTTTACCTAATGCACCACCTGAAAATAGATCCAAAAAGCCAATGATGTTGTTTCCTGATGCTATACTTGAAAAGACTTGATTGTTAATACCAAATAAAGGAATTTGAATACCAAATCTCCATACAGCAATCATCAACAATGTGAACAGGATTTTTTGTTTTAATCCCGATGCATTCCACATTGACATCAGATCTTCTGTAGTAGGTGCTTTTAATTCATTCGCCATTATGCTACTTCAACCTTTCCGCCTGCGGCTTCAATTTTTTCTTTTGCTGAAGGAGTAACATAAGCTGCTTTAACAGTTACAGCTTTTTTAATTTCTCCGTTACCCAATACTCTTAAACCAACACATGATGGATGTATTGTCATTTTTTCTTTTAATGCTTCTAATGAAATTTCTTTTAAACCTAATGCATCAATTCTGCCTACGTTGATTTGAGCATAATTAGTTTTAGAATATACCATAAATCCTTTTAATTTTGGTAATCTTCTGTATGCAGGCATCTGTCCGCCTTCAAAACCTCTTTTTTGAGAATTTCCGGATCTTTGACCTTCACCGTTATGACCGCGGCAAGATGTTTTTCCTCTGCCTGATGAACGACCTCTGCCAACTCTTTTAATTTTAGAGGTAGCACCTTGTGCAGGTCTTAAATCTTCTAATGTTATATTTGCCATTTTTTATTCCTTCTTTCTGTTTTATCAGGATAAACCTGATGAGTATTTAACTATTTTACAATTTCAAGCAGGTGAGAAACTTTATTTACCATACCCATAATTGTAGGAGTGGCTGCATGTTCTACAACCTGATCTTTTTTGGTTAATCCTAAACCTTTAACAACTCTAATCTGTTTTTCGGAAGCACCGATTAAACTTCTTACGAGTTTGATTTGAATATTTTCTGATTTTTTATTTGCCATTTTTTTATTTCCTTATATATTTTTCCGATTAATTAATTAGTTCAAAAATTCAGCCATTGAAAGACCGCGTTTTTGAGCCATTTCACCAAATGTTCTGAGTGATTTTAAAGCATTAAGTGTTGCATTAGCAGCATTTAAAGGAGCTTTAGAACCCAATGATTTAGCTAAGATGTTTTCAATACCTGCAAGTTCCAAAACTGAACGAACTGCACCACCGGCAATGATACCTGTACCTTGTGAAGCAGGTCTTAAAACAACAGCGCCCGCACCTGATTTTCCTTGGATTGGGTGAGGAATGGTTGTTTTGAAAATAGGAACTGTAATAACATTCTTTCTGCCGTCAGCAATTGCTTTTTGAATTGCAATAATAACTTCGGATGCTTTTGCACATCCAACGCCAACCTGACCTTTTTTGTTACCTACAATAACAATTGCTCTGAATGATAATTTTTTACCACCCTTTACAACTTTTGTTACACGGCTGATTTGAACTACATTTTCAGTCCATTCGGATTGAGGTTTTTCTTCCGCAACTGTTTCGATTTTTTGTTTTTTGCCGCGGCCGCGTCTTGATTTAGCCGGTTTTTCTTCTGTTTCAGCAGCAGGAACTTCTGCAGTTTCAACAGCTTCTGCTGATGCTTCTGTTGAAGTTTCTTCTGTTACTTCAGCTTTTAATTCTTCATTGTTTTCCATTGATTTTTTACCTTTCTTAATTTGTTTTCTAAGATTTACTTTAATGGTTTGTAACCTTTTGTATGAATAATGAATATACCAAACAACAAGCCGGTTAAGGCCTTTTGGAAAAATATTCATTTGTATAACTTCTGACAAGTGTATAATACCATTAAAATTATAAAAATCAAGTATTTGGCTAAAATCTGTTCTAAATATTACTTAATATTAATGATTGTATATCCTTTTTGATATATAATTTTTATAATAAGATTTTTAGAGATTTACAAATGATAAGCAGTATATTGGGTGACAAAACTAAATTCTATTTACCTCAAAGTTCTTTCCAAAATCGCCGTCACAGGAGTAGTGCGTACGAAAGAGAGGTTACTTCAAGGGACAAGTATAAGGCATGTGCCGGTGCTGTTTTGGGTACTTTAGTTCCTGTTGCTTATATGATGAGAAAACAAAAGGTATCAAATCCTTTAAAATTAAGGTATGATTTGCAGGATATGGTTGCTTTGTCCGGCTTTTCTGTTTTAGGCGGTGTCGGACTGGGCATGTTGGGTGAAAATAAGGAAACCAATAAAAATAAATTTAAAGAAGGTGTTTTTCAATTTTTGAATGCATCTGTACCGACATGGATTGTCGGCGGAGTTTTAAAGTTGAGTGAATTAAGCCGTAAATTTAACAATATCCCAAGTAAAGTAGGCTCTGTTTTGCTCGGATTGACTGTCGGTATGTATGGGACTGCAACAGTTTCCAATTTGTTGTTTGATCCGTTGGACAAAAAACCGGACAGAAAATTGAAGCTCAAAGATTGTCTTGTTAACATGGATGATGCTTTGGGTGCATTGGTGCTTGCAAAGTTTCCTTTAGTTGAAAAATTACAGGTAGAAAAACTCTTACCTGCAATATATGCTTATTGCGGCTACAGAGCAGGTAAGAGTAATTAGTTTGTTTTAAATTTTTTACACCAATTCTTTTAAGTAGTTTGGCAGTGCAAAACGTGCATTGTGATATTCTTTGTTATACATTTTACATGTAGGGATAATTTCTTTTGCACGTTCGTCATTGAAGTATTCAAGCGGTTTAACATCAACCGAACAGAATGCCCAAGCCCAATATCCGCCCGGATATGTCGGCATATTTGAGGTGTATGTTGAAACAATAGGGAACACTCTGTGCAATTGTTCATACATTTTTTTGATTTCTTTGTGATTTGTAACCGGTGATTCTGATTGCGCAGCCATAATTCCGCCTTTTTTAAGGGAATTTTTAATGTTTGTATAAAATTCATCAGTAAATAAGCCTTCTCCCGGACCCATTGGATCTGTCGAATCAATCAAAATAATATCATATTCATCTTTTTTGTCTTTAATAAATTCGATTGCGTCTTCAACTTTTATTTCAACCTTTGGATTGTCAAGTTCACAGGCAACTGTCGGGAAGAATTTTTTTGATGCTTCAATTACCATACCGTCAATTTCGCATAAAACAACTTTTTCAACTGTTTTGTGTTTTAAAACTTCTCTGACAGTACCGCCGTCTCCTCCGCCGATAACCAAAACTGATTTTGGACAAGGATGCTGCATCATTGGTATGTGAGCTATCATCTCGTGATAGTGATATTCATCACCTTCAGTTACCATCATTAAATCGTCCAGTGTTAAAACCCTTCCAAGCATTGAATCAGATTCAAACACTTCAACCTTTTGAAAAGGTGAGTTATCTGAAAATAAAATTTCTTTTGCTTTTATAACCAAACCGAAGCCTTCCGGTGTAATTTCATGGTAATATCCGTTTTCTATTCCGTTTTTCATTTATTTATCCTTTCTGTCGGAATGTTAATTCCGACCTGCAATTTTCAATTACATTATCATTAATAATTCTCGTATAACTTTTGTTGCAACAGCCGTAGAAACTCCGCTTGCATCATAATCAGGTGCAAGTTCAACTACATCTGCTCCGATTATTTCAAAGTCTTTCAGGTACTTAAACCATCCGACAAGTTCATTAAATGTTAATCCGCCTGCTTCAGGGGTTCCTGTTCCTGGCATTATTGAGGTATCAAGACAGTCTAAATCAACTGTTATAAATATTTTTTTGCCTTTTATACTTTCTAAGTCTTTATATTCTTTGCACAGGGTATTATTTTTTGCCATAAATTCCCATTCTTCTTTCATCCCTGAGCGTATTCCTATTTGCTTAATATTTTCAGCTCCGACAATTTTTGAGCAATGGCGGATAACGGCACTGTGAGACATTTCTTCTCCGAGATATTCTTCTCTTAAATCTGTATGTGCATCAAAATGAACAATGGCAAAGTCTTTGTAAAATTTTGATACGGCTTGTATTTCAGGAAGTGTTACAAGATGCTCTCCGCCGATGCCAAATACTCTTTTGCCGTCTTTATAAATATCTTCCACATTTTCTTTTATTTGTTCAAGTGATTTATATGTATTACCCAGCGGAAATTCCAAATCTCCCGCATCGTGAAAGTTTACTTGCTCTAATTCTTTATCAAATATCGGAGAATATTCTTCAAGCCCCCAGCTTGCAAGTCTTATTTGTTCGGGCGCAAACCTTGAACCTGAACGATAGGATACGGTGCCGTCAAAAGGTAAACCTAACATTATAATGTCTGATGTTTTGTAATCAGGATTTTGTCCCATCCAGCTTCTGTCTAAAAAAGGTCCTCTAAGCATCTTCTTATACTCCTTATATTAAATTAATTTTAGCATAAAAATATTAATATCTCTTAACTTATTTTACAAAATGTGCAATATAATCTATTATATTCATGCTATGGAAAATAATAATATAACTGAAAAAATTAACGAACTTGTCGTTAAAATGGCGAAAGAGCCTCAAAATATTGAAAATTATCATGAATTGTCAGAGCTTTATATGAAACAGCAGGATTATGACAAGGTTATGTCTGTGTTAGACAGTCTGCTGGCAATAAAGCCTGATGATGTAAGAGCGCTTGTTGGTATGGGTACAATGTGGTTTTATGAGAGAGATTTTAGAAAATCACTTCAGTATTACAACAAGGCTCTTGAAGTAAATCCAAAGAATTACCTGATATATTATAATATTGGTAATGTTTTTGCGGAGTGGAAAAATTTTGATAAAGCCTTATTCTATTATAATCGTGCAATCGATTTGAATTCTTCAAATGCTGAAATATACAATGCTATTGCACTATTGTATCAGGATAATGAAAATTTTGTAGAAGCTAAAGCATATTATGAAAAATCTTTATCGCTTGAACCTGATAATGCTCCTGCGTTGATAGATTTAGGTAATGTATGCTTTAAACTCTATGAGTATGAAACTGCACTTAAGCTTTTCAAAAAAGTGTTTGTATTGGCACCTGACAATGAGTTAGTAGCAGTTTGTATTGCAAATGCTTTAACTTTAATGAAAGACAGAGAGCAGGCTTATGCATATTATGAAAAAGCCCTCTCAATGACAGAAGATAAATACAGAATTTATATTTGTTATGCTATTTCATTGTCTGAATTTAAACAATACGATCATGCAGTAAATATGTATAAAAAAGCTATAGAACATTCTCCAAAGAAATCTGCGGCTTATGTGTTACTTGCTAATTTGTATTTGAGTCGTGACAATATTAAAGAGGCTATTGAATTATACAAACAGGCTTTGCATGTTGATCCTAATAATGCTGAAACATATGAGCTTTTGGGTAATGCACATTATCTTGATGATGATGTAGAGCATGCAATTCAGTCTTACAGGGCCTCTATAGGATTAGCTCCGACAAATGACGAATACAGGCTTATATACTCTCAGGTAATGGAAGATTATGTAAAATCTGTTCATAAGTAGAGGTGTTATGCATAAAGTATATTTTGAACCAAGTTTACCTGACAGAGTAATTTCTGCCTTGTCTTATTTATCTGCAGGGTGGATTGGACTGATTTATATGGTTGTTTTGTACTTTGCACGCAAAGGTTCTTCAAAATTTTTAAGGTTTAATGTATATCAGTCGATATTTATATCTTTTGCAGTTTTTGTAATTGGTATGATTTATACCCTATTCTTTGATTTGCTTACTCATATACCGTTTATCCAGATAATAGTTTCCTGGATTGATTTATTTTTGAGTAAGCCGACATTTGGGAACTATTCTATATTGCAGGCCTTGGTTGTTATTTATCTCGCTTATGTCGTAATTTGGTCGCTTCTTGGAAAATTCCCTATGATATTCAAAATTTCAAGATTGTTTTACAGGATATAATATTTATTTGCAGGGTTGGAGTATTTCGTATTCTATTACATCATTTTCTTCTTCTAAAAGCTTTTTAATTTTATTTGCGTGACATTCAAGTTTTCTTTTATCCTGAATATAAGCATTTTTAATTTTGTAGATGTTAATTTTATTATTTTCTTTGCCTACTACATATAATTTGCATACTCTGTCGTATTCTCCCGAACTGTTTTTGAAAAATTTTCTTTTAATTTTGGATGTTTTGACAATAATATCTTTTATTTCTTCAGGAGGATATAAATCAATAGTTTTTTTATAGCCAAGATTTGATTCTATCCGAATCTCACAGTTATTTTGTGTTGTGTCGCAATAAAATACTCTGCTTCTGTCCTGAAATAAGTGGTATATAAATATTCCGGCAATAATAAAAGCTAAAAATAATATTTTACCTGTGACATTGTTGTGTGCGTGTATTATTTCGGAATCTTTGTTACTGTTCTCTCTTATTTTTCTCTCGTTGACATTTTTCTGTTTGTCTTTTCCAAATAAGTTTGACATAATATTATTCCCCGAAGTAATTGTTTATAATTTCTACAATTTGAAGTGCTGATGTTCCGTTGCCATAAGGATTTTGAGCTTGTAGTCTTGTGGATTTAAAATCTTTATCCAATATTTCTGAAGATAGTTCTGTGATTTTGTCGTAATCTGCACCCACAAGAATTGAAACTCCTGCATCTATTCCTTCTTGACGCTCTGTTTCATATCTCATAACAAGTGTCGGACATCCAAAAGTCGGAGCTTCTTCTTGTATTCCGCCCGAATCGGTCAGGATAAGTTTTGAATTTTTCATCAAATATACAAGATTTGGATAATCAAGCGGTTCAAACAGTTTTATATTGGCGTATTCTTCAAGATTATTATGCATCTTGTCTTTTACATTCGGATTTGGGTGAACCGGAATAATAAATGTATGGTCAGTATATTTATTTGCAATATATTCTATTGCCTTAATAATATTATCAAGCCTGTCTCCGTGATTTTCTCTGCGGTGAGCAGTTATTAATACGGTTTTGTCGTTGATTTCAATACCTTTATTTTCAAAGAATAATTTTGCATTATTCATAGTGCCATCTGAAAGACAAAACAGTGCATCTGTAACAGTATTTCCCGTAATATAAATTTTATCTTCCGAAATTCCTTCTTTTATCAATGCTGTTTTATTTTTATGTGTTGGAGCAAAATGTAATTCTGTTACTCTTGATGCCATCTGACGCATAATTTCTTCCGGAAACGGTTCAAAAATGTTATAAGAGCGCAAACCTGCTTCAACATAAAACACCGGTATTTTTCTGTAGTATGAAGCTAAGGCTCCGCATAAAACCGTCATTGTATCGCCTTGTATTATTGTTGCATCAATGTCGTATTTAGTAAAAACTTCCATTTCCAGAGCTGTCAAAATTCTTGCCTGAACTTCCGCTAAAGATTGATTCGGGCGCATGCAATCAAGATTTATGTCTGCTTTAAGATTAAAATAACCAAGAGTTTGGTTTGAGAGTTCTTTTTGCTGCTCTGTGTTGCATACAATTACATTATATTTGTCAGGGTATTTTCTTAACTCCATAATAACCGGCGCAAGTTTTATCACTTCCGGTCTTGTTCCAAATACAACTAATATATTTTTAATTTTGCTCATATACGGATTTTATTATAAAAATTATACTTTTTCAATTATTGTAATCCACCTTAATATTGTACTTTGTGATGATTATATTTATAATAATCCGGTAATAAATTATATAGGAGGAAATTGTTATGTTAGAACTATATATTCTCAGTAATTGTCCGTATTGCAAAAAAGTTATGGATTATATGGATGAGAACGGGATAGAATATTCAAAAAATGATATCAGTGATGATGTTAATAATTCAAACCTTATTGCTATCGGTGGGAAAGAGCAGGTGCCTTTTTTATACAATACCGAAACAAATAAGGGTATGTATGAGTCAGATGAAATAATTGAGTATATTAAAACGGAGCGTATTAATTCCGATGAATAATAGTGAATTTTTTAATTATCCTGTAAGAAATGACGGGTGTACTTCCAGAGGAGCTTGTTCTTTACCTCCTTCAATTGCATCTTTGCAAGAATTACTGTTGTATATAATTAAACAAGTGTCTTATTATACTCTTGCGTTGACCAAATTCGATTTGAATAATGACAAAATAACAAAAACTGTTGTAAACAGCCTTTCCTCTTTGGTTTTAATTAATGAATTGAATGATAAGCATTTGTATTCTTTGATAATGAAGAACTATTATGCCTTTGTAAATGCAAAAGAAACTTATACAGCTATCTGTGACAGAAAAAGTATAGAAGCTGATATTTTGCCTTATGATGTTGATTTTGATGATAATTCCGGAATTGTTTCAGCTATTTCTGCCGGCGAATCTTTGTTAAAATGTGCTTATAGTAACAAAAATATCGAATTAAAAAACAATGTTCGTATTTTATTGATTGTTATAAAGAGTGTTTGTTCAAATATAAGTAAACTTTACAATTTTGGTTTGGACTGCAAGTCTGTTTGCGACATGGTTTTTGCGGCATTAAATCTTTTAAACGGTAAAAATATAAAAATAAGTGATATTCAGAAATATACAAGACTTTTAGCTTCAAATGATATTGAATTAAATTTGCGTCTTGCCGCTCAAATAAAAACTAATTTTGGTGAAATTACTAAAATTTCCCTTTCGCATTCATCTCGCAAAGGTAAAGCAATACTTGTTTCAGGGAATAATTTTTTTGACCTTTTAAATGTACTTGAATTAACAAAAGATAAAGGTATTGATGTTTACACTCATTCAGGGTTATTAATTTCTCATTCTTTGAAAAAATTTAGGCAATATGATAATTTGGTTGGTCATTACGGAAATTCATCCGAAGATTGTATTGTGGATTTCGCCACTTTCCCGGGATCGATTCTTTTGACAAAAAATTCTCAAAATAATACAGAATTTTTGTATAGAGGGAAAATTTTTTCAAACGATTATAATATTCCTCAGGGGGTTACCAAAATAACTGATAGTGACTATGCTCCATTATTAGAAGCTGCATTATTATCTAAAGGTTTTTCTAAAGGGAAAATATTGCCTTCTTCTCCTTTGGGGATTGATGAAAATGATTATTCTGCATTAATATCTGATATTTTCGATAAGATTATCAATGGTGAAATAGAGCATCTTTATATCATTATCGGCAATACTTTTTCCGAAGCTGAAAAAGAATATTACCGAGTCTTTTTAAATAGTATTGATAAAGATGAGTTTATTTTATCTTTTTCTTTTGGGGTTGATTCTGATAATGTAAAAGTCATAAATCTTGGGAATTGTAATCCTCTGATAATAGATTTTTTGAGTAAATTCTTAAAATACTCTGTTCCGAATGATAAAATTACTTATATGTTTAGCAGCTGCAGTGCCGCTATTATATCAGGAATAATTTATTTAAAGGGGATCGGGGCAAAAGATGTTTATTTGCCTGCTTGCTCTCCCCGTTTAATAAATCCCTCTGTACTTGCGACTTTTAATAAGGTGTATAAAGTTAATAAAACTACTTACAAATAAAAAAAGAACCGGCAAATGCCGATTCTTTTTTGTTTTATTATTTTGCAAATTAGTATCTGTAATGAGCGAAAGCTTTGTTTGCTTCTGCCATCTTGTGAGTATCTTCACGTTTTTTGCAAGCTGCTCCGGTTCCGTTAGAAGCATCAATAATTTCATTTGTTAATTTATCAATGAAAGATTTTCCGCCTCTTTTCTTTGCAGATTCAATAATCCAAGATGAAGAAAGAGCAAAACCTCTGTCAGCTTTAACTTCAATAGGTACTTGGTATGTTGAACCACCGATTCTGCGAGCTTTAACTTCTAATAACGGTGTAGCATTTGTCATAGCTTTTTGGAATACTTCAATCGGATCTTCATTAGTTCTTTCTTTAATTCTTTCTAATGTAGCATAGAAGATTCTTTCTGCTAATGATTTTTTACCGCGTCTCATTACTCTGTTGATGAATTTTGATACATCAACGCTGTTATATACCGGATCTGCTAAAGGTATTCTTTTTGCAGGTTTAGAACGTCTTGACATCTCTATTTACCTCCCTTTTTATCTCTTTTAGTGATCTTGATTTAGCTCTGTTCGCAACACCTGCAGTATCTAATGTACCACGGATAATGTGATAACGAACACCAGGTAAATCCTTAACACGACCGCCTCTGATCATTACAACAGAGTGTTCCTGTAAGTTGTGACCAATTCCCGGTATGTATGAAGTAACTTCAAAACCGTTTGTTAATCTTACTCTGGCAACTTTTCTAAGTGCTGAGTTTGGTTTTTTAGGGGTTGTTGTGTAAACCCTTGTGCATACTCCGCGTCTTTGTGGACAATTCATCAAAGCCGGAGATTTAGTTTTTGATTTTAGCACTTTACGTTCTTGACGAACTAGCTGATTAATGGTTGGCATAATTTCTCCTTTTACCAATTTGTCCTATACTAAAGCCATTGTTGAAATACGTTTGGACGTCACGCTTTCGGCTACTTTGTGTAATTAGCTTAATCTTTTTCAGAGGCTTGAACAAACCTCCCAGCACGAAAATTTCGGCTAATATACTCTTATCAAACATCAAGCATGATTAAAAGTCAATAAGTAATGTGTAAATAGCTTAATATTTTCGTGTATTTTGCAAAAATAAAAGCAAGTTAGAAACTTGCTTGTGAATATATAAATGTTTTAGGGATATATTAATATTTGAGGTAATTATTTATCTTAAAGACATACTTGATAATCGTTCACCGATTTTTCTGTCAATTTTTTTTATCATAGAACGCATTTTCAAATTTTGTTGATTTATGCTAGGATTTTCTTCAAAATTCTTTCTGTATTGTCTGTATAATGCAATTTCACGTTCTTTGATGTCTTTTCTTATTCCTATTTTGTTTTCTTCAATAACTTCTTTTTTGCAGGCGCTGAAGATGACTCCGAATACTAACAGAACAAATATGCTCCATAATGTTTTGTTTAGCGGATATTCTTCAGAAACCATGTTGTTTTCTCCGTTTGGAGTCTGAGTCATAACAGATGAGTTTCTTATGTTTTTAGCTGTAATATAAATTTTTAAACTGTTTCTGCCTGAATTTTCAACTACCAAATTTTCAACATTATCTGTTCCTTTATACAGTGCATTTACTGTGTCCGAGGATTTTATACCTGCCAGGTCTAAAACTATTTCATTATCTGCCAGTGTCTTTTTGGTAACCTTTGTAGTATTGTCTGTTTTAAGAACTATATTGTAACCGTTACCGTTTTTTTCAAGTGTTATTGTATGCAGCATATTTGTCTTTGCGCTAACCGAAAGGCAGGTAAAAATAAATATCGCCAAGAAACTAAAGGTTAAAAATATTTTTTTCATTTTTCCTCCTCCCCTAATTTCCAGTCTTATACTAATACTTTTATATTAAAAGAACATCAACCCATGGATTGAAATATCCATGCCTTATTTTTTGCAAAAAAATACCCTCTCATTATTTGAGAGGGTATTTTCAAATCCTTTATTCTTAGCCTTGAGCCCCGGTGTAGTTTGGCTGGAGCATTTTTGCATCTGCCTGTTCCATCTTCTGACAAGCTTCGTAGTCTTGTTTTGCCATTGTAACCTGAGATTCAAGTCTTTCTTTTTCTGATTGCAATTCTTCTTCTTCCATTTTTAATGGTTCGATTAATGATTCCTGATAATCATCATAATAATCTTCAATTCTTTGTTTTTCTGCTGCAATTTGCATATCCATATGAGCTTTTGACATTTGATATGCAGCATTTGCTTCATTATATTTTGCATTGTATGCGGCTTGTTGATCTGTTGTCATTGACTTTGCATCTGTTCCAAGTCCTAAACTTGGTAATATGCCTTGCAATACTGCATTTAACTGCTGTTGAGCAGTCATATTTGCCGCTGTATTTTGTGCACTTAATGCATTTAATTCACGTTTTTTATCACGTTCAATAGATTTCTGTAACCTGTCCAAACTATTGTGAACACGTCTTGCGCGGGAAGATATATGCATCAGACGAGCCTGGAGCGATCTGTATCGTGTTCCAGCCATCTGTTTTCCAAATGCGCCTAGTAAGAAACCCATGTTTATATCCTTGTGTTTTGTACTCTTACTTATATAAAGTATTATTGTTTTCAAGAATTGCCTTTTTGGGTCTTTTTTGTTAAGAAATGTTACAAGTATTTGTAGTATTTGTATATAATTAGTATATACATAAGGGCTAAAGTGTGAGTATTATTGGTTTTCTGGTTAATATATTGACTTTTTCTGAAACATCATTATTATTTATATGTAGTGTATAAACAAAGAGGTTAGCTATGGGTTCAAGTACAGGTTCATCAATTATTACATCAATAAATTCAGGATTATCAAATACTTTTGCGTATTTATCGTCTTTGTATCCCAAAGATGGGGTTACATACCAAAATATCACCGCAGCAAGAAATGATACGACAAATTATTTAACTCTAAATCAGCCTTTTGCATCTTATTTGCAGAACAATTTTGGGGCAATTGATAAAGACGGTGACGGAAAAATCAGTGCAGATGAAATGAATAAATTTTCTCAGACACTTTCTACTTCCGGTGTAACAAAGAATGAATTAACTCAGCTTGCGTCCAGCGGTGCTTATTCAGCATCTTCTATTTCAAAAATTCTGGATAATTTTGATGAAATAGACAAAAACCATGACGGCAGAGTTACGAATGCTGAAATTGCAGCATATACTTGTGATTGCTCAAAACAGGAAAAAATTGATGAGTATAATTACAAAAAAGCTACTGATTTATCTGTATTCTATGGCAGTGATAGTAATGACAATGTTTCAGAATACAGTATTTTGAGCTATCGTTATAAGAATTACAAGTCATAGTTTGATTACTTTTTTTGCTTGTCTTATATTATGTACTATAGATTTATAAGGATATAGTACATGGATAGTGTTGAAATTATAAGACAGGCGCAAAAAAGCGTTGCAAAGCAGTTTGAAGAAATTGAACAAATAAGAGATTATAATCAGGAAAAAGTGTTGGAAGCTTTTTGTGAAAACAAGGTTGCTCCCGAGCATTTTTATACGGTTTCAGGTTATGGTCATGATGATTTAGGCAGAGAGGTTTTAGATAAAGTTTATGCACAGGTTTTTAAGGCTGAAAAAGCTCTGGTGCGTATTCATTTTGCGTCAGGTACCCACACTCTTGCGTGTGCTTTATTTGGAAATCTTAAATATGGCGATAAGCTTTTATCAGTAGCCGGAGCTCCTTATGATACGATGCAGGAAGTTATCGGTACTATGGGTGATGAAGAAACAAAACGTTCTTCCCTTATCGGTAATGGTGTTTTATATGACGAAGTTCCTTTGTTAAACGGAACAGAAGTAGATTTTGAAGGAATTTCCAATAAGGTGGATGAAAATACCACAATGGTTTTAATACAAAGGTCAAAAGGTTATTCAACAAGAAAATCCTTGTCAATTGATGTTATTGAAAAAATTTGCAAAATAGTAAAGGCCAAAAATCCTGATTGTATTTGTTTTGTAGATAATTGTTACGGTGAATTTGTCGAATCAAAAGAACCGTTAGAGGTCGGAGCTGATTTAATCGGCGGATCATTAATAAAAAATCCCGGCGGCGGGATTGTTGAGGCTGGGGGATATATAGCAGGAAAAGCACTGTATGTTGACAGAAGCGCAAACCGACTCACTGCTCCGGGGATTTGCGGAGAAGGCGGAGCAATGTTTAATCAGCACAGGCTGATTTTTCAGGGACTTTTTATGGCCCCGTCAGTTGTTTGTGATGCTGTTAAAGGTGTTATTCTGGCTTCTAAAATTTTTGATGAGATAGGTTACAATTCTTTTCCGAAATTTGATGAAAAGCGTACAGATATTATTCAGAATATTACTTTCGGTAAACCTGAATTACTTGAACAGTTTTGCCGTACGATTCAGGCTTTGTCGCCGATAAATGCGTATGTAACACCTATTCCTGAGTATATTCCGGGTTATGAGGATAAGGTTATTATGGCAGGCGGAACATTTATTGAGGGTTCAACAATTGAGCTGTCTGCTGACGGTCCGATGCGTGAACCTTATGTTGCTTATATGCAGGGTGGTTTGACATATTCTCATGTAAAAATTGCTCTGAAGAAATTTCTTGATAAAATTGGTGGGTAAGTATTAATTTATGTTAAATATTGAAAAATAATTCCGTCTTTAATATAATTAGTCTGTATAAGTTTATAAAGAGGTTGATATGGCTGATAAAATTAGTGATAATGTGGGGAAAAAGATAGTAGAAGCATTAAAAATGCAGACTCAGGGAACAGAGCATGCCGATATTAGTCCTGAGGATAGTTTGATGGACAGCGATTTTCAGCCGGAATCCCCAGCTTATTCTGAACCTGCAAGTGATTCGGAAGTTTCTGTTAATAATGTTAATTTAGGTTTTTCTGCTGCGGATCAAAGCTTTTTCAGTTCAGATGCTGATATTGACAGCGCTTTTCAAAACAGTTTAAATCAAAACTTGCCAAAAAGTAAGTTCTCTCAGCCTCAAATTGATTATGAATTACCTTCTAATGTAGCAATTTTAAATCGTTTAATAGCAAAATTGCCTGTTGGTGTATCAAAACAGACAGGTGCTTTAATTATCAGTCAGACAATGGAAGCATTGGGAATTTCAATGAATTCTGTAATTCAAGAGGCAAAAGAAGTTCAGGATTCTTTAACAAACAGTGCAAGAGAGTGTCAAAAAGCTATTATTGATCATCGTAAACAAATTTCTGAATTGGAATTAAAAGCTCAGCAGTATCAAAAGCAGGCTGTGATGATGAATGATGTAATTAACTTGTTCAATCATGCCTAGTATTTTAAAGTTAAGGGGCTAATTTTAAATTATCTTGTGCTGTAGGAGAATAATTCTCCGATTTCACCCTTAATCATTTCTTCAACGGATTTTAATTCTGTATCAATTTCTTGTAATCTTGTTTGAATTTCAGTTTTTTGTAAGCTGAGTTTTTCTTCAAGAAGTTTGAATTTGTATTGTCTTTCTTGCAGTCTTTTTGCAATAATTGAGTCTGATTCATAATCAGTTCCAACCTGCATCAATTCATTTTGTGATTTTGATGCTTCTGAAATTGCCTTTGTAATAAGCAGCAACTGAAAGGATAAATTGTGCTTTTCCATCCTTAATTGGCGTCTTTGCATTGTTGCTACTAATAAACCCATTTTCTACTACCTTTTTTGATCTAAATTGGAACCTTTTAAGAAATTGTGTTCACTGTTTTCGGCTATAAGCTGTTCCATTTTTTGTAACTGATGTCTGTGGTAATTCAGCCTGTATTGAGCCATTTTCAATTTCTTTTTTATTGTCAGAAAATCTTTTATTCCTTCTACTATCGATTCAGAAAGTGCTTGTATCGGATTCTTTCTGATTATATAGTTTTTTGTGTATAGTAAGAAGTCTAAAAGTCTTCTGAAGTATAGTTCTAAAGATTCTTGAAACATATAATTATTCCTTACACTTTAGACCTACATGTATAGAAAAACATACCAAACTAATTAATTGCTTTTTTCTCTCTTTGTTTGTAACATTTCTTCACATAAGTCTAATATTATTCTACATATTTTATAACGGTCAAATTAAAAAAATCTTTAATATATTCTTTTATCGTTAAATAATTTGTTACATAATTATTAGCAAAAATTTTTTTTTTAACATTTTTGTAATAGGTGTACATTATGAGGCATAAAATATGAATTTGCAAATTTCTTCATTTAGTAAAAACAATTTTAATATATCAAAAATTAGTTCTAAAGTTTCTTTCGGTGAATATGACGGGGATGATTATTCATATTCTCCTCGTTATATATCTAAGGCAGAATATGATGTTAAAAAAGAGATTATTAATGAAAAGTATAATAACCTGCGGTCATCTTACCTAAAAGATGCCGATGATTTAGAGTTTTCATCTGTAGAAGTTTGGAAACAATTAGATAATATTGAAAAAATGCGAAGTGCTGAATTAAGCAGACTTGCTTCCGAATATGCCGTATAAGTTTTTTACAAAATATCCGCAGGTTTGGGGATTTTGAACAGTGAGTTTGAGGTTTATTTTTGTGCAAAAAATTGTTTCTTGTGAACTGCCTATGAGATTTTATTTGTATGGTTTGTTCTCTTGACAATTAACACTTGTTATACTATTTTTATTGTGAGGGGTGTCAGACACGCCGACTGCGAGGCAGTAAATGACAATAAAATATGGGCATGTGGTACTCTGCCGAACAAAAGCTGACTAAATGTCAGGTTTTGTGAGAGGGGTAGACACGCCGACTGCGAGGCAGTAAATGACAATTAAATATGGGCATGGGCATGTGGTGGAATGGTAGACACGCTAGTCTTAGGAACTAGTGCGAAAGCGTGGGAGTTCGAGTCTCTTCATGCCCAAACTGGAGGGTATAACTTATGTTATGCCCTCCAGTTTTGTGTATTGAGTGAGACTCAAAGCGCCGATTTGGAGTTCGAGTAAGCCGAGCAGAGCCGCGAGCGAAGCGAGAGACAGACAATTATGTCAGTAATGAATATTCTGGCTAATTGGAGGCGGTGGCGTTTAATGCGAGGTGCAGCATTTTTAGGAATGCCGTTTATGGAGAGCAGGTCAAGACAGTCTCTTCATGCCCACCATATTAAAAAGAGGTCAATAAAACCTCTTTTTTATTGCTATTATTAGTTTGTACGAGTTTAAAAATATTTTCAATTGGTGCAAAAAATTGCACCCTACAAACTATTTTATTTAACTTTTCGTTTTGCAATTCCATTATGTTTTAAATCCGCATCAAGGTTTTTCTGAAAATTTTGCCAATATATTTCATTATCTCTATTTCTTATTTCGACTTCATCTTTCACCATTTTTAACAACTTTTTTGCCGTAATTGCTGGAGCTGTTTCAACAGCAGCCCTTTTAGAATAACCTAGTGCCATAAGAAATTCTTCAATTTGTTCATTATTTAATTTTAATTCTAACGGACGTGTTATTTTTTTCGCACCAAAAGATACACGATAGCTATTAATTTGATAATTGTTATTTACATTTAACATTATATAAACTCCTTAATTTAGGCACTTCTAATAGTAATAAAACTCCTGAAAAATATTTTTGCTATTTTTATCAATTTCTATCAAAATTATCAAGAACCCAAGAACCGACTCAAATTCAGTTCGAGTTCCGACTACTCTTTCCCAATTTTTCTTCAATAGACCGATTATTAATCGGTCTGTTTTGATATTAATTACGACATTTTAGTATTTTATGTGTTTATAATTTACAAGTTTTATGAGTTTACCGGTACTATCGTGTATAAAATCGTTTACATAGCTTTTATCAGGTGATGTCAAAGACCTAAAATCATCAATTACATGCTTTAGACCGTTTTCAATTTTAGTACAGGTTTTTCTCACATACTGTTGATATTTGTCTTTGTAGTTTTCAATACAGCCTTCTTCTCCTGCTGTTTTGTAATAATCCTTGTGCTGATGAGATGTTACTATTCCGAACATATTAAAATCTTTTGCATCAATATCTCTTTTAAATTCATCATATTCAACTTTGCGAAACAGAACATTATTATCATAATAATGTTCTGTAATCGTATTGTTATGCTTTTTGTATGTTTGAGTATAATTCCCGAACGCTATATTATTTTTTATTGTATTCACTATATTCTTTTGCTTCGTTATGCCACTCATCTTCTGTAATACTGAAAGCGTGACTCCAAAATTTTTCGAGTGCATAATTTTCACGTTCTTCTTTGTGAAGTATATGAACAACTACATCACCGTAATCAAGAAGATTCCAGCGATTTTTTGTATCGTTTTCATTTCTTAAAGGTAATCTTGAAAAATTATTTTTTACTTTTTCTTTGACTGTTTCCATCAGAGCCTTTACCTGCGGAGTTGAATCCCCTGTTGCAATAACAAAGAAATCTGCAAGCGATGAAACATGACTGATATTTAGTATAGTAATATCTTTTGCAAGTTTATCGTCTAAAAATTGTGCAATAATGCATGCAAATTTGTGAGAATTAATTTCTTTTTCTTCCAACTTGATTTACCTCTACTCAATCATATCAACTCTTTTTTTGTGACGTCCGCCTTCAAAACCTGTTTTAAGCCATACATCAACGATATCAAGAGCAAGGTGTTCTCCAATAACTCTTGAACCGAGACATAATACATTTGCATTATTGTGGGCGCGTGAAACTCTTGCGCTGTATGTATCTCCGCATAATGCTGCTCTTATACCGTGAACTTTGTTTGCAACAATTGACATTCCGATACCTGTTCCACAAATCAAAATTCCTCTATTTGCTTCTCCGGAAACAACTTTTTCCGCTACATCCCTTGCTATTGTCGGATAATCACAAGATTCAGGGGTATAAGTCCCTAAATCGATATATTCAATATTTTTGAATTTTAAAAAATCAATAACTGCTTCTTTATAATGAAAACCTGCATGGTCTGAACCGATTGCAACTTTTACGTTATCCATATAAATACTCCTTTCTTTACCCATTAAATTTTACCTAATTTTTCATTAAATGTAAATAGCTTTAATATTTCATGAATTGAATTTGGTATTGAAAAAATGTTGTGTTCTTGTTAGAATCTATCTGCTAAAAACAGAAAAGAGGGATAGAAATGAATAAGCGAGTATTGTTATGTATTATGGATGGCTGGGGAATTTCTCACGGAAGTGAAAAATTTGATGCTACGAAGTTGGCAAATCCTGTCCATGTAAATAAGCTTGAAAAAGAAGAAAAATTTATACAGATTAAAGCTGACGGGGAAAATGTCGGTTTGCCTTCAGGTCAAATGGGAAACAGTGAAGTCGGCCATCTTAATTTGGGTGCAGGCAGAATCGTATATCAAGACTTATCAAAGATAAATAATGCAATAAAAGATGGTTCTTTTTTCAAAAATGAACGTTTCTTAAATGCTATTGAACATGTAAAAAAGAACAATTCCTCTTTGCACATCTATGGTTTGGTCTCAACCGGAGGTGTTCATTCCTCTTTAGACCATTTGCTTGCATTGATTAAACTGGCATCAGATAACGGACTTTCAAAAGTTTATGTTCATGCTTTTCTTGACGGCAGAGATACCCCGCCGGCAAGTGCTTGTGAGTATTTGCAAATTGTTGAGGATGAACTGGCTAAATATAATTTGCCAAAGATTGCAACAGCTATTGGCAGATACTATATAATGGACAGAGATAACCGCTGGGAAAGAGTTGAAAAAGGTTATAATGCCCTGTTGTTAGGTGAAGGTAATAAGGCAGCCTCTGCTGTAGAAGGAGTTAAAAAATCTTATGAAGAAGGAATCACAGACGAATTCGTACTCCCTATCGTTGTCGGAGGGGATGAATCAAGAATACACGATAACGATGCAATCATATTCTTTAATTACCGTCCGGACAGAGCAAGAGAAATCTCAAAAGCAATTAACTTTGCTGATTTTACCGGATTTAACAGAAGAAAAGTCTTGAAAAATATTTTATATACCACAATGACAAGTTATGATGCAACCTTCACTTTTCCGGTTGCGTTTCCAAAGGAAAAGCTTGTTAATATCCTTGGCGATGTATTGGAAGCAAATGGTATAAATCAATTTAGAACAGCAGAAACTGAAAAATATGCACATGTTACATTCTTCTTTAACGGTGGTATAGATGAACCTCAGCCTCATGAAACAAGAGTTCTTGTTCCTTCGCCAAAGGTTGCAACTTATGATATGCAGCCTGAAATGAGTGCTCCGGAGGTATGTGAAAATGTATTAAAGGCAATAAATGATGATAAGTATCAGTTTATTTTGGTAAATTTTGCAAATCCTGATATGGTTGGTCATACAGGTGTTGTTGAAGCTGCAACAAAGGCTTGTCAAGTTGTAGATGAATGTGTTGGTAAAATTGCCGATGAATGTAAGAAAAAAGGTGTTGTAATGCTATTAACAGCAGACCATGGTAATTCTGAAACAATGGTTAATGAGCAAACAGGGAAACCGCATACTGCTCACACTACAAATCCTGTGCCGTTTGTTTTGATAAATGCACCTGAAAATGTGCAGCTGCGTGAAGGCGGAGCTTTGTGTGATGTTGCGCCTACTGTATTGCAGCTTCTTGGCATTGAACAACCTCAGGAAATGACGGGTAAATCATTAATAAAATAGGTAAAAATGGGAAAAGTTGACGATTTAAATATTGATTTTTCATTCAAAAAGAATAATGTAGATGAGTTATTCTTTAATTTGAGCGAAAACCCTGACGGGTTTAAAAATAAGGATTTTCGCTATACATTGAGTATGATATATCAGATTGTTGAAGATGAATTTGCCGGTGTTTTTTTAAGTCCGAATACCCCGACAAGAAACACGAATTTTCACCTTATCAATAAAAATGGTCAATTATCATTCTTTGTCACCCCTACAAATAATTTTGAATATTATTTAAAATCAAAAGGTTCTTTATTTCGCATAAGACCTGAAGAATTAAATGGTGTAAGGGGTTATTTTTTAAGCTGGGATCTGGTGATGGATTATTTTGGCGGCTTTGCTAATGTTGTTGATTTTGAGGCTCTTACTCCGTCATTTATTTATTTCAACAAGCTTACTTATTTTGTTATGAAACTAATCGAAAAATTGTACTTTATTCCGACCGTCAAAAAACATGGTAATTTCTTTCGCATAATATATGAGCCAATAGTTAATAATCAGCAGATGGCAAGAATTATAAATTTATTTGAAGAGTGTATGCCTGATGATTTGTTTATTATGGGTGAAAAGCCAAAGAATTTTGTTTATGAATTTATATACACTTATTTGAATTATGTTGTATATAAGTTTTTGGGAATCAAGATGTTTCGTTTTAAGGATGTTCAGTCCGGTTCATATTTACTTAAAGATCTTGAGCGTAAATGCAGTTTAAAGGGCAAGGATTTATCTGAAAGTTTCACTAATTGGTTTGATGAATTATATCTTGGTAAATATGATGTAATACCTTTGTTAAAAATTGAAAAGCAGACTGACGAAATCTTCAGGTTAAAAGTATATATAAAAGACAGAAAAACTGATGAAATTGTCCCTGTTGATAAATTGTATTCTGATGAAGATGTCTTTGGTGCTAAGGCTAATGATATTTCAAGAATTGTTGAAAAACAGCTTAATTATGCACTGCGTTATATGCCGGAATTGGAAGATTTGTTTGAAGATGAGGACAAGTTGTATTTGGATTTTAATCTTAATGAGGTATATCAAATTATTACCAAAACCGCATATTATCTTCAAAAAGCTCAGATTGAAGTTATTTTACCTGACGAATTAACAAATATTGTTATTCCTCGTGCATCAATTAATGCAAAAGTGAAAGATGCAAGATCAGGTGATTTATTAGATTTGATTAATAGTAATTCTTCAGGGAAATTATCACTTGATGATATTCTTGAATTTTCTTACGAAATTGCTATTGGCAGTGAAAAATTATCACTTGAAGAATTTAAAAAGCTTACTGCTGAAAATAACGGTTTAATAAAGTTTAAAAACAAATATGTTCTTATTGATCAGGATGAATCTAAAAAGATATTTGAGCAAATTGCCAAAACTAATCTTAAATCTATGTCAAGAATGGAGCTTATTCATGCTTCACTTTCAAAACAGTATGATCAGTATGATTTTGATTATGATGCTGCGTTTGCAAGAGTGTTAGCTGATTTTACAAAACCTGTTGATATTACATTACCAAAGAATTTGAACGGCGAATTAAGACCGTATCAGCAAATTGGTTTAAAATGGCTATGGACAAATATTGCCAAAGGTTTTGGTGTATGTATGGCTGATGATATGGGATTAGGTAAAACAATTCAGGTAATAAGCTTAATTCTAAAAATGAAAGAAGAAAAGAAATTAAAGAAGCCTGTATTAGTTATTTGTCCTACAACATTAATGGGCAACTGGATGAAGGAACTCCAAATGTTTGCTCCCGATCTTGATGCTGTTATATACCATGGAACAGACAGGGTTCTCGATGTTAAACATGATGTTATTTTAACTACCTACGCAATTATGCGTATTGATGTTGAAGAACTTAAAAAGCAAAATTGGGGGGTAATTATTGTTGATGAAGCTCAAAATATTAAAAACCCTGATACTGCACAGACTTTGGCGATAAAAATGCTTAAATCTGATGTAAAAGTTGCAATGACCGGTACACCTGTTGAAAACAGGTTAACAGAATTGTGGAGTATATTTGACTTTATTAATAAAGGTTATTTAGGTTCATTAAGGGAATTTCAAAAAAGTTATGCGATTCCTATTGAACGTTTTAAAGAAACTTCGCGTGCAGGTAAATTAAAAATGTCAATTTCTCCGTTTGTTTTAAGGCGTCTTAAAACTGACAAAAATGTAATATCAGATTTACCTGAAAAGATGGTCTTGAACGAATACTGCTACTTGTCAAAACCTCAGGCTGTATTGTATGAAAAAACTCTTAACGAAATGATGGAAAAAATCAGCGGATTTACCGGTGTTAACAGACGCGGTAATATATTCAAACTCATTACTGCATTAAAGCAAATATGCAACCATCCTTATCAGTTCTTAAAAACAGGTGAAATGGGTGTTGAACAGTCCGGTAAGGCTGCAAAATGTCTTGATTTGGTTCAAAGTATTCTTGACAGGGGTGAAAAAACATTGATATTTACTCAGTATAAGGAAATGGGTGATATTTTATGCAAGATGATTGCTCAAGAGTGTAATACAGAGCCGTTATTCTTCCATGGCAGTTTAACTGTATTCCAGCGAGAAGAATTAATTGAACGATTCCAAAATAATGATGACGCTAAAGTTATGATACTTTCACTTAAAGCAGGCGGTACAGGTTTAAATCTTACCAAGGCAACGAATGTAATTCACTATGACCTGTGGTGGAATCCTGCTGTTGAAGATCAGGCAACAGACAGAACATATCGTATCGGTCAGGATAAGAATGTAATGGTACACAGAATGATTACACTCGGCACTTTTGAAGAAAAAATAGACGAAATGTTAAAATCCAAAAAAGAACTGGCGGATATGGCAGTTTATGAAGGTGAAAAGATTATAACAGAACTTACGGACGAAGAAATTTACGAAATATTTACATTGTCAGCATAGTTTATGCTTTTTTCTTGAAGTTAATGTTCATTCCGTTTCTGTCTGAACTGTTTGAATTTATATTATTTGTATTGTTATTTGTATTTAAGCTGTTGGTATTATTTTGTGCAATGCTGTTTGTAACACCGGTATTTGTATTCTTGTTGTTGAATCCTTGTGTTCTTTGGTTGTTGTTTGCTTTACCGAGTGAAGCTGCTGCATTTTGAATATTCATGCCGGTATTTGCTTTTGTTGAACCAACGCTTGCCGATGCAGTTGCTGTATTTTTGCTGTTGCTTACAGCATCAATACTTGCCGCAAAGGTGTTTCTGGCTTCTTGTGTTACTCTTTGAGCAGCTTTATTTTGTGCAGTAGTTTGAGTAGCAAGGGTTTTCCCTTGTGTTTTAAATGTTTTTCCTTGTATGTCAGTTCTTCTGTTTATGCCTGCTGCAAGGTTAACTTTACCTCTTGTATTTCCTGCAGCTTCGCCTGTATCCGATGAAAATCTTTGTACTGTTCCTGAAACTGCTGATGTCACCGAACCTGCAGCCGCTGTTATATCACCATAAGTGTGCATTGCAGCACCTAAGGCAGCTGTGTAAGGATTCTTTTCAAATGCTTGACCTGCTGTTGAAACAGCTTGCCCCATTGCTGTACTAAGCTGACCTATTTGTCCTGCTTTTTCAGCAATCCCTGCGGTTTTGCCGGATGTTGTTTGAGCTTGCGAAATGTTGCTTGAAGCTATGTTCATGGACATATTATTCGCTTTACTTAACTGTGCTGTTTCTCTTTGATATGCACTGTTTGTTTTAATATTGTTTTTATACTGTTTGTTAATTGAGCTTAATTTTCTTTGGCTTTGTCCGATTTGTGTATTTTTTGAAGTTATTGTTTCTGATTTTGCATCAACCTGACTGTTAAAACTTTTTTGCATGTCTTGAGCTTCTTCTTCTGATTTTGCTCCTTCAACATTAAATGAACCGGACATTTCCTCTATTTCTGCCGAAGTCTGCATCATTTGATTTTGCTGTTCCTGAATTTTTGCTTCTTCGTCAGCTTGTTTTTTCATTTCTTTGGTTTGTGTCTGATTGAGTTTTTCCATGTTAGCCTGAAGCTTTTCATTCTTTTTGGCATTTGCTTCGGCTTGTTTTTCCATTCTTTGATGTTCACTTTCCATCAGGGAAGTTGCTTTTTTTGTTTCTTCTCCGGCCTTTGTTTCTTTCACGGTTGCGGCCAAAGTTGCAGCTAATCCAACTCCTCCAAGTCCGCTTTTTGCATTTTCATATGCTTTTTTGGCATCTTCCTGATCAGCAGCTTTTTTGGTTTTTGTATTTGTTGCTGACGGTGTATTACCTGCAGAATTACTATTTTTGGTGTTTTTAATATCGTTAGCTTGTGTTGCCGAACTGTTTAAATTCTTGCCCTGAATTGCTTGATTAACCTTACCAAGTTTTTGTTTTAGAGAATTATATGTTGAACGATCAATATTCTGATCGAGCATTTCAGATAAATTTTCTTTAATTTGTTGTAGTTCAGTGCCGGAATATAAATTCAGACTGCTAAAATCTACGTTGCTTATATCCCCTTTTTGTACCGATTGAGAGTGGGCAGATTTTGCATTGTTCTCTGTTCCGAATGTGTGTGAGCTGCCCGAGGTCGATGTTGTTTCTGCATTTCTTCTGGCACCAAAAACTGATCCGTTCTTTGATAGTTCGGAATTATTGTTGATATTCTGTTTTCTACTCAAATTATTATTCTTGTTTAGTTGTTTCAAGATAATATTTGAGTTCAGCTTATCAATAGCCATGCTCTCACCATAGTTCTCTCTTAAATATATAAAAACTTCCAAATATCCTTAAAATCGCTATTTTAGTTATTTGTTACATTTGTTTACATCTTTATTTTTAATAAAAATAAATTATATAATGTTATTAATTCTTGGAGATTTTTATGGATAAATTTTTAAAAATTAATTTCCCTTGTGAGAGGTTAAAATTCTTTCAAAATTGTATGATTTTGTTTGTTGTTCAGTTTATATGTGCAGTTACATTTTGGGTTTTAACCACTTATGTTACAGGTTTCAGGTCAATTTTATGGCTGACTCCGTTATTTTTAATTTTTGTCGAACTTCCTTTACTGTATATGTATTTTGTTCAGTGTGCCAGAAGGACTTACAGCATACTTGGGGTTCGTAAAATAAGTTTAATTGTTTCAATATTTTTATTTTTATTATCGTTAATTGGAATAATTTATTTTCCTATTTTAGCGGTGCTTATTTTTGTTATGTTTTTATTAGTTCCGGAAAGAGATATGAATGTATAGATTTTTAGGAATTTTGTTTATAATATTAAGTTTTTCTCTTTGCGGATATTGTTATGATTTAGATGTTTCCGTAAATAGTGACATTGAACAAAAGTATGATTCAAATAAGCTGAAGAATGAAATGGGGGTATCTTCTGCACCGGTTAAAAAATCAACTAAAAAAGCCCCAAAATCTACCCCTGTGTTTGACGCCTCAACTCCTACTGTTTCTTCATCAAAATCGGGAGCTTCAAATGCAGTGAAATCCGGGCCTAAAATTCCTTCCGGTACAAAATTCGCTGTAAAGTCAATGACTTCGGTATCAGGTTGGAGCGGCGTCAATAGTCAATTGTCGTTTACTTCTACTGCTCCTGTATCTAAAAATGGCGTTACAATTCCGTCAGGAACGGTTTTTAAGGGAGTTGTTTCAGATTCTCATGCCGGACAAATTACGGGCAACGGCGGTCTTATAGAAATTAATCTGACTTCAATGGTATATAACGGTAAAAACATTCAGATTGAAGGTGTAATTACAAAAGCTAATTCCAAAAATGTCTTTTTAAATAACATTAAAGGTAAAAGACAGTATATTGCGAATGTAGGGAATCAGCTTAAAAAGGGTGTAAATATATATAATAAGGTTCAGAGTATATCTTCAGTTATTCCAAACAACCCTTTAAATAAAGTTTTATCTCCTGTTACTGCTGTTGTCGGTGCTGCAGGAACTCTCACCAATACTGTTATTTCTCCGGTTGTTGCGGTTTTTAAGAAGGGGCAGAATATTTCTTTGCCCGCAGGCACTGTTTTTGAAATTAAACTTACAAAAGATGTATATCTTAATTAAAATATTGTAAACATTTGTAACAAAAAGGCAATTTTTAAACAATAAAATCCTTTATATTAATATATAGGAAATTAAGGGATTGCTATGGTTAATTTCAGAATGTTATCAGAAACAGAATTTAGAACAGGAAACTCGGATTACGCAAAGAGTTTGCGTTCAATTTATGGTGATGACGGTTATCAGAAATACAGTGCCAAAATAAATAGTGTTATTGCTGAGGCAAATGGTGATAATAAAAAAGCAGTGCCTGAAAATCCTTTAAAAAGAACAAATGAGCAAAGGATTGCATATTTGGAAGCTGAGTATGCAAGGGTAAAAATGCAGAATGCAAAAAATAAATCTGCCTTGCAGAGATTTATCGCAAAGTTATCCGGTATGTTAAAAATTTCTAGTCTTGATGAGGAGAATTTAGCATTAAAACAGCGGGCTCAGTTCAATTCTAATATTGATGAAGATACTGTTTTAAGTGCATTGCATGATGCATATCTTGCACGTGGTATGCGTGGTTATGATGCATAGCTATCCTACGGTTAAATGATTCTTTATCAAAACCATACAAAAGCATTATATTAATGCTACAATTTTTGTATGTCTGGAACGTGGGATGAATTAATTCAGGAAATAAAAAGCCGGCTTGATATTGTCGAGGTTGTATCCGAACAGGTTGTTCTGAAAAAACGCGGCAATACATATTGGGGTTTGTGTCCGTTTCATAAGGATAAAAATCCGTCTTTTGCCGTTACTCCTCATTTGGGAATTTATAAGTGCTTCAGCTGTGGAGAAGCAGGTGATGCAATTAAATTTATTATGAAAACAAAAAATCAGGAATTTAAAGAAGTAATTGTTGATTTAGCAGAAAAGTTTGGTCTTGAAATTCCTAAATCTCATAAAGCGGATGGTACTTCATCTCGTGAAGTTAAAGAGCAAATGATGAAAGCAACCGAACTTGCGGCTGTATTTTATAATGATTTGTTGTTAAGAGATAAAACCGAAAACGCAAAGTCTGCTTTGGATTATTTGACTAAACGCGGGATTGGTAATGATATTATTAAAAAGTTTCATCTTGGAGTTGCACCAAAAGAATATACGGTGCTTTATGACGAACTACGTAAAGATTTTTCTAATGATATTCTTGAAAAATGCGGTCTGATATTGAAAAGTGAAAAGGGTGGATATATTGACAGGTTTAGGAATCGTGTTATTATTCCTATTCAAAATGAAAACGGAGATTTTGTAGCTTTTGGTGCAAGAGCGCTGGAATCCGGTCAGAATCCAAAGTACCTAAATTCATCCGATTCGTTAATTTATAACAAAAGTAAATTGTTGTATGGGTTATACACTGCAAAAGATTCTATAAAAGAAGAAGATGCCGTAATTTTGATGGAAGGATATTTTGATGTTATATCTTCGCAGGCGCATGGAATTGGTAATTGTGTTGCGTCATGCGGAACAGCATTAACGCATGATCATGTAAGATTACTTTCACGCTATACAAAATCAAGAAGAATTTATTTGTCATTCGATACTGATTCTGCCGGTCAAAAGGCTACTTCTCGCGGAGCGTCAATTATAAAAGAGGTGTTTGAGGGGTTAGGTGACATAAAACAGTTTGATGAAAGTTATTTGCCGACTTCGGACTCTCAAAATGACAGATTTTCATGTGAAATCAGAGTTATTGCGCCGCCTGAGGGTAAGGATCCGGATGAATTTGTAAGAAGTGTGGGTGCAGATGCTTATAAAATGTATGTAAAAAATGCCCCTCTATATATAGATTTTCGTTTAAATAGTATTTTAAAGCAGAAAGATGATTATAAAACCCCGCAGCAAAAGGCACAGTTTGTTTCTACGCTGATACCTGTTCTTGCAGAAATTAAAAACAATATCATACGTGCCGAATATACTGATATGGTAGCACAGGCTCTCAAGATTGATTCTTCCGCAATTAAATCAGAGCTTGACGGCTTTTTAAAGTCAAATCTTCCAAAGACTGACCGAATTATTAAGAATGTAACAAAATCAAATTCTGTGTCACAAAAAGCGCAAAAAATTTTATTGAGCGTTTTTCTAGTACCTGACAATTATTTTACATTCCAAGAATTAAGTGAAATGATGTCAGACGTTACATTCGATGATGAAATATTAATAATTGTAAAATCTACAATTGACAAATTGATATGTACCGTAAATAATGTGAAAGAATTAATCGGACATTTATATACTGAATTTATCGAAAACCCGCAAGCACAGGCTGTTTTGCCGGAGCTTATACAACATGCTCAGGCATACAACGGGTTGAGTGAAGAAGAATTCTTAAATGTGATAAAAGAAACAATTAATAAAATAAATCAGTGTAGGCATGTTGAGGAAGTTGAACACATTAGAAAGATTTATAAGGGCATAAATGATGATGATCCCCAGGCTCTTAAAATCCAGATACAACTAAGAGATAAAATACGAAACAAAGTAAAGCAATCGGAGATGAATTAGATGACTAGAAAAAGACAAAGCAATTCTTCAGTAGTGAGTATAGAAGAAGATGAAACCCTTGATTTAACAGACTTAGGCGAAGATTCAATTGAAAATGACGCCATGAGTTTTATGAATATTGATATTTCAACTGATAATATCGAAGATATCGTTACTTCAAAAATGGAAGACAAGGTTTCTTCTGATGATATTTATATGATGCATTCTTCTGATGATGTTGATCCCAGAGATTTGGAAATTCCAAAAAATATTGCGATTGACGACCCTGTAAGATTGTATTTAAGAGAAATTGGCAGAATAAAACTGCTGTCTGCAAATGAAGAAATTGAACTTGCAAGACAGATTCTTGAAGGTGGTACTCCGGGTGCTATCGCAAAAAGAAAACTTGTTCAGGCTAATTTGCGTTTAGTTGTCAGTATTGCAAAAAAATATATCGGCAGAGGTATGTTATTTCTGGATTTAATTCAGGAAGGTAATTTAGGTTTAATTCGTGCAGCCGAAAAATTCGACCATGAAAGAGGCTTTAAGTTCTCAACTTATGCTACTTGGTGGATTAGACAAGCTATTACAAGAGCTATTGCTGATCAGGCCAGAACTATAAGAATCCCTGTTCATATGGTTGAAACAATCAACAAATTAAAGAAAGTTACAAGAAAATTGGCTCAGGATCTTTCAAGAAAGCCAACCGAAGACGAACTTGCTGTCGAAATGAATGTTTCCATTTCTAAGCTTCGTGAAATTATTAAAATTGCACAGGAACCTTTATCTTTAGAAACTCCTATCGGTAAGGAAGAAGATTCAAGATTAGGTGATTTTATTCCTGATGATAATGTAGATGCTCCTGTCAAAATGGTTGCTTCTGAATTATTAAAAGAAGATTTGGCAGAAGTTTTATGCACACTTTCACCAAGAGAACGTGATGTATTAAGATTGCGTTTCGGTATGGATGACGGCAGACAGAGAACTCTTGAAGAAGTTGGTCAGTTATTCGGTGTAACACGTGAACGTATAAGACAAATTGAAGCCAAGGCTTTAAGAAAATTACGCCATCCAAATCGTAAAAAGAAATTGGAAGAATATGTTGAATAATTTTAAAAGACCTCTTTTATAAGAGGTCTTTTATTAGTCTGAAAATCCGATTTTAACTATATTTTTTGAAAATTTTTTTTCAAGTCTGTCAAAACATTCTGTTAATTTCTTTTGTTTTTCGTTTGTGTCTGAATTTGTATAAAGTGAAAGCTGTTCAGTCCCTTCTTCGCCGATTTTTTCAAGTATTATTCCTGTGCTTCTGTAAAGTATATTCGGGTTGTATATTTCTTTAAGTAATTCGATTGCAATTTTTGATATATCAAGTTCAAAATCCGTAGGGAAAATTAAATCCTGTTTTGTATAAAATACTTTGAAATCTTTTGTTCTGAGCATTACTCCGACCTGCAAACATTTTGTGTTATGTCTGCGAAGTTTTCTGCATGAAGTATGAATATGCTTGTTAAGTTCATTTTTAATAAAATTAAAATCCGAAGTGAAAATTCCGAAGGCTCTTGTATTTTGTATGGATTTCGGAGTTGTAGTTTCATTTATGACAGGTGAAGTCATTTCGCCCAGCAATTCGTGTTTCATTTCAAGTCCGTGTATTCCAATCTGTTTATCAAGCCATTGGTCAGATTTATTAACAAGTTCAAGTGCGGTTATGATTCCGCTTTTTTTCATTTTGTCTGTGAGCCTTCTTCCAATTCCCCATATTTCTTCTATTTTTGTTTTTTCAAGTTCGTTTAATATGTCGCCAGTGTTTATAAAATATATGTGTTCGGGTACATTTTTTGCTTTGTCTGATGCCAGCTTTGCAAGGGTTTTTGATGTACTTACCCCGATAGATACGGGTATATCAGCTTCATCCAGCACTTTTTGTCTTAACATTACTGCAAGTTCTTTATAGTTTTTTTTATAAAGTCTTTCAAGTCCTGTTAAATCAACAAATGCTTCATCTACAGAGTATATTTGCACATATGGACTAAAATCTTTCAGTACACTCATAACCTGACGGGATACCTGCCCGTAGTATTCATGGTCTGCAACGGGATAAATAGCTTTTGAGTGTTCTTTTTTTGCCATAAAATACGGTTCGCCCATTCGTACTCCCATTTGTTTTGCTTCTTTTGAACGGGAAATGACGCATCCTTCAGGGTTTGACAGTACGCATACCGGTTTGTTCTTTAGTTCCGGATTGCGTTTCTGCTCGCAGGATACAAAAAATGAGTCACAATCTACAAGTGCTATTACCTTCTGTTTATTCATATTTTAATTATATTATATTGTTTTTATTTTTTGTATAAAACTTTAATTTATGATAAAATTTTGTAAAATACTTTTATAAAATAAGAGGCGGGGATATATGAAGTTAAATTCAGCTTTATTAAAAAAGTTCGGTATTTTATTTGGATGTATTATTACATTTATATATTTGTTATTTCTGATTTTGCCTTTTGCTCTGTCACCTTTGGCTAATTCATATACATCTGATATTGAAAAACTTGTAAAAGATGTTTCAGGTTTGGAATTGAAGATTAGTAAACTGGGGTTATATTCTACTCCTATTTTGAGTCTTGGTGTTAGAGCTGAAGAAATAGAAATTGATATCCCGAACAGGAATGATTCTGTACTCGTTTTGGACAATATTAAAGGGGATTTAAGGCTTTTACCTCTTTTGTTTAAACAGGTAAGACTCGGCAGAATTTCTGCTGATAGGGTTGATTTAAAGCTTGGTGTTAAAAAAGACGGCGCTTTTGAAGTACTTGATTACATCCCTCAAAATGAACAAGAGCAAGAACCGGTGGTTTCGTTACCTTATGGGTTAAAACTGTCCAATCATTTGCCCGATATTAGTGTAAAAGATTATAAGGTTTCGTTTGTCAATATTGAGAATAATAAATCCTATTATTTGCAGGGCGAAAAATTCAAAATCAGCGATTTCTTACTTGATAAAAAAATAAAGTTGTCCTCTGTTGGTAAAATAGTTTTAGATGATAGAACAGTATCAAATTATGATATAAAAATTTTCAATAAAATTATGCCGGATATTTTGCTTGATGATTTGGTGTTTCCAAAGGAAGTTAAACTCGAAGATGTTAATCAAACCGTTCAGGCAAGTGATGATAAAGGTTTTAAGCTCAATATAATTGACCTTTTTAATCAAATCAATAAAAATCAGTTAAAATTTGATGTTAAAATTGATGTAAAAACTTCCGGAACATTAAAAGAACCAAAACAGCAGGGAATTTTTGAAATTAATAATTTGTCTGTTGCAGTTGATGGTAAATCTCTTCCGGAAGGCTATTTAAAACTTATTTTTAAGGGAAATAAATCTAATATTGATTCTGTGTTTTATACTTCTTGTGATAAATCTGAAAAAACGCAGATTCTTGGGCATATTCTTAAAGATGATATTGATTTGACATTTCGCTCAAATGCAAAATTTAACAGTCTGATTAAACTTGTAAACAGCATTGCATTATCTTTTGGAATAGAGGATTTTAAAACTCTCAGTGCAACCGGCGGTGTTGATGCAGATTTTAATATTAAGTCGGATTTCAAATCGATTATTTCGAACGGTTATTTGAAAGTATTGCCTTCAAGTATTAAGTATGGCTTGTATAATGTATTAATTGACAATGTAAAATCTGATATTGATTTGCAAAATAGTGATATTACTATAAAAAATACAGGCTTTTCTGTGATGGGGCATCCTTTGACTTTGTCGGGTCATATTTCTTCACATGCAGATGCGGATTTAAAACTTTTAGCTGATAAATTGTCTTTAAAAAGTTTGTTGCTTACTTTAGGTCAGGTTTCATTGTTAAAAGAAAATGATGTCGCAAATGGAACATTATCTTTAAATGCAATTATAAAAGGCAAATTATCAGAAATAAAACCTGATATTTCTTTAAATGCCGATAATATTAATATTTATAATAAACCTTCAAAATCGCGTATATCCCTTAAAAATGCTTTTATAAAACTTATTGTTGATAAGGATAAATTCAGCGGAAATGTGGATGTAAATTCTTTGTCTTTAAAAATGGACGGGGCATCTGTATCTGTTCCGAATACCAAAATCATAATGGATACCAAGGATATAAATATTTCTGATACAAATATTTTGTTGAATAATTCGAAATTATGTTTAAAAGGTTCAGTAAAAGATTATTTAACTGATAAGCTTAATATGATGGTTTCTGCCTCCGGTAATCTCGCAGGTGCTGATGTTGTTGCATTTGTTCCAAGAGAAGTAAGACCATTTTTTGCGTATAAAGGTTTTATGCCGGTTAAGGTTTGGGTTACGGGAGATAATAAAATCCAGAATGTTGCTTTTGACCTTAGTGCGACTCCAAGCGGTTATGTCAGGTTTCTTAATGTGGATAAGTTAAGAAATAAAAATTCAAAAATTCATTCGGATATAAAAATAGAAAATAATTCTCTTAAATTTGAAAATACATCTTTATCAGTAAATGGCAAGTCTTATGCAACTTTAAGCGGTTTGGTGTCGGATTTATCGAAATTAAATCTAAACCTTATATTATCTGTTCCTGAAGATGTGTCGTTTACAATTCCGGGGATGGGAGAAGATACAAATATTACAGTTAACGGTCTGGTTGATATTCTTGGGACTCCGGAACACCCAAAACTCAAAGGCAAGGCTTTTGTAAAGGACTTATCCGTAAAAGGTATGGATTTTGAAATTTCTGATATGTCAGGCAGTTTTGACGGTAAAGGTATTTCCGGCTCGGCAAAAGCTGACAAAATGAAGTTTGGCGGGATTACAGCATCTAATTTGTCGTCAAAATTTCTGCTAAAAGATTATGTAAATTTCTATTTGAATGAATTGAATGCAGATTCATTTAAAGGTAAAGTTAACGCTAATATATCTTACAATATTCCAAAATTTGCATTTTCACTTGATGCAGTCGGTAAGGGTTTAAATTCAACCGAAGCCGTTTACGGTGCTGTGGGTATAAAAAATGCTCTTACCGGTACTATGGGATTTGATGCAAAATTAACAGGTAAAGGGTTAACTGAAACAGATATAATAAAATCTTTAAAAGGGAGTGTCAAATTTGATGTTAAAGACGGCAGATTTGTAAGTATCGGCAGATTAGAAAATTTTGTACTTGCTCAAAATATTGCATCTAATTCAATACTACAGTCTGCAATTGGTGCTTTAAAAACAGCATCAGCTCTGCAGGAAACAGACAGATTTAAGTCTATAACGGGTGATATGTCTTTAAACGGTGGTAATGCAACTTTGTCAAGTATCATAGTTGAGGGTCCTTTAATGTCTTATTATGTAAAAGGAACTTATCATATCATTCCAAATAGTGCGAATTTAACTATTTTAGGCAGGATTGATTCAAAAGTTGTTTCTTACCTCGGACCTTTAGGTCAATTATCGGTTGAAAGACTGGTATCATATATCCCGGGGTTTGGAGAAGCTACTGCCAAGATGATTAAATTAATGACTCAGGATCCTAAAAAAGAGCATTTAGCACTTATTCCCGCATTAACAAACGGAAGTAAAGAGTATAGCGATTTTAAGGTATTGTTTAACGGACCCGTTGAAAAAGCTTCTTCAGTAAAAAGTTTCAGGTGGTTATCAATGTGTGACACCAGTAAAATGGATTTAAAACAGGAAGCAAAAGATGCACTTCAGGCGGCTAAAAATAATATAAACAGTCAGGTTGAATCGGCAAAAAATACAGCTGAAAATATGAAAAATAATCTCAATAATATTGTGAATACGCAAAAACAAAATATTGATGCACAAAAAAATGCAATTGAACAGGCAAAGAAGGATATTCAGAATATAAAGCAGAACGCTCCGCAGAATGCTGCTAATTTGGGCAATTTACTAAAAAATGCAGTTAATAATGCGAATAAAAAAATGGAAGTTCCAAAAGCCGTGACTACAACTCCGGAGGTTCAAAATACTGCTAATACTGAAACAAAAACTCAAACAACGGAACAAAGTTCAGAACAACAAACAGAGTAAAAATCAGAATCGGCGCAATAGTTATTATATATTGGTAAATTTGAATAGGTGAAACATGTTTAGTAAAGAAGAATTAATAAATGTGACAGGTGCAAAAGTCCTTGCAGACAGGGAAACAAGCTGCAAATACAATATTTCCACAGATACTCGTACAATCAAAAATGATGATATTTATCTTGGATTAAAAGGTGAAAACTTTGATGGCGAAAATTTTATAGAAAGTGCACTAGGTGCAGGAGCAAAGGCTTATTTTACAACTAATGATAAAGTGTTTGAGCCTGCAGATTTGGTATTAAAAGTTGATGATACAAAAGAAGCTTATATCAAAATAGCTAATTATTACAGAAAAAAAATAAATCCTGTTGTTGTCGGGATAACGGGCAGTGCCGGTAAAACTACTACAAAAGAAATGATTTATTCTGTCTTAAATCATAATTTTAAGACTCATAAAACATTCTCAAACCATAATAATGAGATAGGTTTTTGCCAAACTGTTTTGTCTATGCCTTCTGATTCACAAATGTTGATTGTTGAAATGGGTATGAGGGGTTTAGGGGAAATTGAGCAGATTTCAGTTCCGTTAGAGCCTGATTATGCAGTCATAACAAATTGCGGAACTGCTCACATTGGGCGTTTAGGCTCCGCTGATAATATTGCAATTGCAAAATGTGAGATTGCAAAAGGACTAAAACCTCAGGGAGTGTTTCTTTCTTTAAATCAGGATATAATCAAAAAACATTTGAATTTTTCCGGTGAAAAAATATTTTATTCAATTGATGATGTTAAAATTTTGAAAAAATCCTGCTCATATTCAAAATTTGAATATAAGAATAATATTTATGAGTTAAATGTAGAAGGAGATTATAATATTGAAAATTCTCTTTCTGCAATAAATATTGGTTTAAAGGTTGGTATGAGTCCTGAAGATGTTGCATTGGGGCTAAAATCTTATCATCCTATTGAAAAGCGCTGGGAAGTTGAACAGATATCAGGTTATAAGTTCATTAATGACAGTTACAATGCTAATCCTGAATCAATGAAGGCATCCGTAAAAACCTTTATTGAGCTTTATGATTCTCCTGTCGTTGTGCTTGGTGATATGGGCGAACTCGGAGAAGATGAAAAAATGTATCACAGACAGGTTGGGGAGTATTTATCAGGTTTTAATTCAAATGTTAAATATATTCTTGTTGGAAATTTGGCTCGTGAAATTGGTAAACCTCTTGAAAATAAAGGGATAGAGGTTGTTTATTGCAAAGATAATACTTCAGCTGCGTGTAACATTGTTGAAAAAATAGATAAGAGTAATACAATATTTTTAAAGGCTTCTCGCTCAATGAAGTTTGAGGAAATTTTGGAACAAATAAAAAAAATGAGGGATATATAAATTATGATAATGACGGCAGTTTCCTTTTTGTTGGGATTAATCTTGTGTTCACTTTTCGGTGTACCGTATATAGATATGCTCAAAAAGAAAATGATCGGTCAGTATATAAAAGACGTTGCCCCTGAAAGCCACGCTCAAAAGGAAGGAACTCCTACGACCGGCGGAGTGTTTATTGTTGCTGCAATTATTATGGCTTCTGCTATTGTTTTGTCGCTTGCTCAAAAAATGAGTACAACTGCTCTTATTGCTATAATGTCATTGATATTTTATACATTAGCAGGTTTTCAGGACGATTATATTAAGATAAAAGGTAAGGGTAATGACGGTTTAACTCCGAGAGGTAAGCTGTTTCGTCAGATTGCGATAGCTTTGCTGCCTACAATAGCTTTAATTACATCAAATGATGCGGCATGTAATTTTGCAATCGGTCATTATACTTTGCATTTAGGCTGGTTGTATCCGTTTTTGGCTGTGTTTATAATTACAGGTGCTTCAAATGCTTATAATTTGACTGACGGACTTGATGGTTTAGCTGCAGGGTGTGGTGTTTCAGCTTTTCTTGCTTGTTCGGTAATTTCTATGCTGATGGGGGATACTGATTTGGCAATTATATCGGCTTCAGTTGCCGGAGCTTTAGTCGGATTTTTACTCTATAATAAGCCAAAGGCACAGGTTTTTATGGGTGATACAGGTTCTCTTGCAATTGGTGGTTTGCTTGGAACTATAGCGGTTTTAGGAAAATTTGAATTACTTCTTGCTTTGTGCGGCGGAATTTTTGTTATTGAAGCTTTATCAGTGATTATTCAGGTTACAAGCTTTAAAACAACCGGTAAGAGAGTATTCAAAATGGCTCCTATTCATCATCATTTTGAAAAATTGGGCTGGAGTGAGAAAAAAATTGTAATTATATTTTCAGTTCTCTCATTTGTATTTTCGCTCGGAGCAGTATTAATATTTAAGTTATTTTATTAAGGGGATTAAATATGAGTGTAAGAGGTAAAAAGGTTCTTGTACTTGGTTTATCAAAAAGCGGTATTGCCGCAGCAAAATTTGCAAAAAAGCATGGTGCAGATGTTTATTTGACAGAATCAAATGATATAACAAATAAAGAGCAGTCTGATAAGGCTAAAGCCCTCGAAGATTTTGGCATTCATGTAGAATATGGCCATCATTCCGATGAGTTTATAAAAAAATCTGATTTGGCGGTTACAAGCCCCGGAATTCCGCCAAGAAGTGAAATTATCCGCAGAGTCCGTGCGGAGCAAATTCCTGTTATATCAGAACTTGAACTTGCGTATAGAGAATGTGATATTCCATTCATAATAATTACCGGAACTAACGGTAAAACAACGACTACTGCCTTAACTCAGCATATATTATCTCAAAAATTAAAAACTGTCGCATGCGGCAATATCGGAACTCCGCCATGTTTGGTTGCTGATGAAAATTTAGATTACTTTGTTTGTGAAGCCAGTTCTTTTCAGCTTGATATGAGTACCTCGTTAAAACCTTATATCGCAGTATGGACAAATTTTACACCGGATCATATTGATTGGCATAACGGACTTGAAAACTACTTTAATGCAAAAGCAAGAGTCTTTAGATCCCCTCAAACTGCCAAATATTGTGTTCTTAATGCAAAAGATCCTAACCTTGCTCAATTTTCAAAGGAGGTTAAGGGAGATGTGTATATGTTCGGAGATAATGTCTCTGAAAATTGTTGCTATGAAAAAGATGGTTTTATAGTATTTAAACAAGCAGGAAAAGAAGAAAATATAATTGCTCTTTCGGAATGTCCCCTTATTGGCGAGCATAATTATCAGAATATTATGTGTGCAATAATATGTGCAAAATTAACCGGAATTGATAACAGGACAATAAGAAATGCTATTATGGATTTTAAAGCCCCTGCTCACAGGCTTGAATATATTGCACAGAGTAACGGTATTACTTTCTATAATGATTCAAAGGCTACAAACCCTGAGGCTTCAATTGTTGCAATAAATTCATTTAATAATCAAAATGTTGTTTTGATTGCCGGCGGTCGTGATAAAAATACTGATTTAACAGAATTTTGTCATTCGGTTAATAATCACATTAAGACTGTTATTCTGATAGGTGAAGCAACAGAAAGATTTGAAAAAGAACTTAAAAATAACGGCTTTGATAATATTATAAAAGAAAGTTCCATGGAAAGTGCGATAGATAAGTCTATTGAATTAAAACCGGATGTAGTACTGTTATCTCCGGCTTGTGCAAGTTTTGATATGTTTAACAGTTATGAACACAGAGGAGAAGTATTCAGAGAGTATGTCTTATCAAGGGTATAAATCTAAAATATCTGATAATACGACTGAAAAAAAGGCTAAATCTGATGTGATTCTTTCAGCCCCTGATAAGCCTTTGATAATAATAGTTACATTTCTTGTAATTATTGGTTTTTTGGCTATTTTTTCCGCTACTGCTCCAAAGTGTATGCGTGAAGGTGTAAATTTAATATCATTTCTGTTAAAACAAGGAGTTTTTGCTGCTGTAGGTTTCTTTTTAATGGGATATTTTGCAAAATTTGACTATCATAAGCTTGAAAAATTTAATTTGAAGTTTTTGTGGATAGTTATAGCGTTATTATGTATTGTAAAATTTACTCCGTTAGGTATGGAAATTAACGGTGCAAGAAGGTGGATGAATCTTGGTTTTATGCAGCTTCAGCCTTCTGAGTTTGCAAAACCGTTATTTTGTATGCTGTTAGCTTCAGCCTTTAAAAACAAAGTAGATTTACTTAATACCAAGCATATTTGTAAGATTTTTCTGCCTATTTTGATTGTGTTGTTTTTAGTATTTAAACAGCCTAATTTGAGTATGGTTATCATTTTACTTGCAACAGGTTTTGTTTTATATTTAGCTGCAGGCGGTCCTTTGCTTTTGGTCGGAATTGTCGGTGGTATTGGCGGAATTGGGATTATATCAATGATTCCAAAACTTTTACATGGTTATCAAATGGACAGAATTACAATATGGCTAAATCCGGGGAGTGATGCACAGGGGCGTGGGTATAATATTATTCAATCCTTAATTGCATTCGCATCAGGTGGTTTTGGCGGAACAGGTTATGGCGGCTCTATTCAAAAATTAGCTTATTTGCCGGAATGTCATACAGACTTCATTTTTTCTATTATTGCAGAGGAATTTGGCTGGCTGGGATGTCTTTTTGTAGTCGGGTTGTTTGTTGCTCTTGTTCACAGAGGATTGAGAATTGCCAAAAGATGTACCGATATGTACGGCAAATTATTAGCAATTGGTTTGACTTTTATTTTGGGATTTCAGGCATTTTTAAATATGGCAGTTGCAAGTTCTTTGCTCCCTGTAACGGGTGTTACCCTTCCGTTTATAAGTTATGGCGGAACTTCAATAATCGTATTTCTTTCAATGATCGGTATATTATTAAATATTTCTAAACAGAGAATTAAGCGTATAAGGGCAGAGGTAAATGAATAAAAAAGTATATTTTATTACAGGCGGTGGTACCGGAGGACACATTTATCCTGCCGTTGCAGTTGCTGATGGTTTGTTGGATAAAAATCCCGAGAGTGTAATATATTATGTCGGAAATCCAAATAATCTTGAGGCTTCAATTGTAAAAGATAAAAAATATAAGTTTTTGGGTGTAAACAGTTCAGGTATGCCGAGAAAAGCTTGCTTAACACTTATTATATGGTGTGTGCAAATGTTTTTTGGTTGGCTGAAGTGTTATTTTTACCTTTTAAAATATAAGCCGGATGCTGTCTTTGGAACAGGGGGGTATGTATCTGCGCCCGTACTGTTAGCAGCGGTTACTATGCGTGTTCCTTTTGTAATGCATGATTGTGATGCAAATCCCGGACTAGTAACAAGAATACTTTCACCGTTTGCAAAAAGTATTTCTGTTGCTTTTGATGTTGAGTGTAAAAAGCTCAAAAATAAAAATTGCTTTGTTAACGGTAACCCTATCAGAAAAGAGTTTTCAAGTTTAGATAAATCAACGGCTCGCAGACAGATTGGATTAAGTGACAAAATGACTATTTGCATTATGGGAGGTTCTCAGGGTGCGAGAAATATAAATAATTCTGCTGTAAAAATTTTAAAAGATTTATCATTGAAAGATTATCAAATCATTTTTCAGACAGGTAAAAGAAATTATAACGATGTTATTTATGACCTGGAAAAATGTTATTCTGAGTTTCGCAATGATAAAAATATAATTGTCAGACCTTATTTTGACAATATGGCAGAGGTTTTGTCATCAAGTGATATTGCCGTTTCAAGAGCCGGTTCTTTGAGTATTTCTGAATTGTGTGCCTGTGGCATAGCTGCAATATTTGTTCCTTATCCGTATGCTGCAGCTGATCATCAAAGAAAGAATGCAAAATATATGGCTGATAATGGTGCGGGATTATATATTGAGGATGAGGATTTATCCGCTCAAAATCTTGCAGAACTTATTTATTCTCTTACTGCTGATAATCAAAAATTATGTAGTATTCAGGCTAATGCTAAAAAACTTGCGGTTTATGACGGAGTTGATCGTATAATTGAGCAAATTGAAAATGCCTGTAAGCATTAATTGTTTTCTGATTTTTGAACTTGATTTTTACAATTAATTATCGCGGCTAATGTCCAGAATATAAATTGTAATTGCGGTCTGAAAAATACTGTATCAACAAGACCGTGGAACATCATTGCCCAAATGCCGATAATACAGGATGAAATTATAATAATATCATTTGTGTCTTTTGATTTAAAAATACTTACTACTGCATCATAAGATAATTTGCCAAGTATAGCTAAAAATAAAATCAATGCAAATATACCGCTTTCAACAGCTGTTTCAAGATATATGTTGTATGAACTGAGTGCATCAAAACCTGTTTTCATGTATAAACCGTAAATTTCTCTGAAATTTTTGTTACCGACTCCAATTCCAAGAAGCCAATTATCCTTAAACATTTGCAAGGACGAATTGTAAACATTAAATCTAAATGAATTAGAAGAATCGCTTCTCATTGCAAAAATTGATAAAAATCGAAGTCTTAATGAGTTTACAAATGTAATTATCATTAAAAACAAAGCAGTTGTTATGCTGATTATTGATATGTATATTTTTTTATACTTATTCCAAAAGAATTTTGCACTGACTAAAAATACTGCGCCTATAATAAGCATCATCGCAAGATATGCCCCTCTACATCCGGTTTGTAATATGGCATACATTACTGCAGTCGTTAATATTGCAGAACAAATTGTCAATTTAAGATGTTTTTTTGATGCAAAGTTAAAAATTACACCTATTACAACCGGCAAACCTGCAATTAAATATCCGCCGTATAGATTTGGATTAAGCGGTTTTAGTGAACCATATACTCTTGAAAGTACATCCTCTGGGTTTAAATTTGATGTATCCTGCCATGTGGAAATTTGCTCAAGATGAAGTGTGCTTTGAAACACTCCAAGTATTGCTTCGGCGCTTATACATAATGCAATTGCCCCTAATATTACGGGTATTTTTTCTTTATTGCTTTTTAAATATTGCGATAGAGAATAATAAAATCCGATATAGATAAATGTCTTCAGAAATCCTTTAAGGCTGAGTGCAAACAGTGTTGAACCGAATAAACTTACTATAACTATCAAAAAATATACAAGTATTAGTAAATCAACAATTGAAAAAGATATTTTTTCATTTGGTTTTGTAAATATTTTTATTAGTGTAAGGAATATTACAGATAGTGCAATAAATCCGATGTAATCAGACTGCATAAATGTTGATGCTGCAAATACCAAAAGTATTAGCGGCAATATGATAGTGTCTATATTTTGTAATATAGCACTGTTTCTGTATAAAATATTTAATTTATTCTGTGAAAAATTTAATATATTATTGAACATCATCTGTAGTATTTATGTTATGATTTACTGCTTCACTGTCAACGGTATCGACAACCTGAATATCCGAAACAGAGCCTGTGAATTTGTAATTCGGACCTTCAAGTGTTATAGGTAATCCCATTTTAATTTTATTACCGCCGACAACTGCTCCGTCTTTTGTAATTTTTGCGTTGTCTGTTAATGTTACAACAACATCATACAAATCAGGCTGTGATTCATCTTCAACTACTACCACAATTTTTTTTGAGTTTGTTGCAGGGATAACAATTTGTCTTCTTTGTGATTTTACATCTACAATATCAAGGTCTGAATAAGGTACATTTCTTATACTTATAAATGTTTTATCCCCTTTTACGATAGGAATATTCTCTCCGGAAAAAGTAACCCCTCTCATGTAAACTTTAAAAATAATTTTTGAGGTTGCTTCAATTTGTTTACCTGCTGTTTGTCTATAGCCTTTGAATGTTGTATAGCCGACAGCGAGAGCTATTATTACAAATACAAATATAATAATATCTACAATTTTAAAGTTTTTGATTATCTGTTTAATCTTTTCCATATAATCTCTCCTTAATTATTATAATTTTTTGACTGCTTCCAATAGTTCATCTATTGTTGTTGTTGCACAACCAAATTGTCTGACAACGATACTTGCTGCAACATTACCGATAACGGCGGAATATACAGGATCAATTCCGCTTGCAAGAGCAAGCGAATAAACCGCAGTAACAGTATCACCTGCACCTGTTACATCAAACACCTCTGATTTGTTAAATACAGGAATTTTTGTGTATTTATTATCAGGTTCAGTTACAAACATTCCGTCAGCACCACAAGTTATCAAAATAGATTTTGCACAGGTTTCTTTTAATAATTTATCTCCTGCTTTTTTCAAATCTTCTTCCGAATGGATTTCAAAACCAACACTTTTTTCGGTGTCAGGTAGGTTTGGAGTCATTGAAGTTACATTTTTATAAGTGTGTAAATCTCTTTGAGCATCTACAACAATGACTTTATTTAATTTATTTGCAAGTTCTGTTGTTGTGTGTACTATTTTGTCGGTAATTGTACCGATGTGATAATTAGACAGAATAACGGCATCATAATTCGGTAAAAGTTTTTCTATCATTTCTATAATTTTTGATTCTGTTTCATTTGAAATAAATCCTTTTGATTGTCTGTCAATTCGTACAATCTGCTGTGTAATAGAAGTTGTAATTGAACCGGATATTCTTGTTTTAACAATGGTTTTTCTGTCTTTATCTGTAATTATGCCTTCACAATTTATATTGGCTTTTTTAAATGTGTCGATAAGAAAACCTGCGTGATAATCGTCCCCTGCAACCCCTATAACACCGACTTTACCGCTATTTAAAGTCGAAACATTGTGCGCAGCATTTGATGCTCCGCCTAATATATATTTTGTGTGGGTGTGCTGCAAAATCAATACAGGTGCTTCTCTTGAAATTCTTTCCGCATCTCCGTATATCATTTCGTCTAATGCCAAATCCCCAACAATCAACACTCGTCTGTCTTTTAACTTATTAATAGACGCAATAAGTTTCTCTTTATCGAAATTCATAAATTTACCCTTCTTACATAATTCCTTATTAATTTTATATTACCACAAACAAATATTAATTTTTTCAAATAGCTGTTACTCTTGAAAACAATTTGTGCTTGTATTAAATTTGTATGTGTAATAAAGCTTTTAATAAGAAAGAAGGATAATATGTCAGAAGTAAGAGTAAGAATTGCTCCGTCACCTAGCGGAAATCTTCATATAGGTACTGCCAGAACTGCATTGTTTAATTATTTATTTGCAAAGAAAAATAACGGCAAATTTATATTAAGAATTGAGGATACAGATGCATTAAGAACAGAACAGGAATATGTTGATAATATTTTTGACAGTTTAAAGGCATTGGGGTTGAATTGGGATGAAGGTCCTGATGTTGGCGGTGAATACGGTCCATATACTCAATCTCAAAGATTTGATATTTATCCAAAATACGTGCAGCAGCTTTTAGATAGCGGTTTTGCTTATGAATGTTTCTGCACTCCTGAAGAACTTGAAGCTGAAAAAGAAGAAGCTACAAAAAATAAAAAAGCTTATGTATATTCCAAAAAATGTGAAAATTTAACTGATGAAGAAAAAGAAAAATTAAGAGCAGAAGGCAGAAAACCTGCAATCAGATTTAATATTGCAAAGGCTCAAAAGGCTTTTCATGATTCTTCAATTCTTGAATTTGATGATTTGGTAAAAGGCAAGCTACATGTTGATACAAATTTAATCGGTGATTTTGTTATTATGAAATCAAATGGTGCTCCGACATACAACTTTGCGGTTGTAATTGATGATGCGTTGATGAAGATTTCTCATGTCATAAGAGGGGAAGACCATATTTCTAATACTTATAAGCAAATTCTTATATTTGAAGCTTTAGGTTTTGAAGTTCCGAGGTTTGGTCATTTAGGTATGATATTAGCTCCTGACAGAAGTAAACTTTCTAAGCGTCATGGTGCTACTGCGGTTTCAGACTTTGTTAAAGAAGGCTATTTGACAACTGCTCTTGTGAACTTTGTAGCATTATTAGGCTGGTCGCCTTCTGATGGTGAAGAAATAAAAACTGTAGATCAAATCGCACAAGATTTCAGAATTAATGAAATTTCTTCTTCAAATTCAATTTTTGAATATGATAAATTAAAATGGATGAACAGTCATTATATCAAAATGCTTCCAATGGATGAATTGAAAGAAAGACTTATGCCTTATCTTTCTAAATATCCGCTTAATGAATTATCGGATGAACATTTTACAAAAATGATTGAATTAACAAGAGAGCCTTTAACTTTGCTCTCTGATATTACTGATGCTGTTCCGTATTTCTTCGGTAAAGATGTTGAAATTGACCCTGAAGCTCAGGAAAAAACTCTTGATACCGAAGTTGCTCAAAATGTTTTAAAAGATTTTGTAGCTAAGGCTAAGGATTGGGAATGGACAGAAGATAATCTTCACGAAAAACTGGCTGACTTCAGAGCATTCTGGAAAGAATCTGCCGGTATAAAACCAAAAGTTACTATGTGGGCGATTCGTGCAGCAATTACAGGTAGAACATGCGGTGCTGATATGGTTGGTATTCTTGATATTTTAGGAAAAGAAACCTCATTGTACCGTGCACAAAAAGCTATTAAAGCACCTGTTGCTTAATAAAAAAGAATATTAATAATAAAAAGCCTCAACAATTATAAGTTGAGGCTTTTTATTATTATTCAGAATTAAGCTCTTGAAAATACTTCAACATCTGCACTGTCATAAGTGTTCGTGTTGAAATAAGCGCATGATGCCACCATTGAAGCATTATCAGTGCAGTATTTCATAATCGGGGCATAAACTTTATACCCGTCTTTTTCAAAATCAAAAATTTTCTTTCGTATTTCAGAATTAGCGGCAACTCCGCCGGCTATTACCACCTGATTATAACCCTTTTCCTGCAATGCTTTTTTAACTTTTTTGGCTAATGTTCTTGAAACGCAGTCCTGAAAACTTGCACAAATATCTTTTATAATATTTTCAGGCAGTTCATCATTATCTGCAATATTATTTTCTTTTTTTAGCTGTTTAACAAGTCTTAAAACTGCTGTTTTCAGACCGCTAAAGCTAAAATTGTATCCGTCAACTTTTGAAATAGGTAATTCATACGCTTTTGGGTTTCCAAGTTGAGCCAGTTTATCAAGTTTTGGACCTCCCGGATATGGAAGTCCTATCAGTCTTGCAACTTTGTCGTATGCTTCACCGACAGCATCATCTATTGTTTCACCCAAAATCGTCTGTTTTGAGTAAGATTCAACATCAATAATTTGAGTGTGTCCTCCGCTTATTAAAAGAGCCATAAACGGCGGTTTTAAATCTGTATCTATATAATTGGCGCAAAGATGTGCATTCAAATGATTAACCCCTATAAATGCTTTATCATGCACAAGTGCAAGTGTTTTAGCTGCATTTAGTCCGACCAAAAGGCATCCTACAAGTCCGGGACCGACTGTCCCTGCAAAAGCAGTTATATCTTGAGCCTTTAAGCCGGATTGTTCAAAAGCTTCTTCTATAACAACATTAATTGCTTCCAAATGTTCTCTTGCTGCAATTTCAGGGATTACTCCGCCGAATTTTTCGTGTGTTTTAATTTGTGATGCTACGATATTTGCAATTACTTCTCTGCCGTTTTTTACAACTGCACAGGCTGTTTCATCACAGCTTGATTCAATTGCCATAATATAATTATCGTATCCTGAATCAACACCAATATTTACACTTTTTCCGCTGAATAATGTTTTCTTTTCCATAGTTGTATCATACTACAAAAAAATATTTTTATTGACTAATTTACCAATAGTGTGCATAATTGTTCAAAAAGGAGTTTATTATGGCAAGAATTGAACCTGTTGACGCTGTTGAAATATTCAAAAGACCTGTAGATACTATTGCTTTGTATAAAATTTTATCATCTCAAAAGATTTCTGATGAGGATAAATGTAAGTATATAAAACAACATTCTTCGGAGATAAAATCTATTGCAAAATCAAAATTATCCAAAGAAGAATTTGAGTATCTTATGCAAAACAGACCATTAATAAGATTTAAACCGCTAAAAAATTCTTTTACCAAAAAGGTAGATGATAAACTCTTTGCACAGGCTGTAGGAATTGATAATAGTGAAATTAAAGGCTATATAGAATCAATTATCGGTTCAAATTTTGCGATTCATAACAGACAGGAAAGAGATAATATTGAAATGGCAAAATCTTATGTATATCGTCATGGTTCAAAAGATCAGGTCGTAAAGTTTCTTGAATATGAGCTTTCTGATGTAAAAAATACTCTTGATATTCTTTATAAGACACTTGATGAAAATTCAGGCGGTGTTGCAGGATATTTTTCAAGACCTGTCCATCATATGGATAATAAAACTTTGAGAAATATATACAGAGTAATTGATAAATCTTTGAAAAATTCTATGAATGCAGGTTATATTGACAATGAAGAATATATCAGAAACAGCGAAAAAGCGCTTATTCAAATTTACAAAATTCAAAATAATTCGAGGATAATAAAAGCTTATCGTTTGTATCAGGATTTAAAATAATCATATTGGCAAAAATATTTATGTTTGTTTTTTCCTAATACTATGTGAGGATTTTTATGAAGGTAATTTCTGATAATATTTATGTAGGCAAATATAAAAAATGTAGTTTGAATTTTACGGGATATACTCCGCATGTCCATGTAAAGACCGTTTATCCGCAGGCAATTATGGATGCGATGAATATATCTTGTGCAAAAGTAAAATCACAGTTGCAAATCGGGAGCAAGAAAATGGGTGAAATTGACAAATTTATAAAAGTAAGAGATGAATTTTCTATTGGTTTAGATAAAGTTTTAAGACAAAATGAAAAGTCTGCATGGGATTTTTATATAAACTCAACTCCCGAAACTATGAAACAGTATGAAATTGCGCAGGATGAATATACAAAACTTTTTAGCAATAAAAAGGTTTATGATGAATTTATGTCTGTAGATGCTTCAAAATTACCTGTGCATGAGCAAAAACAGCTAAAAGATTTGCTAAAAGTATTTGATGAAAGACTAAATTCAGGCGAAAATTATAAAGCTCTCGAAAAAAAAGAAAATGAAATTGCCCAAAAATTTAACGGCTATATACCATTAATAGATGGTAAAGAAGTTTCAAAAACCGAAATTTCAAAAATTCTTCAAAGTGAATATGACCCTGTTTTGAGGCAAAAGGCATATGATTCGCTTATTAAAGGCGGTGATTTGATTGCTGAAGATATGGTTGAGTATGTCAAAATGAGAAATGATTTTGCCAAATCTAAAGGTTATAACAACTTTTTTGATTATAAGCTGAAGGAAGATTATGATGTTGATTCCTCTTTTCTTGATAAATTAATTAGTGAGGTTTATTCAGGCGCTAGTGAAAAAATTATAAGTATTCAGGATAAGAATTATTCAAAGTTAAGAAAGATATTTAAAACCGAGCAGTTACAGGGATATCACTATGGACTTCTTACGGATGATAATCCTGACCGTGCTGTAAATTCATATCTTGAAAACTTGAGTATTGAGGATATTTCAAAAAATGCTTATAAAGGAATGGGTTTTGATGTTGATAAGTTTATTTCTGAGGGCAAGTTAACATTAGATTTATACCCTCGTAAAAATAAAAATACCCATGGATTTTGTTTCGGTATTGATCCGGGGAAGGATTCAAGGATATTGGCAAATTTAAGAAATGATGCCAGAAGTCTTGATACTCTAAATCACGAAATGGGACATTGTGTGTATGATTTGGGGATTTCCCGAGAACTACCGGTAGTTGATCGTGAGCCGTCATCTTCTGCGTTTACTGAGGCTATTGCAATGATGATGGGCGACCTGCAAAAAAGAGAAAATATTTTAAAAGGGCTTATCCCTGATGATGTGCTGTTTAAATTTCAAAATTCATTAAAAAATGATGAAGCTGATTTTGTATCTAAAAGTCTTTTAATTATTGACTTTGAAAGAGAGTTTTATAAAAATCCTAATCAGGATCCTGCAAATTTATGGGCTTCTTTACGCAAAAAATTTCGCAATCAGGATCACTTATGCAATAGTGAATGGGCAACAATTCCGCATTACTTATCACATCCTGCCTATTATCAAAACTATTTTAGAGCAGCTTTGATGAAAGTTCAGATATATAATCATTTGCACTCTATTCTTGGTAATATTACCGAAAATCCAAAATGTGCCGATTATCTTAATCAGAATATTTTTTCAAAAGGTGCATCTGTTGAGGAATATGATTTGATTAAACAGTTAACCGGTAAGCCTTTTAGTGCAGATGATTTTATAAAATCAATATAAAAAACGGTATGTCAGTCAGACATACCGGGACTGAATGAAAGAATGTACGCTATTTTGCCGTGCATTGCGAGATAGTTCTTATACAGCCTGTAATCTCATATATTCGGATACTCTTGAAATTGCCGCATCCTGAATTTCTTTATTTGCGTCTTTCAGATATTCAATTGCTAAAAATACATCTCTGTCTGCATCATACCAACGTTGCATTTTGTACTTTTTGGCACATTTTTCATACAGCTTTGGTTCCGGTTTAAACCCTAAATCAGTTAATTCTGAAATTAGGCGTTTTGCGTATCTTTCACGGTCAGATTTCTGTGCAAGTTCAATCATACTTACCAGGATGCACACATCTGCCGACATTTCGTACCAGCGTCTTTTCATAATTTCTCCTCGCAATTTAGTATATCCCTTGTATATATTATTTAATATTTTTTCATGCTTTTTAATTGTTTTTTAAATAATGTTTTACAATTCTTAATATAGTTAAACTGTATTTAAAAAGCACGCACTGTAGTGATTTTGAGATATTTCCAGTAATTGGGGTATATTAGTTTTGCATTTGTTGGTACAAAAATCGCATCTTGGGTTAAATCTACATCCGTCTATTTTATCAGAGATTGTCGGAGGCTGACCTTTTATGGTCTGCAGTCTTGTATTTTTGTTTGTTGGAATTGATTTAATTAATGCTTTTGAGTACGGATGATTAGGGTGAGTGAAAAATTCTTCACATTCTGCTTGCTCTACAATTCTACCGGCATACATAACCGCTATCTTATCAGAATTTTCTCTAACAAGTGCAAGGTCATGAGTTATAAGTAAAATTGATGTGTTATTTGTTTCTTTAATTTCATTGAGTAATTTCATTATTTGAGCCTGTATTGTAACATCAAGTGCTGTTGTCGGCTCATCTGCAATAATAACCTTTGCGTTGCATGCAAGTGCCATTGCAATAATTACTCTTTGCTTCATCCCTCCCGAAAACTCATGGGGGTAGCTTTTTAATCTTTCTTTTGAATCAGGAATTTGTACTTGCTCAAATGATTCAATGGCTTTTTGTTCCGCTTCCTTTCCGTTTAAGTTTCGGTGAATTTTTATAATTTCCAGAAGCTGATCCCCGACTGTATATAAAGGATTAAGTGATGTCATAGGGTCTTGCGGAATATATGCAATTCGCTTACCTCTGTATGTGCGCATTTCTTCCTGTGAAAGTTTTAATAAGTCTTCTCCGTTGTATAAAATTTCTCCGGAGGTTATTCTTGCGGTTTTGGGAATTAGATTGAGAATACTCATTGCACTCATCGTTTTTCCGCATCCTGACTCTCCGACAAGAGCAAGTGTTTTGCCTTCTTCAATGGTGTATGAAACATCAAAAAGTGCTTGTTTAAAAGTATCTTCTACCGCAAATCCTAAATTCAAATTTTTTACTTCAATTGTTGTCATAATATAATTATATTTTTTTATAAAAATAATAAATCGGTAGATTACCGTATTTTTACTGAAGATATGGTTTAATTAATTCATCTGTTTGTTTTGAATCTGTTGCTTGATTTTGTGTGGGCTGCATTTTTTGAGATTCCTGTTGAACTTGTTGCTGATTGATAGCTTCAACAGGCTGCATGCCTACACCTTCAGCATCTGTTTCATCTTCAGGCAGAATAAGCTTATTGGTGTTTAAAAATGCGTCCATTCTGCTTTCAATCATCAAATTATCTTCTTTTTCAATTTCGTTGATTTTACTTTGCACTTCTTCTTTATATTGTGAATATTTTCTGCATGTTTTGTAATTATCCAGCATAGAAAGATATGAACGCAAATTGCCTTCTACAACAGATTTTCTTGAGTTGTCTTCATTTGCAGTCCTAAATATCAGCCTGTATAAAGACATCATGTTATGTTGTGAATAATCTAAATACGCACAGGAAGTGTTTTTTATCGGTAAATTTTTATTTTTCTCAAGTTTTTGATTAAGAAAATCTCCGATAGAAAGATACTTGTAATACTTATCATTTGTCGGCATATGAGTGTTGTGATCCAATTCTTCAAAGTCTATCTTATTATTCAGGTATTTAATTTCAGAATATGATTTTAAACTGTAACAAAGAAGTGCAATGCCTAAAACTATTGCACAAATACCGCTGATAAGTAATTTATTGTATGATATATTCATTTCTCTCTCTTTTTAATTATTATACTATATTTTTTTTGTTGTAGAAATTTGTAACAAAGAATTCATTTTTTATGGCTTGTAATTATACTCTCTCATTTTTATTTTATAATGATTTTATGTATAAAGGCTATCTTGAAAATAAATTTGATGTAATAGTTGTAGGCGGAGGTCATGCAGGCTGTGAAGCTGTAATGGCTTGTGCAAAACTTGGATTGAAAGTATTGCTTGCAACATTAAATATCGAACATATTGCTCTTCAGCCTTGTAACCCTGCTGTCGGAGGGCCTGCAAAATCAACTCTTGTAAGAGAAATTGATGCACTGGGCGGAGTTATGGCAGAGGTTACTGATGCAACATATTTGCAGATGAAAACATTAAATTCTTCTAAAGGGCCTGCTGTCAGAGCTTTAAGGGCTCAGTCAGATAAGGCTGAATATTCAAGATATATGCGTAATCTTCTTGAAAGTAATGAAAATGTTTATTTAAAACAATGCTGTATAACAGAACTACTTACGCATAATGATGAGATTACAGGTGCAGTTGATGAATATGGAATTGAATATAGCGCGCGTGCGGTTATTCTTACTACGGGTACATCATTAGAGGGCAGAATTTTTATCGGTTTAACCCCATATAGTGCCGGCAGGCTTGGAGAACGTGCCGCTATCGGATTATCCGATTCATTGCATAAATTGGGTATTGAAACTAAAAAATTAAAAACAGGTACTCCTGCAAGAGTTGATAAACGCACTATTGATTATTCTAAAATGACTGTCCAAGATGGTGATGAGGAACTGCATTTCTTTTCCTTTAAGCCAAATAGACCTATAAGAAAGACTTATCCTTGTTATTTAACGAGAACTAACGAAATTACTCATAAAATAATTATGGAAAATCTTGACAAATCTCCAATGTATCAGGGATTAATTCAGGGGGTTGGACCAAGGTATTGTCCGTCAATTGAGGATAAGGTAGTAAGATTTGCGCATAACCCATCACATCATATATTTATTGAACCTGAGGGTTTGGGAACTTATGAAACTTATATTCAGGGGTTTTCAACAAGTCTGCCTGCAGATGTTCAGGTTAAAATGATTCGTTCGCTGCCGGGGTTAGAAAATGCCCATATTATTAAACCTGCTTATGCTGTTGAATATGATTATGTTCCGGCTTTGCAGACTACTCATTCTCTTATGTCGAAAAAGATTAAGGGATTATTTATGGCAGGTCAGATAAACGGTACGAGCGGATATGAAGAAGCTGCGGCGCAGGGGTTGATTGCGGGTATAAATGCTTTTAATTATATAAATAAGTCAGATATGCTGGAACTTTCGCGCAGTTCTTCATATACGGGTACTTTAATTGATGATTTGGTAACAAAGGATATTCAGGATCCTTACAGAATGCTGACTTCTCGTTCCGAATACAGATTGCTTTTAAGACAGGACAATGCAGATGAAAGATTAACTGCTATTGGGCATAGAGTTGGGCTTGTTGATGATGAACAGTTTTTCAGGTTCGAGGAAAAACAGCGACTTATAAAAGAGGAGAGTAAGCGCCTTGAGAGTGTAAAAATTCCTGCAACCGAGAAAAATAATGAAATTCTTGCAAAGTATGGTGAGTACATTGATAGAGGATATCGTGCGTCTGAATTATTAAAACGTACAGGTATAAATTATAAGGTTATTCAGGAGCTTGATGAGAACACAAAAAATCTTCAAATACCTGCTGAAGTTTATGAACAGATAGAGGTAATCGTTAAATATGACGGCTATATAAAGCGTCAGCAGGATCAGGTTGAGCAGTCAGGGAAATTGGAAAAATTTAAGATTCCCGAAAATATTGATTATGCATCTATTGATCATATCTCTTCAGAAACAAAGGATAAACTTGCCAAAATCAGACCAAAGGATTTGGCACAGGCATCAAGAATAGGTGGTATAAAGCCGGCAGATATTTCTGTTTTGATGGTTTTACTTGATAAGCACAGAATATAGTTTATTATTGCATTTAATTATTTTTATGATAGTATTGAACTATAATCGAAATGGACTTGTAGCTCAGTTGGTAGAGCAGTTGACTCTTAATCAATTGGTCGTGGGTTCGAGTCCCACCGGGTCCATTTTTATTTGACAATAAAATATGTGAATGGGACGAGAACCCAACTGAATGAAATTCAGTCTGTGGTTCGAGCGATGAGTGAGCAGAGGCTGTAGCAAACGGATTGGCTTGTGTTCAACAAGACAAACAGGTTTGCGAAATGCCGTTTATTGCGAACGAATCAAGACAGTCCCACCGGGTCCATTTTTATTTGACAATAAAGTAGTTTTACGGGCGGGATGCTCATATATACAGATAAGTGTTTTAGTTTAGATAAGAGGGGTAATATTATGGGGTTTGACATCAGAGAAAAATCAGTAAAAAAAATCATCAGAAAAGCACTGAAGGTTTTGGGTAAAAAGAATTTTGTTTTTATTATGCATAATGCCAGTTTTCCTGCTGCAAGCGGTGAAAATACCGGATTTGGTACTATAAATTCAAACGGCGGCAAAAGATTTCTTGACTATATTGAAGGGCTGTTTGATGCGGTTCAGATGGGACCTGCCGGTAAAACAAAATCTTCTGATGCATCTCCATATACAGGAACAATATTTTCAAACAATCCTCTTTTCATTGATTTGAAAGAACTTACATCTAAAAAATGGGATAATATTCTTTCATTGGATACATTTAATCAGATTGTTGCTGAAAATCCGAATAAATCTAAAAACAGAACAAGTTATTCATATATTACTAAAAAACAAGACGAAGCTTTGTCAGAAGCATACGAAAATTTTGTAAAACTAAATGATAAAAAGCTGAATAAAGAATTTGAATCATTCAAAATTCATAACAAATCCTGGCTTGATAATGATTCTTTGTATGAAGCATTAACTGTAGAGCATGGAACGGATTACTGGCCTAATTGGAAAAGTGAAACCGATAAAAATTTGTTAAATCCGAAATCTAACGAGGAAAAAATTAATTTTGCAAAAAGAATTGAAGAAATTTCAAAGAAATATTCTAAAGAAATTGACCGTTATAAGTTTATTCAGTTTGTTTTAAGCGTTCAGAATGAGCAAACAAGAAAACTTGCAAAATCAAAAGATATAAAAATGATTGCGGATAGACAAGTTGCATTTTCTGATAGAGATACATGGGCATATCAGTCATTATTCCTTGACGGATGGTGCTTGGGTTGTCCTCCTGATTATTTTTCAAAAGATGGTCAGGCTTGGGGTTTCCCTGTTGTTAACCCTGAAAAATTATACAATGCTGACGGTTCACTTGGTGAAGCCGGTATTTTGATGAAAAATCTTTATAAAAAAATGTTCAAAGAAAATCCGGGTGGTGTCAGAATTGACCATATTGTCGGCTTAATTGATCCTTGGGTTTATAAAAAAGGTAAAAAACCAATGCCGGAACAAGGGGCAGGCAGATTATTTTCTTCTCCTGAAAACCCTGAACTTTCAAAATTTGCAATACCTTCAGTTGAAGATTTAAATCAGGAATATACATCTGACAATGAAAAGAGAGTTAAATCTTTAACAAAGGATCAGATTAAAAAATATGGCAGACTGATTGAAAAAATTGTTATTGCAGCTGCTAAAGAGGAAGGTTTGACAAAGGATGCAATTGTTTGCGAGGATTTAGGGACTTTAACAAATCCTGTTGCTGCTGTTATGAAAGAGTATGACCTTTTAGGTATGCGTTTGACTCAGTTTACAGTACCGACAGAACCTGAAGATCCGTATAGATGCAAAAATATTACTCCGCATTGTTGGGCGATGGTTGGTACTCACGATAATAAACCGGTTTCAGTCTGGGCAAAATCGCTTGTAAATACCCATGAAGGCTATTTGCATGTAAAAAATCTTGTAGATGATTTATTTAGTGAAGCGGATAATAAAGATGAAATTATTGTTAAAATGACAAGTGATGCAGAATTTTTAAAAGAAACAAAACTTGTTGAGTTGTTTGCTTGTGAAGCTGAAAATATTCAAATATTCTTTACGGACTTTTTCAATATGTCAGAAACATATAATGTGCCGGGAACTTCAGGTGATAAGAACTGGAGTTTAAGGCTTCCTGACAATTTTGAAACAATGCCTGTAATAAACTTGCCACTTATTTTGAAAAAGGCTATAATCTCGAGAGGTAGTGATTTCGCTCACAAGAACAAAAAGATTATAGAGGAATTAGATGAAGTTATTTAAAATATTGCGTTTATTACTTGTGTTTTTATTTGCATTATTCATCTTTAATCCTGCTTTTGCGGATTTATCAAGTGATGCAAAGATAGAGTATAATAAAGGTATTCAGTTTTATCAGACTGGTATGTATTCTCAGGCTGCAGATTGCTTTAAAAAGGCAACGGAATATGATCCGAATTTTATAGATGCATACTTTAATCTTGGTTCTTTGCTTGAATATTTAAAGCAGGATGATGATGCTCTGAATGCTTTTAAGCAGATAATTTTGCGTAAACCTGATGATTATGAGGCTGTTTATAAGGCTGCTGAACTCAGTAAGCGGACAGGTAATGTTGAAAAAGCAATTATGTATTTGTCCTTGATTCCTGAAGATTCTTTAATCGGTCAGCGAGCAAAAGAACTTGCTCAATCAATGAATGTCGATTTAGCAACCGAAAAAGCTAATAAAACAGCTCCGCAGTCATATGAAGATGCCAATCCGATGAATAATAACAATGGCGTTTATAGTGATATATCTAGTCCGACAGGTGTTGTAACTGATAATGAAGGCAATATTTATGTTGCAGCTTTTTCAGATAATACAATATATAAAATCGGACCTGATAATAAAAAGCATGTTTACATAAAAAATGTAAATATTAGCGGTCCTATAGGCCTTGTGCGTGATAGTGCAGGGAATTTATACATAGCTAATTATAATAAAGACAATATTTTAAAGGTTGATAAAAGCGGTAAGGTAACAGAACTTATTTCAAACATACCAAAACCGTATTGTATGCACATTTCAGGAAACTTGTTGTTTATTTCCGTTCAGGGTAACAATACGGTTGTTAGGTATAAATTAGGTAATTAGACTACGGTGTAGGGTGATCCTTGTGAATTACATTGTTCGGACTATCATCCACTTTGTATGATGATGGCCAGCTGAGTGTGCAATTAGAAAATTTGCTGTTTTTCAAGTAGCCTTCAAGCTGTTTTTTTAAGTCATCAATTGCGTGCCCTGCTGAACGTGACCATCCTGTATAAACTGTTTTTGTTTGTCCATTTGGTAATTTTATACTTGCCGAACCGTTTACTCCGCCAAATCCCGCACTCTTTAAGTTTAGTGATACGGTTAATTTAGTGTTTTCTTTTTGAGGTGGTTCATTTTTAACTTTGTCTGTATTATCCTTGCCATCTACTTTTGCAGGACGTTTTGCTTTAGAGCTTCTTTGTGCTGCACCACCACTTTCACTTTTTGGTGTTGCAACAGTTTCATCTTGTATCTCTTGTTGTTGCTCTTGTTTAGTGTCTTGTTTATGTTCAACTTCATCTTTTGGTGTAGTATTATAATTCATTATCCAGTCCTGAGCTTCTTTATACTCAGCATCTTTGATATTTTTTCCGTCTTTTGCAAGTAATGTAAATTTACCTTTGCCTTCAGGAACAATTTGTATGCCTTTTGGTTTTGCAAAAACTTCAAGACGTTTTAGATTTTCAGCATCCGTGTCATCTGTACTTTTTGCACCTTGAGGTTTAACCTGTTGTTCTTCAGGACCCTGAATGATATCACTCTTATTGCTGCCAAACAAGTTTCCGACAATAGCTAAACCACCGGCTAAACCTGTTATAATATCGGCAAGGTTACCCCAAAAGCCGCGTTTGCCGTAATCTATTACGATATTTTCCTGCATAAATGTTCCATGGCTGACATGTGGTCTGCCGCCAAAACCCATTATCGGCATTCGCCTGTCATAAATGAAAGTTTTTAAAGGCCCGTTTGGTCGATATTTTAAGTTAAATGCTCTTCCAAGTCCGTATAAACCACTCATACAGTTGTCCTCTCTTCTTGTACTTTATATATATAAAGTATATATAAACTGTATAATTGCTTATATATCGGATTATGTTTACAAAAGTTTACAATAAAAAATTTTAAAGTTTAGAAACAATATTGTTTAAATTAATCAGTAATTCTGTCCAGTCATTTTGAATTTTGTTTTGAAACGGTTTTACACTTTTGTACCAGCCGGTATCGTCTCCTGAAGTTTTATACCAGCGGTAATTTGTCTGATTATTAAATAAAGCTATTGTTTTTTTGCCTAATGCACCTGCAAGATTCAAAATAACATTGTCAGTTGATATTATTAAATCCATGTTTTCTATCGCACATGCACTGTCTGTAAAGTCATTAAAGGTTTTACCAAGATTAATAAATTCTTCAGGAATATTTTTTACATCTTTTTGTAAAAAGTATATTTCAATATTTTTTTTATCCGCTAAAAATTTTAGTTTAGTTATATCAAGGTTTCTGTTGTTGTAATTTGAATCGACTGCGCCGCTTGTTGATATTCCGATTTTGATTTTTTTATTTTTGTTAATATTCTCTTGTGCATACTTTTTAATAAGACTATTATCCACTGATAAATACCTATTTGTGCATGGCATATTATCAGCTGTTGTACCAAGTGCAAACGGGCAGTCAAGCAGTGCCATAGAATAGTCATATTCAATGCCTTTAAATTCTGATTTTGGGATGACTTTTGTATTATCAAATAATTTTGAATTATTTATCAGATCAAACAGTTCATCATGAACCACAAATATAATTTTTTTAGTAAATTTTTTCATTTCAGGAACAAAGCGGCTATACATTATTGTATCGCCAAAACCTTGCTCGTAATGAATAACAAGAGTTTTACCTTTAATATTTTCTTTAAAATCCCATCGCCTTTGAAAAGGTTCTTCAATAGGATATTTTAGGTTAATATCATCAATATTGAATCTGTGTGTAAAATATTTATGCCCGTTTATAAAATCTCCGCAATGTATCAAAAAAGCTCCGTAGTTGTAGAAATCATTTTCTGTCGGATTATTTTCAAGCAATTTTTTATAATAATAATCGGCTTTTTCGTTATTATTTATTTTTTCATAGCAAAATGCTAAGCCATGAAGTGCCAACCTGCTTTCAGGCTGCAATTTATAAGATGCTTCATACAATTCAATTTGTCTTTGAATAGATGTATATGGCTCTGTTTTTGAATATAAATCAGCTGTAATGTTGTATATAACTGCTTTTGTTTTATCTATTGTCAAAAATTTCTCATAGTATTCAATAGTTTTTTTTAATTCACCTGTTGATTTGTAAAAATCCGCAAGTTCTACATACACGAGCAATTTATTTTCTTCGTTTTGCTCAAACAGTTCTGTTAATTCATCAATAATATTACTCCCTGCGTCAATGTTACAAATACATTTTGCAATATTGAGGTAGTCTTTCGGGATTAGATCTGATTTTATAATTAAAAACCTGTATAAAAGTAATTCGGACGCATAATTTCCTTTAGAACCTTCTTCTGAAGCAAAATTTCTTATAGTATCAAATAAAACGGTTTTCATGCTGTCAGGAGCCTGTTGTTTCATCGGCATGAATTTTTTATATACACCTATTACTTCAGGTGATATTTTTGATGAATTTTTGCATATGATTTCATCAATAATTTTTATTGTGTTTTTAGTTATTTTATTACCTTCCGGTAAAATGGTATCAGAAGTTAATAAGCTCTCTAATTCATTATTTTCCATAAACTGATTTTATCATATATGATATAAAAAGTAAAAACGCAACTTGCCCCAACCTAAAAAATTGATTATAATCTACTTATGGTTGTTATCAGAAGACTAAATTGCTTTGATTATCCAAAGTTAAAGAAGCTTATTTCATATCTATGTACGGATGAGAATGACAAGCTTGTAAAAAGTCTTGCAGAAGCTCCGTTGGGGCTTGTTAATGCTATGATGCCTCTTAATATGAAGTTTCGTTCCGAGTCTTTTATTTTGACTGAAGATAAAGAAATTCTTGGTTTGATTACGGTTATCGGAACATTAGGAAATCCTTATAAAATAAACATTACTAGGCTAATTTTTAAAGAAAACAGATATGATATTGGTAAAATGCTTGTTGAATTTGTAGTGCAAAAGTTTGGCGGTAAAGGTGCAAATTCTTTTTCAGTTGTTATAGATGAATGTCATGAAGAATTATTTGATTTATTTATAAACGGCTGCGGGTTTAGACAATGCTCCTCGGAAACACTTTGGAAAAAAGAAAAACCTCAACCGCAAAAAACAAATTTCAAATGGCGTCTGGCTCAAAATTCTGATTCGGAACAAATTGCATCTTTGTATAATGATGAGATTATAAATATTTATAAACCGTCACTTCAGCGTAGCCCTAAAGAATTTACCCAGCCCTTTTTTCAGGGATTTTCTGATTTTTATAAATCAAGATTTGTATATGACGGGTGCAAAAATATAACAGGTTATTTTTCTATTACTACTTCTGATAATATAAACTATATTCTTGATTTAACACTCAGCAGCGGATATGATTTTGACTATGATGAATTAATCAATACTATGCTTTGTGAAATTGCATCAAAAAAACGCGCTTTTTACCCTTTAATAAAACAGAAAAAGTATTTTAAAAATTCGGAACAACTTGAAAATTACTTGAATACAAACGGTTATACTCCTATACAAACTCAGCACATTTTAGTTAAAGATTTCTACAGATTACAAAAAGAAAAATCTTCAAAGTTAGAAGTTTTTATGCTTGGTGATAGTCAAATTAATGTTTAGTCTTGCGTTTTAAAATAATTTTCATTTTCAAATGCCTATATTTATGGTAAAATATCTTTTGTAAGAGTTAGGTTTTTATTATGATGAGTCAAACCAAAAAGTTATCTATTGCTTTCTACTGGCATATGCATCAGCCTGTTTATCAGCTAACTCCAAATGGTGATTATTTGATGCCTTGGGTAAGACTGCATGCTGTTAAAGATTATCTTGATATGGCTTTATGGGTTAAAAAATATAATATAAAACTGAACTTTAACTATGTGCCTGTTTTACTAGATGCCTTAATTGATTACGAAAATGGTGCTCATGATATTCATTCGCGCCTGACTGTTACTCCTGCTGACGAACTTACTGCAGAAGATAAAATTTTCATTTTGAATAATTTTTTTGATGCAAATTATCAAACTATGATATTAAATAATCCTGAATATCACAGGTTGTATAAGCTTATTCAGAGTGAGGGCACTGAGGATATTTCAATATTATCAAATCAGGAATATTCTGACTTGATGGCTCTTTTTAATCTTGTGTGGATTGACCCGTCATTCAGAGCAACAAATCCTGTTTTAAAAAGGCTTATTGAAAAAAGAGCTAATTATACTCTTGAAGACAGAAAAGCAATAATTGAAATTCACAGAAGTATTATATCAAAAATAATTCCAACCTTACGCAGACTTGTTAAATCAAATAAAATTGAAATTACAACAAGTCCTTATTATCATCCTATTTTGCCGGTATTGCTTGATTATAAAGCAATCAGAAAAAACTATACGGCAGATGATGAACTTACTGATTTAGCTACTGAATCTGATGCGGAGCTTCAGGTTGAAAAAGCTCTTGACCGCGTTGAAAAACTTATTGGTAAAAGACCTAAAGGTGTTTGGTGTTCAGAACAATGTGTCAGCCAAAAAACACTGGATTTATATAAAAAGTTTGGTGTAAAATGGTCAGTTTCTGATGAGAATGTATTAGCTAATTCTATAGATTTTGAGTTTATTCATGATTTTAAAGGGTATTTGGAAGATCCTTATCATTTATTAAAATCATACAGCTATAAAACAGGTGATTCTGATGTAAAAATGATTTTCAGAGATTCTACTATAAGTTCTCTGATTAATTACGAATACGGTCAGCATAATCCTGTTGCTACGGCAAATGACTTGTATGACAGAATAAAAATTATCCAAAGTAAGATATTATCTTCGCCTGACAAAGAACATTTATTGACGATTGCTCTTGACGGTGAAAATTGCTGGGAAAATTATATTAATGACGGTAATGAGTTTTTGGATACTTTATATTCCCTAATAAGTGAAGATAGCTCGCTTGAAACTGTTTTAATAAGTGATTATCTTGAAAATTGCAAAGAACATAAAGAACTTAAAAAAGTTGTATATTCAAAAAACTTGCAAAATGCTTTTAAGCTTTGGATAAATGAGCCAATTAAGGATGTTGCATGGACATACCTAAAGCGTGCTAATCAGGATTATATATCTTATAGCAAAAGAGAACCTAAAAATCCTAATCTTGAAAAGGCTCATAAAGAATTACTTATTTGTGAGGGCAGTGATTGGTACTGGTGGTACGGGGAACCAAATTCTTCAGGTCGTGATAATTTGTTTGATTTTATCTTCAGAAATCATATAAAAAATATGTATAAATTTCTCGATTTAGAATGTCCGTCATATCTTGATGAACCGTTAATCAGTATATCAACTTCGCCGTCAAATTATCCAAAAGGGCTTATATCGCCTAAAATTACAGGTAAAGATTCTATTACTGATGAAGATAACTGGATAAATGCCGGATGTATCGAAATCCCTGACGGGCCTGTTTTACGAGAGTCCAAAATATTTGATAAGATTTGTTTTGGCAATGATAATGATTATTTTTACCTGCGCTTTTATCTGAATAAATTTATTAAATCAACGCAGTCCACTATGTCAAGGACTTACCAGATGTATATTTATTTGAGAAAAGCCGGCAGAATGCAGGCTTTGTCACCAATTCGATTAATTAATAAATCGGAAAATGTAACTCCTGTGTCAATGGAAAAATTCCACAATGAAATTCAGGTATCCATCAGGAATGATGAATTGAGATTTTTGCGTCTTGCAAAGGCAATTCCCGGCGATATGTGGGTTCTTGAAAATTATAAGTATATGGAAGTTGCTTATGGTGAAGTTTTGGATGTCAAAATTCCGTTTAATGTCTTAGGTGTTGATTTGGGTGAAACATTAGAATTTTTATTTATAAATGCAAATTACGGTATGACTGATTTTTATATCCCTAATGAAATGGTTTTAAGTGTAACAAGACCTGCTGAAGTTGTAACGCAAAATCATTAAAAGGATTTGCCCATTAATTTTGTTATGCCTGTCGGGTTGAAAGAGTTGTGGTCATTCCACCGTGTTCCGCTGTAAAATCCCTGCATATATGATGGGCCGTATGAAGTTGAGTATGGTGCAGGGGCTATTTGAGGAGTAAATCCTGTAGGTTGCCCTATAAAAGCATTTTTTAGCTTATCTTTAAGTGTTTGCTTTGGAGTGCAATATGTTTCGCCTGATTCAATGTATTCTTCATAATCTGCATTTTTGTAATATTCTTCATTTTCAATATATGCATATACTGTTGCACATGCAGCAATCTGAATTATAAGCAAAGCTGTTATCACTATATATTTCATTTATTTCTCCTTCTTTACCCCATATTTTATACTTAATAGTGCATTTTTATATTCTCTTAGAGGATAATGTTAATTTATGGATTAATTTTTTTAGGAATGATATTATATGAATATGGTAAGTAGAGGTGAGAAGAAGAGAGTTATAGCATATTTACATTCTCATTGGGATAGGGAATGGTACAGAGAATTTGAGGTTTTTCGCCTCAGATTAATACGAGTTTTTGATAATGTTTTAGACATGCTTTCAAGAGGTGCCATACCGTCATTTTATTTTGACGGGCAGGTTTCTGCACTGCTTGATTATCTTGAGTTCAGACCGGATAAGGAACAGCTTATAAAGGAACTTGTTGTTGATAAAAAACTCTTTATTGGGCCGTTTTACACACTTGTCGATGAATTTTTAACTGACGGAATATGCTTCAGAAAAAATCTTGATATAGGCTTAAGTATTGCCAAATACTTTGGTTGTGAGGATTTTATCGCTTACTTTGCGGATACATTTGGTCATAGTCAAAATATTCCTAAAATATTAAAAGAATATGATATTGATAAGGCAATAGTTTGGAGAGGAGTTCCTGACAGTTTGCCTGCAGAATTTATTTTTAATGGCGTGAATACCGTAAATCTTGTCAGAGGCTATTTTATGGATATTTTTGCCGGCGATAAAACCATAGAAGAAAAGGCAGAATTTTTAAAGAAAAATCTTGACATGATTGCTGAAAAATCAGGAGATTATTTACTTTTGCCAATTGGTGCCGATCATTTGGGCATTCCTATTGATATTGCTGATCAGATTGCGGAGGTTAATAATTATCTTGACGATTATGAAATTGTTTTGTCAAACCCGTTTGAGTATTTTGAAAATGTCAGGTTCAAAACACGATATAATGATGAATTGAGAGATAATTCTGCAACATTTATACTGCCGGGTTGTTATTCTGCCAGATTAAAATTAAAACAGCTAAATGCAGAATGTTCTTATAAACTAAATTTAGCTGATAAAATTCAGTATAATTTCGGCGGAGATTATACATCAGCAATTGATTATGCGTATAAGCTTCTTCTTCAAAATCAGGCACATGATTCTATTTGCGGATGCTCAACCGATGATGTTCATGAAGAAAATATAGTCAGATATAAAAAGATTTTGCAGATTGCTAATACTGTTATAGAAGAATCAAAGTTTGCACAAGAAGAAAATATGGTTGCATCTTTCAAATATCAGGATAAACACAAAATTTTGGAAGTAATAAGAACTGAAATTACTCCTAAAGATCAGGTTATTGAAACATTTCAGGGAGTCCCTCAAAGGCTGCTTTGTGATACTTTGAAAATTCCTGTTACCGAAGATTACAGAACTATGTATAGGGTTTTAAAAGAATTTAAACCTGATAACTTACCGTCTGATCTTCATGTTAGTGATAATACTCTTGAAAATTCAAATATTAAACTTGAAATCGTGGACGGTAAAATAAATTTATCGTTTGGAAGGTTTGTGTTTAATGACTTTATAAAATTTGTCAGATATAAAGATCAGGGAGACACTTACAATTATGCACCCGATCCTTATGATGCGGGTGAGGTTGCACAAATTCGTTCTGCGCATGTGATTATGGACGGACCGTTAAGGTGTGCTCTTAAAATTGATACTACATTTTTTAGCGTAATTGTTTATCTGAATAAAAAATCTAAATTGCTTAATTTTAAGATTAATTGGTCAAATTTACTTACTAACCGCCTGTGGCAGGTTTGCTTCAATCTTGACAGGCAAATAAGAGAAACTATGTCTGAAGATTTGAATGAGCTTGTTAAAAGAAAATTTGACCCTGCCTATAATATGAGAGAGAATTTACCGAAAGTAAAAGGTAAAGAGGCAAAAACTAATACTGCTCCTATGCAGAGGTTTGTTTGGTGTGACGGATTTGGTGTAATTACAAAAGGTTTAACAGAATATGAAGTATATAGAAATACTTTATCCGTTACCCTCCTGCGTAGTATAGGCATAATTTCAAATCCGAAGAATCCTGCAAGGACTACTCCTGCAGGGCCTCCTATCAGAGTTGCAGGCGCTCAGCAGTTAGGCTTAAATTCCGCAGAATTTTCAATAGGATTTTTCGACATAAAAGACTGGGCTTCTTATGTCGAAGAAGTTTATCCTGAAACGATTGTATTTTAATAGCTTTCAGTTGTTTAAGGGTTTACGATTGCAATAATTTTATTTAAAAAGTTTTTATATCTTATTCTTGCAGATTCACCTGAAAGAACAATGTCGGCATGCTCTTTGCATGGTCTTATATAAATTTCTGCTTTTTGACTTGCATTTTCGTATATTGTATCTGCACTTGAGCCTAAATCTCTTTCGGATGCTCTGATGTAAAATCTTTCTTTTTGGACATTATGCCTTACATCGACATATATTTTAAAATCAAACGCATCTTTAATTTTTTCTGTCAGTGTAAATAAACCTTCAGAGATGATTATTTTTGATGGATGTGCAAGAGTATAGTTATCATATCTTATTGCCGTACCTGACATGTCATATTTTGGCAGATAAACTGATTTCCCGTTTAGTAATTCTTTAATATGTTTATTCATCAGTTCAAGTTCAAGGGCTTGCGGAACATCTAAATCATAGTGTTTCGCAAAATTAGCAAAACTACCCGCTTTCTTAACCATTTCAGAACGGTCATAATAATAATCGTCTGTATTTACTCTTGTAATAAGATTTTCAATATTATTTTCTTTTGAAAATGCGTCAATTGTATCTATAATATCATATGTGATTGTTGATTTACCGCTTGCTGTTTCACCGGCAATACCAATTGAAGCAGGTCTTGTAATATTCCCTGATAAGTATTTTGCAAGTTTGGTTATTACTTCCGGTTTATAACTTATCAATATTGAATCTTCAGACTGTAACTCTTCTTCAAAAATAAAATTTAAACGGTATTCAATTTCAGAATGTTTATTATCAGGAAAAGAAACATAACTACGCTTTGCGCGTGACTTAGTTCCTTTAACTTTGTCTAATGAATTAAGCATCTTTTTCCCTTACCCGATTTTATTCGGAGTTATTTCTACTTACTATATCAAATAAAAAATAAAAAAAAATAAATTTGACAAAATTTTTATAATTTCGACATATAATTTTACAATGTCGGATATTTTTACTGCATAATCCCGTTATAATCTATTTTTAGTTGATTTTGAAAAATTTTTTTAGTAAAATTAGTTATAAATGCAAAAAGGAGATAGCTATGGCACAACAATACAATAATCCAAATGCTCAAAATATCAAAAAACGTTATGCGATATTGGCATTTTTAAAGGGTTCAACAGCACCTTTGGTTCTGTATGTAAAAGATCCTCAGGCTCTGTATGATGAGCTCGTAAGTTTAATTCAAACGCAAAAAGCGGTAGTTGTAGAAAAAGAAACAGACGGACCGATTAAAAGAGTATGTTTTTTGTCTAATCAGCTTGCTGCTGTTGCAATTCAGGAAGAACAGTATATATAAAGAAATAAAATGCAAAAATTATTACTTATAGATGATATTGAGAATGCTGAAAACAAGACACTATGCTGTGTATTTGATGATAAAATCGATGGGATTGACTGTGTTACTCCTATTAAAGCAGAGTTAAAAGCAAAATCACTCGGTGAATTTATACAAATAACAGGACATGTTAGTGGTGTTGTAAATTTAGAATGTGATTTGTGTCTTGAAAAGTTTGAGTACAAGTTGGATTTTAATATAGACGAATTATACTCAAAAACCTCTATTGTAGAAGATTATACCAATTCTGACAAAGAGTTTGAAATTACGGATGGTCAGTTTATAAACGATTTAAACGGCGAGAAAGAAATTGATATTTATGACTTATTGTATCAATCTGTAATATTAAGTTTCCCAAATAAAAAAGTTTGTGGTATTAATTGTAAAGGGAAAGATTATCTTACCGAAGAAGATACATTTGACCCAAGACTGGAAGTCTTTAATAATCTCCAAATTAACCCAAAAAAGTAGACAGATAAAAATAAAAGGAAAGAAAAATGGCAGTACCAAAGAAAAGAACGGGACATAGCGCACAAGGTTCAAGACGTGCAAATTGGAAAGCTACAAAACCCGAAACAACTAAATGCCCTAATTGCGGCGCAACAGTATTAGCTCACACAGTATGTACAGAATGTGGTACATATAAAGGACAGCCTGTAAAATTAGCAGATAAGGCTGCTGCAAGTGTTAAAGCTGCTACAAAGAAAACAGCAAAAAAATCAGCTGAAAAATCGTCTGAAAAGGCTGAAACTAAATCAACAGCAGCTAAATCAACAGCTAAAAAATCAACAAAAGCTGCTAAAGCTGAAGAAAAAGTAGAAGAAGCTTCAACAGAAGCTCCTGCTGAAGAAAAAACAGAAGAATAGTTAAATCTATATGTTTATCGTTGTAAAGTTGGGCAAGTGTCCCGACTTTCAACGGTATATAAATGATTAGGAATAAATGAGGGAGTATGGCTAGAATAGCGATAGATGCAATGGGCGGTGATTACGCTCCTAGAAAGATAGTTGAAGGTGCTCTTTGGGCAGCAATGGAATATGGTGTTGCTCTTGAATTGGTTGGAAGAGAAGATGAAATTCAAAAAGAATTAGATCATATCCGCAAAGTAGGATATATTCTTTCAGATAAAGGTACTAAGGGGCATAAAAGAAAAATTAAAATTGATTTTAATAAAATTGATTACACGATTACTCATGCATCTGAAGTTATTGGCATGGGTGAGGCTGTAGGGCAGTCAATAAGAAGAAAAAAAGATTCTTCAATTGTGACATCTGTCAATGCTGTTGCTCAGGGCAGATGTGAAGCTGTTGTTTCTGCAGGGTCAACTGGTGCGGCAATGGCTGCAAGTTTATTTGGATTAGGCCGTATATCCGGAATTACAAGACCTGCAATAGCAGTAACTCTTCCAAGAATGGGTAAGCCGGTTGTAATTATTGACGGTGGTGCAAATAGTGATTGCACTTCTGGTATGCTTACTCAATTTGCGCAAATGGGTGTTGCTTATGCAAAATTAAGTTTGGGAATTGAAAACCCAAAAGTCGGGATTTTGAGTATTGGAGAAGAAGAAGGTAAAGGTAATGAGCTTGTAAAAGAGACATATCCATTGCTTAAACAAATGCACGAAGAAGGCAAATTTGAATTTGTCGGTAATGTTGAAGGAAAGGAAGTTTTCAAAGAAAAAGCTGATGTTATTGTAACAGACGGTTTTTCAGGAAATATTGTTTTAAAAGTAACTGAAGGTTCATCTTCTATGCTTTTAAAGATGATAAAAACAGAGTTTAAAGCGGATATTGTAGGCAGCATTATCGGTTTACTTGCTAAACCGTTCTTACGCCGTATTTTAAGCAGAATTAACTGGGAAGAATTTGGCGGCATGCTTTTGCTGGGTGTTAACGGGATTTCTGTTATTGCACACGGCCGCAGTTCTGCTTATGCAATGAAAAATGCCGTAGGTGCAGCAGTTAAGGTTTTGAATAAAGATATAAATTCAAAAATATCAGAGAGTATAAACTAATAAAGCAAGGAAATGTTCTATGAAACCAATGAAAATCGCAGGAATTGGATATAGTTTACCAAAAGAAGTTATAACTAATGATGATTTGACAAAATTATATGAAACTTCTGATGAGTGGATATATTCAAGAACCGGTATAAAAGAAAGACGAGTTGTATCCGGTAATGAAACTGCGATTGATTTAGGTTTAGATGCGGCTAAAAAAGCTATAGAAAAATCAGGATTTGCTCTTGATGATTTTGACTGTATTATATGTGCTGCTTCTGTTCCACCTCAGTTGTATCCAACATTAGGATGTACTTTACAGGCAAAATTGGGTATTCCTGGAAATGTTCCTGCTTTTGATTTAACTGCCGCTTGCACAGGATTAATTTATGCTATGCAGGTTGCAAGAGGTTTTATCGGTACAGGTATTTATAAAACAATTTTAATTGTTGCAGCCGATAATAATTCAAAAATAACTGATTGGTCTGACAGAGGTACTTCTATTCTGTTTGGTGACGGTGCAGGTGCGATGGTTGTAACTGAAGCTGATGACGGTATTGATGATATATTATCAATAAAGGTCAGTGCTGACGGTTCTATTGGTCACTATATTTATACCGACATGCCCGGGCAGTGCTGTCCGCTCGTTAAAGAGGCTGATAAAGTCGGAGATGGCAAAATACATATGAACGGTAAAGAAGTCTATAAATTCGCCGTTACAACTGTTCCTCCTTACGTTGAGGAATGTATTTCTCATTCGGGTTTGAGTGCAGAACAAATTGACTATTTAATTCCGCATCAGGCAAACCAAAGAATTATTGAATCGATTCAGAACAGATTAAAATACTCTGATGATAAAGTTATTTCAAACATAAAATATTACGGCAACACTTCTGCTGCATCTATTCCGATAGCACTTGTTGAAGGTGTTGAACAGGGTAAAATTAAACTCGGTTCAACTGCTGTATTATGTGGTTTTGGTGCCGGTATGACCTGGGGTGCTGCTGTTGTTAGATTGCGTGAAGGCATTTGTTAATAATGCTGTCTGGTCGAAAAATAGCTCTATTTGGTACCGGTCATATTTGGCGTAATTCGGTGAGTGCACCTGTATTACAACCGCTTAATCTTGATGTTGATTATTCGTTTCTTTTTGACAAGAAAGCAGTTTCGCTTGTTGATATATATAAGAAAGTTAAAAGTAAGTATCACCCTGAAAGTGATGTTTATATAGTGAATAAAAAGTAATCAGTGAATTTATTTTAACATTTCATTTATAGCTTTAGCTGCTTTTTTCCCTGCACCCATTGCATTAATTGCATTAGATTCCCCTACAGGAGCAACATCTCCGCCTGCAAATATACATGGAATACTTGTCAATCTTGTATCTGAGTCAACTGTAATATATCCTTTTTTATCTGTTTCAAGATTTAATCCGTCCCATTGTGCAGAGCGTTGAATTATCGGATTAGGGTCTGTTCCGAGAGCAACAATTACAGTATCAACATCTTCAGTTACATATTCTCCTGTTCCTACAGGTCTGCATCTGCCAGATGCATCAGGTTCACCAAGCTCCATTTTTTCAAACTTCATACCGTCAACATATCCGTCTTTATCAAGTATTTCAACAGGTGCGTGCAAGAATTTAAAAACAATACCTTCTTCTTTGGCATGTCTGATTTCTTCAAGTCTTGCCGGCAGTTCCTTTTCGGTCCTTCTGTACATTATATACACTTCTTCAAAACCAACTCTTACTGCTGTCCTTGCTGCATCCATCGCAACATTACCGCCTCCTATTACGGCAACCTTTTTGCCTACTCTTAACGGTGTTGCTGAATCATTTTTACCTGCGCCCATAAGATTTACTCTTGTTAAAAATTCGTTTGCAGAATAAACTCCATTGAGATTTTCCCCTTTAATATGCATCATTTTCGGTAAACCTGCACCCGAACAGATAAAAATTGCATCAAATCCGTCTTCTTGCAGCTGTTTCAATGTAATTGATTTCCCGACAATAATATTTGTTTTAAATTCAACCCCCATATCTTTCAGGTTTGAAATTTCTCTGTCTAAAAATGTTCTCGGAAGCCTGAAAGGTGGAATACCGTATCTCAAAACTCCGCCTAATTTGTGTAAAGCTTCAAATACTACAACTTCATGACCGGCTTTTCTTAAATCAGCAGCGGCAGTTATTCCTGCACAACCGGAACCGACAATTGCAACTTTTTTACCGGTTGGTTTTATCTCCGGCTTTTGAGCTTTTGTATTGTCACCTACATATCTTTCCAATGCTCCGATTGAAACTGCTTCCCCTCTGATACCAAGTACACAATTACCTTCGCATTGTCTTTCCTGAGGGCATACACGACCGCACACTGAAGGCAGCATGCTTGTTTGTCTAATTATGTCGCCGGCTTTTTGAAGATCATCATTTTTAATTGCTTCAATAAAATCAGGTATTTGGATATTTACAGGGCATCCCTGAACACATTTTGGATTTTTACAGTGAAGACAGCGAGAAGCCTCAAGTTTTACCTGCTCCGGAGTTAAATTGCTCTCTACTGCGTCAAAATTTGATCGTCTTTGTATTTTGTCCTGTTCTTTTACTCTCTGTCTTTCTGTTGCCATAATATGTTCCTCTTATACTTTTTTTATTGATATTTTATCTTGCTTTTCAGCTTCAATTAAATCATAAACATATTCGTAATATGCACTTTTACCTTTAAATTTTTCTAATTTTTGCTCTAATTCTTCAGGAGTTATAAATCCTTTATACAAAGCAATTTCTTCCAAACATGAAATTTGCTGACCTTTATTTGATTCAATTGCTCTGACAAAGTTTGCTGCTTCAAGCATAGAATCTTGCGTTCCCGTATCAAGCCATGTAAAGCCTCTGCCCAGTATTTCTACATTTAATAAGCCTTTTTCAAGGTAAATTTTGTTTAAATCAGTTATTTCAAGTTCTCCACGGTCTGATACTTTAAGATTTTTTGCATAGTTACAAACATTTTTGTCATAAAAATACAAACCTGTAACGGCATAATTTGATTTTGGATTTTTTGGTTTTTCTTCAAGAGATATAACTCTTTTTTCTTTATCAAATTCAACTACACCAAATCTTTCCGGGTCTTTTACTCTGTAGCCGAAAACTGTTGCGCCACTGTGATTTTTTAATATTTGGCTTAAAAAAGTTGAAAAACCAAATCCATGAAAGATATTATCCCCAAGAATAAGTGCAACATCCTCGCCATTAATAAAATCTTCTGCAATTAAAAATGCATCAGCGATACCTTTTTGAACATACTGAATTTTATATTCAATATTAAGTCCAAACTGCGAGCCATCCCCAAGCAGTTTTTGGAAATTTTCACAGTCATATTTATTAGTGATAATAAGTATATCCTGAATTCCCGCAAGCATAAGCGTAGAAAGCGGATAATATATCATGGGTTTATCATATATTGGCAATAAAATTTTAGAAATTGGCTGAGATGCCGGATATAATCTTGTCCCTGCACCAGCTGCAAGAATAATCCCTTTCATATTACTTATACCTCCGTATGTTATCCCTGATACATTAAATTATACATTAAATATAAATTTATGTTATAACTTAACACAATCTTTATATGAGATTTGACCATAGTTTTAGTCCATGTTAATATCAGCTTATGAATAAAAAGCCGATAGTTGCAATAGTAGGACGCCCGAATGTTGGGAAATCAACATTTGTAAACAGACTTGTCGGAGCAAGAAATTCGATTGTAGATGATGCTCCGGGGGTTACACGCGACAGAATATATTTTGATGTTGAGTGGCAAAATAAAATATTTACTGTAATTGACACCGGCGGAATAATTCCGGGTGATGACGATGATATAATGAATTCAATTTTTTCACAGGCACAGCTTGCTTGTGAAGAAGCTGATAAAATAGTTTTTATAGTTGACGGAAAAGATGGTATAAACCCTGTTGACTATGATATTGCAAATATACTCAGACGCTCGGGTAAACCTGTATATTTAGCCGTAAATAAGTGCGATAATCCTGAATCTATGTCAATGACTTCGGATTTTTATGCACTTTCAATTGGTGAACCGGTTGCGATTTCTGCTCTTCATGGTTCAGGCGGCGTAGGCGATTTACTTGATTTAATATGCGAAGATTTTGAGGTTTTAGAAGATATTGAATCTGAAAATCGAATTAAAATCGCAATTGTTGGCCGCCCAAATGCAGGCAAATCATCTATAGTTAATTCTTTGCTTGATACAAAAAGGGTTATAGTATCAGATGTTTCAGGTACAACACGTGACAGTATAGACAGCTACATTAACTACAATGACACTGAATTTACAATTGTTGACACTGCAGGAATAAGAAAAAAATCAAAAGTAGATTACGGTGTTGAAAAATTTGCAGTTGACAGAGCAATTCGTTCTATAAGGGATTGTGATGTTGCACTTCTTGTTATTGATGCAAAAGAAGGTATTTCCGATCAGGATAAAAGAATTTCATCTATAATTACGGAATCAGGCAAGGGTATTATAGTTGCAATAAACAAGTGGGATTTGATAGAAGATAAAAAAGCAAATACAATTAATAAATTTGAAAAGCAGTTAGAAAATGATATACCTTTTTTAAGTTATGCCCCAAAAATCTTTATTAGTGCCGTTACAAAACAAAGATTAACCCAAATATTTGACGAAGGTATAAAAGTTTATAACGAGGGTTGTAAGCGTATCTCAACAGGCTTAATTAACAAAGTTGTTAATGAAGCATACGCACTTAACCCTCCTACAAGTTTTAAAGGCAAAAGGTTAAAAATATACTACACAACTCAGGTCACGGCTCAGCCGCCGACATTTGTATTTTTTGTAAATAATCAGGAACTTTTAAAGGACAATTACAAGCGATACTTAGAAAATAAATTAAGAGAGGCTTTTGGATTTTTTGGTAATCCTATCAGGCTTTCGGCAAGAGAACGCAAAGAAAAGAAATAAATCTTTTACAGCTCTATTCTCAAGACTTCATAAATGTCCATTTTCTTTGATTTGCCGCGAATTTGTACTTCTTTAATTTTTATAACATCAGCTTTATCCGAAATATAATTGTAGGTAGTGCTGCTTACCAGTAAATTTGTTCTGTAAACTTTGTTATATCCTTCAATTCTGCTTGCAAGGTTGACAGTATCCCCGATTACTGTATATTCCATCCTGTTTTCAGTACCGATATTACCGATGAATACTTCCCCTGTATTTATTCCTATCCCAATTTCAATTTTTGGCTTGCCTTCACACAACCATTTTTCTCTCAAATATTCAACTTTTTTAAGCATTTCATAGGCGCATTTTACGGCATTTGACGGATGATTTATATCCGAAATAGGCTCTCCGAATATTGCCATAACCGCATCACCGATAAATTTATTTATTACGCCGTTGTATTTTGATATTATAGGCTCCATTTCGGCAAAATACTCATTTAATATCATTGAAACTTCTTCTGCTGTCATTTTTTCGCTCAAACTTGTAAAGCCTCTTATATCAGAAAATAGTACGGTAACAATTGCTTTTTTGCCGCCTAGACCCAGATTTTCAATATTTTTTATTACGACATTATTCATAACGTCTTTTGAAATATATTTGCCCATTGCATTTTTTATTTGTTCTTTGTTTCTGCTTTCATTTAGGAATTTGAATGTATATGCAAACACCGCAGTTACAAATTGGCATATAAGAGGTACACTGAAACTTAATATGTACCCGAAAGACGCAACAATCATGATAAATATAAGATATGCGAAATCAAGAATGATAAGAGATATTAAACCTTTTATAAATCTTGTTTTCATAATTATTATAAAAGCACTTAAACACAGAAGTATAAATGCAATACATGTTGCAACAATTCCGTATCTGTATAGCGTATTTTGGCTGAGCATGTTATCTAATATGCTGGCCTGAATATCAACTCCCGGATGTCTGTTATCAATAGGTGTTCGGAGAACATCATCACTCGGACCTGAAATATTTATTCCTATATACACAATTTTATCATTAAATATTTCAGGGTTTATAAGTGTATCTTTATTTTTAGGATCGTACATTTCAGGGTGATTTGCAGGAGTAATACCGCTTTTTAAAGCCTTGTAAGTATCAAAAATCTTTGAAGCTTTTATTGCTATATGAGAATAGGAGGTTTTTTGTTTGTTTTGGTATTCAATGAAGCTATAATATCTTATAGGAGTGTAAAAACACCCGTTTTTATATTTATACTGTATTTGTAGTCCTGTTTTAGGTATGTATATAAAATCGTCATATATTACAACTTCATTTGTTTCATTAAGCATCAGATACATTTTTAATGATAATGACGGATAATAATCATCATTAATCTTAATAATATTTATTGCATCAAATATATAGTTTGAGTCTTTATCTTTTTGAATTAGGACTGAGCCGTAATTTTTAGTACCTTCTCTTAATATGTCAGAATAGTCCTGTATCCCCGAAAATTCTGTATTAAATTTTTGCTTTGAAGAAACTTTTACATTGAGCGCGTTTTTCTTTTTAAAGTCATTCATAAAGCGCATATCATCGCCTGAACGGTTATTTTCAGGAATGAAGGCTGAAACAAGATTATCCATTGATTTTATGTTATTCAAAAATCTTGCGGATTTATATATGTTATCATCTCTTAATGACACATATACAATATCAAGCCCCACAATTGAAGGCTTTGCATAGGTTTTAAAATAATCAAGTAAGTCCGCTGTTAATTCATTATTGTTGTCATTTAGCCAGTTATATTTTTGATTGGTATCATCATCAATAATTACCTCTATAATATCGCTATTAGGGTAATAGTTAGAAGTTACATTACTGAGCAAAAAGCTATAAGTTGACGGTTTTATAAATTTTTCCGCTAACCCCATAAATATGACTATTAATACAATATATAAAGCAAGTGAGCATAAATAAAACCATTTATTTTTTAACTTTTTCATTACATTCTCCCGTGTATATAATATTTATGATATAATAATTTTGTGAAAAAGGCAGTTTGTGTATGAATGTAAATTTAACTGATAAATTATCAAAAAATAAAGTTTTTCCGATAATAAGGAGTAAAGATCCGGATTTTGTTTTGAATACGGCAAGGGCATTGATTGACGGCGGATTTGATATTTTTGAAATTACAACTGAAAATCCTCAGGTTTTTAATGTTATAAAAGAGCTTTCAAATGAAGCTATAATATGTGCCGGTGGTATAATTACTTCTGTTCAGGCTCAAATTGCTATTGATAGCGGAGCAAAGTTGTTTTCGTCCCCTGTATTTTCAAAAAATTTGGTTAAAATTTCTAAAGACAGGCATATTCCGTACATTGCAGGTACATCAACCGCAAATGAAGCATACGAAGCCTGGAAATCAAGAGTTCCTATTGTAAAAGTTTTTCCTGTAACTGCACTTGGCGGAATTGAATATATTGAAAATATGCTTCGCCCTATGCCGTTTTTAAAGGTTATACCCCAAGGAAATGCTAAATTGAATGAAGTTAAAAGATATATTTCTGCAGGAGCTTTGGCTGTTGGTGTCGGTCGTAACCTTATTACCGGTTCGCAGGCAGAAATTGTAAACAGAATCAAAGAACTGAAGGTAAGTTTAAGATAGATGACTAAAAGGGTTGTTTTATCAGGTTATTTTGGCTTTAAAAATTTCGGTGATGAGCTGATATTATCTGTTTTGGTCAATAAATTAATGACACTAGATACAAGTCTTACCATTATAACTTCTGACCCTGATTATACAAGTAATTTATACCCAAATACTAAATGTGTAAAAACATTTGATATGTTTGAGATTTTAAAATCTATTTTATGTTCTGATATATTGATTTCAGGCGGAGGCAGTCTTTTGCAGGATGTAACAAGTGTAAAAAGTTTGTTTTATTATTTGATCGTTATATTTATTGCGATTTTCTTTAATAAGAGAGTCATAATATTTGCGCAGGGGATCGGGCCTGTAAATTCAAAGATTGGGCAGTTTTTCATGCGTTTATTGTTAAAAAAAGCCTCTTATATATCTGTCAGAGATAAAAAAAGTGCGGCTCTTCTTGAAAATTGGGATATAAAATCCGATATAGTATGTGATCCTGTGTTTACAATTAAACCTTTAAAAACTCAAAAATCAAAGATTATTGGTGTCCAGCTAAGAGGTTGGAGTGAACTGAATGAAAAATTTTTAAATGAGCTTTGTGATGTTGTTTCCGCCCGTTTTAATGATTATAAAATCGAAGTATATTCACTGCAGGATGAAATTGACACTGATGTTTGTAACAGATTCGCAAACTTGCTAAAAAACAAAAATTGTAATTTTGATGTTAGTGTTTATTCAAACATGTCAAACAATGATGTTGTAAACCGAATTTGTGCTTGTGAATACCTTATTTCAATGCGTTTTCATGCTGTAATTATCGGGCTTTTGACAGGTGCTAAAACACTCGCAATCAATTATGATGTAAAGGTTGAAAAGCTGGCTGAAGAATTTAATTTACCGATTTTAGATTTAGATAATTTTGATGCCAATGTATTTGATGCCCTTATATATCAGGATTTAGCGAAAATTGAAAGCATATTGTCGTCTAAAAAGTTTGATTGGGACAATATTGTAAACTGTATCATGTACTAATACTTGATTTTTTTTGCATAGTATGGTATTTTGTTTTTGGAGAATAATTATGAAAAATCAATTACGACGTAGCAGATGTTTTTAAAAGGCTTGTTTTAAGTTAAACAAACATTTGTTGTGTTGAATATGATTTAGAACAGAGCCAATAATTAGCGGCTCTTTTTTATTGCCCCTTGATTGTAACAAATAGTTAATAATAAGTGTATAATTGGCAATTATAATTATTCAGAAGAATTAATATGAAAGTGAAGGTAAAATTTATGAAATATAATACTCGACGAAACTCAACTATTAAAGCGAATGCTCCAATCGTAAAATTAATGAATTTAGTATGGGGCTTGTAATACACAAGTTGAGGCAGATTGTGTGAAAATTCATGCTCTCTGAAGTAAGGAAATAAAATGATATCAAAAATTAGTGCTAGCACAATATATTCTACATTAGGTAATAACAGTTCACTTATCCCGTTAGGCATAAAAGATGTTGCCAACAGTTGCGGTTTAACCACAGCTTCTTATCTTGCAGGCGACAAATTAGAAGGAAAAGACAGATTTATAGACGAGTTCGGAACTCAAGCTATATGGCTTGGAGGTATTCCGACTTATAAATATTTAATCAATAAAACATTATTTAAGTATGCAAAACTTGATCCGGAAGTTGACCCGAGAATATTGAATAATAAAAGAATTTTGACTTTGGCAAAACAATATGCCCCATCAGAAAAAATCGCAAAAAATATTGAAAAAGCTGCAAAAAATCAAATTCACTTTAAAAATCTTGCAATGGCAAAATTTATTCTTTCTACAGGTTTAACTGCTATTTCGTATTTTGCGTTAACAAAATTCAGACATAACTACACAGAAAATCAGATTAAAAAAGAATATTTAGCAAAGCATGGTAACCTGAATAACTATAAGAGTGCAAATATTCCGTTTTCATCAGCATTTGATTCGGTTCACAATAATAAAAATAAAAAAGTATCATTTACCGGCGGTATTCAGAACTTCATGTTTGATCCTGTTAAAAATCTAATGATTGTTGACGGTGTAATTACAAGTGAAAGACTTTCTCATTCAAGAAATGCTCAGGATTTCACAGGTTATGCTATTAAAGAAGGCAGTTTCTGGCTCTTTATGTATGGTGCAGGCAAAATGATTTCTGATGCTCTTGAAAAATACGCAGAGAAAAAACATAACAAATCTATTGATTTAGATGCAAGAGTAATTGAAAATGAAGAATTTAAAGAAGCATTTAAAAACGGCACAATTAAAGAACATTTAAAAGCATTTAAAGCCGCTGATAAATCTGATTCTGCCATTTATAAATTTGCGGTAGATAAAAATACAGATAATTTGATAGTTAAAATGGCTAAAAAATCAGATATTCTGCCATTATTGAAACTTTCAATGTTTAAAACATCTGAAGATATTGTTGATACAAGAAAATTTATTGAACTTGGCAATAATAAAGCCAATGATTTTAGCGGTTTAAGAGGGGTTGCTAAAAAAATTGAAAAATTGCTGGCTCAATATGAAAATTCAGAGCAGAATACTGATGAATTTTTCAAAGCAGTAAGAAAACTTAAAAGGGGCTCAGTTATAAAGAATATTGGCGCTTGTATCGGTGCATTGGGGGTAATTGCACCTGCGATAATGCTCGCGTTGAGAAAGTTTGGCGATAACAAAGAATATCAGGTAAAAAAAGACGTTGAGGCTAAACTTAATGAAAACGCTTAAGTTATGTTAAATATTACTATATGGCTCAAATATAGACTATAATTAAATTATGAGTAATTATAGCTTTTATATAAGTGCAGACGGCTCTCCGGGGTTGTATAGCAATGATTTCGGGGATATTTATCATAGTGTAAAAGGTGCTTTGACTGAAAGCATTGAGAAGTTTGTATATCCTATAAATTTTGATATGTTACTCAGATATGATGAAATAAAAATTTTGGATATTTGCTACGGTATTGGTTACAATACAAAATCTTTTTTAAATTTTTTAAAAAATAATCAGAAAAAATTTTTAAAAATAAAAAACTCTCATGCTAGTTGTTCCGAACCGATACATACCGATAAAATATTTGTAAATAATTCTGATACAAATATCGGTACGATATATACTGATAAGAATTTTAAAAACGATTCACAAGAAAGTATCGAATCGGTATATACTAATAATATTAAAAGCAATCATCTGCATGCTAAAAATAAGAATTTTGATAAATTATTCAGCAGTATTTATATTAAAGCCCTTGATAATGACGATATTTTGCCATATCTGTCGCCGTTATTAAAATCAAAGGTAAAAAATAATATAGAAAAATATAATCTTCCTGATAAATCACTTGAAAAATATTTTAAATATAAAAATATGGCAAAAATTAAAATAAATGATGAGATAAATTATTTATTACTAACCAAGCTTGTTAATTCTGTAAAAAATTCACCAAATGCAGATAAAATATTGCAAATAGCTGCCAAGAATCAAGATATATTTGACAAATCGTTTATAAGCCTTTTTAAGAGCCTTTTATATTATCCTGAGTATAAATCTTCATTAAGGCGGTTTATTTCAAATTTACATAATATATATTATAGGTACATATCTAATCGTTACAAAAAAGCCGTAAAAGACCTTAAAATAGGAGATATTTCATTGGATCTCGAAATTGATGATGCAAGAACTTCTATATTAAGAGATAATAATACCTATAATTTGATATTTTTAGATGCATTTTCACCTTCTAAATGTCCATGTTTATGGAGTTATGAATTTTTTAATGAGCTTTTTAGAATTTTAGATACAAACGGAATGATTATTACATACTCAACTTCTGCACTTGTGAGAAGTGCAATGCGTGAAGCAGGATTTTTTATCGGAAACTCAATTAACACATCCGGTAATGTAGTTGGTACAGTTGCTGTTAAAAATAAATCATTGATAAAATTTGATTTATCTGAAGCTGATTTAGGGCTTTTAAATACTAGGGCAGGTATATTTTATCGTGACAAAAATTTAAACGGGCAAAATGAGGCGATAATAAACGCTCATAATGAGGAAGTAAAATCAAGTGATAGAATGTCAACTACCTGCTACTTAAAAGAAGTCAAAAGGAGGAATAATGTTTGATGTTGTGATTATTGGCGGCGGAACAGCCGGCTGTTCATGTGCTTGGAATTGTGCAAAAGCCGGTTTAAATACTGCTTTGATTGAAAAAGAAGCATATTTAGGCGGCACAATGACCGGCGCGCTTGTTGTTCCGGTTATGAAATCGGGCAATAATCAAATAAATACCGATTTTTACAGTGAATTAATTTTTAAAATGAAAAATTCAGGTAATCAAATCACATATCAAAGTAATCCGGGCTGGTTTAATCCTGTCACTCTAAAAGATACTTTAAAAGAGATGCTGGTTAATAACGGTGTAAAATTATTCTTAAATTCAGATATAAAAAATATAAAATTATCAGATCATACAGTAAGGGGTATAGAATTTTCAACAGATGCTTTATCAGTATATAACTATTCGATACATGCTGATAACATTCATTTAAACTATGCTGATAATTTATCGGTATATATCGAAACGAAGTATGTTGTAGATTCGACTGGTGACTTAAATTTTTGTGAAAAAATTAATTGTAATTTTTTAGAAAATAATTCAGAATTTCCTCCGATGAGTTTAAGATTTATAATGAGCGGTATTAATCTTGAGGCGTTTTCTGGTCAGTTGTTAGAAATTGATACGGACAGAAATGTTACTACTGTTGAGCATATAAATGGCTCTGTGCATCTATCTACGGCATATACTTGGGATAGTAATACAAAATGGGCTTTGGCGCCATTATTTGAAGATGCAGTTAATAAAGGTATCCTAAAAGACAGTGACAGAAACTATTTTCAGGTTTTTACAGTTGCAGGTATGCCTGATTCATTGGCTTTTAATTGTCCCAGAATTATTGAAAAATTGAATCCTCTTTCTTCTGAAGATATTGAAAAAGCTTATAATATAGGTAAATCAGCGATTAACAGAATTGCAGATTTTTGTAAGTTATATTTTAAAGGATTTGAAAACAGCTATATATCGCATATTGCGGATAAAGTCGGCATAAGAGCTTCAAGACAAATAAAGGGCAAGTATTTATACACAATTGATGATTTAAGAAGCGGTAAAAAATTTACCAATCCGGCTGTTATATCGAATTATCCGGTTGATATTCACAGCAGAAATAAGGATGCCTCTGTTCTTGAAAAAAATAATGAATATCAGCTTCCTGTTGAAAGTTTGATGTCGTATGATTATCATAATTTGTATGTTGCAGGCAGAGGACTTAGTGCTGATAAGCTCTCACAAGGGGCATTAAGAGTTCAGGCAAGTTGTTTTTCTATGGGGGAAGCTGTAGCAAAAGATATTTACTCCAAAATTAACAGTCCCGTTCTGTTTTAGTGCACAGTATCTGCATAGCGTTTAAAATGGGGTCTATTGTTGTTGAATACGGCGGAGAATATGTAATATCATTATTATTAAACTCCTGCGCCGTAAGATGACCGAGCAGAGCAGAAGTTATGGTATTTATTCGCTTATCAGCTCCGACTGATCCGATGGCTTGAGCCCCAAGAAGCAGTCCTGTTATTTTATCTGCTATAACTTTGAGTGTAATATCACTTGCATCAGGCATATAAGCAACTTTGTCAGGTTTATTTATAATAACTGATACGGGTGTAAAGCCTATATTTTTTGCGCTTTTTTCTGTTAAGCCTGTTGATGCTACAGTAATATTAAGGCATCTTGTTACAGTTGAACCAAGAACTCCGTCAAATTCGGCATAAACTCCGGCTGCATTCATTGCGGCGCATCTGCCTTCTTTGTTTGCTGTCGAACCAAGCGGAATCCAAACAGGTTTGCCTGAAACAATATGTGTTTTTTCTGCACAGTCACCACAGGCATATATGTCTTCAATTGATGTTCTCATAATTTTATTAACCTTTATTGCACCTGTTTCACCTATTTCAATGCCTGCATCTTTAGCAAGTTCAACATTTGGTTTTACACCGGAGCATAAAATTACCATATCTGTTTTAATTTCTTTTCCTGATGCTGTTTTAACGGATTTTAGCACTCGCTCCTTACCTGTGAATTCAGTTACTTTTTCCCCTGTGTATATTTTGAAATTATAATCCTTGTTTTCTTCAAGTTTTTCGCGAAAAAGTACAGACATTTCATCATCAAGGTTGTGCATAAGATAATCGTTATGTTCAATTAAATCAACAGTTAAGCCGTTTTTTACAAATGCCTCAAACAGTTCAAGTCCGATATACCCTCCGCCTATTATAACGGCTTTTTTAGAGATGAGCATTTTTTCTCTGATATTTATTGCATCTTCAATTTTTCTGACTGTATAAACCCCATCAAAATTGTTTATTCCTTTGATTTCAGGAATTTTTGGTCTTGCACCTGTTGCAATAATCAATTTATCATATTTAACCAGTTCAGCCTGATCCGGATGAGCGACTAAAATACTTTTTTGCAACGGCAATATCTTTTCAACCTTTGATTCTAAATATACATCTATACCAGATTTTCTAAATTCTTCGGGAGAGCGAACCAAAAGTGCTTTGTAGTCGGTAAAATTTCCCTGAATATAGTATGGAATACCGCATGAAGAATATGAGACGTGTGTATCATCAGTGTAAATCTTAACACTTGCATGCGGCAGCAATCTTTTAATTTTTGCAGCGGCTTTTGCACCTGAGGCAACTCCGCCGATAATAACAATTTTCATAGTTATTTAATACACCAAACTATGAAAGCTTAAATCCCCCGAAGGTCTAATTAGCACAATAAGAGCGAATAATTAGTTCTTTCATCAGTTGTGCATAACAATCAGCGTTTTTTTCAATATTTTTTGCGTTTTGAACTAATTTTTGAAATTCAAATAATTCATCGTTGTTTAATAATTTATCATTCATACACACATGCCCCGTTTTATTCACATTTATATATACGGCAAATTTCATAAAAACTTTAATTAATAATGAAAACCTCTGCTTTGTACAAAACAGAGGGAAAAAATAATTAGGGGAAAATAAAGTCTTTTGATTAGCCTTGGAAGGCTTTAAATGATCTGCTGATATTTTTATCAATTGCTGATTTAACAGAATCGTATTCTGTCTGCATAGCATGATGTTCTGAATCAAGCAGGCTCAACTTTCTTTGATATTTTTCATCCTTTGCATTAATTTCTGCAGTTTTACGCTGATATTCAGCTTCTGCTTGTGCAACTAATTTTTCATTATCTGCAGCAACTATATCAGGGCAGGATGAATACATTTTTGAACTCCATTCAATACCGTTTAACTCAAATATAAACGGATCATTTTCATTTTTAAGGGTCATTTCAAGACCTGTGTATTCAACAGCTTCAATTTGAACTGAACCTTTTACTATTGCATCTGATATCCAGCTTGATGAATTCATCATTTTGCTATCCATTTCAACAAAGTTTTCTGAATTTGTTTTACCTGTTGAACATCCGTTTATTTTATACCATAAGTTTGTGTACCATTGAGCTTTTGTTTTATCATCCCATTGATATGCACTTGCAGGAGTAACACCCTCATTATCTAATTCATCTGTGTAAACAGCCAATGCTGCTTTGTATTCCATGTAGTTATTATATGTATCAGGGGCAAGACCACTGCTTGCACGATATTCAATCCAGGATTCAAATGATACATAGTTACTAAAATCATTTCTTGAACTTTCCATCAAAGACTGTGCTTCTTCAATTTCTTCATCTGATACATTCCCGCCCTGTAACTTAGAATTATACATTATTTGATAATTTGATAAGGCATCCATATAATATACTTGCGAAGCATTTTTTTGGGAAACCCATACTTCTTTCCAGTCTTCACTGTTTCTATAGCCTTCTGCAAAATCATCATATTGAGCTTTATAGTCATTTCTTTTATTATAATTGCCATTAGCATCATAGCCCATTTTTGCTCTTACATCTGCGTATGCATCAGCTAAAGCCTGAGTTTTGAATATTTTTTTCAAGCCGTATTTACTTAAGAAATCTTCTAAGTTTCTTGAATTTCTGTAATTCTCGGCATCCTTGTGGTTTAAAATAGGTTTTCCTGAAGAATTTGTAAGTATATATTGATTTTTTGTATCGTTATATTCATACAATGAACCTGCAGTTAATGGGGTTGAAGTCATATTACCACTGCTGTCATATGAAACTACGTTGAATACTTGTTTATTTAATTCGCCAATATACTCTTCACTTGCTTCCTGTGATTGAACTGCAAGACGCATTTTTGCATTCGAAATCTGCTGTGACTCATATTCATTTGATGTGAGTCTTGCCGTAATTGTTAGTAATCGTCCTTGTGAAGATGATAATCCCATAATTATTCCTTTATTATCTGATATTCTTTATGACGGCACAAATGCAATTATTCTTTAGTTTTTTAGAGTTAATGTAAAGTAATGTAACAAAATTTATATAAATTGAATATAAAAAGTCAATATTTTTTTAAGTGGAGTTTTTATATATATGTAAGAGTTAAATAAAGAAAAAGAGAACGTTTAATTAAGTATTTAAAGAAGAGAGGATTTAAGTATGGCAACTATGTTGTTATTTTCTGATGCGGTTACAAATACATATAAAGATACATCTATAGCAATAAGCGAAGTTAATTTGAATGACAAAAGAAAAGTCAGAAAGACTTTAACTGAAATGATGAAACAGTCATTTTTCCAAGGAGCAAACAGATTTGGAACTAACTTTATTGCTTAAAACAAGTTTCGTTGGAATATATGGATAAGGAAAAGGATTTAATTTTAAGAAGGAATTAGGAATTGTATAAACCCCTTTAGTAAGGGGTTTTTTAATGCTTATCAATTTCTGACATGATTTTATCAATATCCTCAAGAAGCTTTCTAACATCTTTATCTTCTCTGTATGATAATGCTTTTTGGACATGCTCTTTAGCCTGTTCAAATTTTTGCGAATTAAAAGATATAATTGCATAGTTATATTCAATCAAGAAATATTCATCCGGAGTTTTGGCAAATTCATAAGCTTTCTTTAAGTTCTCAACAGCTTCTTCGTATTCTCCGAGTTGTTCATATATTGCGGATATATTGATATAACCGGCAGAAATTTGAGGATATTTATTTATATATTTTTTTAGTTCAATTAATTTTGCCTGCAAAACACTATCATCATTACCAATTACAATTGGTCCGTAAATATATTTTTCTTTATTTTTAATTTTAGAATTTGTTATTGTCGGATAAATCTTGTATAACAATGTTAGCGTATTTATATCTCTTTGAGAAATATCCATCAGTTTAGGTCTGTAAGCTGCAAATAAATCATAAATTTTGTAGTTGTTTGAGTACATAATATCCGATGAACTGTCACTATGCCCCATTATACCCAGCGCATGACCTAATTCATGCAGCGCGGTATGATAAATTTCATTCGATAAAAAATCATCTCCATACGGATTTGTTTTAAAGAAAGAAATTACCATTTTTTCTAAAACATTTTTATTACTAACATTATGCTCTGTTGTGGCAACAACATAAGGACATCCGTTTTTATCACAATTACCTTTGGGCGTATCTTTAAAAACTACAGATATGTTACTTTCACTTTCTGATTTAACCTCTGAAAATGATATAAAACCTGATCTTTTTTCCCACTCTTTTAATGCTGAACGAACCATTTTACAATAATAATCAGGAATACTGTCATTTTTTTGAATATAAACTTTTATAGGAAAATCTTCTAAATTCCAATGAATAATTTCACTTGTTGCGACAGCACGCACTATATAATTATCTTCTAAACCTTCAAGAAACTCATTTCTCAAGTTAGATACATACGATTTTGCAAGACTTTTAGCGCTATATTCAGCGTTTGAGCGAGAAATGTTATATAATTTTTCCTGAACAAAATATGTCGGCTCAACCTTGGTAAGACTGGCAACATAAAAATGAGTATAAGCAGCATTATCAGGGTTTATATTTGTAGCCTGCTCAAACATAGAAACCGCTTCATTGTAGTTGCCTGCATCATATAAAAGTTTGCCTTTATTGTAGTAATAATTGGCACAAATAGGAGTATAACGCCAAAGCAGTATCCCTCCTAATACAATCAAAACAAATATAAGAATTAAATTAATTATCCTTTTTTTCATCAATATCTATCCCATTTTCAAGCTGTTTTGCAAGGGCATTTAAGTCACCTTTTAATTTGAAATATTCCCTAAATTTAGCAGTAGTTTTAAGATTAATGCTCCTGCCATTTTTATCTTTGCTTTTGGAAACCAGTCCTTTTTCTACAAGCTCTGCAACATGTTCATAGGCATTTGAACGCAATTTTACTAATTCAGACTGCCTTATAGATTTTTTTATTGCAATAACTGACAATGTACGCAACACCGCAGGAGAAAGGTCAATCGGACAAATTTTTTCAACAATATCGGAATAGTCTTCTTTTACTTGCAAAATATAACCGTCTTCGTCATCAATTTCTAATGCTCCATCCCTTGAAGCATAATCCATAATTAAATCAAGCACGGCTTCTTCCACTTCTTCAGGTTCAGCCGCAACATAAGCTGCAATTTCATTTAGCGAAAGTGCTTTTGCCGTAACAAACAATACTGCTTCAATCCTTGATTTAAGCTGTTGCATGACTTCCACCCCTTACAATATATAAATCCGAATAAAATTCTTCTTGTTCAAGCTCATAATCAGTATCTCTGCTGATAAATAATAATGCTAAATATGCACTAATTTTATCCAAACCAAGCGGAAGCAAATCATTAAGCTCAATTCTATCATTGTTCGAAAATATTTGTTCCAAATTGTCTTTTAATTTTATAACAGCTTCTTCAATATATTCCTCATGTGCCATTGAAACAATTTCTTCCGGTGTTAACCTTGAGTAGTTTCTCACATGGCGTTTTGCCCTTTCATGTGCATTTTTTAAAGATGCACGTTTTTCAAGTATTTCATAAAATTCAAGTTGTTTAATGAGGTCTTTTAAGGTAACAACTCTGTTTCTGTTAAGTCTTATACTTGTTCTTCTTTGTAGGGCTTCATCCCATTTTACAACATTACTTGTCGGAACAAACGGCTGGTCCTCATCACCATAATCAGCAATAAAACCATCATCGTCATATATAATTTCCGGTTCTTCATCTTTAAATTCATCAATAGTTAATCCTGCAAGAACATTTGACTGCATTCTGCATAAAATCGCCGCAAATAAAAGTGTTCTGCTCGCGACTTTAAGATTTAGAGAGTTCATTTCAAACATTTTTTGAAAATATTTCTCTGTAACATCCACAATATCAATGTTCCAGGGATCAATCTTTCCTGATTTTGCCATTTCAACAAGAATACCAATACCGTCTGATGATTGATCGTACCCTTCATATAATTGTGAATTTAAGTCTTTTGAATTAATAAGATTATTGTTCATTGTCATCTCTAAGTTTTACACCCGTAACTTTTGTTTTACCTTTTTCTTTTTGAGTAACACCGATAGTTCTGCTTGCAGCTTCAATCATAGGTCGTCTGTGACTTACAACAATAAACTGAGTATCAGAAGACTGCTTTTTAATCATGTCTGCGATACGTTCAACATTCATCGTGTCAAGATTTGCATCGACCTCATCAAGCGCATAGAAAGGAGCAGGCAGGTATTTTTGAATTGAAAATACCAGTGCCAATGCCGTAAGTGCCTTTTCTCCCCCTGAAAGAGCACCTAACTTATTGTTTGTAGTTTTATCTCTTGGTTTTGCTTCAATTGTCATTCCGGCTGAAAGCGGATCTTTTTCATTTTCAAGTATTAATCTGCCTTCCCCTTCTGATAATTGATGATAAATATCTTTAAAGTTCTCATTTATAGCTGTATATGTAGTCATAAATGTTTCTTTTTTCTGCTGCTCAAAGCCGGACATTTTTTCAAGTATTGCTGATTTTTCAACCGTAAGAGTCTGTATTTGGGTTTCAATTTCTTCTTTTCGTTTTGATTTTTCCTCAAAAGAAGTAATTGCACGCATATTAACGTCACCTAACTCCTGCATACGCTTATCAAGTCTTTGAATTTTGGAATTAAGTTCTTCTTCGGAAATTTCAACAGGTTCAAGTTTTTCAATATCAATACCGCCGTCAGTTAAAAGCTGCTGTGCCTCTTTTAGTTGAGGTTCAAGCTCTCTTCTGCGAGCTTTAAATGATTCAATCTGCTCATTTACACGTTCAATATCACTAAGCATAACATTTGAATCCGTTTTAAGCTGAATAAGACTATTATTTATTTCTTCTTTTTCATTTAATAAAGTACCGATTTTTTCATCAATAACTGCAATTTTTTCGTCAAGAGCTTTTTGAGTTTCTTTTAGAACTTCAATCTCCTCTTTGTAAGTTTTTTGGTCGTTTTGTAAATTAACATTGTTAGTTTCGGTATTTTTTATATCTTCTTTTTTAGATAATATTATTTGCTCATTAAATTTAATAGTTGCTTCAAAACCGTTTATTTCATTGTTAACATTTAATTTTTTATCATTTAGAGTGCGGATTTCATCCTCTATCCCCTGAGTTTTTTCCTTTAATTCCTTAAGATTTTTATCACCCAAAAGTTCATCAAGCTCTTTTAATCGGTCTTGTTTTGCCTGAATAACTGAAGCATATTCAATTCTTTTTGATTCAATTTTATCTAATTCAACATTTAATTTTTCAATTTTAGGTTCATTTTCATTAATTATATTCTGCTTTTCATCCAATAAACCCTGACTGTTAGTGTACTGCGAAATCATATTGTTATATTCAATTTTAGCTTTTGAATATTCCGTTGAAGCATTTGAATAAGAAACTCTTATTTTATCAAGTTTTTCTTCAAGTTCTTTTTTCTTTGCAACTGCATCATTATATTGTTTTTGTAATTCATCAACTTTTTTCTTGGCATTTGCAAGTTCTTTATCCTCGTTCATACCAAAACCAATCATTGATTTTTTCATGTATCCGCCGGTAATTACCGCTGATTTTTCATACAATTTGCCGTCTAATGTAACCATTCTGTATTTGCCAATCAATGGTTCAGCAGCATCAATATCTTCAACAATTAAAGTTTCACCGACAGCATTATAAAATGCGTCAATATATTTATCATCAAAATCAACAAGATTTATTGCAAAATCAATTACTCCCTTGCCTTTAGGCAGTTGCAGGCGCGAAGGCGCAGGTTTAATTTTATTCAAAGGTATAAATGTTGCTCTGCCCGAGTGGGTTGCATTCAAGTGCTCCATCGCAACATAAGCCGCATGAGTGTCGTCAACAACAATATTGGTCAGCCTGCCGCCAAATGCAATATTAAGAGCAAGTGAATATTCTTCATCAACTTTTCCCAACTGCATAATAGGTGCATGCACACCCTCAAAATGTGCATCCATTACTGTTGTAATCGGTAATGTTGTTCCTGATGAAGACATTGCACTTTTTTGCGCTTCCATTTGATTAAAACGTCTTTCCGCAGCTCTTAAATCAAAATCAGATTGTTCAACAAGAGTTTTTGTATCATCAAGTTTATGCATTGAAGTAGTCTGAATTTCTTTCAACTCATCCATTTCTTTCTTTAAATTAGAAACTTCTAATTCTTTTAAAGACTTTTTATCTTCAAATGTTTCTTTATCTTTATTTGCAGTTTCAATAAATGTTTTGGCTTCTTCAACCGTATTTTTCAAATTGTTTAATTCATTTTCTTTAGTCAGGGAGTCCTTTAAAAGTTCATTATCCTTATCTTTATATTCATCTAAAACTTTTGATGTTTCGCTTCTTTCTGTAATATACTTATCGGCTGTATCACTTAAACCTGCTTGTTCTTTAAGTTTTTTGGCAAGTTCATCTTTTTTCTCTTTTAACTGAGTTTCGATAATGCCGATTTTATCATGAGAAAGTTTTATATTTAGTCTTTCATCTTCAATTTTTTTATTACATTGTTCAATTCCGTTTTTAGCATTTTCAATAGATTGTAAACCCCTTTGATATTGAGTTTGGGCAAAATCAATAGCATGCTCTTTAGTCTGAATTTGAGAAACAAGGTCACTTTGCTTATCTTTTAGTTTTTTGCGTTCTTCTTCGCCTTGCTCCTGAAGTTTAGCGTTTAATTCGTCATATTTTGCCTGAATAAGTTTAATTCTTTCTTCTAAATCCTTCTTATTCAGTTCTTTTTCTTTTAATTCTTTATTAGCTTTTAAAATATTTTCATGGGCAAGTTCAAGGTTACGCTTTAAATCAAAGAATTTAACAGTACCTATCTGGGCTTCAAGAACAGATTTTTCATCTTTTAATTTTTTGTATTTTAGTGCGACTTCTCTTTCTTCTTTTAATTGTTCAAGCTGCAATGCAACCTCTGACAAAATCAAAGAAGCAGAATCAACACGCTGCTGAACTTTTTCCAAATCGGATTTTGCCAAATCAATTCTTCTGTCAAAATCAGCAACACCTGCAATTTCATCAATGATACCCCTTCTGACTTTTGATGAGCAGGATATAATACTGTTTACGTCACCCTGCATAATGACATTATAGCTGTTTGGGGTAATATTATATTCCTCTAAAACTGACTTGATATTTGTAAGGGTATCAACTTTATCATTAAGGTAATATGTACTTGCATATCCTTGGGAATTTTTTCTTATTCTTCTTGTTACTGATATTTCGCCTAAATCTTTAACTCCGCCGAAAGTAACCTTTACGGTTGCTTCATTTTTGTTGTTAAAGGTTGTTATAAAGTCTGAAAGGTTTTCAATACGCAAAGCACTGCCGGAACGAAGCCCAAGAGCAAACATAACACTGTCAATAATGTTACTTTTACCCGAACCGTTAGGGCCGGAAACCGTGGTAAAACCTTCCAATAGGGGTATATCCGTTTTATTGGCAAATGATTTGAAATTATCTATCTCTAACTTCTTTATGTACATAAATCTTCCCAAGTCAGCTATTATATCAATGATACAGCTAATAATACATACTGTCAAACGCTTAACAATTTATAAACAAAAAAGATGCACCCTGTTTGAGTGCATCAGATTAAGTTATTGTTTTTCAAACTGATCTTTCCCAACCCCGCATAAAGGACAAGTCCAATCTGCCGGTAAATCTTCAAATGCGACACCATCATTTTCCGCAGGATCATAAACATAACCGCAAACACTACATACCCATTTGTCCATAATAAATTCCTTTCTTACTAAGTAATATCAGCATTTTAAATGCCAAGGACAATTATAGCATAAAACCCTGAACTTGCAATAAGTGAACAATACAATATTCATTTACATCAATATTTTTTTATGATATATTCAAATTGTTATACATTTATTGAAAAAGAGGTGAATATGCAGGCACGCAGAGCATCAAGAGAATTAGCATTTATATTATTTTCACAGTTTGATAATAAAATCGCTTCCTATTCAAAAGAAAATATGGAAGATATAATTATAAAATCTATAAGAATACTTATAAATAACTCAACTGAAGAACTAAAGACATCACTTGGCGTTTTAACAGATATGAAAAACAGGATTGATGACTATGAAGCAGAACATGATATAAATTTGAATCGTCCTTTAGGTTCATCAAACATACCTGTACCTATGGTTATGACAGCTGATATGAAAACTCAAATAGATGAAATTATTGATGTTGCTGATAAAGCATTGCTTGGTCTTGAAATTGCTGAGTTTTGTGCTCTTGATTCTCAGGAAGAAGTAAAAACTTATGCACTTAAAATCGCTCAGGCATACAGAGATAACTATTCAGAAATTGATGAAAATATCAAAAAATATTCAAAAGGATGGGATTTTGACCGTCTTGTCAAGATGGATAAAGATATTTTACGCATCGCATTGTCAGAATTACTCTTTATAAAAGAAACTCCAATGAAGGTTGTTGTTGATGAAGCACTGGAGCTTGCAAAAAAATATTCAACAGACGACAGCACTTCGTTTATAAACGGAATACTTGCAAAAGTTATTGTAGATAACGGTTTAAAAGACTAATAAAACAATTAAATTCCGACACTTAAACCTGCGCAGACATTAATTGATTGTCCTGTAATACCTTTAGCTCTGTCTGAAATAAGGTATTTTACCAGCCCTGCAACTTCAATAGGTTCAACAAATCGTTTTTGAGGGACTGTATCAAGAATTTCTTCTTTTAGAAAATCACTCATTTCGATTGATGCATGGCCTAAATCAGTATCAACCCAGCCCGGATTAATTGTATTAACGGTAATACCATATTGTGCAAGCTCTAAACCTGTGGATTTAGCAAAGCCAATCAGTCCTGATTTAGTAGCCGCATAGTGAGATGCATTTGCTTCACCCATAACACCTGAAATAGAACCAATATTGATGATTCTGCCAAATTTTTGGGTTTTCATATATGGAACGGCTCTTGAAGCCAAATATATAGGAGCTCTTAGGTTAACAGCCAAAATGTGATTTAGTTTATTAATTTTGGTTTCATCAACGGGAGTATAAGTGTATTCACCTGCATTATTTACAAGAACATCAATTTTATTCTCGCATATATAATCGCCAAGTTTTGAGAGTTCATATTCATCACTCAGTTCACACAAAAAATATCCTGCAGGTTTAAGTTCTTTTAAAGCCTGTTCATTTCTTGCTGTTGCATAAACATTCCCGATTGATTTCAATTCTTGTGCTATAACTCTGCCTATACCTTTTGAAGCACCTGTAACCAAAATATTCATCTAAGTTTCCCCATTAACCTACAAGTCAATTATATCATATATGTCAATTATGTTAAGAAAAGAAAAACCGCTTCAAGATTGAGCGGCAAAGGGGAAAAATATAAAATGTCATTTCGGGAATAAAAAACTTTATGCGTTGAAAATTCCAAAAGATTTTTCAACATTCTTTGATATAACTTTTGCAACAGAATCATATTCGGTAACAAGTGCCGAGTGTTCTGATTCAAGTTTTGTAAGCTCCATATCAAATCTTTTATCTTCTGCTTCAATTTTATCCATATGAGTTTGATAAATCTGTTCAGCAATAGCCATTTTTGATTTATCTTCTTTATTTACAATAGACTCATCATCATCAAGTGTCGTTTTAATAAAGCTTTCATCATTTTTACTGTAGAACGAGATTACAAACTTGCCCTGTTTTACGTATCTTACAAGCCATTCATTACTTGCAAATGGTGTAGTTTCAGATTCTGCTTCAGTATTTATATACTTATCTTTAATCATATCATCATATGTTGTATAACCTTTTGTGGTCATTTCATTAAAGATATTTTTATAATACTGTACCTTGTCAGCATCATATGTTAATTTTGTCGAATTTGGCTTATATTGTGTGGCATATTTTTTGTTTAATGCCATTGCATAGTCATAAAGTTGTCTTTGTTCCGGTGTACCGCCCTCATAGAACAATACATTTTTCTCGGTAGTCGCAGAAGCAGTACCTCTGTTAGTTGTTGCATTATTAACAACATTAACCGTATTATTTAAGTTAAAGTCTTGTTTTTCAATGTAAATATTCCCGTTTGAATCTTCCTGAATTCTTTTACCATTGCTGTCTTTAAATATAAAGTCATTTCCGCTTGCTTCAACCTGTATTTCATTAAGATACCATTTTTCAGAATTTTCCTGTGGTTCTTCTGTTGCCTGGAAATATGCGGCATACTGGGTTAATCCGTTTGCATCAATATAAGATTCAACCTCAACTTTATAGTTATTATAGTAGTAGTTATTATCCTTATCCTTATTCAGATAAACTCTTTTTGCACCGCTTCCGATAAAAGAAGTATTATATGTAACATAATCTGTTGCAGAATCACCGCTTGCAACTTCATTATAAGAAAATCCGACAATATGTCTTAGTTTATTAGCTGAGGTAACATCATCTGCATAGATACCGTTAACATCACCTCTATTTATTGATGAAAGGTATTTATCCCAAGCATCATGAACCATGCCTTCTGTAATGTTTTCTTCTGATACTTGAGTAAAATGATTACCCTGACTGCTTTCAACTGTTTCTAAAAACAAATTGTAGTTATGTTTTGAGTTTTCAAAAGCCTGAGCAATAGCTGAAGGAACAATAATTCTTCCTCTATTATCAGAGATAATGTACTGTTTGCTTTGGGCTACATTATTAAATCCGGTTAAAATATTATAAGAAACAGCTTCATATTGAGCCGTATCACCGTAATAACCTGTCAATACCTGATATTCTGTCTGTTGTAAAGCTTCTAGGTATTGGTCATTAGCCTCTTGTGAATCATCAGCAAGACGCTGCTTTGAATATGCAACAGCCTGCTGTTCAAACTCGTTGTTTGAAATTCTGGCTGTCATAAATAACAATCTGCCTTGTGATGCTGCCATTCCCATAGTAGAACGCTTTATCCTTTCTTGACATTTTTATATCTGCAATTACTATGTCGGCATTTTTTCTTATATCTTTAGTTTTTTTAGAGAAATATTAACTTTTTGTTACAAAAAAGCAATTATTCAAAAAAGAAAAACTTTATATATATGTAGGTTAGGTTTATGCATTTGTGTGTAATATCAAAATGCAAACAATAAAAGGAAAAGGTTATTATGGTTAGCGGCGTATCAATGGCAATGAGCAATTTAGGTAAAGCCTGGGGCTACACAAAACGTGTAGGAGAGGTAGTTCCGGAACTGATTTTTGGAAGTGCTAGTGAATCGATTGGTGAAACTTTAAGAAAAACAAACGGCTCATTATTTACAAAAGCACAGGCCGGCTGGCACGCATTAGAAAAAGCCGGTGCCGGAAATTTTTTCGAAAATTTTATAAAGAACTTCAAAAATTTCATACCTTGCATAAAATCAAATATTTTAACAAAAACATCAGCGGCAAGATTAACCGGTAGGAATGTGTTTTTAGAAGGCACAAAAGGATTTTTCAAAGGCGTTGGCAAAAAGATGCCGTTTATTGGTGCATTGTCAATGATGTTGTTTGAACTTCCAAATATATTTACAGCAACAAAAGAAAAAGGCATCTTCCAGGGCGGAGCAGAAGTAATTAAATCAACTGCTAAACTTACAGGCGGCGGTTTAGGAGCCGCAATAGGTTCAGCCGTAATACCAATTCCTTTTGTCGGTACAATGGCAGGGTGGATTGCAGGTGAATGGTTTGCAAGTAAAATTGTAGGTAAATCTTATTCGGAAGAAAAAGCTGAAAAAGAAGAACAATTAAGAACATTTATTGAACAACAACAGCAAATGCAAACTCCGGAACAAGCACAAGAACATCAACCAAACGGTAATCCGTTCTGGATGCAAAATCCGCAAGCAGAACAAATAGCACAGACTCCTGCTGCTAACCCACAAATGCAAATGACAAACAGTCCGACAATGCAAGGAAATGTTCCAACACCTCAAACCCCTGCAATGCCGGCAGTAAATACACCGGGTGCGTATAATCCGTTCGCAGTTCAAAACCAACCTTATTCAGATGATATTATGAAACCGAATTTTCAGTATAATATGACCGCATAACAAAACAAAAGCCATAAATTAATCTAAAAAAAACGGTAAAATGATAATTATAGTCATTTTGCCGTTTTAATGATATGATAATCTTATGAAATTATGCGTCTTTCAGGGAACATTTAATCCGTTTCACAATGCACACATCAGATTGGCGGAATATACAATTAACAAGTATAATTTTGACAGTCTTCTTTTCATACCTGCATACAAGCCTCCTCATAAAAAGTGTGATGAAAGTATAGCAATGCATCGCCTAAATATGACAAAACTTGCTGTTAATGATGTTAATAACCCTAAATTTGATGTAAGTGACATTGAATATCAGAGAAATGAAAAATCATACACATATATAACAATTTGTGAATTATATAAAATTTATAAACCTGAAGGGAAAATTCACTTTATAATTGGTACGGATGCATTTAACAAAATTGAATCATGGTATGAATCTGATAAACTAAAGGATATATTAAAATTTATTGTTTTTGAACGGGAAAATAATTTTGATTTTGACAAATATGAGTACTTAAAGCAAAAAGGGTACGATTTTATTACGGAGACACTTGAATTTAATGACATATCTTCAACAGAATTAAGAGAACTAATCAAAAACGGTAAAGATTATACCAATTATGTAAATATTAGAGTAAAGGAATATATTGAAAACTATGGATTATACAAAATATAGCGAAGAAGAAATATTAAAGTGGTTAAAAGAAAATTTGGATGAAAAAAGATATAACCACTCTATCGGCACAGCATTATGTGCGAAGAAATTAGCGGAAAAATTTAATGTAAATACCGACAAAGCATATCTTGCAGGACTTCTGCATGACTGTGCAAAGTGCTTTTCAACAGAAAAATTGCTTGATATAATCAGGAAAAATTTACCTGAAGTATCAGAAGATGAGCAGGCCAGTTATAAAACTCTCCATGCTCCTGTGAGTTCATATATTTCAAAAACAGTCTTTGGTGTAAATGATTCTGAAATTTTATCCTCAATTCGTTTTCATACAATTGGGAAATTATCAATGACAACATTTGAAAAAATCATTTTTCTTGCGGATAAAATTGAAGAAAAAACGAGAAAGCCCGAGTTCAGAAATAAAATTGCCCCATTCATAGAAGAAGAAAATAATTTAGACAAAGGACTTTTAGCCAGTTATAAGGAAACTATAAAAAGTTTATGCGACAGAAATTTAAGAATTTGCCCGTTAACGATTGATATTTATAATGAATTACTCAAAGAACTAAATGTTAACTAACTTAATAATTATTTAAGATTAAATAATATTCATGATACAATTATTCAAAAATAGGGAGCTCAAATGGATATTATTGAAATAAGGAATAATCTGGTAAAGTTTTCGTATGGAGAAGAAGAAAGTCCACAGCTCGGACAGTTTATTGCTCTTACAACAAACAACAAATCTTATGTCGCGCAGTATGTAAATTTAAAGGCTGATTCTTTGAATAATTTTGCAGTTGCAAGATTGATGTTTACATTTACAAAGGACGGTGTTGTAAGCGAGTATGACGGTTCTATTCCAAGTGCTGCTTGTTCGCTTGTTAATCTTGCTCCGGAAGAACTGCTTGATTTACTCCCTATAGAAACCCCTATTAAAATGGGTAAAATAGCCGGTCAAAATACAATGCTAAATATTGATATATCAGTGTTTGAGCATAATTTTACAATCTTTTCACATTATGATAATGAGAAAAATATGGTTATATCAAACCTGGTACGACAACTTTTCAGACTAAAAGAAAAAAGCGTAATCATTGATATTGACGGCATTTATTCAGAGTATAAAAGTCTGAAACTGGCAAAAGATTTTAAACTTCCTTTAACAGTTGATATGATTGATTACATTTTTGAATATGACTTAAAAGAAGTTGATAAAACTACAAAAGCAATTATTCAGGATATATTTAGTGCTGTTTGCCAGTATATAAAAACGCTCAAAGATCAGTTTCTGCCGATTGACAGCTTTATAGAAGTCGTTACCGCCCAATATAAAGAGACACAAATGCCTGAACTTGCTTTGCTTAAAAACAAACTGTTAAAATATCAGGAAGCAGGAATCTTTGCAAATTCAAGTGATGAATTTAGTATTATAAATGAAAAACTTAACGAAGGAAATTGCACTGTAATTGATTTGAAAAATATAAACGGTGAATTGCAAAAAGAAATTATTACCCATATTCATTCAAAACTTGAAGCAATAGATAAGTATATCTATTTCTTTGTACCTGTAAATAATGAAAATTCTGATAAAAAATTGATTAAAAAGATGATTAATAATAATCACGTATTTACAACATTTATAGCTCCACATAATTATAAATATGCATCTGAGCTAAAAGATCATGCGCAGGATATAATGTTCTTTGCTCCGCAGGATATACAACATGATTTTGCGGCATATAATACATTCCTCAATAAGTTAAATCCGCAGGAAGCTGTAATTTGCGGCGGGTTAACACAAGGAGTACCTTTAATAATATCTGTTGAAAATCTTGATTTAGACTTGACCAAAGAAGATGTTTTTGGTGATGTGCAGATGTTTTTCCCTGCAATTGAGAAGAAAACGAATGTTCCGGAAAGTAAAAAGACACCTATACCAACATTGGACGCCAAAGTAAATAAAGATACAGCTAAAAATGTTCAAGAACCGGTTGAAACAATCAACAAGGCAGATGTTACTATGCCGCCTCAACCTGAAAAAGTTGAAGCAGCTGAAAAAGCTCCTGAAGAAAAAATTGATGCTAATGTTTCGGTTATAGAACCTGTAGAGAATGTATTGTCTGATGATTATGCCTCTGAAGACGATATAAGTACTTCTGAAGAAAGTGATAATGATCTTGATCAGGACGAGCTTACAGAAGACGATTTAGATTTTATTGAGAATACACAGGAAGATGATGCCGCTGATAATCTTGATGACATTGATCTGTCTGATATAGACGGATATGATGATGAAAGCGTGCCTGTTGTTCCTGTTTACACTCCGGAAGAAGATGAAGGAGAAGAAGTTTCCGGTGATGAGATAGGCTACAGTAAGGGAGAAAAAGTCAGTCACCCAAGATACGGCGAGGGTGTAATTGAAAAAATTATCAAATACGGCAATAAAACTCTCTGTTCAATTACATTTGACAATGTAGGACGCAGGTTGCTGGACCCGTCAATATCAGAATTTGAAAAAATTTAGAACTTTTTGAATTATTTATCGTTAATATATTATATGAGTATATTATTGTGAAAGGTTTATTATGAAAAAACTTTTGTTAATATTAATGTTGTCAGTATTCACTTGCTGCGGATGTTTTGCGGCTAAATACAGCGTAAATTCTTCCGGTGTTGTTAAATCTGAACAGGGAAAAGTTTTAAATTCACCGGGAAATGTTGTTAACCAGAATTTTTATAATACATATACAACCCAAACTTATATTGACTCAAATGCCGTTAATCGTGATGAAACAGAGATTATTGAATTTGTAATGGATTATTCCGGCAGTATGGCAAACTGGATTACTGTTGCAAAAAGAAGCATGGCATCAATTGTTTCACAAATTCCGTCATCAGTAAAGGTTGGCTTCAGAGTTTTTGGTCATGATAATTATGGAAATAATCCGCGTTCCTCAACTGTTCAGGATATTAAAAAAATAGTTAAAAAAGGGAACAAGATGTCAGTTGTAACAGTTAAAAGCTATCTTGGAAACACATCAGGAGTATGTACGGCTACAACACAAGTTGCTCCAATAGTAAGTGCTAACGCATCATCCTTGTTAAACGGTATGAATTCTGTTGATATAGGAGGAGCAACACCGCTAGTGTATGCTCTTGACAGAACAGTCGCACAAGATTTTGCAAACCTTGATATGACAACCCCTAAAAAAATTGTTCTTATTACTGATGGCGGTGAAAATTGCGGAGGTGATCCGTGTGAATTTGCAAGACGCCTTATGACAAAGCGTTCAGATGTGCATATTGATGTAGTTTTAGTTTCGTCTTATTCAAGAAATTTAACCTGTCTTTCAAACACAACAGGCGGTCATTTTTATAATATAAACAACTTATCTGATTTTACTACAGTAATTAATCGTTCCGTTCAATCAAAACCATCCGGTTCAACAATTAATAGCGGTGCTGGAAATCAAAACAATAACGACCAAAAGTATGAATATATCAATGATGCAGACTTCAACGAATAAATTATAACTTTACAAAACTTAATATAAAATTAACAAAAAAGCAATTCTCTATAAATTAAATACTTTATATATACACAGGGGATATATATAAAGGGGATTTAAAAATGAGTATCGCATCATTAGCAAAACTGGGATTACAATATGGTAAAACAGGATTAAAATATGCATCTGTTGTACCAAGATATGCTTTTGGCGAAGGATATAGTGTTATTCAAAACGCAAGAAAATCAGTTGGCGGACGTACTATATTCCAAAACTTTGTACCAAAAGCAAAAATAGGTTTTCAGACTTTGAAATCTGATATTATTGCAACTGCATCAAGACCGGGCTTATATGCAAAAGCAAAAGCACAATATTCAGCAGCTGTAAATGCAGCAAGTGCAGCTAAAAAATTATCATCATTGCAAAAAATTGCAGCAGGCTCTAAAGGTATTGCAAGTGCAGTTGGTAAATCAATTTCTTCAACTTTTAAAGCAGGTGCTGCTGCGGCAACTACAGGTAAATACTTAGGTAAACTCGGTAAATTTGGCAAAGCATTAGGCGGAACAAAAGCAGTTTTAAAACCACTTTGCAAAATGCCTGTAATAGCATCTCTCGTAACTTTAGGATATGAAACATATGAAAATATCTATCCGGCATTCAAAAATGAAGGATTCTGGGCAGGTTTAAAAGAAACCGGTAAATCCTGCATTAAAATAGCAGCAGGTGCAGCACTTGGCGCAGTTGGTGCAGCTTGTGGCGGAGCAATTGGCGGTATCGCAGGTTATGTTGCAGGTGAATGGATTGCAAACAAAATAATGGGAGCTTCATATGCAGAAACTCACGCAGCTGAAACAGAAGAAGCAAATCCTGAAGAACAGCCGACAGAAGTTGCTCAAGACGAAACTAACACACAAGCTTTAAGAGACAGAATCAGAAGTTTAGCTCCTGAAGCTGAAACAGCACAACAAACTCAAGAAGGTTCTGAACAAGCTGAAAGTACTGATGAAGCACAAGCAACAGATCAAACAACTGTTCAGCAAGCACAAAATAATTCAGGACTTCCTGAAAAATTAGAACCATCTGATACATCAGTTCAATCATTCACATCAAATCCGGTTGCACAAAGTGCATACACAACATACTCTAATCCATTCGGACTTGATGCAGGTTCAAACATCTTCCAAAGATACCCAATGGGATACAAATTCCAATATCAAGGTAACGGATTCGGAATGATGGCATAAAGGTAATATTCCCCCCCAATATATAATAAGGAACCTTTAAATTAAAGGTTCCTTTTCTTATGCAATAATTTTCTTTTATCTATAATCCGCATACATTAAAATCGCGTTCAGATAATGAACTCGAACATTCTAAAAGCTGTGCTAAGAATCTTTCTATTAATGCTTCAACGGATTTCATTTCACATTTTAAACTTTTTAATCCTGATAATCTTGCTTCTTCTACCTCTGAATCAAATAATGTGTCCTGCATAAATTACAACTCCTCTTAAACTTTCAACAACTTTTTAATCGACATGCTTTGAATAAAACTTTAATAATATTAAAAATTTTGTTACAAAATTTCATCATATGTATCTGTTTAAAATATTTTAAAGTACAATAATAATAAGTTTTTATAGGGGATAATTATGATTAGGGATTTCGAATTAACCGGATATGATTTTTATTCAAGCAGGCGCGATATGGAGATAATATCTTCAATTGTTGACGCACTTAATAAAATACTTGAAGAAGACAAAAAGGAAGAACAACCCCTGTTTTTAAAAATATCAGATACACTGATAATGAACATTGCAAGAAAAGTTGTACATGACAGAAAAAAGACCTTTTTAATCGGTATTACGGGCGAAAGTGCATCAGGAAAAACAGTTTTTGTCGATAATACTATAAAAGCATGCGTAAAAGAGAAAAAAGACGGAATTTACACAGTAATAAGATGTGATGATTATTATAAAGATACTTCAAAAGAATTACAGGAAGCAGGAAGCTATGAGGAACTTTTTAAAACAGGTTTCAGCTTTGACACTCCTGATGTAATTGATTTAGATTTAATGAAAAATCATTTAGCAGCCCTAAAAGAAGGAATGACAATAAAATCTCCAAGATATGATTTTGTAACTTGTGAATCTAATCCTGACGGGGAAGAGAAAAAACCGGCAAAAGTAATTTTAACAGAAGGATTATATGTTTTGAATGAAGGCATCAGAGATATTATGGATGTCAAAGTTTATGTATATACGCCATTAGAAGTTATTAAAGAGCGCTGGTACAAAAGAGCAAAAGAAAGAGGAAAAGAAGGTAAAGCTGCTGATTTACAGTTTGCAGATGTAAATAAAACGGCTCAGCAATATATAAGACCTGCTTACCAAATATCTGATGCAATAATAAATGGTATGGTCAGTCAAAAATATATTCAGGATATAACAGACAGAATTTTTAAAGCTCTCAGAGATATTGAATATTAATATATCTTCACATAAATTTTTCTTATTCTTACATATATAATTTTATATAAAATTTTTATTTTTATTTTATTTTTTAAAATGAAAAGTGTTACTATTACACGCATATGGCCCATTTTAAAATGTAAAGTTTTGTTAAAATTGAGTTATTTTTTTTAAATTTATTAAAGATAAATTACGTAAAATAATGTATAATATAAATAGAAGAAATACCAATTTTACCCCAATAAAAATAATTTGGTATAATCTCACTGGAGAGGTGGCGAACGTGAGCAACCTGAAATTAGAGAATGATATTGAAAAATTGCTGGACATATTGCCGCAAAAAATCAGGCAGTGTTTAAATCCGCAGATGCTTGAAGATGCTATTGAAATAGTGCTTGATTTGGGCAGAGTTCCGGAAATTCGTAATTCCGGCGGCAATATCACTTATCTCGATACTGAACTTGTTAATGATTCAGACATCATTTATATAACTTCCAGAGTTCAGGAATTTACTTCAGATAATCGTTCGGGAATTGCAGGTACTTTGCACAGAATAAGTGCAATAAGAAATCGTCAGGGCAAAGTTGTCGGGCTAACCTGCCGTATTGGCCGCGTAGTAACAGGTACAATATCCTGCATAAAAGATATTTGCCTGCAAAATAAAAGTATTCTCTTTTTAGGTCGTCCTGGTGTCGGAAAAACAACAAAATTAAGAGAAATTTCAAGACTTGTTGCAGATGAGCTTTCAAAAAGGGTTGTAATTGTCGATACTTCAAATGAAATAGCCGGTGATGGCGATGTTCCTCATCCTGCAGTTGGTCATGCAAGAAGAATGCAGGTAAGACAACCTGAATTTCAAAAAGATATTATGATTGAAGCGGTTGAAAATCACACACCTGAAGTAATAATCGTTGACGAAATCGGTACTGAAGAAGAAGCTCAGGCAGCAAGAACTATTGCAGAACGCGGCGTAATGCTTATTGCGACTGCTCATGGTAATACATTAGAAAACTTGATTAAAAACCCGACTTTATCAGACCTTGTTGGCGGAATTCAATCTGTAACTTTGGGCGATGATGAAGCAAAACGCAGAGCATCTCAAAAAACGGTTTTAGAGCGTGAAAAACAACCTACATTTGATATTGTAATAGAAATTTTAGACAGAAATACACTGGCGGTTTATAAGAATACTGCAGAGGCAGTAGATTACATATTAAGAGGATGGCCGATTAAGCCTGAAATCAGAAAAGTTGATAAAACTTATGAATTTAGTGCCTCTGCACCGATTCAGTCTATCCAAAGAGTTCCTAATGTATTGGATAAAATTAATAAACTTGATGATACAATTGACCATCCGGAAAGCCTTAAATTCAGTTTTTCAAGGCAAAAATATGTTGAAGATGTAAAAAATTACAAGAAAATTTATCTGTATGCTGTTTCAAGAAGTATTGCGGAAAAAGTTATCGAGCGTCTTGATTTGAATGCGGAAATTACCAGAAATATTGATGATGCTGATATAGTAATTGCACACAAAAACTTTGTTAAAGGTGGTGCGAAAGTCTTATCAACCGCAGAACATGACAGATTACAAATTTTCTATGTAAAAACAAATTCAATGGCTCAAATTCAAAAAGTTATAAAGCAAGCTTTGGATATTGCAGACTTAAAAGAAACAAAATCTTTTTATGACATAACAGAACGTGCATTGGATGAAGCAAAATCTGCTATTGAAAAAATACTTACCGGCTCAGTAAAGGATATTGAATTAAAACCGCAAAATCAGCAGATTAGAAAATTGCAGCACGAACTTGCTCAACAGCATAATCTTGATTCAACATCCGTTGGAGAAGGTGAAAATCGTCACCTGCGAATTGTCGGCGGTACAGAATTTACAGACAAAACCAAATAATAAGTATAAATATACCTATAAAGATTTTCATTCCCCTTTCAATAAACGCAGAATTGCATTAGACAGTTTGCGTTCTGCCGAAAGGGGTTTTCGTATTATTCAACCTGAGATGCAACATTAGTCTTTTCAAGATGTAATACATCAATTAAATTATTTAGCTTGGCAAATACATCCCTAAATTGAGGAATAGACAAGCTCTGTTTACCATCACTCAATGCTTTTGCAGGATTTGAATGCACTTCCACCATAACACCATCTGCTCCGGCAACCAAACCGGCTTTTGACATAGGCTCAATCAAATATCTTTGACCTGTGCCATGGCTTGGATCTACTATAATAGGTAAATGTGAATACTTTTTGATAACAGGAATTGCCGAAATATCTAATACATTACGAGTATAAGACGAATCAAAGCCTTTTATACCTCTTTCACATAATATAACTTTTTCATTCCCGTTATACATAATATGCTCAGCGGCAAGCAAAAATTCTTTTATAGAACTTGCAGGACCTCTTTTTAACACAACAGGCTTATTGCATTTACCAACAGCTTTCAGCAAGCGAAAGTTCTGCATGTTTCTTGCACCGATTTGAATTACATCAGCATATTTTTCAACAAGCTCTAAGTCAGAAGCATCCATTAACTCGGTAACAACAAGCAATCCTGTTTCTTTACCGGCTTTTTGCAAATACTGAAGTGCTTTTTCACCCAATCCGTCAAAATCGTAAGGTGAAGTCCTAGGTTTAAAAGCTCCGCCTCTTAAAAATTGGCATCCAAGTTCTTTTGCTGCAACCGCAACTTCTAATAACCCATCATAATCATCTTCAACGGAACAAGGACCAACCATAAATACAGGTCTGTTATTCCCGCCGATTTTTACACCATTATCAAATTCTATAACGGTATCTTCCGGCTTTCTGTCACGAGAAGCTAATCTGTACGGTTCTCTAATCATTTTTACCTGGCTGACACCTTCCATAGCTTCTAATCTGTTTAAAGACAGGGTTGTTTTATCACCAAGAGCATCAATAACGGTGTGAACATCCCCTTCGTGAAGAATTGCCCTAAATCCGTGTTCTTTTAATTTATCCATAACAGCCTGTATATTTTCAACAGTAGCTGTCTTTTCCATAATTATAATCATATTAAATACCTCGTAAGATGAGTTTATCACAAACATTGATCAATATAAATCAAATAATCTTAATCATTTTGTAAAAATAATCTAAGTATGTTATTATTTTCTAAATTCAGGGATTAAATAAGATATAGAGGAGTCTTTAATGGCAAAAGTCGGGCTGAAACTTTTATCTACAGCTGACAGCGAATGTATAAACGCTGTTGCCGAATTGTATTCAAAAAAATTATTTGATTATGTAGAGCTTTATGTTGTACCAAACACAACCGATACAATAGAAAAATGGAAGAATTTCCAGTCAACAGGTTTATCCGGCGAAAAAATCAGCCTACCTATAATGCTTGAAGCTCCTGATTATCATCATAAAATAAATTTTGCCAACCCTGACAATTTTGAAATTAACAGAAGAATTTTTGATGAAATAGAACAGTTCAGACAAGCTCTAAATTCAAGATGCACGATAATAACCCCCGGCTACAGAGGTAATATAAGCGAAACAATAAGACAACTAAAAGAATTTAAACCTAAAAATATAATTGTTAAAAATAATGTGTATAGAATTGCAGAACTAAGCAGCGCTGCGGGTATAGGCTCATGCGGTGAAGAACTTGAAATGGTTAAAAAAGATACTTATTGCGGCTTTTGTCTTGATATTGAAAATGCTGTTTGCTCTGCTAACATAACTGACAGAGATCCGTATGATTTTCTAAGAGAATTAAATATACTGAACCCTATAATTTATCATATAAGCGGTAATAATATATCAACAAAGGATGTAACAGGCGGGAATATAAGCGGCGGCGATTATAATTTTTCCAAATTATCATTAATAATAAGAAACAATGCCTTAATTACATTAAATACAATAATTAAAGAGCCAATAGATGTTTTTAAATTCAGAGATGATGTACATTATTTACGCAGATTTTGCAAATAAACTATTTACTGATCGCTTTCGTGCGTATCAGTATCTTTCATAAGTTTTGCAAAATCAGAAGGTTTAATATCCTGAATAAATGTTTTAAATTCTTCCGCTTCTTGAGCATCTTTTGCACTGTCGGTTGAAACAGAGCCTGTTGAAAGAACTTTTGCATTTACATATATAGGAGCTTCTACCCTTATTGCAACCGCAATTGCATCTGAAGGTCTTGAATCAATTTCAACAACTTCATCTTTTTCATTTTTCAGGTAAATAGTTGCATAATAGGTTTCTTTTTCAACATCATTAATTTCAACTTTTTCAAGTTTATAGCCTGTTTTTTCAATTATACTTATAACCAAATCGTGAGTCATAGGCCTTGAAACAGAGAGATTTTCAATTTTACGGATAATAGAGCTTGCTTCAGCTGAACCAATCCAAATTGGTAATGCACGCCTGTTCTCTTTATCGTGTAAAACAACAATTGGAGAACCTGTTCTTGTGTCGAGTGCTATACCCATAACCTTCATTTCTATCATAATTTATAACCTTTCTGCCAGTGTTTAAAACAGGCAAATAATCCAAAATCACTATCTATATTATATCCTGCAAAATTTTTTTTTAAAGACTTTTCAAAATATTTTTTTTATGATAGCATGATTGTATAATCTTGGCAAAAGGTTATGCCGCAAATGGAGAAGTGGCCGAGTGGCTTAAGGCGGCACCCTGCTAAGGTGTTGTGTGGGGTTACCTGCACCGTGGGTTCAAATCCCACCTTCTCCGATTTAAACCCGATTAACTTTTGTTAGCCGGGTTTAATTATTACATCTCTTTTGGGGGATATTTAACATTAGGAGTAATACTTGCGCTATCAAATAATGCTGCCTTTAAATCACGTTTTTCATTTAAAATATCACGCAAACTGCGTTTTGCCCGTTCAAGAATATTTACGGCAGCATCTTTTGTTTTAAAGCGTAATAATCTTTGTATTTCTCCAAGCCCAAACTCGTACCCTCTTTTTACATTATTATAATTATAGATGCCGTATCGTGCATTTAAAGCTGTGCGTTCATCACAAGTAAGCTCATATAATAGATTGCGAAGATAACGCGAATTATAATCACTATTTTCAAAAGATAAAATATTTTTGTCTTCTGAATAAAAATTATCTAAATCAACAAATTTTATTTTTGGTTTTTCAACAACAATATCATCCCAAGAAATCGGCTTACAATCACCTGAACCTAGCAATTCAGTATTATAGTTTTTTGCATACAAATACAAATCATTTTTTGTAGGTTTAAGCTGTTTCATGTAAAAAATAACTTTGCTCGGATTAATAATTCCCTCTCGGCATTCTTCAAGCCTATTTAGAAAATCTAATCGAAGATTCTGTAAATAATCATCATATGAACAAGCTTCATTTTTCGAAACCACACTTTTTGCTATATTTTGAAGATATTTATCTACAACTTTAACAGCCTTTGTTTTACTATTTTTACTCGGATTTTCAACATATTCGGCAATACTTTCATTAATAAGAGTATTATATGACTTTATTCCAAATTTTTTAAATAATTTATCAGCTGTTAAAACATCAATACCAAGCGCACAAGATATTTCACCAGTTGTGTATCCCTGATTCACAAGTTTTAAAATTTCAGACTTTGAAACCTCATGTAACGCTCTTTGACATACCGTCTGCACACCGGATTTGCCAAGATAATTTCTTAGAGTTTCATATGGGATATCACACCTGCGAGAAATTTGCGGAAGACTTTTGCCTCTTGCGGCAAGCTCCTGTATTTTTTCAGTCTTTTTATTTATATTAGGTATTTTTCCCCTAAAGGAAAAAGATGACCTGCTTGTGTTTATATCAAAATTCATATTTTTTATCCTACTGAAATTATATAAAACACCTAAAAATAATTTTTGCGAAAAAAAATATCGACCTTAATAATAAAGTCGATATTTTTTTTATAATATAAAATTATTACGCAACTGTCGTTGATTCAGGCTGTTCTGCAGGTGTTGACTCTGCAACCTCCTTGAAACAATCTCTGCAATAAACTTCTTTACCAGGAACCGGCTTAAACGGAACCTGTGTCTGAACACCGCATTTTGAACAAACAGCATCATACATTCTTCTCGATTTACGATGAAGTTTTCTTCTTGTTTTTCTGCACTCAGGGCATCTTTTTGGTTTATTTACCAAACCCTTTTCTGCATAAAATTCTTGTTCCCCGGCAGTAAAAACAAACTCACAACCACAGTCTTCACACACTAATTTTTCATCTTCGTACATTTTTTTTCTCCAAGTTACAGTACTATATTGACCACATAAGAATAATACTCTTTTTTTCAAGTTTTTGCAAGTATATAACTTATTTTTTATCAATATTCGCTGAACATGTAACAAAAATTTAACAAAAAGTGTATTTAAGACAAAAATTAAACTTCACCAGTTTTATGCATGATATCTTATTTAGTGAAAGAATAGTGTGTCATGACCGTAAAAATACCGGAAGTTAAAATATACCCCAAATTCTCTCTTGCAAATGTAAAAAAACAGTTTCAACCGCACAATATTGTTTCATCAATGGCAAGTGACGGATTTTTACCTGTTATCGCGCTCGAAGCATTTGTAGAAGCAGGGAGAACATACCAGGCTTATAAAAGAGGCGGTTTTGACGAAGCAAGAGAAAGAATAACTGAAGAATTTTCGGGCGCAGTTTTTTGGTTAGGCGGTGTAACCGGACTTAACTGGTTATTTGAAAAATTAGGCAAGAAAATTCTTAATTTACCGAAAGAAACGGTTGACATTGCAAGTGATAATGTTCGTAAACCATTAGATAACTTCTTGGCTTCCGAAAAAATGAAGAAAGTTGAGAAAGTTATTGAAAAAGCAGCTGACGGCACAGAAAAAACTGTAAATAAAGTTGTAGAAAAAGAAATCCCTCAAAAGCTTATCGCCAGATTCAAATTTATAAAAGTAATATCCAGTGTACTGATAGCAAACGCATTTATAGGATTTATACTACCGAAAATTAATCAGGCAATTACGCGTTCATATCACAAGAATGACAAGGCCGCAGAACAAAAACCGCAGGTTAATACTGATAATTATATAAAGAGACCTGAATTTAATGCATTTGGTAAACAAAACAAAGACAAAAATGTATCATTTAACGGTCTGGATTACTTAAAAATAGCAAATGCATTTGAAAATAACAGAAATGTAAAACTATTATCAGTCGATGCAGGTACAGCAAGCGGAAGAGCTATTTCAGCAAGAAACAACAATGAAAGAGTTGAGATATTATTCAGAGATCTTTCTTCAATTTATTTCTACATGTTCTGTATGGGACATATGAACAGTCTGCTAAACAGAGTTGAACAGGGCTGGGATAATAAACATACAACAAGACTTGATACTTCCTCTGCTAAATTTGCGACTGAATATATGCAAAATTATCTTGACGGAAGAAGTGTTGACCTATCAAAATTCGAAAAAGATATGCTTGGCACAGGAAAAGACCTGCCAAAAGAATTTATTGAAAAACTAAATAATAATGCGGTAATTACACTTGATGAATTCAAAGCTGAACTGAAAAACTCGGGCTTATCAGAAAGCAAGATTGCAAAATTTGAAAAAGTTGCCGAACGCATGTCAGAATTACAGCCGCAGATTAAAGGACAATCAATCTTAACATCCGGTCAGGCTAAAGATATTATCAAAGAAGGCTTAATTAATAAACCTGAATTTTTAAAAGCATTCTATACAAATGCATTTGGCAAAAAATTCATGAACAAATACAAATATATCAGTCAATCTTCGCTTGACAGCCTTAAAGATGACCTTACAAGATATGTTAAGTCTGTTATTGAAGAAGCAAACAAATCGGGCGCAAAAGAAATTACAAGCGAAATCATAGACAAAGCATCAAAGAAGAACTTTAAACTCAATGCTCTTAACTGGGGTGCAGGATTTGCAATATCAGCACTTTTCTTATCCACCCTTATACCTAAGATGCAATATCTTATTACAAAATTAAGAACCGGCGAAAATAGTTTCCCGGGAACAGAACAATACAGAAAACAAGAGCCTGAAAAAGCAGCATAAAATTTTGTAAAAGTCTTTTATTTTATAAAAAAAATGATATAATAATCTTCAGAGGGGAACTATGACAATAACTAAATCTGAAGATAATACGCATGAACTTATAAATGACTGTATAAAATGTATCAGCTCAAAAGACTATATTGCTGCGCAAAATTACATTTCAGACATTTATAATGTTGCACAAAATACAAACAATAATAAAATTTTATCAATAGTTCTCAGCCTTAATGCAATGATTCAATATTCAATCGGAACAAGTGACGGCTCCGAATTTCTTGATGAGGCAAGTTTTTTAGCCAAAAATGAAGAAGATAAAACAGCTACATTGATAAATGAATTTGTAAAAGGGAATATAAATTTTGCGGAAAATAATAAAGATATTGCGCTTATTCATTACAATAATGCACTAAAAACCGCATCACAGAATGACGAATTTTCTCTGTCAGAACTTATCAATACGAGAATTAAACAGTTGCAAAACGGTATGGATTATTCATTGCCGACACAAACCGATCCGCTTGTTTCGCTTGTAAAAATCAGCCGTTCTATTACTGCATTGACAGATATTGATGAACTGTTAAAAGTCATTGCCCAAGAAACAAAAAATGCAATGCAGGCCGACAGATGTACCGTATTTTTATGGGATAAAGAATCAAATGAATTATGGTCAAAGGTTGCTCTTGGTGTTGAAAATAAAGAAATAAGATTTCCTGCAGATAAAGGTTTGGCAGGATATGTTGTTCAGTCAGGCGAAACAGTAAACATTACTGATGCGTATTCGGATTCGCGTTTTAATCCTGAAGTTGATAAAAAAACAGGTTATAAAACAAAAACAATTTTATGTATGCCTATTATGAATAACAGCCACGAAATTATTGGTGCATTTCAGGTTTTAAATAAAATAGACGGAATTTTTACAAAGAATGACGAAGATTTACTTATAGCAATAGGCGGAAGTGCGAGTATAGCACTTGAAAATGCACAATTATTTGATCAACAGCTGCAAATGTACCGAGAGCAAAAACTTTTGTTTGAAAGTTTTATTGATACATTGGCAACTTCAGTTGACGCAAGAGATAAAATTACCGCAGGTCACTCTACAAGGGTTCGTATGTATTCATCTTTGCTTGCAGACGAATTAAATCTTGATAAAAAAGATAAGAGTTTGCTTGAGAAAGCTGCAACACTTCACGATATCGGTAAAATCGGCATAAGAGATTCCGTACTACAAAAAGAAGGCAAGCTCACAGACGAAGAATACAAGCATATTCAGGAGCATGTGCGTATTACCCATAATATTCTGAACAAGTTATATATGTCGCCTGATTTTAGAATTATTACGGAAATGGCATCATCGCATCACGAAAAATATGACGGCACAGGATATTACAGGCACCTTAAAGGTGAAGAAATCACTCTTGGAGGCAGAATACTTGCCGTTGCGGATGTATTTGATGCAATAACCTCAAAAAGACACTATCGTGATAAAATGCCTATTAAAAATGTTCTAAATATTATTATTGAAGGTTCAGGTAAACACTTTGATCCTATGCTTGCCGATACATTCATGAAGATTTCCCTTGATAAGATTATAAATGTATTTTTATCTGAAACAGGCGGCAATATTTCAGCTCAAGACAATGAAGTATTGTCAAAACACAATTTATATGATATAAAAAATATTTCAGACAACCAGACTCAAAATGAAAACGAAACATACCTGCTGGACTTATTTAACAAATATTATCTTAATATGAGTAATGGAAATGAATAAAATATACATAAAACAATTTATAATATTATTACTTACCCTGACTTCAGTCGGCGGTGCATATGCGTTTGACCTTAATGACATTGCTCCTGTAAACCCTCTTGATGAAAAAACAAAAAATTATAATAAAGAATTATCAATGCCGATATTTGAACTAAAACGAGCTAAACTCACCAAAAATGCAATAAAAAATCAGTATGCAATTGCAATGAGTAAATTTACAAGAAGCAACGTAAGAGCTTCATATGCTGATTTTAAAGTTTTGATTGACAGTGTCGCACCGAATGATTATGTTTATATGAGATTAGTTCAGGAAATGGCATCTATTGGATTTTTTAATCTTGCAGAACTTGCAATGTCAAAAATTGAAGATTCTACATTGTGTTCAAGCGTTGAGGATGATGTTAAAAAGTTTTATTTCCCGTCTTCAGATTTAACTCAAAAAGACCAGTTATATCTTGCGGAATTATACTCAAATATTATGTATAACGACCAAAGTAAAGAGGCTACGAGCGAATTATCAAAGCAATCAACATTACTGATGGAATCTGATTACGCAAATTATATACTCGCTCTTGGTTCAATGAAAAACGGAAATTCAAAAGCAGCTCTGGAGTATATAAATAAAGCTGCGGCCAAAAATCCGAAAAATCTTAATTATAAAAAACTTAAAGCTGAAATATATGCCCAAAACGGAAACCAAAAAGAAGCATTAAGTATTCACAAAGAGCTTTCTAAAGCTGATTTAAAAACAGTTATATTTAACAATGAAATTCATTCATCTGTTGATTATATTATGTATAAAACAGCCAAAAATGATTATATAAGAAAATATTATCTTGCTCATTATTATTTTGATAAAGATGAATATAACAAGGCTCTTGGGGTATTACAAACATCAGTATCAACAAAAAAGAATATAAATAAAGATGTTTTTGCACTTTCTTCACAAATATATTTTGAAACTAAAGAATTTGAAAAAGCACAGGACTATGCTCAAAAAGCTCTTAATATTGACGGCTCAAATTATGCAGCGTTAACTGTTATAGGTGATGTTGCATACAGGAACAAAGATTACCAAAAAGCCATAAAATTTTATAAAAAAGCTCAATCTCGTGAACACGATTATGAGGCTTCTTTAAAACTTGCACAAACATATCTGAAATTAAAAGAAATTAACAAAGCAAAAGAAATATATTCAAAAATTCTGAAAGATTCATCAAAATCATATCTTGCATATTATAATATGGCTTTGCTTGAACCTGACAGAGAAACAGAATACCTTAAAAAATCAATTTCTATAAATCCTGATTTTGAAGATGGCTGGGTTGATTTAGCCAGAGTTATGATTAAGAAAAATATGTTTGAACAGGCTCTTTCATATCTTGGTATTGCAAAACACATCAACGAAAGCGATTACAGATATTATTACTATTTTGGATTAGTTTTAAAAGAAAAAGGTTTGTTTGCTTCTGCAAAAGAAAATTTTGAACAAAGTTTGAAACTAAATCCTGATTTCACACCGGCAAAAGAGGAACTGCAGATATGAAAAACAACCTTTTAATTGTAGAAGACCACGAGCTTACAAGATTTGGGCTTAAAACAACGTTTGAAGATGTTGAATATGTCGGCACAATTTATGAAGCATCAACAGGTGAAGAAGCTGTTGAAATATTCAAAAATAACACCATTAATATTATAATTATGGATCTAGGCTTGCCCAAAATGAATGGTATAGAAACAACAAATGTAATTCGCAACATAAACAAAGATGTTAAAATTATCATCTTAACATCCCACAATGATGAGAAAGAGGTTTTGAGCAGTTTAAAAGCCGGTGCAAATGCATATTGTTCAAAGGAAATAAACCTGCAAAGACTTGTTCAGGTTGTGCAGTCTGTATCCGAAGGTGCGGCTTGGTTTGATCCGAGTATTGCACACATAGTATTACAAGCAACCACTAATTCAAAAGCACAAGACTTAAGCAGTGAATACAAAAATTATGATTTAACATTAAGAGAAGCACAGATACTGAAGCTTATGACAGAAGGATGCTCAAATATGGAAATAGCCAAAAAACTTGTCATAAGTGTCAATACAACAAAAGCTCATGTTGCGAGTATATTGCAAAAATTGGAAGTTGATGACAGATTAAATGCAGTGCTAAAAGCAATTAATAACAAAATAGTATAGAATTAGGAGTTTTATGCAAACAGATAAAGAGAAACAATTAAAATATGCGACCTTGCCCTTGACTCAAAGGGAAAAAGATGTTTTACTCTTAATTAAGCAAGGTTATACAAACAGAGAAATAGCAAATAAACTGTATGTAACAGAATTTACCGTAAAAAGCCATGTTTCAAATATATTCAAAAAATTAAACGTTAAAAATAGAACACGTGCAATTCTTACGGCAATGCAAATGAATTTATAACATTTTAAGGAGATAAAAATGCTGGATTATACAAAAGATGAATTAATGTCTTTATTGGAAAGAAGTCCCGAACAATTTAATGAATGGAAGAAAGATAATGAAGAAGTAGATTTAAGTGAAGTTGATTTTTCAAATATCACATTGAAAGAAGTTGATTTTAGCAATGTTGACTTAAATTCAAGTTCATTTGCAGACAGTAATTTGTCGTTGGTAAATTTTACGGATGCCGATTTAACATCAGTTGATTTTACAAGAGCATCAGTTGTTGAATGTGATTTTACGGATTCATTGTTAACGGGTGCAGATTGCAGTTATGCTCAAATGCCTTATTGTACTTTTACAGGCGCAGATATGGCAGGCTGCATATTATCAGAAACAGATTTATCAAATTCAGATCTTTCTGCTGCGGAAAATTTGGCATCTGCAAGATATGATGCAGACACACAGTGGCCGGATTCTGATATGTTACCTGAAGATTTTGATTCAGCATATAGCGATGACTTGTCAGCATTAAAAGACGAAGAAGATGCCCCAATAATGAGTGATGGTGAATACTAGGACAAATATCCAAAATTAAGGAGTAAAAATGATAAAAGTAGCAGTTTGCGGTGCAAACGGTAAAATGGGAAAAGAAGTTTGTAATGCCGTTTTAAATAGCAATGATATGGAATTATGTGCAAAAATAGATTTGTTTGGTGAAGATACATTTAAGAATATTGAGCAGGCAAAAAACAGCACACAAATAGATGTTCTTATTGATTTTACACAACCTGCTTCGATTTATGAAAACGCAAAATACTGCCTTAATAACAATATTAAAATTGTAATCGGGACAACAGGCTTAAAAGATGAGCAAATTGCAGAACTAAAAGAGCTTGCACAAAAAAATAATACAGGTTGTTTTATTGCTCCGAATTTCTCAACAGGTGCAGTTTTAATGATGAAATTTGCACAAATAGCCGCAAAATATTTTTCTAACGCTGAAATAATTGAATTTCATCATAATCAGAAAAAAGATGCACCGTCAGGAACAGCAATCAAAACGGCCCAAATGATGTCTAATGAAAAAGATACTTTTAAAGAAGGCAATTGTCCTGAAACCGAAACAATAACAGGTGCAAGAGGGGGTTCATCTTATTCTGATATTCAGATACATTCAGTCAGAATGCCAGGGTTTATGGCTTCACAGGAAGTTATATGCGGAGCAAACGGTCAGACACTAACAATCAGACACGATTCACATGACCGTAAATGTTATATGGACGGAGTTTTACTTGCGACCAGATATTTATACCAAAACAATAACTTTACATACGGTTTGGATAAAATTATGGAATAAACCAAAATGAAGAATAAAATCGGTTTTTGGGGATATCCGCACCCACAGACAATAAAAAGAATAAAACAGCAATATCCTGATGCTCAATGGTTTGATTTGGATTTTGATTTTTCGGATAAAGTACCCGACTTTAATATCCTGCCGGAAAGCTATTGCAAAATTATTAAACAAATAATTAATAATTCAATATATTTTAGAGATGATTTAATCAAAATTGTTGCACCGATTGGGAAGGATAAATGTGACAGCGGCTGGTTTGCAGCTCAGTTGCTTAAAGATATGGGGTTTGATGTGGAAGAAACAATATTTGAAACATTTGAATACAGAAAACCTTTAAAAATTTCAACAAGTAATATGCCGCTTTATGACAAAATCACAACAATTACGGCAAATATTGTTAAAGACACAGACATAATTGATACAAAATACACTCAATGCAAAGCAAAATTCGGCTTTTGGGGTGTTCCGCCAAACGATTTGGAAGTATTAAAACTATTTCCTGATGAAACACATGTGTACGGATGGACAAGATGTGTTGAAGCAGGAGTACCGGCAGATATTGAACTTGAAATGTATGCAGAACCTGAAGTTCCGACAGTATTCTATGCACAGGCCTTTTGTTCTAAAACTCAACTTGCAAAGTATTTAGCAAACAAATATAACGGACTCTATATTGATATTGATGATTATGCAACTAATTCGGTTAAAGCAAAAATTGAAGCCTTTTTACGCCTGAGATAGTTATATTTCAATTCCTTCCATCATATCAACAAGCTGACTTATTGTACCTTCCATTGTTACACTCTCACTTGTTCTTTGCTGTAAAAATGCATTAATTTTCGGCATCATTTCAATAGCTGTATCAAGGCGAGGATTTGACCCCGGCTGATACATACCAACATCAATTAAATCCTTATTTTCACGATACAATGACATTATTGTCCTTAATTTTGCCGCAGCCTCTTTGTGTTCAGGAGATGCAATTGCACTCATCAAACGGGAAATACTCCCCAAAACATCAATAGCAGGATAATGATTGGATTCTGCAACCTTTCTTGATAAAAATATGTGACCATCAACAATACCACGAACAATATCAACAATAGGATCGTTTATATCATCCCCTTCCATAAGAACGGTGTATAAAGCGGTAATAGAGCCTTTTTCACTGTTTCCGGCCCTTTCTAAAGCTTTTTGCAGCCAGGAAAATATAGACGGAGGATACCCTTTCATTGTCGGCGGCTCGCCTAATGATAAACCGACTTCACGCCCTGCCATTGCACAACGAGTTATAGTATCAGTCATTAAGAAAACTTTTTTACCCTGATCCCTAAAGTATTCACAAACAGCAGTTGCGGTTAAAAGACATTTTTGTCTGATTAACGGCGGTTTATCACCTGTTGAACAAACTAAAACAGATTTTGCCATACCTTCAGGGCCAAGAGCATCTTCTACAAATTCTTTAACCTCTCTGCCACGTTCACCAATTAACGCAACAACGTTTACATCCGCATCAGAATTTCTTGCAATCATACCCAACAAAGTACTTTTACCGACTCCTGACCCTGCAAACAAACCAAGACGTTGACCGCACCCCATTGTCATGCACCCGTCAATTGCTCTGACACCTGTTGAAAATTGTTCAGTAATAATTGGTCTTTCAAACGGACCCGGAGGAGGCCCTTCAATAGCACGCCATGATGCATCAGTCAGGTCAAGCGGTCTTCCGTCAATGGGATTACCCATCGGATCAATCAGTCTTCCTAATAAAAAATCACCTACAGGAATAATTATTGGCTTTCCTGTCGATGTAACAAGACTACCCTGCCCGATACCACCGCCATCAAGCAATAAAGACAGTTGAGCAACCTCACCCTTGAAAGCCTGAACTTCTGCAGGTTTTTGTTTCCCGTCATAAGTTTCAATAAAACATAAATCACCGATTTTTAGTCCCGGAAGTTTTACCTCAACAGTCAAACCCAAAAGTTTTGAAACAGACCCTTTATATGTAAGAAGTTGCGTTTCATTCAGTTTTTGCCTAACTCGATGTTTTAAATCTTCAATATTAGATTTATCAATATCTGCACTCATATTTTAATTATATCAATTATTTTTGCTTAATCAATTTTGTATAATATTATTAAGATTTATTAAGCGCTAAAACTTAGTAATAATAGAATTTTTTAAGAAAATAAGAAATACAATGGCAATAAATTAAAAAAAAATAACTTTAATAATGTAGGTAGTGATAGTGTATTTTTTATAGAAAGGTTAGGTTTTTATGTCTAGTGTAAATTTTGGAAGTTATGTAGGTGCTCGTTACGATTACAACAAAGCTAAAAGTCAGGAAAAATTTGCCAACAATTTTGGGACGGCCGTTGCACTTGCAGGAACTGGGGGTGCTGCTTATGCAGTTAATACAGTCGCAAAAGCAAACCCTAAAAAAATGGTTAAATTGTATAAAGCTGCAGATAAATATGTAACAAAAGGTCTTGATTTGGCAACGACTTATGGCGGTAAAGCACTTGAAAAAATTAACAGTACAAAAATCGGAAGCAAAATCACAACAAAATTAGGCGAATGGATTACAAAAGCAGGAAAGAAAATCGGTAAAACCGAAAAAGGTAAAAAAGTTATAACAAAAGTAATTGACGCAGTTGAAAAATTTGCAAGCTCATCAAGTGCAAAGCGAGGCAAATACATGTTAGTTGCAGCCGGATTAGCGGCAGTCGTAGGCGGCGCAATCCACATTATAAGACAGCATGACAGAAATGATGGTGCTATTGACCAAAAATATAATGATATAAATGCATTATCAAAAATTATCTAATCATAACTCATAAATACCCATAAGATAATATCCGCAAATTTCAAACACTTGCGGATATTTATTTTATATTAGATTTTATACTCTCAACAATTTTTATTGCATTATCTCTTAAATTTTTATAATCTGAATCATTATTTACAATAAAATCCCAATTTTTTATATGATCAAGACCAATTTCTGTTACATCATCTTCCCCTGACAGACTTCCGCCTCTTAACAATCTTGTATCACGAGAAGCTTCCACTCTTATTGATATGGCTCCGGCACTCTTAAAAACATCATATTCGTGCTGAACCCTTACATCAGTAACCATAATATTACCCTCTTGAGAAATAATTTTATTAAGCCAGTAATCAGGATTCTGGGCTCTGCCCCAATTCCCAAGTTCAATAAGATCAGGTCTGTATAGTGCTTTATTTTTTTCTATTTCTTCATAGGATAAATTATTTTTTTTGCCATAAGTTAACTTGATTATATCCCCCATTGCGCAACGGCGAAAATCAGGCATTAATTCTAGCATAATCTTTGCCAAAGTATCTTTTCCTGAGTATTGTTTACCCGAAAAAATAATAATTTTATCAGCCATATTAAAGCTCCTTTAAAATAAATTCTAACACAAGCAAAATCAATGTTTTACCATACTTAACATTTATTATTATAAGCTTGAATTTGCACTGTTTTGGTAATACTATAGAATAACGAGTGTACACATTACAATATTGGAATATGTTATGGCATTAAATTTTCAAAATTTAGTTTTAAACTTACAAAAATTCTGGGCTGATTACGGATGTATAATAGAACAGCCTTATGACATTGAAAAAGGCGCATCTACAATGAATCCGGCAACATTTTTGCGTGTACTTGGCTCTGAGCCGTGGTCAACAGCAATGATTGAACCATGCAGACGCCCAACAGATGCAAGATATGGTGAAAACCCTAATCGTTTAGGACATTATTTTCAATTTCAGGTTATATTAAAACCTTGTCCTGACGATGCGCAAGAGCTTTACTTAAGAAGCCTTGAAGCTATGGGCATAGATTTAAAAGAGCACGATGTCAGATTTGTTGAAGATAATTGGGAATCACCAACATTAGGTGCAGCCGGTGTAGGTTGGGAAGTGTGGCTTGACGGAATGGAAGTAACTCAATTCACATATTTTCAACAGGTTGGCGGAATAGAAATTAAACCAGTAGCATTGGAATTGACATATGGCTTGGAAAGAATAGCTATGTATCTCCAAAATAAATCGTCAGTATTCGACATTATGTGGAATAATAAGCTGACTTATGGTGAAATATACCACCAAAATGAAGTGGAACAATCAAAATATAATTTCGAAGTATCAAATGCTGAGGATTTATTCAAAAGTTTTGATTTATACCAAAAAGAAGTTGATAACTGTGTAAATTCTAAACTTGTACTTCCTGCATACGATTATGTATTAAAATGCTCACACACATTTAACCTTCTTGACGCAAGAGGTGTAATAAGCAAAGATGAACGTAATAACTTTATAGGCAGAGTAAGGACAATGGCATCTGCAGTTGCAAAGTTATATGTAGAACAAAGAGAAGAAATGGGATTTCCTCTTTGCAAATAATAAACTTTTGGCACTTAAATAGCTTAAAATAAGGATTAAAAATGGCTGAAAAATTTAACAGAGCGACATTTACTCGCAATTTTTTGAAAAACATTACAAGAATTAAAAACCCTGACGAAATGATAGCAGAAGCAAAAGCTGACGGGCTTGAAAAAACACTTGGCGTATGGGATTTAATTATCCTTGGAGTCGGTGCAATTATAGGCTCAGGTATATTTGCTGTTGTCGGTATTGCTGCGGCGGGTGACGGATCTTCATTAGGTGCTGGTCCTGCATTGATGGTTTCAATGATTATCGCAGCTATTGCCTGTATATTTTCAGCTTTGTGCTATTCAGAATTCGCAACAATGATACCTGTTGCAGGTGGTGCTTATACATATACCTTTGCAACATTAGGTGAATTTGCGGCGTGGATGGTTGGCTGGGTTTTGATGTTGGAATATGCAATCGGATTTATTGCGGTTGCTTGTGCATGGTCAAATTATCTTATGCAGTTTTTACAATTATTTGAAAAAAGTCTGCCAAGCTGGATTGTTCATCCACCTGTTTGGTTAACAAATGATGTATTTACAGTTTCAAAGATTGCTGCGGAAAATCCGCAAATTTCTGTACCTACATTGTTTGGTGTGCCTATATGTATAAATATTCCTGCAATTTTGATTGTACTGATAATAACCGCAATCTTGGTAAAAGGTACAAAAGATTCTGCCAAAATGGCGGGTATAATGGTATTTATAAAACTTGCAGTAATCTTTTTATTTGTATTGGTTGGAGCTTTATCTTTTGCACACACTCCGCCTCATTGGCTGCCATTTAATGCACATACTTTTGCTCCAAACGGATTTGCAGGTATTTGTTCTGCCGCATTTTTAATCTTTTTTGCATATATCGGATTTGATGCACTGGCAACGGCGGCCGAAGAATGTAAAAATCCTCAAAAGGATTTACCTGTAGGCATTATAGGATCACTTGCATTGACTACAGTTGTCTATGTTCTTGTAGCTTTAGTATTAACTGGTATGGTTGATACAACCGTAAGCACACCTATTGAATTTTTAAAGGCACCAATGGTTTATTGTATGAATATTATTCATCACGACAAATTGGCATGTTTAATTTCAGTAGGCTCACTTGCAGGGTTGACATCTGTATTATTGGTACTTGAAATGGCTGCAACAAGAATTTTATTTGCAATGAGCAGAGATCATTTTATTTCAAAAAGATTTCAGAAAATACACCCTAAATACAAAACTCCTGCACTTTTAACATGGACAGTCGGAGGACTTGCGGTTATCGGTATTTTAACATTAAATCTTAATGTTGCGGCAGAATTATGTAATTATGGTACATTTACATCATTTATTATTGTATGCGTTGCTGTTTTAATACTAAGACATACAGATCCAAAAAGACCAAGACCGTTTAAGGTTCCATTTTCACCTGTTACACCATTGTTGGGTATTTTGTGCTGCGGAGGCTTAATGGCATATAAATCTATGCAGGCAGGAGGTTCTGCGTTGTTATTTCCTGTATGGCTTGGTGTTGGAGCTATTATATATCTTCTCTACGGATTTATAAGAAACAGAGATAATGAAAATAAAATTCACAGAGAATTAGTTCATGGTTTTTTAAAAGAAGAAAGTAATAAATAATGAATTTTAAAGAAATTAGCCGAAATATATTAAAAAAACGCAGTATTGATGAACTTGTCTCTACAAGTAAAAATTCAGAATTAAAAAAGACTCTGAATGTTTTTGATCTGATAATTATAGGCATAGGCGCAGTTGTCGGTACGGGTATTTTTACAATTATAGGTACAGCTATTACAGGAAGCACCGAAAGTGCAGGTGCCGGACCTGCGATTATTATATCAATGGTTTTAGCAGCTATAGCGTGCGTGTTTTCAGCTTTATGTTATTCGGAAATAGCCGCAATGATTCCGGTTGCAGGCAGTGCTTATACATACACATATGCAACTATGGGTGAATTTATGGCGTGGATGATAGGCTGGATATTAATGCTTGAATATGCCATCGGGAATATAACAGTTGCAAGCGCTTGGACAGGCTATTTTATTCAGTTACTAAAAGGTTTTAAACAATATTTGCCTGATTTTGTTGTAAATTTCCCAATATGGTTAAGATATGATTACAGAACATTGGCAAATATATGCAGCACAAACGGATGGGATATACACGATAAAATACCTTATCTTTTTGGTCATATACCAATAGCAATAAGCCTTCCTGCTGTTACAATAGTAATCATATTAACAATGCTTCTTATAAGAGGCATAAAAGAATCAACAAAAGTTGCAAGTATAATGGTTGGCGTAAATATGTTTATGATATTGTCATTTATAATTGTCGGAGCATTTTATGTAAAGCCTGAAAACTGGACGCCATTTTTTCCTACAGACCCGACAGGGATAATAATGGGAGCATTTTTAATATTTTTTGCCTATATTGGTTTTGATGCAATTTCAACAACTGCAGAAGAAACTGAAAACCCTCAAAGAGATTTACCTGTTGCGATTTTAGGCACACTGATTATATGCACAATTTTATATGTAAGCGTTGCATTAGTTTTAACAGGAATTGTACCTGTTAATAAAATTGATGTAACCGCACCAATTGCACACGCTATGAGTTATATCGGCAAAGACTGGTTTGCAGGGCTAATTTCAGTTGGGGCTTTATGTGCTTTAACTACGGTTTTGCTTGTATATCAACTCGGAACAACAAGAATTCTGTATGCTATCAGTCGTGACAAATTTTTGCCTCGTTCATGGAGAATGATACATAAAAAATATAAAACACCGCACATTATGACCTGGATATCAGGTATTGTAGTAATTGTTTGCGGTTTATTTATGGATTTGAATATATCTGCTGCATTATGTAATTTCGGAACATTTACATCTTTTGTTATTATCTGCCTTGCTGTTTTAATATTAAGAAAAACAGAACCGAACAGACCAAGACCGTTTAAAGTTCCGCTTTGTCCGTGGTTTCCAATTTTAGGTATGATTATATGCGGTGTTCTTATTGTATTCTCAATGAAAACACTCCAAACATCATCTTTATACTTTGTATTTTGGCTGGTAGCCGGATTACTCATATATGTATTCTATGGCTATAACCAAAAAAGACTTGGCGAGAAAAAACGTATGGAATAAAAAAAATCCCGCAAATTGCGGGATAAATTTTCTACACTAACTACCTAACCTTATTTCATATTATGAGAATATTTATGTGGTGGATATTTTTTTTGGTAATTCGTGTATTTATATTTTATGATTTATTATTTTGAAAACATTGAGTATGGAGAGTAGTTATATTCAACTCCTGCAGCTGCCAATAACTTTTTAACGATATTGTTATAGTTGTCAGCTACATCATTGTTAATCCAGAACCAGCTGTTGTGTACTTCTTTTTTGATTGCTTTCATATCTTCATCATTTGATAAGTCAACACCTAAATCAGCTGCTGCTTGTTCTAATGCGGTTGCAACCTTTTCACCAAATTCTTTTTTCTGATGAGAACCTGCGTCTGCCATAAACATTTCCATTAAAGATTCATTTGGATATTTTTGATTCCACATGAACATAAGTTCAATTACATTGTTTTTATTGATTTTGTTCATTGATTCTTCAAGTTTTTTGTCGTCAGTTCCGATACCCTTCATTGAATCATATAAATCTTTTATCAATTCGTCATAATATTTACCGGAAACTTCATCAGGATTTAAGTCATCTTCGCCTGCTCTTGTGTAAATATTGTCATTTTTAACTTTTTGAGCTTTTGCTTCTAATGAATCTTCTTCAGGTTTTTGACCTTGTTGAGTTTCAGAAGCTTGTTGAGTTGCTTGGGTAGATTGAGCTTCCATAGCCTTGATTGTTGTTGTGCTTAAATTGATTAAATTAGTAACACCGTGTTTGATGTATTCAGATCTTTGATAAGCTGTTTGAGGATCTAAGTTTCCGCCGTTAGCTTTCAAATAGTTTAATTGTCTTTCATAATTTTCAAGTTGATCTACTTGTTCTTTAATAACAGTTTTAAGTTCATTTGAAGCATTACCGCTATTGTATTTAGAGATCAATTGATTTTTTTGAGTAGTCAATGCACCTAATGCTGAATCAATATTGCTTGAAGTAAGTTTGTTGAAAACTTCAGCTAACATACTTTGAGCTTGATTTACAACTGCGAATGGATTTGGTTGAGCAGCCGGTGCTGTATAATCAGTACCAATATGTGTTGCACCCTGCTGACCAAATAATGTCATACCGCCGTTTGAAGTAGAACCAAATTGATCATTAGTGAAGATATGAGTTCTTCCTGCTAAATCAACGACACCTGTTCCAGGTAATCCTAAATATGGTGCATTTGCAATTGATAAATTTGAAATCATTTTTCCGTTCCCCGTGTTTTTAATATCCCCTGTGTATATATAAAGTATTTACATTTTAAAAAATTGCCTTTTTAAGAAAAAATATTTTTTATAAAATTCAAAAGTATTGATATTAGTGAGTTTTGAGGATTAATAATATGTTAACATTTCTTAACATATATTACCGAAAGACAAATCATGTTATCATGCAAATATGAAAACACTTGCAAAATTTATATCAACAAAAAGAGAAGAACTTGATCTTACGAGAAAAGCACTTGCAATAAGTGCTAATATACCATTAAATGACATTGATGAAATAGAAGAAGGTAAGGTTTTATTTTTATCAACAACTGTCAGACAGGCATTAGCTAAAGTTCTGAAGTGTGAGCCTGACGAAATTAAAACATACGAAAAAGATATTTCAAGTGATATAGTTTCTGCAGAAATAATAGAAAGCCTTAAAGAATTGATACTTAACGGTGCAGGGGGATTAAAATGCCCAAAATGCGGAGCACCGTTAGTAACACGCATAGCAAAATTATATGATTTGGAAGACAATCTTGTACTGCATCCAAAAGCTCATTGTACCAAGTGTCCGTTTCAGATACACAGTTAATTACAGATTATCAAGGATAAATTTACCGATTTTGCCATCTCTGAAATCTTTTAAAATATATCCTGCTGTGCGCTCATTATCGGTTTCATTATTTTGAATAAGCCATTTTCTTGAAAGTGCAACATTTTCCAATGTTAACTCTTGTTCAGGCGGAATATTATAATATTCTTTAAACACATTAATCTGTTTGTCATTCAGAATATTCAAAAGCTCTCTTGCAACAGGCTCATTTGAATACGCATTATCCCCGACAGAATTAACAAATGCGAGCTTAATTGCACGTTCCTGATCTTCCTGTTTCATTGGTATTATCCCCGGAGTGTCCAACAGTTCAAGCTGCGGATTTATTCTTACCCATTGCTGCTGGCGTGTAACTCCTGCTTTTGCACCGGTTTTTGTTTTGGAGGATTTTGTCAACTTGTTAATTATACTTGATTTACCGACATTTGGAAGCCCTACAACCATTATTCTTGCAGGTCGTCTTAATAACCCTTTAGCCATTATTGCCTGTATTCTCGGTTCAGCAAGCCTGACGGCTTCTTTAACAATAACATTCATGTCTTTTGAATTTTTTGAAGTAGTAGGAATAACCGCAGTTTTTGTATCTTCTTTTAAAAATTCAATAAACTTTGAAAGTTCATTCTTATCAACCAAATCAGCCTTATTAACAAGTAAAAAACGGGGCTTCTGATTAAGAAGTCCCGAAATATTATCATATCTGCTTGACAGAGGTAATCTTGCATCAACTACTTCTATCACACAATCCACTAAAGAAAGCTGTTCTTTCAGTTTCCTTTCGGCTTTGGCTATATGCCCCGGATACCAGTGAATATGTGTCTTATTTCTTTTCAATTTTTTCCTTAATACGTGTAGCTTTACCAGAACGTTCTCTTAAATAGTAAAGTTTTGAACGTTTAACATCACCGCGTCTTAAAACTTCAATTCTGTCAATTCTCGGAGAATTTACCAAGAATACACGTTCAACACCAACACCTTGGAATACTTTTCTTACTGTAATAGTTTTGTTTAAACCTGAACCGTGAAGTTTAATAATAGTACCTTCAAAAGCCTGAATTCTTTCTTTGTTACCTTCAACGATTTTTACAAAAACTTTAACTGTATCACCGGCATTGAATGTAGGTAATTCAGATTTTAAATATTCTTTTTCTAATTCATCAATAACAGGGTTAATCATATCATTTTCCTTTATATTATTATGTTTGCTACTTACAATTCCTTAATTTGTGTGATAATGATTTTTTCCACATAAAAATCCACACAAACGCACGTTAGTATATTGATACTATTATAAAAAAAAATGATTTGCAAGTGATTATAAAAAAGAGATTTAGTTTGTTACACTTTGTTAATAAATAACAGATTCATAATTTATAAACAAAATTTTGATATTCGAGGTTAAAAACATTTTCATAATATTTTCGTGATAAAATAAATAAAAAAAGAGGGATAAATTATGGGACAAACTTTAGTAGAAAAAATAATATCAATGCACTCTGATCACAATGTCAGAGCAGGGGAACTTGTTATAGCAAATGTTGATGTTTGTGCAGTACAAGACGGCACAGGTCCGCTGACAGTAGAAGAATTTAAAAAGCTTGGCAAAGATAAGTTATTTAATCCTGAACGCACAATATTATTTATTGACCACGCATCGCCAAGTCCGAGAAAAGAACTATCAAATATGCACACAACCTTGAGAGATTTTTCAAAAGATTATGGTGCAGTTTTGTCTGAAGTTGGCTCAGGTGTTTGCCATCAAAGACTTGTAGAAAGTTTTGTAAACCCTTGTGAAATACTAGTCGGTGCAGATTCTCATACCTGCACATCAGGTGCTTTAGGAGCTTTTGCAACAGGAATGGGCTCAACCGATATTGCTGTTGCAATGGCTTTAGGTAAAACATGGCTCAAAGTTCCTCAAACATTTAAAGTTGTTGTAACCGGAAAATTTAGAGAGGGAATTTGCGCAAAAGACTTAATATTGCACCTTATCGGAATGATAGGAGCAGACGGTGCAACATACAAAGCTTTGGAATTTTGCGGAGAAACCGTTGATAATATGGAAATGGCAGACAGATTTACCATTGCGAATATGGCTGTGGAAGCCGGAGCAAAATGCGGTTTATTTGTCGCTGATGAAAAAACAAAAGCATATCTTGAAGAAAAAGGCAGAGGTGATAAATTTAAGACAATAACGCCTGATGAAGATGCCAATTATGAAAAAGTCATCGAAATTGATGCTTCAAAAATAGAACATACAGTTTCTTGCCCTCACACAGTCGATAATACAAAACTTGCAAAAGAGCTCAATGATGTAAAAGTTAATCAGGTATATGTCGGAACATGTACAAACGGCAGAATTGAAGATATGCGTGTAGTTGCAAAAATCCTAAAAGACAAAAAAGTCCATGAAGGCGTCAGAATGCTTATTTGTCCTGCTTCAAGAACTGTATATAAACAAGCTTTAAAAGAAGGCTTGCTTGAAACATTTATTGATGCGAATGCAACAATTTTGCCTCCGGGGTGCGGTCCTTGTGTTGGAATTCACGCAGGAATACTTGCAGACGGGGAAGTTTGCTTAACAACTCAAAACCGAAACTTTATCGGAAGACTGGGAAACACAAAAGGATTTATATATCTATCAAGTCCTTATGTTGCAGCTTATTCGGCAATTAATGGTTATATAAGCGATAAATAAAAATAAAAAAAGATAACAAAAACGGCATATCTTAAAAGTATGCCGTTTTTAAAATCCTTTTCTTTGAGAAATAATTAAACTTCCACAAATAACCTTCTGCCTACTATATTTTGTTTTCCGTTATAATAACCTGCAAAGTATCCGCCTTTGACAGGTCTGTTTTGAGCATAATATTGAGTGTGAAAACTTCTGGCACTATAATTAACAAACGGATTATTTCCGTATGGATTTGAAGCTTCTCTAACTACAGGAGGTGCCTGAGTAACTTGCGGTGCTTGAAATACATTTGATAATAAATTAACTAATCCTGCCATATATACAACCTTTCTACTGTAGTTATTATTTAATAATTAATATCTGTTTGTCATAATTATACCACCTAAAATCAAAAAAATTTAAAATTTCTTAACAAAATCATTCAAATTATGTAGTATAATACACCTATGAATAATGATAGTATTAACATTCTTATAGTAGGGAACGGGGCAGTTGCATCGGCTCTGGCAAAAAAACTGAATGAATACGAAAATACGGGTAAAATATTTATTACTGATTCCTGCGAATACAAAACTGACTACTATGAGTGTGTAGATATCAGAGATGATGACATAACATCATTGTTAAAATTCGCTCTTGAAAATGAAATAACTCTGACAATTCCCATATCAAAAAGAGCTTTTAAATCCGATATAGTTGAATTTTTCCAGTCAAACGGACAAAATATATTTGCTCCGTCAAGAAAAACCTGTTTATTCTTTTTAAACAAAGCAAACTGCCAAAAGTTTTTATACAAAAATAAAGCGCAGTGTCCAAAGTTCGCAATCTTCTCTAAATATTCGCAGGCAATTGACTATCTGACAACTGCAGCATTTCCGCTTATCATTACGCAAACAGAACAATCGGCACAAGAACAAAATACAATCTGTACCACAATAAAGCAGGCACAATCTTATCTTGACAGAATATTTGCAAATGGCGAAACAGATGTACTTATACAGGAATTCCCGTACGGAACAAACTGCACATACTATTTTATTTCTGACGGATACAGCGCAATCCCGTTTGGTTCAGTCAGGAATTTCAAATTTACAAATGCTGATAAAAGCGGACAATATACAGACGGCATAGGCTGTTACTCTCCCGAATACAGAATTAATGAAACCGTATCGGAAAGAATTAAAGGGCTTGCAGAAAAAATTATAAATAATTTTGAATTTAATTCATGTGCATATTTGGGAATTATAGGACTTGAATGTACTCTGACAGATGATGACCGATTTGTTGTGCAGGATATAAAACCATTCTTGCAGGAGCACGATGCCAGAGCAATTCTGAACTTATGCGAGGATAATATTTTAAATGTTATAAATTCCTGCATAAACGGATATTTTTCAGATGAATACGAACAAATTAAAACAAATAACTGTTCATCAGTATCAGTAAAAATAAATACATCACTAATCGATATAAAAAACACAAATGATTATGACATCGATTTTTGTAATACATATTTAAACGGGAATAATGTATATTCATCTTCTTTAATTTTAACCAAAACAGCTCCGACTCTCACAAGAGCGAAACATAAAATATCACAGGCAATTGAAGAATTTGAATATAAAGACATAAAATACAGGAAAGATATTTGTGATAAAATAAATACATAGAAAAGGAGAATTTATATGTTAGAATTTTTTAAAAGACAAGCAGCAGAGTTTAAGGCATTTGCAATCAGAGGCAACGTAATTGACATGGCTGTAGGTATCATTATAGGTGCCGCTTTTGGTAAAATTGTTGATTCAATGGTTAATGATGTAATCATGCCACCTTTAGGATGGTTGATGGGCAAAGTTGATTTTACAAATTTGTACCTGACAATGCCGACAAAATTAGATGATTTAGGACATATGCCGCATTATGATTCATTATCAGCGGCAAAAGCTGCCGGTGCGGTAACTATTAACTATGGTGTATTTATTAATACATTAATAAGCTTTATTTTAGTAGCATTTGCAGTATTTTTACTAATTAAAGGTGTTAATAAATTACAGGCAGCAGCCAAAAAAGAAGAAGTTACAGAAACAGCTGCAACTCAAAAAGCATGCCCTAAATGTTTTTCTCAAATCGACATCAGAGCAACAAGATGTCCGCATTGCACATCTGAAATTAGTGAATAATCATTTAAAATTTACAATAAAAGGGCGCGAGAATTTTTCTTGCGTCTTTTTTATTAATACCATTGGCAAGAATTATCAGAACATAGTATCGAATTTAGTTCATTTATAGTTTCATGCCTTGTCATTTCATAGGTTACAGGGGTTATTGAAATTTTATTATTTCTGACAGCGGCTATATCGGTCATGGAATTTTGCGGTTCATTTATAAGTTTACCAGCCATCCAATAATAAACCTTACCTCTGGGATCTATACGCTTTTCATAAGCATCTGTAAACATTTTACGTCCAAGTTCTGTTATAGCAACCCCTGCTATATCTTCTTCCGGTAATAAAGGTACATTTACATTCAAAATACTTTTTGGCGGGAAATTAAATCCTTTTAACTTTTCCAAAAGTAGTGAAGTAAAATGAGCACAATATTTAAAATCTTCATAATTTGCACTCATGGAAGCAAGAGAAACAGCAATAGAGGGTAACCCAAGCATAGCACCTTCCATCGCACAACTGACAGTACCCGAATACAAAATGTCTGCGCCCAAATTTGGTCCGTGATTAATACCGGAAATAACAACATCTGGCTGTTCATCTTTATTTAAAATTGCACTAATCGCAATTTTGACACAATCGCCCGGTGTACCTGTTGTTACCCATGCCCTTTTTGTACCTAAACTTGTATCCTCAATTTCTTCAACTCTCAATGGGGTATGTAAAGTAAGGGAATGACCGGCAGCGCTTCTTTCTCTGTCAGGTGCAACAACATACACATTATGCTTTTTAGACAACTCTGCAACTAAAACTCTTATACCATTAGCCGCAATGCCATCATCATTTGATATAAGTATGTTCATAAAATACCTCCAACATAATAAAAGAGTGGAAATTATTTTTTAAATATAGATTTTTTTACTTTTTTATCATTAGAGGAAGATGCATTTTTTGAGGAATCTTTTACATCTTCAAGTTCATATCTGTAAAAATTAATATCATTAAGCCACAAATCTATATACATTTCATTTGCCTGCTTATCAAGCAATGTAGATGTATATCCGTTTTTACGAGTTGAATATTTTGTATAGCTGTATATATATTTGTAAGTTTCTTTAGCTTCATCACGACCTTCATAATAAACAAAAGGTATAGTAATATATTTTTCACTCATAGATGGCTCAATATCCATTACAAAACGCATCATAATAGGTGACATTTGATTATACAAAACAGGAGCTCCGATAAAAATTATATGATATTTTTTTATATCAAAATTATTATTTTTGAATACAATTTTTTCCGGATGTTTTTGTTCATATGTAATACGAGCCTTTAGTTCTGCAGGATTTGACGGATACGGAGTATAAGGTTCAAGAGTATAAACATCACCGCCGACACGAGATTTAATAATATCAGCAATACGAATAATACCCTGATTAATCGGATGATAAACAATAGCAATTCTCTGAGTTGAAATTGCTCCGACACCAGGCTTTATTTCCTTACTAAGATAATTGCGTCTTCCAATGAAATAAGCAACAAGTCCTATAACTAAAATAGAAACTAAAATAATTCCTGATAATAATTTTTTATTCATAAAAGCTCCTTTGATATATGCAATACACAGGAAAATTATAGCACATTTTAATATACAGGACAATATAAAATACCTGATAATTAAACATTAAGAAATGTAAAAAAAATTTATAAAATTAAAGATAAAAGCGTTAAAATCCGTATATATATTATGAAAGAACAAATCATGTAAGGCAGGTCGAAATGAAAAAAGCATTAAATGGTCAATTTGAAGAAGATTTAGACATTTCATCTTTCGGATTAATTGCAGCAATATCAAAAGCTGAAGACTGTAAAGACAAAGATTTTGACAATGTCATTCAGATTCTTGATGAATGCGGAGATGAAGTAAATATCACCGAAGAAAAATTTATTGAAATGTTTGATCAAAGAGGACTTAGCAGCTTTATATTATAGCCGCAAACAAAAAAGTTTGGCAGAGTAACGTTAATTTCGTTACTCTGTTTTGTATGTTTATACCTTCAAATTTTCAAATAATCTTTCAAATTCAGGAAAAGATATATTTACCCACTCAAAATCTTTTATTGATATTTCTTTTTGTGAAATCAATCCTGCAACATAAAGCGTCATTGCCAATCTGTGATCTCTGTACGAGTCAACAATTATACCGCCTGAAAGAAAAGATTTACCATTTATAACCATACCGTCAGGAGTTTCTTCAATGTCTGCACCCAATTTTTTAAGTTCACTAACCGTAGATGAGATTCTGTCTGACTCTTTATTTCTTAAATCCTGAGCATCAGAAATTATCGTTTGACCGTCACATTGAGTCGCCAATAGAGAAATCACAGGAATTTCATCAATTAATTTAGGTATTAAATCACCTGATATAGTACAGGATCTTAAGTTTTGAGAATATGATACTTTGATATCAGCAACAGGTTCGCTGCACACTTCTCTTTGGTCTAAAATTTCAATATTACCGTTCATTAATTTAACAACATCTAATATTCCGGTACGAGTCGGATTTATATTCACATTCTTTAGTACTATTTGACTATTAGGGACAATTAACCCTGCAACAATAAAATATGCTGTAGATGAAATGTCGCCTGAAATTTCAATTTCTATAGGGGACAATTTAGATTTTTTTATATGAACAGTATTCCCGTTTGAAAAAATATCCGCACCCATATTTTTTAGCATTATCTCAGTATGATTTCTTGAAAGATACGGTTCAGAAAAGACTGTTTCACCCTCTGCATGCAAGCCTGCGAGCAAAACACACGATTTAACCTGAGCGGAAGAAATCGCAGAATTGTATGTAACCCCAAAAAGATGAGAACCTTTAATTTCTAACGGTGCGCGGTTATTATCTGACTTTATATCAGCCCCCATTAACTTTAACGGTTCAATTATTCTTTTCATAGGCCGCGATGAAAGGCTTTCATCACCGCACAATACACTCAAAAAGCTTTGTCCGGATAAAATACCTGCCATAAGACGCATTGTTGTTCCGGAATTACCACAGTATAAATCTTTATCGGGTGCTGCCAATTTCCCTGAAGAATTTACAACAATTCTATCATCTTTAATATCAAAATTTACACCAAGTGACCTGCATACATCTAAAGAAGAATGAGGATCTTTACCTGATGAAAAATTTTTAATAACTGATTTTCCAGACGCAAGAGAAGAAAACAAAATCGCCCTGTGAGAAAGAGACTTATCCGGCGGAACAATAATTTCCCCATTTAAAGATTTAAAATTCTTTTTTACAGAAATTTTCATAGACCAATCCTATCATAAATAATATTAAATATTATCATTTTTTTTTAAATTAGGTTAAAATATAAATATGTGGGAAGAACTTGGTTTCAAAAAAAGAAGAAAATTCACAAAAATTGACATATATGTAATATGGATTGTCCTTTTTATTGCTGTTATACACGAACATCCTCAAAAAATGTGGCTGTATTTAACCTTATTGATACTGGCAATGGCATGTATGATTTTTATAGAATTTGCCAAGAAAAAAGAACAGGAAGAATCAATAATAAGTTATACTAATGTTCCAAAAGAATTTTTAAAAGACAGAAACACGCTTAGTAATGTTCATTGCATTGCAAAATATTTTCCGGCACAGAAAAAAATTGTAGTTATGGATCAGCCGGAATCACGAATTAAGACCGAACTCAGAACATTTGAAGTTTCAAAGGAAAATGTGGGAAATGTTGATAAGGTCTGGCATGATATTTGTTCTGTTTTTGATGAATATACATTTTTTGATACATTATTTTCATATATTGATAAAAATTCAGGAATATTAAGGCTTACATTTATACATCGTAAAAAAGAAGAAAATGTTGATAAAACAGTTGAATCAACGCATAATTACACGCATAAAGAACCTGAATACGCCCCTGATGCTGTAGTATATTCAGAATACGGCGAGCCGCTTGTTAATATAGATAAACTTGATAAAAAGCCTACAAAAGATGAAAGCACAAAGGCAGAATCTAATGCAAATAACGACCTGGTTGAAATGAATGACATTCTGCACACAGAAGACGGGAAAATTGATGTTAATGTAGCAAATGCCGAAAAACTTTCCGCACTTCCCGGAATAAATATAGTAAAAGCAAAAAGAATTGTAGAATACAGAAACATAAACGGCTTTTTTAAAACCAAAGAAGATTTTTGCAAAGTTGCAGGACTTAAAGATCATTTTATTGAAAAAATAAAAGATATTATTACAGTGGACAGATCTTCAAAAGCAATAGTAGAAAATCCAAGGCTAAACAACGAAAGAATCGTTGATTAATGATAAGAGTTTATAAAATATTAAAAAATACTACAGCAGAGGGACCGGGCAAGAGGTTTTGCCTGTGGGTTCAGGGGTGCAAAAAGCATTGCCATGGTTGTTATGCAAAACAAACGTGGGACTTTGATGCAGGAACACCATATAGCGTTTCATCGCTTTTTGAGATTATAAAAGCAGAGAAAAATAATATTGAAGGGGTAACTTTTCTTGGCGGAGAGCCGTTTGAACAGAGTGCAGAATTATCAAAACTGGCACAGCTTATAAAAAACGATTTAAAGCTGACACTTGTATGCTTTAGCGGATATACATACGAAGAATTAAAAAATAAAAAAGACAAAGGTACTGAAAACTTATTAAAATACATAGATTTACTAATAGATGGAGGTTTTGAAGAAGAAAAATTTGATCTTTCAAGACCTTGGGTTGGCTCCTCAAATCAAAATTATATATTTTTGTCAGACAAATACACTTCCGAAGATATTTTAAACTATAAAAACAAAGTAGAAGTACATATTAAACCTGACGGCAAACTTGAAATCAACGGAATGGGGGATTTTAAAGAAATAGAAAGCAAGTTTTGTTTACATCTTGGAGAAAATATTGTAAAATAAATTTAATATTAAGAAGCAGAGGGCAGTATGGACAATAAATTTATTTCGCAATTAACAAGATTATACAGGGCAAGATTCCCGTACATATACATTACTACCTATGAAGAAGATAGAGCACTCGGACTTATCAAAAGTTTATCAGCATCAGAAAAACTGATAAAAATCCCAAGAGAAGTTTTTGTATGGACTCAAACAAAAGGTTTTACTCAAAATGACAAAGTTATCGAAGGAACAAACAGTCCTGACAAAGCAATAGATTTTATAAATGATGTTCAAAAAAACGCAGTATTTGTAATGTGTGATTTTCATGTATATTTCGGTGTGAAAGGTCGTCAGGTTGATTACAATGTTGTAAGACACCTAAGAGATATAATCGGCAAATTAAAAACTGACAAATTTAGAAAGAATGTTATTTTTATATCTCCTGAACTGATTATACCTGACACAATGCAGAAAGAAATTACTGTTCTTGATATGCCATTGCCAACTTTGGAAGATATAAAAGCTAAATTTGACAGAATGGTCACCCAAAATTCACAGATAGATTCATCGGAACTTGATGAAGAAGCTTCGGAAAAATTATGCAAAGCAGCTCTCGGGCTTACACTTCAGGAAGCAGAAAATGCATTTGCTCTTGCAATGGTAAATGACGGGAAAATAAGCATAGAAGATTTGGACACAATTCAGAATGAGAAAATGCAAATCATAAGAAAAACAGGTATTCTCGAATTTATCAAGACCGATTTAAAAATGGATGATATCGGCGGACTTGAAAATTTAAAAAGCTGGTTGATGAAACGCAATAACTCTTGGTCAGAGCAGGCAAAAAAATACAGTTTGCCTGCCCCTAAAGGAGTACTTGTTACAGGAGTTCCGGGTTGCGGTAAGAGTTTGACAGCAAAAGCAATGAGCAGCGCATGGCAGTTGCCGTTATTAAAACTTGATTTCGGTAAGATTTTTTCAGGAATTGTCGGCAGTTCCGAAGAAAACATGAGAAAGGCATTGAAAACGGCAGAAGCAGTATCTCCGTCTATTCTGTGGGTAGATGAAATTGAGAAAAGTTTAAGCGGTTTAAATTCCAATGGTGACAGCGGAACATCTTCAAGAATTTTTGGGACTTTTCTTACATGGATGCAGGAAAAAACAGCACCGGTATTCGTAATTGCTACGGCAAACGATATAAGCGGACTCCCGCCCGAATTGTTAAGAAAAGGGAGATTTGATGAAATTTTCTTTGTAGATATGCCTACGCAAAAGGAAAGAGAAGAAATTTTCAAACTGCATTTGACAAAAAGGATTAAAACCCCTGAAGTAAGCGGTAAAATCCAAATAAATAATGCATTGTTTAAAAAACTGGCGCAATTAACAGAAGGTTTTGTCGGCGCAGAAATAGAACAGATTGTAATAACTTCATTGTATGAAGCATTTTTCAATAAAAGAGCATTAACTTTGGAAGATTTGACAAACACAATTAACACTATTGTACCTTTATCAGTAACGCAGGAAGAACAAATATTTGAGCTTAGGGACTGGGCAAATGTCAGAGCTGTATCGGCAACTCCTGTTGACGAGCAATACAATAATGATAATCAGGATGATGTAAATGCCTTCAGAGGCGGAAGAGCTCTTGATTTTTAACAGAAAGGATAATACAGGTGTCAATTACACTAACAGCATTCCCTACTGCATTTTTAGTCAGTCCGGACACAGCAAAGAAAATAACATTAGCACAAATTGCTGATAAAATAAAAAATAAAAAACTTAAATCTTTGATAACAAATTATTCTTCGCTGAGAAATATACGAATTTTAACTAATCTTCGCATAAGTGAAGCCCCAAGATTAATGGCTGCATTTGACGAAGTTAAAAGGGTTGGCGAATTTGAATATACTTTTAAAAACGGACTGAATGTTGAATGGAAGTATATAGACGGTTATTGCTGTGCAATATTATCAGCAGAAAATACTGCCAAAATTGTCCCAAAGTACGGAGAAGAGTTATTCAAGAATTTAGACAAGATAAAAAATGTTAATGTTCGCGATATAAATTCGGAAGAATACTTTTATTACAACTATATAACCGAATATACCGATGCAGACCAAATAATTACCGAACTAAAAATGCGTGAAGCTGAAAATATTGTTAAAACCTCTGAAAAAGAGATTAAAGCAACATATAATAAGCAAAACATCAGATATTATCAGGATTATTACACAAATAGATTCATTCTTGAAACAGAACAGAAAATTTCGCTTGTTAATATAGGAATGGATGATTCAAATCTTGCAATGGTTGAAATTAAAACAAACATAACTCCTGAAGAAATTAAAAGTTTACTAAATAATTTTGGGTATGACTTTAATGAAATTACCAATCAAACACCTCTAAAAATGTCAAGTAACATTATTGAATGGAGTTTAAAAGATAATTATTATACTGCAAAACTACGCAATATTTCATCTTCACATTTAAAAGGGGAAGTAGAGCATCTGTTTGCGGCAATGAACAAAAAAGCCGGCAGAGATTTAAGAATTACTGATAACAAGTCAGAATTAACCTATACATACAAAACAAATTATACGGATAAGGGCGTTTTGTTGAATACATTAACTGAACACGGTGCAAAAAAAATTTCAGAAACAGATGACAAAATTTCCTGTGAATTATTTGGCATGCAGATGTCTTATACAAAAGATGCTGACAATCAGGCGTATAATCTTGTAATAGAGAGGGTAACAGATAAAAGTGAATGTGAAGGCTTAATATCAGATTTGAATGATGAATATGGCTTGAATATACAGGAAATAACTTATAAAAAAATTCTGGACAGAATTGAAAGTGAGAATTTGCATTTGGAAAAGGAAGAAGTATTGGAAGACAATTCTATATTGCTGACGATTGAGGTGTAAAAATATATGGGTAAAATTAAAATAAGATTACTTCCTGACGGAAGCATAAAGATGGAAACTGAAGGCATAAAAGGGGCAAAATGCACGGATTATGCCAAAGTTTTGGAACGCCTGGCTGATGCAAAGATAGAAAAAATGGAAAAGACTCGAGAATATTATGAATCAGATGAGATGCTTCAGCTTGACGAAATCCAAAATTTAAGAGATAATTAAACCGTAAAAACTAAAGAGAGGTGTCCGAGCGGTTTAAGGTGCAATCTTGGAAAGGTTGTGTGGGAGCAATTCCACCAGGGGTTCGAATCCCCTCCTCTCTGTTTTTTAGAAAATTGAAAACAAAATATGCGAGGGATGAGAACCCCTGAGGAATAAAAATATAAAAATCTGAAATATGTTTATTAAATTGAAGTTTACAAATTATGAGGTTATATAATATGAAAAAAGTTATTGCTTTATTATTGTGTAGTTTATTTTTAAATCTTAGTATGCCTGCGGGTATGCTTTTAGCAAATGAAAATAATGGAAGTGTCAGTATTGAACATATGAAATTGCCTAAAAAACTGGCTAAAAAGACACCGACAAACATTGTAAATTCAAGTGCGGAAGAAACTGAAATAGTTTCATATAACACATTACAAGTTGCATTTGGACAGAATTTTAACAGTAAATATGCAAATGTAGGCGATGAAATTGTTTTTATATTACCTGATTGCTTATCAACTGAAGAAGGCACACAGATACTTCCGGTCGGAACAAAAGTTATTGCAGAGATTTGCAATGTGGAAAGGCCAAAATCATTTAACCGCAGCGGAAAAATTCACTTAAATTTCAAAAGAATAGAACTACCTGACGGCGAACAAATAGATATAAAAGCAAAATTATTCAGCAATAAGGACTTTTTATCAAGAGGCAAATTAAATGCATTGGGTAAAGGTTTGGGTTCAACACTTGGCGGCAGTGCAATCGGTATCGGAGCAGGATGCGGAATCGGTGTTGCTGCAGGTGCAGTTATTGTTGGCGGTTTTGCAATCGGACTACCGATAGGTTTTGCAATTGGTGCAGTTGCCGGTTTGGTAACTCCGGGGTTATATTATAAGGCTAAAGCCGGAGACAAGATAAACATACAACTTTTAGACAAAGTTATTATAGATAAATAAACTGGAGAAGTGTCCGAGTGGTTGAAGGTGGCGATCTCGAAAGTCGCTGTGGGGGAGACTCCACCCGGGGTTCGAATCCCCGCTTCTCCGTATAAAAAGCTGTTTACATTTTGGTAAACAGCTTTTTATTTTAGGTAAGCCTATTTAGAGTTAATACCAAGTATTGAAAAAATATCATTTGACCATTTGAAATTACAAGAATTTTTTGGTTCTTCTATAAAATTATTTTTTCTATAAAATTGTTTTACACTATAACTTTTTTCAGATTTTAAAGTTATATGATTATAAACTTTTTGCAGACATTTCATAAGAGAAGTTCCGACACCTGCATATAAAGAGCCTTTTACATAAGTATAATCCGGATTTCCCTGAATATAAGATATATGACCGGCAATATTTGGAATAGAATCTTCAACGCTTGCAACAGCAAGAATTTTTTGTCCATCAAGATTCTCAAAATTATCAGTTTGAGATGTTAAAACATAAGTCTTAACCTTGTCATAAAAACTGCTGCCCTGCGATTTTTTTAGCGCGTAATAGTAAATATTAGTGATGAAATTTGCATTATGTCCCTGAGAATTGACATACTGCCAATCCCGAGCAATATTGTATAGCGCCGTTATATCAGCCTCTGATGAATCATCTATCAATAAACAATTAACACTACTTTGCTCATATTTGCCCGTAATTTTTGACAAATGCCCAACTTTAGGAACAAAATCGTTTTTGAAACGCAAAACATTTGCATTGAAATTTATATTAGGGTTAATGTTTTCTACTCTCATAATCTAAATTCTACCAATATCCAAAACAATAATACCCCAAACAAATAAAATTTGATATATTGAAAGATATATCTTTACAAATAAATAACAAAATTTATATTTTTGTTGTAAAATTAATATGAACTTAATGGAAGTGTATAGTAAAACGTACTAAGACAGAGTACGAGAAAGAAAGGGTATTATTTATGAAACCTGAAACAAAGAGTTTTCAATTAGAAATCGGCGGAAAAACCGTCACAATTGAAACAGGGAAGTATGCACAATCCACTAATGGTTCTGTTACCGTAAGATGCGGCGATACAATGTTATTTGTTCACTGCGTTGTATCAAAAGAGCCAAGAGTTGGTATAGATTTCTTCCCTTTACTAATCGATTATGAAGAAAGAATGTCTGCAATCGGAAGAATTCCGGGCGGATACAACAGATCTGAAGGGAAAGCAAGCGACAAAGCTATTTTGGTATCCCGTTTAATTGACAGGCCAATCAGACCGCTTTTCCCTAAAGGATATAGAAACGATATTCAAATCGTTGCTCAATTATTTAGTTATGATCAGGAAAATCAGCCTGATACATTGGCTATGTTAGGTGCATCTTGTGCATTAATGCTTTCTGGAGCACCATTTGAAGGACCTATCGGAGCTGTAAGAGTATCTCGTGACTCTGAAGGAAACTTTATTGCTAATCCGACACACAAACAAGCACACGAATCAGATTTAGATATCGTTGTAGCAGGTACTCACGACAGCGTTATCATGGTTGAAGCAGGATGTAAATTTGTTACTGAAGACGATATTATGAATGCTGTTGAATTCGCTCAAGGCGAAATCAGAAAACAATGTGACGCACAGGTTGAATTTGCAAAAGCTTGCGGAGTTGTAAAAGAAGAATTTGTAAATCCTTATGATACTTCAAGAATCGCTCAGATTATTGAAGAAACTGCTCACGATATGATATTTGATGCTTATCATAACTTTGACAGAGAATATCGCCAAAATAAACTTGAAGAAGCAAAAAAATTAGTTAAAGAAAAAATTGACGCTTTACCTGAAGATGATTATATTAAACAAATCATTGAAGAAACAGGTATTGACTTTGTTGCAGAAGAATTCAAAGCTGCAGAAAAACACATTATGCGTGCAATGATTCTTGATGAAGGAGTCAGAGCTGACGGCAGAAAACCAACCGAAGTTCGTCCTATTTGGTGCGAAGTTGGTGTTATTCCAAGAGCACACGGAAGTGCCGTATTTACAAGAGGTCAAACTCAAATTCTTTCAGTTGCAACCTTAGCCGGCCCTGCAATGAAACAGGAACTTGACGGAGTTGATCCTCAAACTGAAAAAACATATATGCACAAATACATCTTCCCTGGCTTCTCAGTTGGTGAAGTAAAACCATTAAGAGGTCCGGGCAGACGTGAAGTAGGTCATGGTAATTTAGCAGAAAGAGCAAACATTCCTGCATTGCCAAGTCCTGATGAATTTGGTTATACAATCAGAGTAACATCAGATGTATTAGAATCTAACGGTTCAACATCAATGGGTTCAACTTGCGGTTCTTCAATGGCTTTGATGAACGCAGGTGTTCCTGTTAAATGTATGATCGGCGGTGTTGCAATGGGTATGATTAAAGAAGAAGGTTATGAACCTGTTGTATTAACAGATATTCAGGGAATTGAAGATTTCTTGGGTGATATGGACTTTAAAGTTACAGGTAACGATACCGGTATTACAGCTCTTCAAATGGATATGAAAGCTAAAGGAATCCCTAACGAAACATTACGCAAAGCTTTATTCCAGGCAAAAGAAGGCAGATTACATATCTTAGGCAAAATGAGAGAAGTAATCACCGAACCGGCTAAGGAATTATCACCATTCGCTCCAAGCATTACAACATTGACAATTCCGACAGAAGACATCGGTACAGTTATCGGACCTGGCGGAAAACAAATCAGAGAAATCATTGATGCATCAGGTGCGGAAATTGATATTCAGGATTCAGGTCTTGTAACTATTACATCTAACGATCAGGAAGGTGCAAAAATTGCAATCAAAATGATTAAAGATATTACTTTCAAACCTGAAGTTGGCATGGTAATCAAGGGTAAAGTTGTAAGAATTATCCCTATCGGCGCTTTCGTTGAATTAGGCGGCGGAAAAGACGGTATGATTCACATTTCTCAAGTTTGCAACGAGAGAATTGAAACAATTGAACCACATTTGAATATCGGAGATGAAGTTATCGTTAAAGTTATAAAAATTGACGAAAAAGGTCGTGTAAACTTAACTTTAAAAGGGGTAACCGAAGAAGATAAAGCTAATTGCATTAGCTAAATCAGTTTTTAATACAAAAAATAGCGAGTTGTAAATTATCATTACAACCCGCTATTTTTTTTTAAAGTTTTAAACATAAAAGACCGATTATAAATTTATCTATTAATAGAGGTTGTATGGACTTTTCGTATTACGACAGTAAAAACAAAATTTATAAGATAGAAATATCGGCAGGCTCAAAATGGAATGATATTAAAGTAAATAACCCTGCCGTACAGTCCATATTTGACAAAATTAGGGGAAATAACGATACAATAACTGAAAAGAACATTAATTTACTCAAAGATTTAATGGATATTGCTGACAATAAAACATCAATATCAAATTCAAACGGTGTAATAGACACGAAAGAAGCCGAAACCCTATCTCAAATGATGGACAACAGCAGTAAATCCAGAGTGATTGACACATCAAAAAATGAAACTCTTAAATACTCCTACATTGACACTTTTGATGATGAAATAGCAATAATGCGAAATTTTGATTCCACTGCGGCTGACACATCAAATTTACCAAAAGGCAAATACTATCTTAATTTTGACGGAGTTTCATCATATGATGACAAAGGGGTTAGTAATGAAAGACTTGAACCGATTAAAATGCAGAATAACGCAGATCCTAAAGAACAAAACTGGTCAGAAGGATTAAACAGAGAAATACGCACAATCAAAATGAGTGACAGTTCAAAATCAGAAAATTTTGAAAAAGTTAAGCAAGAAATGAATTATATTGGTAAAGAACTTGGTTTTAAGGTTGAAACAGTACATTCTGCTGACATTTGGGTAGAAGACTATACCGTCAGAAGAGCTGACGGAAAAGTTTATGCTCAAAGCAAAAATGAATATAACTTTATTAATAAAGAGGAAATAGAATCCATACAAAGCCGCAGAAGTGATATAGGGACTTCAGGACAAGGTTCAGCCGCTATAAACGGGAAAACAAGTGAATACATAAAAACAGTTCCTGAAGATGAAATCGTAAAATCAAATACATATTTAGAAGGCGGGAATGTCTTAAATACCCTGAAAGCAGATGGCAAACCCGGAGCCGTAATAGGAGAAGAATCCATCGGATACACGCTAAAAAGTATGGGGCTTGAAGACACTCCTGATAACAGAATTAAGGCAAAAAATCAAATTGCTTCGGATCTGGGATTAAAACCGGAAGATATAACCTACATTCCGCAGTTTGATTTTCATATTGACATGACATATCATCCGCTTGGCAACGGAGAAATGGCAGTACCTGATTATCAGGCTGGGATAGACATGCTTAAAAATACAAAAATTTCCGAAATGTCTGAAGACCAAAAACAACACTTTATTGATAAACTTGAAGAAATGAAAGAAAAAACAGCCTCAATAACAAAAGATGCCGAAGCTTCATTAACCAAAGCAGGCTACAAATTAGTAAAAATACCTTGTTTTACTGTTCCAAAAGATGATAGTGTTCCGCAAGTTAATTTTGCAAACGGAGTAGGAGGAACATCAAAAATGAAAGGAACATTCTTCATTACAAACAGCTCCGGTTATCCTGAATTAAATGAAGCAGCAAGCAAAGTTTTCAAACAAAACGGGGTAAAGAATGTTTACTTTGTATCGAGTGGCAATTATTTAAAATTGTTAGGCGGAATAGATTGCATGACACAGGAAATATAATTATTTTTAACCATTTGATATAGTACAAATACAGAAAAAAAAATTTTGCCTTATTTATAGCTAAAATGACAATTTATGGTATAATTTACATATGTAAATAAGGAGTTTAGTATGAGTGATATTGTTACAATTGGAAGTGCGACAATGGATGTATTTGTAGAATGTGATGATGCAAATGTAGTTTCAGTACGCAGAAAAGATCGTTCTACAGATTTTATGAGTTATCCATACGGTTCAAAACTTGAAATAACAGATTTTGATACACAAGTAGGCGGTGGCGGAGTAAATACCGCAGTAAATTTTGCCAATCTGGGCTTTGATACAGCAGTAATTTTTAAAATCGGAGATGATATTTACGCACAAGGTTTATTAGACTTTTTTAAAAATAAAAATGTTAACCTTGATTCAATAATTCAAGATCCTAAAGATACGACAGGATTTTCTATTATTTTAACAAGCTTTGAGGGTGACAGAACAGTTCTGGCTCACAGAGGCGCAAATGCACATATAAAAAAATCAGAAATTGATTTCGAAGCCATAAAAAATGCCAAACTGCTGTATATTGCACCTTTAAACGGTGATAGCAACAAACAACTTGATGACTTGGTTAAATTTGCAAAAGCAAACGATACTTATGTTTGCTTTAATGCAGGTACAACGGGTATTAAAAAAGGGTATAATTATCTGAAAAAAATTCTTGAGCTTGCAGATGTTGTCGTAATGAATAAAGAAGAAGCTTCCATGGCAACAGGCATAAAATTAAGACAGGATACAAAAGACATTAAATACTCTCAAGAACTGATACATCCCGATTTAAAAGAAATGTTTCATAAACTAAAAGTTTCGGATTATCAGGTAATAGTCATTACGGATGGCGGACATGGAGCATATGCTTATGACGGTAAGAGATATTTTTACTGTCCATGCTTTGATGGGCCTGTAGCTTCAACACTTGGAGCAGGAGATGCTTTTGCGTCAACATTCTGCGCGGCTATGATTAGATATGATATTGATATTGCAAAATCACTTATTGCAGCTTCTATTAATTCAGCCGGAGCAGTTTCAGTATTTGGAGCAACACAAGGACTTTTATCATTTGATGAAATTACCGAGAAGATGAATGAAAATCCTGATTTTACAGTTAAAATTGAAGATGAAAAATAAAAATGAACAATTATTTTTCTAAATCGTTTTAAATATGTAAAACAAATAAGGAGAATCGTTATGACAGAAGAAGAAAGAAAAGTAGAAGCACCTCAAAAAGATTGCTGCTGCTGTAAAATGTTTTGTAAATTTTTATTGATTACAGCTTCAGTATTTACAGGTACATTATTAGCATTATTAGTTGCAAAAGCCCTAACACAGCCTAAATTTCCGCCTTGTCCTTGTGCTTTCAGATACCACAGACCGGGAATTGAAAGACAGATGCCGCCACAATACAGAATTGAAAAACGCGGTATGCACGGACACCATTTCAAAGGAGAAAGAAAAAACATAAAAGGGCAAAAACCAAGCTTCGAAAAATAGATATTATAAAAACGGTAAGAAAACTTAATTCTTACCGTTTTTAATTATTAAAATTGATAAATAACATCATCATTACCAAATTTTCTAAACTCAGAATTTGTCTGACTTTCATCAAACTCTTTTCTTATATGCGGGTCTGCAAGATGCTGAAGGGCGTTAGGAACGAATTTTTTATCCTCTCCTGACTGTTCAGGTGATGATTTCATCGTGAATGTTCTGACATCTCTCGGGAAAAACCGCATAAACACATTTTGACTAATATTTTTTGAAAGAGTTTCGTTAGAATACATCATAATTTTTTCAAGCTGAGACATCGCCTGCATCTGATTAGCGGCAGAGTAATAACCGAATGTATCAGATACATCTTTACTATACTTTCCGCTCCACATAACAAGATTGTTTACGCAATCAGTTAAAACTGCATTTGTTTTCAATTCAAACGGATAAGTCAGTTTAAAAGCACTGCCGATTTCCAAAATATCCCACAAATTACGCCTTAAATCGGTTTTATCATTTATTGCGTAAGAATTTATTAACAAAACAGACTTTACCCCAAAATAATTGGCAACAGCCTGTAATGTAGGGAAATCGATTTTATCCTTATCCCTGTATTGAGTAAGTAAAGCCTGAGTTTTCGACTTCAATTCGTTGTTTTTGGCAAAAGCATCACGCATCTGAGTTAAAGATTTTGTATTTATTGCGTTATATTGTGCCATATTTTTAATAACATCATCTGCAACTATATTTGAAACTTCAGGGAAGCAAAAATAATTATCACAAACTGAAAAAATATCAACCGGCAAAACTAATAAATCAAATTGCACAGCCTTTACACAAAGATTTGATCCGAATAAAATAACCAGACTAAAAAATATGTTTAAAATTAGTTTTTTCATAGAATTATTATAGCATAATTGAAAATAATATGTTATAATAAGTTTATGAACAGAAATGTTGTAAATATACTGGGATATGGAGTTGATACATTTACATTTGAGGATGCGATAGAGTATATATACAACCGTCACGGACAGGTTGTAACGATTAACCCTGAAATGATACTAAATGCTCAAAAAAATAAAGATTTTTCGGATGTTATAAACAGTTCTGAAATGATAGTGCCTGACGGAGTCGGAGTACAAATTGGGCTTAAAATTTTAGGTCATAAAGTATCAAGAATTGCAGGTATCGATTTTAGCAAAGCACTCATCCAAAAATGCGTAAATGATAACAAAAATATTGCACTTGTGGGTGCAAAACCTGAAATATTACAAAAAACCTGTGAAAAATTAAAATCGGAATACCCAAACATAAATATTGTATATGCTCATGACGGGTATTTTACCGATGAAAATGAAATAATAAACGAGATTGTTCCGCTTGCACCCGATTTAATACTTGTTGCGCTCGGAGCACCAAAACAGGAATTTTTTATAAGCAAACTAAAAAAACAACTTCCAAACAGTATAATGATAGGTGTCGGAGGAAGTTTTGATGTATGGTCGGGAGTAATTAACAGAGCTCCTGAAATATATCAAAAACTTGGTTTGGAATGGTTATACAGAACAGTAAAAGAACCTAAAAGATTAAAAAGGATATTCCCGACACTTCCGCTGTTTATTTTAAAAGTTATGAAAGAAAGGTTAGTGCCAAATGTTAACAGATAAAGAAATTAATGAACTTAAAGAACTTGCTCACAAGAGCAGAAAAAATATTTTAGATATGGTTTATACAGCACAATCAGGTCACATTGGCGGTTCTTTATCTGCTACAGATATTTTAACCGTTTTGTTTCATAAATGTATGAACTTTTCTGCCGATATGACAGAAGAAGAATATAAAAACAGAGACAGATTCATACTGTCAAAAGGGCATATATCACCGCTATACTATTCTGTTCTTGCTCAAAAAGGATTTTTTCCTGAAGAAGAATTGTTAAGTTTCAGAAAACTTGGTTCCAGACTGCAGGGACATCCTACACACATGACTCCGGGTGTTGAAATGGCTACAGGCTCACTCGGTCAAGGATTATCTTTTGCATGCGGACTTGCTATGGCATTAAAACTTGATAAAAGTCCGGCTCATGTATTTGTAATGCTTGGTGATGGTGAATTACAGGAAGGGAATGTTTGGGAAGCCGCTATGCAGGCTCCTCACAGAAAATTAAATAACTTAATCGCCATTGTTGACAGAAATAAACTGCAAATTGACGGTAATACAGAAAATGTAATGGCTCTTGGTAATGTTGCAGAAAAATTTAAAGCATTTGGATGGGAAACAATAGAAATTGACGGACATGACATAGTACAAATATACTCTGCAATTGAAGAAGCTAAAAATTCTTCTTCTCCGGTGGTTATTGTAGCGAATACAATAAAAGGCAAAGGAGTAGAGTTTATGGAAAATGATCCGGGATGGCACGGAAAAGCTCCTAAAGAAGAAGAATATAAAAAAGCAATTGAACAGCTGTCAAAAACTCACTAAGGAGGTCATTTAGTGAATAATATTAAGAATAAAATGAGAAATGCCTTTTCTCTGCTTGAATTAACAATCTGCATACTTATTGTCAGTATTATAATAGTCGTATGCGTTCCTCTTATAATGGATCAAATGAAAAAGACCGAAGAATATGCGTATTTTCTCGGGTTCAAAACAGTTGAAAAACTGGGTGCACAAATTGTTGCCTACGGCGATCCTGCGTTAGCATACAATAACAACAAACTGGATGCGGAAAATGATACTGGTCTTATTGCATTTATAGGAGATAAATTATTTTCAAAAAAAATAACCCCAAAGGCTTATGCACAAAGAACTATTATTTTAAGTTTTCCAAGCTACGAATATGAAATGGCAAGAGTTTGTAACGGAAATCAGTATGTAGTTAAAGATTATAAAGATGAAGCAGGTAAAGGTTTTACCGAAGAAGAAATAGCAGGTTTCAATTGTCCGGGCAGTATTCACAGAGATCAGACAAGAATGAAACGCAGATTTACCTGCAACGGAACAACAAGAGATATATATTCAATTATTGCAGGTCAAGATATAGAAGCCGCAGATTTTTGTAATATTGTAGGTACAGACTGTAAAAACATATACAGTGCATATAATGTTCAGTATGAATATAAGGTAATCACATTAAACCAAGCCGGAAACAGATCCCAGTACGGACAATGTATAGTATATATTCCTGAAAATAATGCAGCTCCTTTAACAGCTTCTGGCAACCAATCAAACGGGGTATTCCCGTCATATTCAGCTTCAACATGCGAAAATTTTGGCTATTATAATGTTATAGGCTCATATCTTTCAGGATGTTCTTGCAACGGAATGAATCCTGAGCGGGCTGTAAACCACCCGAGTATATGCTGTCCTACTCCGTCAACCGGAAATGTTGCGTATGCAGATGCTGATGGCAATTGTATCTCCGGAGGATGTAAAGTAGGAGCATACAATGAAGAAACAGGGACTTGTTGTCCTGAAAATTCATATTACAGCAGAACAATTGGTCACTGTGCCTGTGCACAAGGTTTTAAACCTGATAACGCAGAAAATATGACATCTTGTCAGCTTATAGAACCAATTGTTTGTCCAACAGGCTACCATTTGGATGAAGTTTCAAATGTTTGTGTAGTTAACCCTCCTATTACCAAAGCAAAAAGATTCTGCGAATTAATCAATGATAATTATAACGTTTCATACAGCAATTGTAACACCTTCAATGATGTTAAATCTTTTGAGGGAGGAATTGATCCAATTTCATACAATCAGGAACTGTATAATGCAATAACAGCAGGAGGCAAACCATACTTATCGGCACAGGCAGTACAAGGCGCATTTGATAATATTAAACCTAATATCACATTTTCAAATGGTTTAAAACTGTGGATTATGGGCGATAAAGTAGCATCAATTGCAGGTTTATCATTCAATCCTACAGACTACACTCCTGATATAAATGCCTGTGTTGACAGAAAAGTTTACACTAAAGCAGAGTGTGATGCAGCAGGCGAAACGAACTATTTTTGCCAAAGCGGAAACCATTGTTTTACGGTTGAAGCAGGCAATAGTGCCGCAAAACTTGCCGATGCAAGAAGCTGCTGCCCAACAAGAAATTATGAAGACTTACAAAAAATATATGCCGGAAACACCTATTTAAGAGAACCAAGAGTTTATGCAATAGATGGTTTTACTGTATTTGTTGACATAACCGGTGAAAAAGATACCGGACAAGGCGGCGGTACATTGTGGAAAGATGTATTTCCGTTCTATGTAAGTTCAAACGGTTTAGTTTATGCAGGGTACCCGTTAAATGCTTCAAAAGCTGATATAAGTTTATATCAGGGGGGTAACAGTTCGGCTTTGAGTTCTGATGTATATTATTTTGATATTGTTGACGGAGTAAGACGAAAACAAGTAATATATAGTTCAATTCCTTACGCAAGAGCTCAATGTTTCGCACTTCAGGTAAGTGCTTTCACGCCATACTGTCAAAACCTTGGTACAAAATTTAAAGGCGGACAGAAGTACGATAAAATTGATAAATATATTTATTCTAACGATAATCCTTGCTGGAAGCACAGATGCTATGTACATGTAAAAAATAAAATTAAATTCTTATAGGTAAATAAATGATTACAGATAAAATCAAAAATATTGATTTATATACAAATATTCCACTCGAAATAAGAGAATATATTAAAACACTCACAAATTTAGCTTCTGCGGGAAGACATGAATTATCGGCAGGGAATTATATTAATCTTGAAAGCTATCAAACAAAACCTCTAAACAATGCGAAATACGAAGCACACCAAAAATATGCAGATATACAATTATTGATTTCAGGCAAAGAAAAAATTTATTATAAAGATAAAGAGCATCTTACAACTGATATTGAATACAACAGTGAAAAAGACATTGAGTTTTTTAAAGAAGATGTTAACGGTAACTTTATAGAACTTGACGGTACGAATTTTGTTGTATTATACCCTCACGAAGCACACGCACCGCAAGTATCAGTTGATAATGATAAACAAACAGTATTTAAAGCAGTTGCAAAAGTGAAATTATAAATTATCTTTTTAATTTGTCAGGAAAAACACTCCACTTAATTTTGTCATTTTTTCTAAACCAAGTAAGCTGGCGTTTTGCATATTTGCGTGTATTTTGCTTTAAAAGTTCAACACTATCATCTAAAGACATAGCACCGTCTAAATACTGAATTATCTCTTTATAACCGATAGTATTGATTAAATTGTATATTCTGCCATGTTTTTTCAACAATGCCCTTACTTCGTCAATAAGACCATCCTCAAGCATTTTATCGACTCTCTTATTTATTCGTTCATAAAGAACATCTCTTGGGTAATTGCACCCTATCCACTCGACTTCAAAAGGACTTTCACTAACTCCCCTTGAAAGAGAAAGAGATTTACCGGTTGAATTAATAATTTCAATAGCACGAATAATTTTCTTTTTATCATTAGGTTCAATTGTCAAAGCACCTTCAGGATCTTTTGATAGCAAAATTGAATACAACTCTGCGGAAGAATAAGCTGACAACTCATTTCTTAAAGATACATCAGGCTCAATCTCAGGTAAATCAAAATTTTTTAAAAGAATATCAATATAAAGACCTGTACCGCCTGCAACTATTGGCACCTTTCCTCTTGACGCAATATCACAAATCACTTCAGTTGCACGAGTTTTATACAAGCCTGCAGAATAATCAACTTCGGGCTCTACAATATCAATCATATAATGAGGAATACCCTCCATTTCATCAGTCGTAGGCTTAGCAGTTCCTATATCAAATCCTTTATATACCAGCCTTGAATCCGCAGAAACAATTTCGCCGTTAATCTTTTTGGCAAGTTCAATAGAATACTTAGTTTTTCCGCTTGCAGTCGCACCTACAACAGCAATAACCTTAATCTTCATTTTTGAGGAAGTATTGCTCATAATACCTAAACACCAAAATTACAATAAACAATATTGAATAATAATATAAAACAAGTAAAAGAAATACTACATAAGGGTTTGTTGAGAAAAATTGTATTGAATAATGAGTAACAAAATTTATTAAATATACAAACAAATACAAAGCTAAAGTTCTTGGAAAAGTTTTAAATGTCTTTATTAGAGAATTTTTTAAAGCAAGAAACGCATTTTTTTCACAATATACAATTTCAGGGATCCACAACATACCAAAAAATGACAAAACGGAAGATATTAAAAACAATAATGCCGCAATATAATTTGGCAGATACAAATAATCTGCAACAATTTGCAGTTTTGCAGGCGGTATAAAATCAACAGTCATATAGTAAAAAATGACAGTAACAAACATAGAAATTGTCACAAATCCCAAGAAAGAACCAAATAAGCGCCCGACACCTTTAGGCAAAGATAACATAAGGTCTTTTAAAGCATTAATTCTGTCATTTTCATAAACAAAAGTACGCCCGTTTAACTGCAAAGTTTTTTTAACCATATAAAACCAACCGGCAAGAAGACCGCACACCATAACAAGCAAAGTCAAAAATGAAAACAATGCCAAATTCACAGTTCTTGCATGTGTTGCAATAAAAGACGCGTATAAAACCGTAATAAACATGAACAACACCATCGGAGTCGCAAGAATTATACTGTTATTTGTTATTTTAAAATTTGAAAATATCAACTTTAGCATGGGTCGTACCTTAAAGTCATTATACACGATTTATGACTGATTTTGTAACCTTCTTTTTCTTCTTCTCATCAAATCGACAAAAGCCTCAATTCTTGTAATATATCCGGCACGGCCGGTTTGTTCATCCATAATCAGAGCCAAAATAGGAATATCACAATCTTCTCTCATTGCAGGGAAAATATTTTGTGACATAATTTCCGGCATACAGGTAAACGGACTGAGATGAATAATTCCGTCAGCACCTTTTTCCTGAGCATAAACAACATCAGAAACACATTCAAGTGAATCACCGCCAATATCACGCATCAAATACGGTTTTGCAAGTCTGAAAGCTCTTTGCAAATGAGTTTCACCTTTTCTGAATAATTTTGGAATAATTGCATCTTTTAAAAAGCTGGTCAGTGTAAGGCTCCTGCGAACCTGAACCCCCATTCTGCCAAGTTCTCGCTCAATATTTTGATTTGAAAATTCATCATTTACAACATAAATTTCACCCGTAATATCAACATGTAAAACTTCTCGTTTTAAATCAAGCTCAATCTTATTCATTTCCTGATCAACTTCTTTTGAAGCCTTTTTCAAGCCTTTAATCGTATCGTATGAATCAATAATTTTTAGAGAATTTTTATAATGTTTTTCAGAATCCCCAAAATTAATTTCTCTTGCTCTGCAATATGACAAACGGGTTTCAAGACTGTCAAGCAAAAATGCCTTTATTATCGCAATTGTAATGGCTCTTAAAAATAAAAACGGAGCATTTTTACCGCTTACTGCTTTTAAAAAATTATACATACCTTTTATACCATCATACAACTGCATTTCAATATAATTAGCCTTGTAACCTAAATCAGTAAGCGCATTTTCAATACATTTTCCATATTCACCCAATCTGCAGCACCCCGGGGATGTAATCATTGCAACATAGTCCGTTCCGCCTTCTATTGCTTCTATTAAATTCCCGAGAATTAACTTATAAGGAATACATATAGCTTCAGGGGAATGTTTCGTGCCAAGCGAAAGAGTCTTTTTACTTGTATAAGGTTCAATATAAGGTTCACAGCCTATTATTCTTAATGCCGCAGCCCAGGCATAACAAACGGTTCCCATATGCGGAAACGATACTTTTATTTTTTTATTTTCTTCTTTATTTGTCATATTTATATCTCAATTTTAACTTATTCACATATTTTATAATTTAAGTCAGGATGACGCGCTGCCAGCACTTCATCAATCTTTTTCACAGGGGTAGAATGTGGAGCATCAAGCACCCCCTGAGGATTATTTTTACATTCCTGAGCAATTTTAACCATAGAATTTATAAAATCGTCAAGTCTTTGTTTATTTTCAGACTCTGTCGGTTCAATCATCATTGCCTCATGGACAATCAGAGGGAAATAAACCGTAGGCGGATGAGCATTTTCATCCATTAAAGCTTTTGCAATATGCAGGGTTGAAACACCATTTTGTTCTTTTTGAGTTTCCCCTGTGATGACAAATTCGTGCATACACGGTTCATCATAAGGTAAATTATAATATTTTTTCAAATTTTCTTTTAAATAATTCGCATTTAAAACGGCATTTTCAGATACACACTTCAAATTTTTACCCATCATAAGAATATATGCGTAAGCTTTAACAAGAACTGAAAAATTCCCAAAATAATCTTTTACATTACCGATTGTATTAGATACATTATAATTTCTGTAATATTTACCATCTGCACAATCAACTATCGGTACAGGTAAATAATCTTTTAACTTTTCACAAACCGCAACCACACCTGCTCCCGGTCCGCCTCCGCCATGAGGAGTTGAAAAAGTCTTATGTAAATTAAGATGCACTACATCAAACCCCATAAGCTTCGGATTCGTATAACCCATAATTGCATTAAAATTAGCCCCGTCATAGTAAAGCAATGAACCGTTATCGTGCATCAATTTTGAAATTTCAGAAACATTTTCTTCGAAAATTCCAAGCGTATTAGGATTTGTCATCATAATTGCGGCAACATCTTCGTCTAACACGTGCTTTAAAGCATCAATATCAACCTGACCTTTAGAATTTGACTTAATTTCTAAAATATCAAATCCTGCCATTTTTGCACTTGCAGGATTTGTGCCATGTGCTGAATCAGGTATAATAACTTTTTTACGAGCCTGACCGATTGTGTCAAAATATTTTCTTATTATCATCATACCGGTCATTTCGCCATGAGCTCCGGCAGAAGGTTGGAGTGTCAGAGCATCCATACCCGTAATTTCAAGTAACGCATTGCCAAGATTATACATCAATTCCAAACATCCTTGAGCATCTTCGTCTTTAACATCAGGATGGATATTAAAACCTTCAAGCGAAGATAATAATTCGTTAACTTTCGGGTTATATTTCATTGTGCAGGAACCCAGAGGATAAAAGCCTTTTTCAATACAAAAATTCATATCAGATAATTCTTTATAATGGCGCATAACCTCAAGTTCGGACAATTGGGGTAAACCAACAGTTTTATTACGCAAAAACTCTGATGGAATAAAATCAATATTATCAGTTTTATCAGTTAAATTAATACCGTCAGAGCCGGTGCTCTTCTCAAATATTAAATTCATTTATATTATCCCCTGTTTAGCCAAATCTTTTTTTATTCTGTCCAATCCGGACTGAATTATTCTTGAAATTCTTGACTGTGATATGTTATATTCCAGTGCAATTTCCCTTAATTTCTTATCTTTAATAAATTTACATTCAATAAATTCTTTTTCTCTCGGAGGAAGTTTCTGTAAAGCTTCAAGAATACCTGTTTTAAGTTCGGTATAAACAACATCTTCCTCAGGACTTCTTGTATCAGATTTTATCTGTGTAGGAACTTCGCCGTCTTGCAATTCATCAATAGAAAGAATATTTTTATAAACCTCTGCTCTTATTTCTACAGGGTCATTATCACAATCCGTATTTGGATTATCAGAATCATCAACAGGAACATCGTCCAGTTTTTTATTTTTTAAAGTGTACCATTTATATCTTCTGCGCACTTCGTTGCGAATAGCCCACTTTATTGCAGTTGATAAGTAGGTATTATTATATTTTTCAGGCGGATTATTTTTAAAAAGAATATAAAGAGCATGTGTACCGATATTAACAAGTTCCGGCAATTCAATCAAATGGGAACTTGAGAATTTCTGATACTCCACTTTTGCAATAATTTCGATTAAATCTTTATAATCTCTTAGCTTTCTTTCATCAACTGACATTTTAAATATAACCTGATAATCTATAATTCTATATTAGCAGAAAAAAATAATATTACCAGCCAATGTAATTTTCCTTAACATTAGTTATTTTTGAATAAAAGGAGGCATAAATGCGTATATTATTTTGTACAGACGGTTCAAAAACAAGTTATAACTCAATAAGTAACTTTTCAATGTGGGTAAAAGATTTTAGTGCAGAGATATTATCAGTATCAGATGTAACTTATCTTCCGGACTCTGTGCTGTTTGACGGAAATAAATACCTGACAGAATGTAAAAATTCTACGAACTCAATTATTGAATACTCACAAGAATACTTAACAAAAGAAAATATAAAAATATCAGGGATACATAAATTATGTGGAAATGCAGTTGATTCAATACTAGAAACAGAGCAGAAAAAATATTATGAATGTATTGTAATGGGTTCAAACGGTAAAAAAGGTCTGCAAAAATGGCTAGGTTCCGTATCACAACAGGTTGCCTCTGCATCAAAATCAAATGTATATATCTCTAAATCAAAACAAACAGCTAAAAACATTCTGTTGCCAATCACACAGACTCCGCTATCAGAAGATGTAATAGTCAACGTCATTAAAAACATAGATTTCAGCAATGCAAATGTCCACCTGCTTAATGTATATGAAATGCCGGAATTTTTGTTTTTAGAGGGTAATATTGATTCAAACTGGATAAATGATGTTGAAAGACAACAACAAAAATATGCACTGACAAATCTGTTAAAAGTTGAAAAATTATTTATGGCAAACAACATAAAAATAGAAAATAAAACAGTCATAGGCGGAAACCCTGCTGAAAAAATACTTGAATACATAATTCTTAACGGCATAACACTTACGGTAACAGGAATGAGAAACCGTAACGCTTTTTCAGGGATACTAATGTCATCTGTAAGCCGAAGAATACTTGAATATGCACAATGTGATGTTTTAATCATTAAAGAAAAATAATCTAAACAAATTTTATAACGCCATCATCACATAAAATTGCACTCTGACCGACAGGCAAAGTGATTTTTGAACTGTCATGAGATATTTTATATCCTGAATAAACAGGAACATTTAATTCCTGTGAAATTTCATCAAAAAGATATTCAAGCTGATCTTTATATTCCTCAACACCTAAAAATTCACCCAAAACAATACCGCTTAAATTATCCTTAAACTTATCGATATTCAAAAGCTGGCGGAAACATCTGTCAATTTTATAAACCGGCTCGTTTAAATCCTCTGCAAAAAATATAAATTTTTCATCTGGGATAAAATCCAAACCACACATAGAAGATACAGTTGCAAGGTTACCGCCCCATAATATCCCCTGACAACTCCCGTTTTTATAAACCTTTAAATCAGCAGGCTTAATCTCATTAAGATTGCCATACATCACATTCCAAAAATATTTTTCTGTATATTTATCAATATTTTCAGGCTGAAAATCTCCTTTTGGCATAGGAGAAGAATAGGTTATCAAACCGGTCTTTTTTAAAATCATAAGAGATAATGCTGTTATATCAGAATATCCGCAAAATATTTTCGGGTTATTTTTGATAAGATTATAATCTATTTTGTTAATTATCCTCAATGCACCATAACCGCCTCTTGCACAAATAATTGCTTTAACATCATTATCGCAGAATGCTTCTTCTATATCAGATATACGCTCCGCATCAGTACCCGACATATATCTGTCTTTATTAAAAAGATTTTTCCCAAGTTTAACTTGAAAACCTAAACCTTCAAAATACTTGGCAGAATTTAAAATTTTGTCCTTTTCAACACATCCTGAAGGTGCAATTATGCATATTGTATCACCTTTAACAAGATTTTTAGGTTTAATTAAATTCATAATTTATCCTATTTCATAATTATCTGCTATAATTATTTTATCATGAATAACAATTATGTACCTTTATACAGAAAATACAGACCGCAAAAGCTTGAAGAAGTAGTCGGTCAGGAGCATATAAAAAAAGCATTAACCAATGCAATTGAATCAGACAGAATTTCACACGCATATTTGTTTACAGGCCCGAGAGGAACGGGTAAAACATCAACCGCAAGAATTTTTGCAAAATCATTAAATTGCGAAAAAGGTCCGACAGTTTCACCTTGTAATGAATGTGAAAACTGTATAAATATAACAAAATCAGTTCCGATAGATGTAATCGAAATGGACGCGGCAAGCAACCGCTCGGTAAATGATGCGGAAGAAATTATCCAAAATGTAGCAATGGCACCGGTTCACAGCCGCTATAAAATTTATATCATTGACGAAGTTCATATGCTGACACCCACAGCTTTTAATGCTTTGTTAAAAACACTTGAAGAACCGCCTGAAAATGTAATATTTATACTTGCGACAACAGAAGTTCACAAGGTGCTTGATACTATTAAAAGCCGTTGTCAAAGATTTGATTTTAAAAGAATTACAACTGACGATATTACAAAACATCTCCGCTATATTTCGGATAAAGAAAAAATAAATATTACTGATGAAGCTCTAAGATATATTGCAACAAATTCTGCAGGAGGAATGAGGGACAGTATAGCTCTTTTAGATCAGTTAAGCGTACTTAATTCCGCCGATAAAAAAATTGAAACAGACGACATTAACAGATTATTGGGCAGATTATCATTTTCCTCATTAACCGTATTATTTGAAAATATTATAAAATCTGACGGTTCAGCATCCCTAAATACCTTAAACGACATATACAATCAGGGTAATGAACCCTCTCAAATTTTATCAAATTTTCTTGAATATTTAAGAAATGCCCTAATAATAAAAACAACAGGGATAAAAGATATAACTGATGCAATTCAATTAAATGAGGAGCAGATAAAAACACTTTGCAAGGATTTAGACAACATTGAAGCGCACCAGCTTATATCCTTGTCTGACAAGTGTGCTTCATACATAAGAGAATTAAAACTTACGACAAATCCAAAACTATGGCTTGATATTGCAATTCTTGATATGGCAAACCTGACAGAAAATACAAAATTAGAAGATTTGCAAAAAAGAATCAGCTCACTTGAATCAGACAATATTGTAAAACCTGCACCTTCATACAACACACCGCCAATGCCGGTTAATAAATATGAAAGTGTTGAAAATTCAAAACAACATACCCCTGTGCAAAAACAACCTGTGCCTAAACAAACAGTCCGGGAATCTAAACCTGCTCCGGCGCAGCCAAGTACAATTCAGTCTGCAGGGACTTCCGGTGATTTAAAAGCTGTGTGGGAAAAATTCCTTGAGAGTATATCCAGTTTCCCTTCAAGAGCAATTTTGAAACAACAGGCAATTCCTGTAAAAATTACACAGGATGAAATTATAATTACAATAAAAAATACTGCGTGGTTAAAAAGCTTTAGTATTGATGGTGAAAGATTTGCATTTTTGGAAGAAAGCGCCAAAACATTGTTTGGCAAACTGCCTAAAATTGTTGTAAGAGCTCCTCAAGCCGGAGATGACAAAATAAGAGCAGAACAAAATCCATCTTCAGAACAAAAGTCTGAAGTTTCTCCAAAGCCGCCGCTTATACCAAAAACTCAGGAAACAAAAGAAGAAATAACAGAAGCAATAGAATTAAGTAAAGACGAAGAAAAAAAAACAATAAATAATTCCTCGGAAGAAGAAACAAATTCACCCGATGCAGAACTGCCTTCTGAAAATAATGTTGCACCGGCACAATCACGTGCAGATGCGTCATACCATTCAGACGAAGTGAATATGGTGGTGGATTTATTTGAAGGTAAAATCATAGAATAAAAGATTAAGGGATATTTATGGTAAACAGAGTAAAATCAGGTTCTGTAATTGGATTAAATGCTTATGAAGTTTCTGTTGAAACGGACATTATAAATTCGCTGCCGGCAATGTCTGTTGTCGGATTACCTGATGTTGCGGTAAACGAAGCACGAGACAGGGTTAAATCTGCCATAAAAAATTCAAATTTCACATTTCCGTCACGAAAAATTGTTGTAAATTTGGCTCCTGCAGACCTGAAGAAAAACGGAACAGGATTTGATTTACCGATAGCTATAGGAATTTTAATCGAAGAAGAAGTTTTAACATCAGATCAGGTAAAAGATTATGCATTTATCGGTGAACTTGCTCTTGACGGAATGATACGGGCAGTTTCAGGGGTATTACCGCTCGTATTAGGTTTAAAAGAACAGGGTATAAAAAATGTAATTGTTCCTTATGAGAACGCAAAAGAAGCAGGCTTAATTGAAGGGATAAATGTTTATGGTGCGAAATATTTATCGGAAGTGGTTGCACATTTTACAGACACACCAATTGCCAAAACAGAAATTGATGTTTCCGCCTATTTAACAAGTGAATCGGCAATTGAATATACATACGATTTTAAGGATGTAAAAGGGCAGCAAAAAGCTAAAAAAGCACTTGAAATTGCTGCAGCCGGAGGACACAATGTACTTATGGTGGGTTCTCCCGGCTCAGGCAAAACAATGATGGCAAAATGTTTTCCCTCAATTTTACCTCCGCTTGAACTTGAAGAAGCTCTTGAACTTACAAAAATATACAGCGTTTCGGGGTTACTTACTCCTGATGAACCGCTGGTTACAAAAAGACCGTTTAGAATTATCCACCATAGTGCCTCTGCAAACGGAATAATAGGCGGCGGAAGTAATCCAAAACCGGGAGAAATAACACTTGCACACAGAGGAGCACTGTTTCTTGATGAAATGGTTGAATTCCCAAGACAAGTGCTTGAAGTTTTAAGACAGCCTTTAGAAGACGGAGAAATAACAATTTCAAGAGCATCACATTCTGTTAAATACCCTGCTAAATTTATTCTTATAGGAGCAATGAATCCTTGTCCGTGCGGTTTTCTCGGAGATAAAGAAAAGCAGTGCACATGCTCTGATTTTCAGATAAACAGATATATTTCTAAACTGTCAGGTCCTCTACTTGACCGTATAGATTTACAAATTGACGTACCTCGTCTTACTCCTGCGGAATTACTGAATTCAGAGCCGTCAAAAGAAAGTTCATCTGACATTAGAAAAAGGGTAATCAATGCAAGAAATATTCAGCTTGAAAGATATAAAGATGAAAAAATCCTAACTAACTCCGAATTAACTTCAAAGCTTATAAAAAAATACTGTCAGCTTGATTCACAATCGCAAGAAATAATGAAATCGGCAATTGTAAAGTATCAGTTATCAGGCAGAAGATATGACCGAATATTAAAAATTGCAAGAACAATAGCAGATTTAGATTCAAGTAAAGAAATATCAGCTATACATTTAACTCAGGCACTTCAGTTCAGAATGTTTCAGATTGAAGATTACGGCAAATAAACATTATCAAATTGTAAATTTTTATGAAACAAATTTGAGAAAACAGGCAATTTACCCCTTAAAAAATACTTTATATAATCGGTGAAGTGTGTATGTTAAACGTAAGTAACATAGCTGGTAAAATTCAAAGAACATCAAACAGGGTAATGCAAAAGATTGCAAACAGCGTACCCAATATGACTGTGTCTAATAAAACCCTGCTGAAAGGAATTGAATGGGCAGGTAAACACATTTCTTCACCACAGAACAGATTAATTCTTGGTGTTTCAGCCTTAATGAGCCAACCGTTTATAGATATATACAATAAACGCGTAGATGAGGATACAAGACGAGCTTCAGCTTCAAGAACAATTGCCAAAATACTTGCCGGTACTACAAGTGGTTTTTTAGTACGTTATTACACTATTAAAGCCGTTGAAAAAATGACACAAATACCGGCTAAATGCAAAAAATCCTGGGAAACATTCTTTACACCTTCACCACTACATGTAAAGATTAGCGCCGAATCAATCGGACAATACAAAAATACCATAGGAACATTGCTTGCACTTGGCGTTATGTTAATGACCAATTTCTTGTTTGATGCCCCGGTAACAAAGAATTTGACAAACAAATTTATTGCATACGACAAAAAGCATTACAGAAAAAATAATCAAGACAAAAATCATAACATTGAACTTAACATAAACACAAACCACCTCCGACCGACAATGCAGAATTTTATGAATAATGTCGGCAAATCGGCGAAAGGAGGTGCAAATGGCTAACCTGAGTATTTTTGAACGAATAAAAATACAATTATTTAACACATATGGCAGAGAATACGGGAAAATGCTTATTCACACCGGTATAATCGGCTGGGCAATGTCATCTGTGGCACAGGTGTTTGCTATCGCATTTAATGAAAAAATTCCTAAAGAACAAAAAATGTTTATGATTCCGCAGGAAATAGCAGATGCCGCAATAAACATCGTTTCATTCTATGCGGTTACTAGGACTTTAAGCACACTTGCAAATAAAGCCGTAAAATGCGGGAAACTTTTACCGGGTAACGTAAGCAAATACTTCAACACAACATTGATAAAAAGAATACCAAATAAAATAAAGAACTTGGGAAAAGCAAATTTTGATGTTGAAAAATATGTAAGGCAAATGCCTCCAAAACTAAAGAAAAATTATCACAATTTTAAAAACGGCATAGATGTACTTGCAACTCTGACAGGTTCAATCATATCATGCAACATTTTAACACCTGTATTCAGAAATATTTATGCTTCACATAAACAGCAGAAAAATATCGCTAAATATAATAATACCCTTCAAGCTCCGGATAAACCGCAAAACAAATATTCAAAATACTATCCGCTTGGAAAAAATATCTATTCATTTACCAACAGAGGCGATTTAAAAATTTAGCCAGATAAAACACGAAATTATTACTGACAGCAATATAAAAAATAAGATTACTAATTTTTTTAAATATGTTGTTGAATAATTATCATCCGAATCTGAAAGCAACGAAATAACAGCCTTTGAATAATCATTTTTAAAATTCCCTTTAGTTCTTTCATAAGCAGAGTGCATAATTTTTTGAAACTTATACATCAATTCAAGTTTTTCACGGGTATCAGGATTTGAAACGGTCATTTTTTTTACTCTTATATTATCAGATTCATTTAACTCGTGATCAATATAAGCTGATAAACTTTTAATAATCTCGCGGTCATTAATTTCATCTTCTTCAATATACTTTTGTTCCGGCCTATTTTCTAAACCGCAATCAAAGTATATTTTTTGTAATTCTTCAACCTTTCTTCTGCATGAAGAACATTTTTTTATATGATTTTCGACATATTTTTTTAATGTCGGATTTAACTTTCCGTCAACATAAAAGGTTATAAGCGAAACAACCTGACTACAGGTAAGATGATTATCCATAAAAACTCCTTATATATAATTTGCCAATATCTCATGTAACTTCATTCTTGCGCGCGAAATCCTTGATTTTACTGTGCCAATTCCTGTTTTGGTAGCCTGGGCAATTTCTTCATAACTCAATCCCTGAAATTCCCTTAAAACAATTGCAATTCTGAATGTATCAGGTAATCCCCTGATAGCCTTTTTAATTTCCTTTTCACATTCGGCACTTATGCATTTATCCATTGGTTTCCCTGATTTATCGGGAATTTCAATTTTAATATCCATATTGAGAGCAGGACAGGAATATTCAAGTGAAATCATCTCAGGTTTTGAGCGGATTTTACGCATATAATCATAATATGTATTTGTTATAATATGATTCTGCCACCCGTGAAAACACTTTGGATTATGCAATTTTTTAATATTTTTGGCAATTTTTACGAGTACATCCTGAGTTAAATCATAAATATTTTCATTACTTTTAAGAATATATGTTAAAGTTGCAAAAACATCTTTTTGAACGCGTTTTATAAGTTCTTCCAGCGCTTTGAAATCGTCCTTTTGGGAAAGAACAACAAGCTCTGGGGTTTTCATTTTTTTGTAATTAAGTTTTTCACTCATATTAAACCTTAAATCTACTTGAAATCCGGAAGTAAAATTTTTGCATCTACATTTTTTATGCCCTTAATTGAATTATTAAAGCCATCAAATAACTGGGCAGAAGTTTGTGCATTATAAAATTTCCCGCTTGTAACAAGAGCGGTACACCTTAATTGATTCAAATCATCAGAATTATTTATATTAAAAGCAATAACATCAATTTGAACATCTCGCCTGAATTTTATTAACTGCATTACAAAAGAACAGGGACTTTCATCACAATTTTCACCCCCGTCAGTCATTAACACAATGTGTTTTTTACCGATAAAATCTCCAAAATCATACTTTATCGCCTGTTTTAGAGAAAATGTAATCGGTGTCATTCCTCTGGGTTTACGCTTGGATAATGCGGACTGAATATTATCAACATTATTTGAAACAATAGGAACGGCAAGCGTTGAAGCTCTGCAAGCTTCAACAGGAGTAAAGCCCATTCTGTAACCATATATACGAAGTCCAACCTGCGTATCTGCAGAAATTTTAGGCAAAACCTCACGCAATGTTTTTAGCATTAAATTAAATTTTGTACTATTTTCAAGTGTTTCATTCATACTGTTTGACAAATCAAGAATAAAGAGTAATTTTTCACCTGCATTATTGTCGAAAGTATAATTATAAGGATGAAACACACCATATTTCCCTGCATAAGAAGGCAGCAGAATAAAAACAGATACAAATAAAGTTAATAATAATTTTTTCATACAAACATTATCAGCAGAAAAGAAAAGAATACATTAGCCTTTTAACATAATACAAAGACAATTAAAAAATTTATAACAAGTTGAAAAAGGTGGATGTTTTTGTTATTATCAGGAAAAGTTATAACAGAAATAAAAGAAAAAGGGGATAAATTTATGTCAGGACATTCAAAATGGGCAAATATTAAGAATAAAAAAGCTAAAACAGACGGGCAAAAAGCTGTAGTATTTCAAAAATATTCAAGAGAAATAATAGTTGCGGCAAGACTTGGCGGACCTGATCCTGCCGGTAATTTCCGTTTAAGAACAGCTATTGAAAAAGCAAAGGCTTCAGGATTGCCGAATGATAATATTAAAAGAGCAATTGATAAGGGTGCAGGTGCAGGTTCAGCTGATAATTATGAAGAAATTACATACGAAGGATACGGTGCAGGCGGAGTTGCAGTTGTTGTAGAAGCAATGACAGATAACCGTAACCGAACCGCAGGAGATGTAAGAAGTACATTTTCAAAATTCGGCGGTAACCTTGGCGAAACAAACTGCGTAAGCTTTATGTTTGACAAAAAAGGCTCTATTACATTTGACAGCGGAGAAGTTAATTTTGACAAGCTTTTTGAATGTGCAATCAATCTTGATGCAGAAGATGTTGAAGAAGATGAAGACTCATACAGAGTAATTACTTCAGTAGAAAATTTCCAAAGTGTAGTAGAAGGATTGGAAAAAGAAGGTTTCAAAAGTTCAAATGCCGAGCTGACAAGAATTCCAAAAAATACTATTGACATTACTGATGTAAAGACAGCACAGTCAATTTTGCGTCTTGTTGACAGACTTGAAGAACTTGATGACGTTCAAAATGTATATGCAAATTTTGATATGTCAGATGAAATTGCACAACAAGCAGAGGCTTAATAAGAAAGACATTGATTGAAAATATAGAAAAACTTTCTAAAATTTTAAATGAAAGCTACAGTGAAAAAACACTGCAGTCGTCTTTGGCTGATTTTTTTAAAACAAATTTCGGAGTAAATGAATTTTCACTAAATCTCGGCGAGGAAAAAGATCTAAAAAAAACGAATTTTTCATACCCTATATACAAGCACAAAAAAATTATAGGAACTCTTGAATTTTCAAATGCCGATGAACAAACCCAAAATTTTGTTGAATTAACTTCTCAGTTTATATCACTAAAAATTCAAAATATACTGCTTAATGACAAAATGCAAAGAGATATTGATTTTCATGACACAATGAAAAACATTGCCAAAATGATTGAAACTCAGTACGAATTAAAATATATTATCCCTATAATTGGCGAAATGCTGGATAAATTCTTTGAAAATTATCTTGTATATATTTTCTTAAAAGACGAAAATAAAAAGACAAATAACCTGTCCTGGCCGAACAACTGCAAGGATGAAAATATATTAAAACTGGTTAAAGATTTAAACAAATCCCAATTTTCAGAGAATGAAAAAATCTACGCAATACCGCTTATCAGCGAAAATAAAAATGTCGGTTCAGTTGTTGCAAAAAGTACTTCAGGAAAGATTTCCTCAAAAGACAAAGAATATTTTGAACTTTTGGCGACTCAAATTGCGATAACAATAAACAGAGCAAATGTTTACGCAGAAATTCTGAAACATGCAACACTTGATGCACTTACAGGTTTCTATAACCGCAGACAACTGGAAGAACGCATCAAGCAGGAAGTTGCAAATGCAAAAAGACAACACGCACCACTTTGTGGGATTATGACAGATATAGATTTCTTCAAAAGTGTCAATGATACATACGGACATGCAGTAGGCGATTTGGTTTTACGAAATATTGCAAAAATCATACGCTCGCAATTAAGAGAATACGATATTGCAGGAAGATACGGCGGAGAAGAATTTTCTATACTGCTTCCGTTTACAAAAATTACAGAAGCACAAATGGTTGCAGAACGTTTAAGACAAACAATTGAACAAAAAACAATAGATATTTCAAAAATCAATCCTGATGCTGAAATCCAAAAACTCAATATAACAATGAGTCTTGGCATATACGAAATCAAAGAAAATGACAAAGACGAAGATTTATTGAGAAAAGCTGATAAGGCACTTTATGAAGCAAAAAATACGGGAAGAAATAAGGTAGTAGTATATTATGACTAAATCATACGAAAAAATCTGTTCAACACTAAAAGCCACCTCTGAACTTGCGCATAAATTTGCAAAATTAATTGAAAAAGACGGCTGTTTTATAAACCTTTACGGCGAAATCGGTGCAGGCAAAACAGCATTTGTAAAAGAAGTTGCAAAAGCAATAGGGATAACAGAGAAAGTAACAAGTCCGAGTTTTGTTATTCTGAATGAATACCACAGTGCAAATATTCCGGTATATCATTTTGATTTATACAGATTAGAAAATGAAGGGGTAAAAACAATTCACGAGGAATTGAGCGAATATTCAGAAGGCAGACAAATTACATTTGTAGAATGGGCAGAGTTTTCACAAAACCAAATTCCGTTTGACCATATAAAAATAAATGTTACTTATGAAGATGACGATTCTCGTAAATACACTTTTACGGGTATGGGAGAAAAAAGCGACAAAATAGTGGAAAAATTATCGCAACTATCTTAACAATTGGACTTTTTTCAGAATATATAATATACTTAAATTCAAGTAAGAGAGGAAAAGAAAATGGCAAAAAACAATGATACAGTACCTATAGAAGTAACTATTTTAACATCTGATCATGATATAAAAGGGGTAGTGCATGTTTCAAAATATACAAACACAAACAGAGAGTTAACTGACCTTTTGAATGACAGAGAAAGACGTTTTCTTGCCGTTACAAACGCTGAAATATATCCTCGTACAGGCAATCAATCTCCTCGCAGATATAATTTTTTGGAAATACATATGGACTATGTGTTAATGGTTCACCCTACAACACAGGCTGTTTTCAGAGATTCCGGCAAAACACAGGAAGATATTGCAAGATTTAGAGATTTAAGAGCAAAATTAAATCAAACTAAACCGTTCTAATGCGGTTTTATTTCGTCTTGCTGAAGTGTATTACAATAAGGGCATCTGTTTTCGTTTGAATTACGGAAAGAGTATATTTTGCCGCAAGTCTTACATTTTTGCTTTTTTGGAAGAATAAACAATATTAGCCCCATAAATCCAAAGAATACTGCATTAAGGACTATTATTAACACTGCACCAACAGCAACAATAAGCAGAATAAGTCCAAATAACTGCAGTAACGGGATAAACGGATTGTAAAACAAAGGAACATCAAGCTCACTACAGCAATAGTCATTTTGAGGCAGAGCAGCTTCAGTTTTAGTTGAGGCAGGAGTCTGAGGAGCAGTAGTTTCAACAGTTAACTGAGGAACATTAACCGCCGGAGCAGGACTTAAATCGGCAGGCGGATTAACCCTTATAGGTCTTTTTGTAACTATCGGCATAATTATATTATAGCATATTTGGAATATATATGCTATAATTAGCAAACAGGAGAGATTATGCAAAGAATTGGTATAGGATACGATATTCATAAACTTGTAGAAGGCAGGGATCTTATTATCGGCGGAGTTAAAATTACCCACGAGAAAGGACTGCTCGGACATTCTGATGCAGATGTATTAATTCATGCAATTATTGATGCAATGCTTGGGGCTTTGGCTCTTGACGATATCGGTACAATTTTTCCCGATACGGATATTAAGTACAAAGATATTGATAGTACAATTCTGTTAAAAAGAGTTTTTGATTTAATACAAAAAAAAGGATTTCACATTGTTAATATCGACAGTAATATCATTGCACAAGAACCAAAGATGATGCCGTATATACCAAAGATGAAAACTCAGATAGCAAAGATTTTGGAATTATCGGCGGATGATATATCAATCAAGGCAAAAACCAAAGAAAATATGGATGCAGTAGGGATGAAATTAGCAATAGAGGCTAATGCAGTAGTACTAATTGAGAAAAACTAAGGTTAATTTTTTTTAATAAGTATTTCTTTTTAATCTTTATGGAGTAGAATTTTTTTATGGAAACAAAAGAAAAGTTATATTCGGATGTGCCACCAACACAACTGAGGGGGAAAGAAGAAAAATTTAAACCTGCAAAAACAAGCAAGTTTTGGCTTACGGTTGCCAGTTTGTTTTTCTTCAATATGCTTCAAAACAGATTTTATGCATTCCGATATAACGGTTTTGAAAATTATGCAAACAGAGATAAAAACGTTCCGACAATTCTTTTTGCTCCGCACAGTAACTGGTGGGACGGCATTGTTTTATATAACACCACACACCGTATCTGTAAAAAAGAAATCCGTCTGATGGTTGAAGAATTAAACAGGTTTCCGCTTTTAAGACGCGGAGGAGCATATTCCGTAAACAAAAAATCTCCGCAGTCGGCGATGCAAGCTCTTAAATACTCTGTTGATTTATTAAAAGATTTAAGAAACCAGCTTTGCATATTCCCGCAGGGAATAATCAGACCGCCCCACTACAGACCAATTGAATTTCAGACAGGACTTGCATATATAGCGCAGAATGCGGTTAAAAAATATGACAAAATCAATCTTATACCTTTAGCTATTGAATACTGTTTCTTCAGAGATAACAGACCTGAGGTTGTTGTTGATTTTGGCAAGTGTATTGAACTTACTGACAAAAACATTGACAGACACGAATACACTAAATTTCTTGAACAAGCTCTTACTCAGACATGTGATGAGCAGTTCCATAATATTTCAACCGGAAAAGTTGAAGATTACGATATATTGTTCAAACAGCATTTAAAATGGTACCGAAGAATTGAACAAAGATTAAAAAGTATCGATTTGCCGGAAGTATCAGACGTATAAAAAGAAATAATAAACATGAAAATATCATTAAGACCCCACCATTTGTTATGCCTTCAGGGATATAAAGGATTAAATTATTCCAAAGGGAATGCACTGTCTTGGGCAAAAATATCAGAAACCCTGAAGCAAACCCCACAATCAGACATTTTGATAATAAAAGGCAGTGATGAACTATGCTCAGGTTGTCCGGCAATACAAAATCAAAATAGTGCAAGATGTATAGAAAAATCAGTAAATGCTCTTGATAATAAAGTAAAAAAAATTCTGAAAATAAGAACAGGGGAAACATACAAGTATAAAGATATTGTAAATAAAATGAATGAAATTATGACTCCGGAGAAACACAAAGAGTTATGTTCTAAGTGCGCATGGTGGATAAAAGGACTTTGCCAAAACAGCTTTGGGAAATAAATATTAAAATATGTAAATATGAACAAAAAATGTAGCAACATAAAACATTTACCGTTTTTAAGACAAGCATAAACAAACATCAGAAAGGAATTTTTATGAACAATATTTCATTTCAAGGTAAAATTTCCGTATATGAATGGAAATCATTAGATAAATATGTCGAAAGAACATTCAATACAAGTGAAGCACAAGATAAACTTTTAAAAACGGTAGCTGATAGTTTTGCAAAAGCAGGTACAGAATCCCATGTCCATCGCAGAAAATTAAACTTTTTCCACAATTTACTGGAAGAAATTACCGGACATAAGATAAAAAATCTTAATAATGATAAAAAGTTCTACAATGGCGGAGATTATATATCTTATAAAGATGAGAATTCAGCATTATTAAACGGTGTAGATGTAGAAGTGGACTTTATGCCGTAATATACAGAACCTTATTTAATTATATTAAATTTTAATTGTTACGAAATATTACAAAATAATCATTTTCTGAAATCAGAAAAAATTAAAATACTTTATATATGTAAGAACAATTAAATAAGGAGACGAGAGATATGGCATTTTTAGCATTGGCAAGTCAAAAGAGCTTATTGACTTTGCAAAAAAACTTTTTACAATTGCAGTACAATTCGATTATGAATCAGGTACAGGCTGCAGAATCACAAATGAACAGTATCAAAAAAGCAGGTAAAGCACAGTATGGTACAGATTATGACGAAGAAACAGATTCAGCATACTTGTATTATGAACAGCTTGATGAACAATTAAGTTCTGAAAAAGATTCAATTGATACACAGATGACAGCAATTGAAAACGAAATTTCTTCATTGAAAACACTTGTAAATAACAACATTAAATCAAGTTGTACGCTTAACTTAGCTTCCGGCGGTTAATAACTAATCATTGATTCCGTTCTTTAGCTTATACAATTCAACGGTATTAAGCATTAGTGACGCAATGGTCATAGGACCAACCCCGCCCGGAACAGGCGAAATATATGATGCAATTTTCGAAGATGAGTCAAAATCTACATCTCCTCGTAATTTGCCATACTCATCTTTGAAAATTCCGACATCAATAACTACAGAATTATTTTTTAACATTTCCCCTTTTATAATATTTTTTCCCACTGCAGAAACAAGAATATCTGCAGTTTTTGTTATCTGCTCAAGATTTTTTGTATAACTGTGGCACATAGTAACAGTTGCATTTTTATTTAAAAGCATCTGCGCCATTGGTCTGCCGACAATTGAAGACCTGCCTATTACAACAGCATGCTTACCTTCAACTTCAATTCCATATTCTCTGAGTAATAATAATATTCCTCTCGGAGTGCAAGGATAGACTATTGGCTGAGCGCCGCAAAAAAGTTTTGAAAAATTGTACGGAGTAAAACCGTCAACATCCTTAAACGGAGAAATTTCAGCAATTACACGATTTGGATTAATATGAGCCGGTAAAGGCAGCTGAACCAGAATAGCATCAACAGATATATCATTGTTTAATTCATTGATTTTATCAAGTAATTCATCTTCTGATACATCAGCCTGATAATTTACCACTTCAGAGTGCATACCCACACGAACAGCCATTTTTCTTTTATTATTGACATAAACCTGACTGGCAGGATCATTGCCGACCAAAATAACAACAAGTTTTGGCTTGATTGCGTATTTAGCCAGTTCAAGCGACAAGTTATCAAGTATTTTATCTCTTAAATTTTTACCGTCTAATATAATTGCCATAGCGTTATTATAACATGACTAATGTTAATGTTGAACCGGAATAATTAAATAATAATTAAATACTAAATTAAAGCACATTTTTGAGTTATAATTTTACAAGATAAATGTTAAGAAAGGGAAATCTTATGTGGGATTATTCTGAAAAAGTTATGGATCACTACAGAAATCCACGCAATGTGGGAACAATTGAGGATGCAGATGCCGTTGGAACAGCGGGCTCTTTAGTCTGCGGCGACCAGCTTAAAATATACTTAAAAATTAAAGATAATATTGTTACAGATGCAAAATTTCAAACATTCGGATGCGGAAGTGCAGTTGCAAGTTCAAGTATTTTAACTGAAATGATAATCGGCAAATCCGTAGATGAAGTAAAAAAAATAACCAACAAGGACATTGCAGACCAATTAGACGGATTGCCGCCTGAAAAAATGCACTGCTCCGTAATGGGATATGAAGCATTGGAAGACGCTTTCAAAAATTACGAAAAAGATGGTTATGTACCATTAGAACAAATATCCAAACAAACTGAAGAAAAAATGATTTGTACATGCTTTCAGGTAACAGATAAGGTTATAATTGATGCAATTAAAACAAATAACCTTAAAACCGTTGAAGATGTAACCAATTATACAAAAGCAGGAGGGGCCTGCGGACGTTGTAAAGACGAAATTCAAAAAATAATAGATAATTATTATAACGGAGTTAAGCCTACGGAAGAAAAAGCTGAAAAAATGACTCCGACACAATGGATTTTAAAAGTAAATAACATTATTGAAAACCAAATATCACCGGAATTAACTAAAGATGGTGGTGATATTGAGCTTGTAGATATTAAAGATAAGGATATTTATGTTAAACTCAAAGGCATGTGTTCAGGATGCAAAAATTCGACAATCACACTTAAAACATTTGTTGAAACAACACTAAAACATGCACTTGGAGATGATATTAACGTTATCGAGGTTAAATAATATGGACCAACTTATATATTTAGATAATAATGCGACCACAAAAACTGATGAACGCGTGCTTGAAGCAATGATGCCGTACTTCAAAGAAGAATATGCAAATCCTTCCAGTATGTACGATTTCAGCAAAAAATCTTCTCACGCAATTAAAGAAGCCAGAGGAAAACTGAAAGATTTTCTTGGCGCAAAAGATGAAAAAGAAATCATATTCACATCATGCGGAAGTGAAAGTGCCAACACCGCAATCAGAGGCTATCTTTCAAACTCTAAAAAGAAACATATCATCACAACAAAAATAGAACATCCTTGTGTTTTAAATGTCTATAAACACCTTGAAAAACAAGGCTACAAAGTAGATTATATCGGAGTTAACTCTAACGGAGAACTTAACATTGATGAATTAAGCAACCTTATAACAGATGATACTGCATTAGTTTCTGTTATGTGGGCAAACAATGAAACAGGTGTATTAAACCCCGTAAAAGAGATTTCACAAATAATAAAATCAAAAAATCCCGAAACAAAGTTTTTTGTTGACGGAGTTCAGGCTGCGGGCAAAGTTCCTATAAATGTAGAAGAATGCGGAATAGACATGCTCGGAATTTCCGGACACAAATTACACGCACCAAAAGGAATTGGAGTTTTATACGTAAACTCAAAAACTATGATTTCTCCGCTCATTATCGGCGGGCATCAGGAAAGAGGCAAACGTGCAGGAACAGAAAATGTTCCGTACATTGTCGGATTGGGTAAAGCATGCGAACTTGCAACTGACAATCTTGAATATGAAATGACTGAAGTTAAACGACTGCGTGACAAACTCGAAAAAGGAATAATCAAAAAAATATATAATGCCAGAGTAAATACCAATTTAGCTCAACGCGTACCGAACACTACAAATATCGGGTTTGAATATATCGAAGGTGAATTAATATTACTACATCTCTCTGATTTAGGAATTTGCGCATCTTCAGGTTCTGCCTGCACATCAGGCTCACTTGAACCAAGCCACGTATTAAGAGCGATGAATGTACCGTTTACCGCAATACACGGTAGTATAAGATGGAGTTTATCAAGATTTACTACAGAAGATGAAATTGATTATGTTATCGAAAAATTACCACAAGTAATTGAAGACATAGCAAGAATTTCACCATATCAGACAGAACTAAAAGAACTGCGAGAAAGACGCCAGGGCTCTTGTCCTAACTGTACAGGCACTTGCTGTAAAAATAACTAAGATTTATTACATTTACCCCTAAAAAAAATCCCGCTTGTGCGGGATAAAATCTTCTTAGGAATTAGGAATAGGAATTAAATTGCTCTCTTCGTTTTAAACGGATTGTAAATCTCTCTCTTAAAATCTCTCGTGTTTATTTAATGTTCTTATATATATAAAGTATATATTATTTTATATATTTCAGAAGATGATTATTTCTTTACAATGCTTAATATTTGAACTAAAATTTTAATATGAACACTATTAATATATTTAAAAATAAGAGGATAATTCCTGCAAAATTAACTAAATACGGTTTTAAAAAGTTTAAAGACACTTTTAGTTACGAAACAGACATATATAATGGTGAATTTACCCTTAAAATAACAATCCAAGCTGATGATTTAACAACATACACAGAGCTGAAAGAAAAAGCAACAGGTGAAGAATACACCCTGCATCTTGTTGAAGATGCACAGGGAGAATTTGTCGGACAAATTAAAGAAGAATATAAAGAAGTATTAGACGACATAAAATCAAAATGTTTTGAAACAGGAATATTTGAATGGGACTATTCATACAGGGTTATAGACTACTGCAAGAAGAAGTACAATGACGAAATGGAATATCTTTGGGAAAAATTTCCAAGAAACGGTGTATGCAGAAGAAAAGATAATAAAAAATGGTATTTGGCAATTCTGTCTGTAAAAGCAGAAAAACTGGGATATAAAACTGATGAAATTTATGAAGTGCTTGATTTACGTGCCCCTGTGAATGAAATTCCTCAGATGATTAAACAAAGAAACATTTATCCTGCATATCATATGAATAAAAAAAGCTGGATTACAATAATTCTTGACGGCTCTGTAAATATAGAAGAAATTTATAAAAAAATAGATACAAGTTATGAACTTGCACTCAAGAAATAAGATTGAAAGTGCCATATATTCATGTTAGCATTCAACAAGATAGCGAGGGATTTATGGAAATTGAAACAAATAATTTTACACAATTAAATTACGGTGAAAATCCGCATCAAAAAGCATCAGTATCACAGGATTGCTATATAGATTATGAAGTGATAAGCAGAGATAAAGAACTTGAATACACTGATTATTTAGACTTATCTGAAGCAATCAAAATAATGGGAGAATTTTTTGATGTAAACTGTGCAGTCATAACAAAAAGCGCTCAAATATGTTCTGTTGCACTTGGTTCTACAACAGAAGAAGCATTTGCAAAGGCTCTTGATTGCGACCCTGTTTCAGTTTTCGAAGGAACGGCAGGTTTTTCAAAAGAACTTACAATTGAGAACGCAAAGCAATTAAAGATGATGAAAATAAAAAATGCTATAGCTCCATCATTCTCAAAAGAAGCATTTTCATTTTTGTTGGAAACAAATGTTAAAATGATAGCCGTAAAAACTCCTCTACACGAGGTTCAGGGGTTTGACGCTCAGGATATAAAAGTAACACCATTCGGGACACTTATACAGGAACAAAACAATTCTAAACTCACAAAGGAAACATTCAAGGTTGTATCACAGATTAAACCGACACAAGAGCAGGTCGAAGATGCAGTTTTCGGATGGAAAATATCAAAACACTTAAAAAGCCGCAGTGCAGTTATTACAAAAGACTTAGCAACAAGGGGGCTTATTCAGGGAAAATCAAATGATGTTATTGCCGCAGAAGAAGCAATGAATCTGGCCTGCGAAAGTTCAAAAGATGCTGTTCTCATACTTGATGATGTAATTAATAACACCGAAATAATTAACACTGCTATACAGGGCAGAATAGGATTGATAATAGACTCGGGAAACGGCAAAAATTCATCAAACATACTAAAATATGCTGACAAATACGGTATAGCAGTAATTTTTACAAATATACAGAATAAAAGATACTAAAGAAAAGGAATAAAAAAATGGCAAATATTAAACCTTGGGATGAATATTTTTTGGCTCTTGCAAAAACATGTGCAACAAGGTCAAACTGCATAAGGGCACAGGTTGGAGCAGTTATTGTAGGAACAGATAAAAAAATCAAAGCAACGGGCTATAACGGAACACCGTCCAAGGTTGAATCATGTGCCGAAAGAGGCTCTTGTTACAGGATAGATCATAATATTCAGTCCGGCACACAATATGAAACCTGCCGCTCAATACATGCTGAACAAAATGCAATAATACAGGCAGGACAAGACAGATGTAAAGATGCCACAATATACATCTGGGGACACAGCATGATTTGTATTTTGTGTAAAAGATTTATAGTCCAATCAGGAATAACTCACTGCGTACTTCAAAAAGACGAAAATTCAGAAATCGTAAGAGTTTCAGTTGAAGACATAAGAAAAGAACTTGAAGCCACAAGATAATACAATTAAGATGGGAATTTTCTTACTGTTCTGTTGTCCGTTATATGTGCAAACCTGTTTAACCAAGTTGCAAAAGTAGAAAGTAAACCTCCGACAGCTTCAGGATGTTGCCCGGAAGCCCAAACTGTTTCAGGCGCAGCAGACGGTGCAATTTTAGCAATAACAGAAGGTACTATTCCTGACATATTCACTCCGGATGCATCGGCACTAAATGCTGTACCAACGGCACTTGAACCTGCTGCAGTTGTTTTTATTGCAGATACTGCAGATGTAGTTGAAACGGAAGAACTAAGATAACCGCTACCTGTCGAAACTTGAGAAGGAAACGGAGCAGTACGCTGAAGTTCATTCACTACAAAATTGTACCTCTGTAACTTTTCAACACTTATTCTTGCACCAAAAGACAAATTTACTTTATCAACATTCATAATATACACCCCTGTATAAATATAATACATAAAAAAAAGATTTTTTGCGAAATGAAGGCAATAAAAAAGGAACCTTTGAGGTTCCGTTTATATAAGTAGTAGGGGAAAAGGAGGAAATTATTATGTTCTCTTGTTACATGATAAATATCGACCTTTTCACCAAAAACTTTAATAAATTGATTGAATTGTTAAGAAACTGTTACAAATTAATCATCAAGAACAGTATGAGCTTCTAATACAACAGGTAAACCTCTTACAACACATAATATAATTGCAAACCAAGCAAGTGCAATACCTAAAGCACATAAATCTCCGCAAATTGGCATACTTTCAACAGACGGAATGTGAGCAATTATAATAATTGCAAAAGCCGCAATTTTTGCAACTGCATACAAAATTCTCATAAATCTTGATGCGCATATAAATTTACCAATTTCAGTTGATTGCATTGAAGAAGAACCAAATGCAGTAAACCCTTTTGAAAGAGCGACACTTCTGATACTGTCAACAACAAATGCTCTTGTAATACATATAACAGGGAACAATGCATTTACCCAAATAACAGGAGATAAATATCCCAAAATAGCCAAAACAATCCAAAATGCAGTTTCAACTATTCTGTCCCCCATAATATCAAGAACAGCACCAAGTTTTGATTCTTCATGAAATTTTCTTGCAAGATAACCGTCTAACCCGTCAAAAGCAAAAGCTATGATTGCAAGAACAATAGCTCCTATATACGCCTTATCCGTATGGCTGAACAATAAAAATACCGCAAAAAGCGCAATAAAAATTCTTAAAATTGAAACAAAATTTGCCATTATTTACTCCTTTAAAATTATATTTTTTTTGATCTGGACAATGCAAAATCAACATTATCAAGATTTTTTGCTCTGTCTCCAAGCATTATTTTTTCAGCTTCTTCTAAAATACTGACTACAACAAAACCATTTTCCCCATCAGAACGGGCTTTCTTGCCTGTTTGACAACAACTGATAAAATGCTGGCATTCAAGTTTTAACGGTTCAATTTCCAAATAATCAGACTGAACAACTTCACTGCTGCCTGCTTTAAAGTTATCATAAATTGTTAGTTTATTTTCAGCAACGGTATCATCCATTATAGCAGTTCTTTTTGTACCTCGCACAAGCAACTGGACATGCTTTTTAGGGGTAATCCAGCTGTCTGAAATTTGTGCAGTAGCTCCACCCTCCATTTCAAGAGTTATATGTGTAATGTCCATAATATCATTTTTATCGGAAGAGCAACCTACAGCTGAAATTACACGTTTTGGATTCTTACCCAGAACATAACATATCATTGAAACATCATGAGGAGCCAAGTCCCACATAACACTTCTGTCATTTTTAAAATAATTAATATTTAATCTGTCACTTTGAGCATAAACAATTTCACCAAGCTGACCTTCTTCAATAATCATTTTTAATCTGTTTACAGCCGGATGATATAACAAAAGATGACCAACCATAAGAACAAGTCCTTTGCTTTCAGCTAAATCAGCCAAATCTCTTGCTTCTTGGGCAACAGTAGAAATAGGCTTTTCAACATATACATGTTTACCAGCCTCTAATAATGCCTTAACAAATCTGAAATGCGTATGACTGGGGGTAACAACAACAGCACCCATAATCTCGTCATTATTCAAAATATCATTAAAATCTTTAGTTGTTTTAACGCCGGGATATTCTGCCTGAACTTTTGCCAAATTATCATCATCCAAATCGCAAACCATACCAAGAGCATTAAGATTATAGAAATTTCTTACTACATTCCTGCCCCAAAGTCCACATCCCAAAACGGCTATTTTCTTATCTTCGTTCATATTACCTAACCTTCTTATATACAACGTATGAGCCTGAACCCATCTAACACAATTATAATACCCATATACTTATTTTGCAAATATATAACTACCTTGAATTGCGTTCCTGAGCTCGTCTTGTTTCTTCAGCCTGCAAACGCATATTATACATTTGTTCATAACGTTCATAAAATATTTCTTCATCTCCCGGGAAAAATTGAGCAAATGTATCCAATAAAGGTTTAGGAATTTCAGAAATAGTAACCATTCTGTCAATTTCATTTTCATTAAGAGGATACAACGCTCTAAAGTTTTTATGATATATATGAGCACATTCAGCGGCAATTTGAGTACCGTATTTACCTGCCTGCTCACCAATTTTATAAGTAACAATGTTACCGTCAAACTGTATTCCGTGCAAACCGCTCAACATTACACGAATTATCAAATCATAATCGGCAAACAACCTGAATTTAGAATCAAAATAACCTAATTTTTCTAAAGATTCTCTTTTAAAGACTACTGCCTGATGAGAAAACGGCATAACCTGAAAAACATTATATATAGACGGGTTAAACAATATAGCTCCACCGTCAGGCATAACACAATAAGCAGGGAAATAACAAAAATCGGCATCATTTGCTTCCATAAGATTTACAACATCATAAAGTCCTGTTATGTCATGATAAAAATCATCACAACTTAAAAAAGCAACATACTTGCCTTTTGCCCTTAGTAAACCTTTATTAATTGCATCATACTTGCCGTTATCAGGTGCAGAATAAAAACTTATATAACCGGAGTTTTTATAATCTTTTAACAATGTTATAGTTTCATCCGTAGAGGCATTATCGACAACAATATGCTCAATATACGGATAAGTCTGTCTTTGAAGCATTGCAATTAAAACCATAAAATCATCGGCTTTACCAGCATCTACAATGTTATAAGTTGGTGTTATAATACTAATTTCCGGTTCATACATATACTTTATTTCCTTCTAATTTGCATACAAAACTCTCAAAATCTGTTCTTCAATATTCTTTTTATCGGCAGGTGAAGTTTTTGCACTTTGAATCATTATATCAAAGGCATACAACTTTCCGCTGCGGGATTTTATATAACCTGCCATCGCACTAACATCAGACAGAGTTCCGGTTTTTGCCCATAAATTATTCCTAAGATATAACATTCTGTTTACCAAAGTTCCCTCACCCGGAACAGCAAAATATTTTTTCAAATCTTCGAAATTTTGATCTTTCGCAATTTTTACGAGATAATTGACCATAAAATCGGATGTAACAAGATTATTTTTTGAAACCCCGCTTCCATCAACAATTTTAATATCGGATGTATTTAACTCCAAAGACTTTAAGTAATCATTCAGCATATTTAATGAATTATCACTTGTTCCAATATCGCCTGAATAAACAGCACCGGCGACTTTAAATAATGATTCCGCACATAAATTATTACTGTCTTTTAACGTTGCAAACATAATATTTTCAATCGAATGAGCAATATCACCGACAAGATAAGAATTAGTCGGCACTTTACCTTTATAAAAATTCTTATAATAGTCAATTTTTGCAGATTTTATTGCATCTTCTAACCTCAAATTAAAATACAATTTAACATTATTTACCGGAATTTTTAATTTGGTCTGAGAAGAAACAGTACCTGTTGCATTCAAAATATTAGGAGCAATACTATTATTTCTGGCAAGTTTTACCCCCGAGCCTTCTTTGACCTCTATCATATTCATAAAAGTTAAAGGATAATACGGTTTAACCTGAATACTTGGAGAACGATGCTTGCCCTGCGGAGTAATTTCAATATTCAGTAAATTCCCGTCAATGTTGTATGCACTGAATTTAGGCATAAGAGGATTCAAATCATCATCCCATTGCCAGCCTTCGCCCCATTCAACATCATCAAAAATTGTATCATCAATATAAAAATATTTTGGTTCAATTATTTTTTTATCAGCAGCCATTTTCATAAGAAGATTTAAATCTCCCGAAGTAAGCAACGGATCAGCACCAAGTTTTAAATACAAATCATTTTTAGCAGTCTTATACAACTTGGTTGAAAATTTATAATCATCACCTAAAGTATTATATGAAGCAAAAGATGTAACCAATTTCAAAGTAGAGGCAGGATTACGAGGTACTCTCTCGTTTAAAGTATATACGGTATTACCTGTTGCAACATCTTTTACTGAAACAGAAACGGCACCTGAATTTATATTCTTGGAATTAATCGCTTTCGAAAACTGATTAGCACTGACAGGCATCAATGAAAACAAAATAACACCAAACATCAATAATATTTTACGCATATATTTTTACCTCATAATTATCTTTAATATCATTTAATACAAGACATTTTGCTCTGAAATCATACATTTCTTCCAAATTTAGAACTGAAGAAATTATACCTTCACCTTCAGAGATAGAACTTAATTCTTCACCCTTATAATCAATAATTCTTGAGTGACCAAGATTAAATTCATCTTCACTTATTTTACCACACTGAGTAAGTGCAACCATATAGCACTGATTTTCTATTGCGCGGGATTTAGTCATCATTTCCCACGGAATCGGCTTTTTAGAACCCCACGCAGCACAATTTATAAGCACATCAGCACCATTTTTTCGGTATGCTCTGTATATTTCGGGGAACCTTATATCATAACAAATTGTTAGGCCATAACTTATACCATCAAGTTCAGCAATAACAGGACACTCACCCGCTTTCACATAAGAACCTTCATCACATCCGTAATAAGAAAACAAATGGTTTTTATTATATAAAGCAACAAGGTTGCCTTTTCTATCTATCACAGGACAAGTATTATAAAATTTGTTATTCTGAATTGATATAAAACTGCCGCCAATAATATTAATATTGAACTTTTGTGCCGTATTACTCAAAAAAGAAACAACAGAACCGTCTATATTTTGGGCTGTTTGGTTAAAATGAGAACAACTCCATCCGCAAGTCCAAACTTCAGGCAAAACGAGAACATCAGTATCAGGTGGTAATTCACTATCAATAATATTACCAACTTTAGAAATATTAGCATCAACATCCCCAATCACAGACGACATCTGAAGTGCTGAAATTTTTACTGTTTTTTGCTCCATAATTTTTGTTCTTTTGCCTCTTTATACATTTGCGGTGCAATATCCTGAAGATGAGCCAATGAATCAGCAACAGCATTAGTAATTTCTTCTTCGGATTTTCCTTCAGGATAAATCGGATCACCATACAAATTTAAAATTTTACAAAAACCCATCGGCAAACTTATTTTATCCCATGACGGAAGTTTAACAAAGGTTTTATCCTCTGAATACCAATAAACCGGAACAATTGGCACATTCATTTCTTTAGATAAAGAAACGGCTCCGCGTTTCACTTTATGATACGGTCCTCTTGGCCCATCAACCATAATAGCAAGACTTTCTCCAGCTTTAAGTTTATCAATTAATTCTAAAGTAGAAGCAACTGCCCTTTTGTGTCCGGCAGAACCTCTTACAACTTTGAATCCCCAGTTTTCAGATACCAAAGCAACAATATCACCATCTAAAGAAGTGCTAATCAAAATATTTACATTATTTCTTGACGGAAAACCATGCACGCAGAACTGATGTTCATGCCACATAGCATATATGCATTGATCTAATTCTGGGCAATTCCAATTTTTGATAAAGGTCATTTTTTCCTGTATCTTTAGAATCCCATATGCAAAATTAGCAAATACTGAAATATTATCTTTATTTATAAGTCTGACCATAACAAGAATATAATACCATAGACAAACCTTATTATTCAAATACTAAATAAATACTTGACTAAAGAATATTTTTATTTTACTATAGGCATACACTGGCGGTGACGAAATACTTTAAATATTGACAATGCCGACAGCTGAAGATATTAATTTTTGAAAACTTAATATCGGGATGTAGCGCAGCTTGACTCTGCCGAACAAAAGGTGACTAAATGTCACGTTTTGTGAGAGGAAGCACCGTAGGGGCGCTACAAACAAATTGAAAACTTAATATCGGGATGTAGCGCAGCTTGGTAGCGCACCTCGCTTGGGACGAGGGGGTCGCATGTTCGAATCATGTCATCCCGACCATTTATAAAAGGCACACTTTATAGTGTGTCTTTTTTTATAAAAGAAAACCTTTATCAATTAATGGGTAATTCTTGACTTAAGCTAACTTTTATAATAACATCAAAAAAGAGCGAATTTACACTATAAGAGAGGATTAGGGAATTGGATTTTATATCATTAACAATAAAGTTTTTAACACTGCTGGCTAAATTTGTCGGTAATTACGGTATGGCAATAATAGTTTTAACTATTATAGTAAGACTTGCAATGTGGAATCTGAACGTCAAACAACAGCGCTCAATGAAGATGATGCAGTCGCTTCAGCCAAAATTAAAAGCAATTCAGGACAGATATAAAAGCAATCCTCAGGTAATGCAGCAAAAACTCATGGAGTTTTATAAAGAACACAACTTCAATCCAATGGGCGGCTGCTTGCCACTACTAATCCAAATGCCGATTTTCATACTTTTATATTCAGCATTAATAAGTCCTCAATTCATTCAGATTGCAGGAAATCAGCACTTTTTATTTGTTGACAGCTTGGCAACAACATTAAGAGCTACAGCAGGAATATCAAATGACGGAAAGTTAGGAGCTTCTGCAGGTGATAAATTTGTATTAGGAAACAGTGCAACTGTTTATATCGGTAATGTTGTAAAAACTGCCAAAATCAAAGACGGTCAGCAGGCACTTAAAATTCAAGGCGACCTTGAACCTGGAAAAGATGTTGATTTGACCTTCAGTTTAGATAACATCAACCTTAAATTCAGCGAACTTGCAAAAGTTGAAAAAGCTGAAGTTGTTGTTACAAATGCAAATATCAGAGAAAACGAAACAATTACCTTTACAAGAAAAGATGAAGATAACATGAGTGCAACAGTTCCGACTGTACCGATTAAAAAGAATTTACATTGGGATGTTGTAATACTGATAGCCTTATTCGGTATAACAATGTGGATCTCACAGAAAATAATGATGTCTATGACAAAAACAGACAATCAGGATCCAACTCAGGCAGCATTACAAAAATCTATGGGAACATTTATGCCGATTATGATTTTTGCAACATTTATCATTATCCCAATCCCTGCAGGTGTATTGTTATACTTGATTACAAGTAATATCATTCAAATCGTTCAAACTGTTATGATTAATAAACAAATTGATATTGAAATAGCAAAGAAAAAAGAAGCCGTTAACGATACTGAATTAAATAACGCAAAGAAAATAAATTAACTTAAATACCCCTCGCCCCATTGGGGAGAGGGCAGGGTGAGGGGCAAATGAACATATCAGATTTTGACTATGAATTGCCGGAAGAACTTATTGCACAAATGCCGGCAGACAAAAGAGAAAACTCAAGAATGATGGTTCTAAACAAGGACAATCACACTGTTGAACATAAGCATTTTTATGATATTCTTGACCTTTTAGATGAAAATGATGTATTGGTACTGAACAATACCAAAGTTTTGCCTGCAAGACTTTTTGGAACAAAACAGGATACGGGTGCAAAAATTGAAATATTGCTTCTTAACCCGTCCATACAAAATCCAAAGCAATGGGAAGCTCTTATTAAACCGTCTAAAAGAGTCAAAGAAGGAACAAATATACAAATTTGCAAAGAATTAAGCATTATACCCGTAAAAAGACTGGAAGATGCAGGGGAGTGGCTTATTGATTTAAAATACGAGGGAGATTTGTTTGAGATATTGCACAAAGTCGGTAACATTCCGCTTCCGCCGTATATTGACAGAAAAATACAATCTGAAGAAATACGCAAATTTGATACAGAACGCTATCAAACTGTTTATGCAAAAGATGAGGGTTCTGTTGCCGCACCAACAGCAGGATTACATTTTACACAAGAAATTTTAGATAAACTCAAAGCCAAAGGGGTAGAAATTATATACATAACACTAAATGTCGGATTAGGAACATTCCGACCTGTAAAATGTGAAAATATACTTGAACACAAAATGCACTCTGAAACCTTTGAAATAACACAGGAAAGCGCTGATAGAATTAACCAAGCCAAAAAACAAGGTAAAAAAATCGTTGCAATAGGTACAACAACAGTTCGCACCCTTGAAACAGCCTATCAAAAGTACGGACAGGTTTGTGCATGCCACGACAGTTCTGAACTTTTCATTTATCCGCCTTATGAATTTAAAGTTGTGGATAAACTTCTAACGAATTTTCACCTGCCAAAATCAACACTTTTAATGCTTGTGAGTGCACTCGCCGGTAAAGATTTTATTTTTGAAGCATACAGACAAGCCGTTGAAAATAAATACAGATTTTTCAGCTACGGCGATTGCATGTTTATTAAATAAAAATCATCTTAATATTTCTTAATATAAAGGCAATTTTTAAACAATAAAATACTTTATATATATACAGGGAAGAATTAAAGGGATAAACTATGGGCGTTAATTTAATCTCAAAATTACTAGCAGCAGGTCAAACACCGGTATTGAGAAGTGCAGGTTCTGTTCATCAGGCAGCTGTAAAAAATTATGCAACTAATCCAAATCTTGTTTCAAGATTGGATGCACTTGATGTTCAATACGGATGTCCAAAAGAAGTTAAAAATGATGTACTTGGACAATTATACTGCGGTATAGCATAATTAAGACAAAATATCTAAATTCCTCGCCATTGTCGGAGATTTGACATTTGGATGAGATAAACTAAAAGCATTGTTTTGGCTCGTTAGATTTAAAAAATCAAACGAGCTTTTTTGATGCTTTTGTGAATTTTTAGCCTCAAATAAATGTACCGGCTGAACCGTATAAATGTACTGTCTTTGAACAGCATCTATCGAACTGTTATTTATCATAATTAAAAATCTCTCTTAAATATATTAAGTATTATAGATTATGCAAATTTCAAAAAGAGAAATATTTGTTACAATTTTTACAAATCAATATCCGAACTGTGAATAGGCGCACCAATAACCCTTTCAAGCTCTGCTGCATGAATGTTATAATCTAATAAAACAGAATAATAATCTAATTGAGCATTCAGATAAGTATTCTCCGAATCCTTAAACTCAATTGCATCACCCATTCCGACCTGATAGCGTCTAAATGCTTGGTACTGTTGTTCTTTTGCTTGCTGAAGCGCAAGTTTTGACACCCTTATAGCATCAAAAGAATTCATCAGATTTATATAGGCACTTTTCACATCAAGATAAACATCTTGCTTTTCTTTTTCGTAATCAGCAGCAGCTTTTTTGTATGTAGCCTGAGCCTCATCAACTTGTTTTTTCAACAAATACAGATTTACATTTTTATATTCAAGCGCAAAACCAACCTGATAACCCGAATCACTGTTAATTTCCCTGCCGCCATGCTGATAAGAAGCAACAGCATCCAAATCAGGAGTGAAAGCCCTCTTTGCAGAGCGAATCGCAATTTCTGCCGCATCCATCTTTTTCTTCGCTGAAAGCAGTGATGGTCTTGAGGTTTGTGCTATTTCAATAAGTTCAGAAAAATTCACCTGATATTCTTTTGAATTTAGGGAATCTTTTAAAACAACACCTGCAAGTTCAGGGATACCTACTGCATTAGCAAGTTCGACCGCTGCAAGCTCAAGAGTATTCTTTGCTTTAATTTCGTTTAACTGAGCTTTCCCAAGGTTATACTCAGCATAAGTTACATCAATTTTCGGCTTTTTACCAATTTCATAATATGCTCTTGCCTGTTTTAGTTGTAATTCGTAATCTTTAACAGTTTCCGCATAAACCTCTTTTTGAAGCTTTGCAAAAATCAAATTATAATAAGTTGCTTTTACATTATAAATAACTGTTTCAATAGCTGATTCCGCATCATATCTTGTAGATTCATACACCCTTTTATTAGTATCTGCAACAGCTTTTGTTTTACCAAAATCGAATAAAAGCATATTAGCTGATAAATTCGGGACATAAAACAAATTGTACTTTTGAGGTATCATACTTGACATTGCACCGCCAAATGTCATAAGCATATCATTTCTGGAATAATTTACACCTGCAGAAAATGTAGGGAAATAATTTGACCACGCTTGACCGACTCTTGAATGATAAATTTCCGCATTGCTCAAAGCTGACATAATAGCAGGATGATGAGTTATCGCAAGTTTTATACAGTCATCTAAAGAAACTTCTGACGGAATATTGGAAGCATCATTACTATAATCTACTTTACTATTGATTACCGGAAACTTTGTTTCATACATGCCTTCAGCTTCTTTTGAAGAACGAACCTTATTTTTATGCTCAAGATTTTTCTTTTTAGCCTCTTTTTTGGTATTAACCTTTATAACCTTCTTTTCAGGCTGAACAATCTGAATACTCTCTTCTTGTTTTTTTACAGAAGATTTATCTTTAACCTTTTTTGCATCAGCACAAATACCTGCCGATATAATAAAAGCTATTATAATTATTTTTAAAGCATACTTCATTACTACTTAATCTCCAAATCTTTTTCCGTAATTTGACGTTTAGGGAACTTATCAACAAATTCCTGAACGATAACATAAAATGCAGGGGTTAAAACTGCCCCCAAAGTAGCCGCAGCAACCATACCGCCAAATACAGTAGAGCCAACGGAAATTCTTGAATTAGCACCTGCTCCGCTTGCAAATATCATAGGCAATACACCGATAATAAATGCAAGTTCTGTCATCATAATTGCCCTAAACCTTAACTTCGCAGCTTTCATTGCCGCATCTTTTACACTTAATCCATATTCCTCATGCTGAACTTTTGCAAATTCAACAATCAAAATAGACTGCTTTGCGGCAAGACCGACAAGAGTAATCATACCAACCTGAGAATATATATCAAAAGCCTGATTGATCATAAGCTGGAACAACAATGCACCCAATGCTGCTACAGGCGAAATTAACAATACTGCAAGCGGAATTGTATAACTCTCATAAAGAGCAACCAAAAATAAATATACAAATATCAGCGCAAAAGATACAATCATAATGGTCTGACCGGAAGCCTCTCTTTCCTGCGCAGAAGTTCCCGACCAGTCAAAAGTCATATCAGAAGGCAAGACTCTTTTAGCTACGGCCGCCATCGCTTTCATAGCATCACCGGTACTTTTACCGGGACTCTGCTGTCCCTGAATTTGAACAGATGTATAAAGGTTGTATCTTGTAATAGATGCCGTACCAATTGTTTGTCTTAAAGACATTAACGACAACACAGGAACCTGAACACCGTTTCTGTTTGTTACATAAATCCCCTGCAAATCGGTTGCTTTATCTCTGAATTTGCTTAATGCCTGCAATTCAACTTTGAAAACACGGCCGTATTTATTAAAGTCATTTACATAATATGTTCCGAGCATTGAAGCCAAAGTTGCATATAATTCTTGCAAATCAACATTTTGAGCTAATGCCTTCGCATAATCAATGTCAAGAATATACTGAGGAACATTTGCCTGGAATGTCGTATTTACATTTGACAAGGATTTATCCTGATTTGCTTCTGAAATTAATTTATTTGCCCAGACTTCCATTTGCTGAGGAGTATAATCACCCTGCGAAAGCATCTGAAATTCAAAACCACCCATCATACTCATACCCTGAATTGCAGGAGGAGAGAAAGAAATAATAGATGCCTCTTTAATTCCTGCAGCAATTTGTCTTATTTTTGACAAAATAGCTACATGAGAAAGGTTAGTTTCTTTACCCTGAATCTTTCTTATTACCCATTTCACAGGGCCTATTTTACGTTTATCATAACCGTCAAGCAAAATAATTGCAAAAGCCGAATTTGATGCACCGTTTCCGCCAAAAACAGTAAGCTTTGATTTATCAACACCATCAATTTTACCAACCTGCTCAATAAATCTGCGTGCAACCTTTTCAGTTCTTGGTAAAGACGCACCATCAGGCAATGTAATTGCCGCAATCAAAACCTTTTGGTCTTCATCTGGAATGAAACCCGTTGAAGTGAATTTAAAAGCACCAACAACAAGCAAGACTATTGCCAAATATGAAATTATAACCAATTTTTTGTCATAAACAAACTTTTCAACAAATTCCATATAAAAGTTTTCAACTTTATCAAAAAACTGATTAAATTTAACAACATAACGCATAGTTCTTTTTGAAATTCGTAAAATTATTCTTCTATAATGACCGGAAAGACTATTATCATGTTCTAAAGGTTCCTGTAGCTTTTCTCTGCCTAAAAAATGAGAACACATAGCAGGCGACAATGATAATGCGCAAATTGCAGAAATCGCAATAGAAACAGCAATACAAACGGCAAACTGTTTATACATAACACCTGTCATACCTGTCATAAATATAATAGGTACAAATACCGCCATAAGAACCATTGCCATTGCAACAAGCGAAGACCCGACTTCTTCCATCGTAAGCTGGGTTGCAACTATTGCATTTTGACCTTCTTCAATATGTCTTTTTACATTTTCTATAACAACAATCGCATCGTCAACAACAACACCTACCGCCAAAACAAGCGCAAATAATGACAACAGATTTATAGACATATTAAACATCTTTAACGCAAAAAAAGTACCGATTAAGGATACAGGAATTGTTGCACAAGGAACAAGTGTAGCCATTCCGTCACCCAAAAACAGATAAATAATCAAAACAACGATTAACCCCGTTAAAAGTATTGTAAATTCTACTTCTGACATAGATTCTTCAATGTAATCGGCATCATCTTTTACGGTAATAATTTTTAAACCGTTATTTAATCTTGAGTTTAATTCGTCAACTTTTTTATGAACAGCTTTTGACATTTCAATAATATTGGCATCCGGAAGCTGTGAAATAACAATAACCGCAGACGGTTTACCGTCAATAAGCCCCAGATTCTGATATGTCTGCGCACCTAATTCAACTTTTGCTATATCTTTTATTCTTACATTTGAACCGTCAATATTTGAACGAATAATAATATTTTCAAACTCTTTTACATCCTGCAAACGCCCTTTAGTTTTCAGGGTAATCTGCAAAGCCTGTTCATCATCTGTCGGTCTTTGTCCCAAAGCACCGGCAGTAACCTGAGTATTCTGAGCATGAATAGCCGCCCTGACTTCACTTGTAGAGACATTTAACCCCGCCATTTTTTGAGGATCAAGCCATATTCTCATAGAATAATCACCGGCACCATATACATCTACATCCGCTACACCGACCAAACGTTTCAACTCGTCTTTAATATATATAGAACCATAGTTCGTTAAATCAAGCTGTGACCAATTACCACGTTCAGGGAACAATGTAAGAATTAACGCACCTGAACTTGAAGTACGGGTTATTGCCGTAACACCGGTTCTCTGCACATCTTCCGGAAGTTGTGATTGAACCTGTTGAATACGATTTTGAACATTCATAAGGTTTACGTTCTTATCTGTTCCAACCTTAAAAAATAATTTCAGCTGATACATCCCGTCATAACAAGTAGAAGTCATATAGGTAAGATTTTCTACCCCGTTTAATTTTTGTTCTAACACAGATGCAACGGAAGATTCAATTACTTCTGCACTGGCTCCCATGTAATTTGCACTGACCTGAATTTGCGGTGGGGTAACATCAGGATAACTTTCCTGTTTTAAACCAAGTAAAGAAATTAACCCGATTAATACAATACAAATTGAAATTACAAGTGCAAATCTCGGTTTTTGTATAAAGAAATATAATTTTGATTTTTCTATAAATTTTTTCATTCTAAATAATATCCATAATCGTTAAATAAACTTATTTCTTTTGCTTTTTATCATATTCTTCTTTTGTTACGGTTTTAACTTTTTGACCTTCAGCCATAATATTTTGAATACCCGCAACAACAATTTTGTCCCTCTTATTAAGTCCTGATTCTACAATCCAGTTATTTTCAAGTTCATCAGTAACTTTTATATCTTTTCTTACAACTTTGTTATCTTTACCTAAAGTCCATACATAATAACCGCTCATAGCATCACCCTTTGTAGCTGACTGAGGTACAGTCATAAATGAAATTTCTTTAGGAGCAATAAGTTCAACCTTCACATAATCACCCGGAACTAACCACCCTTTTGGATTCGCAAAAGTTGCACGCATCTGAATAGATCCGGAATTTTTGTCAATTTGATTATCAACGAAATCAACAACGCCGATTTCAGGATACCAATTACCATCATCAAATTGAGCTTTAACCTGAACATCTTTGAATTTATCACTTGCTTTAAGCAGTTTTACAAGATCAGTAGGACGGAGGCTGAATGTAACATAAACAGGATCAACACTTGAAACATTTACAAGCGGACCGGAAGTTAAGGTAACATAATTACCCTCGGTTATTTTAATTTTACCTATTCTGCCGTCAATTGGGGATTTTATTGAAGTATAACTTAAATTAACTTTTGCCAGCTGCAATTTTTGTCTTGCAGAATCTAATAATGCCTGATTTTGATTTCTCAATGCTAAAGACTGATCAACCTGAGAATGACTGATTAAATCTTCTTTTATAAGTGCATTGGCTCTGTCAAGTTCTTGCTGAGAATTTAAAAGTAATGCACGATACTGATCAACATTTGCCTGAGAATTTTTTACTTCAAGTTGAAATTCTTGCGGGTCAATTTGGAATAAAAGCTGTCCTTTCTTTACAAAATCACCCTCTTTAAAAAATTTCTTATTCAGAAAACCGGCAACACGCGCCATAACATCAATTGAATATTTTGCTTCAACTCTGCCTGTTGATTCAGCATTTATATTAGAATCAATAATAGTCGGGCTATCAACAACAACCTCTTTTGGCAGCCTCATCATTTGTTGCTGAATCAAGCCCATAACAAGTCCTGACAATTTATTATAAACAATAGGAACAATTATGACGGCTAATACAACAATTGCCCATTTCTTTCTTGACATTTTAATATTCATAAAGCTTATTTCTCTCCAAGTTTTGTATATATTAAATCTACCTTAAATATGCATATTTTACAAATTATTTACAAAAAAAAAGAGGTATTTGTATATACCTCTTTTTTCTATAATTTTGATTCATATTAGAAATATGATTTTGTACCTTTTCCGCCGGGATTCCAGTAAGAATTACCCTGACTTCTTTGTTTTGTCTGAATACGAACTCTCGGTTCAGTTTGAACAGGTACAGGTTCACCTTTTGCAGCAGCATTTTGCGGAATCATATTTTCTCCATAATCAAATGTTGTTGATGGTGTATATGTTGCTTCGTAAACACCGCCTCCGATTGGAGATTTTGCCTGTACTTCTGTTGTGGTAGAATCATATGTTGCCGGAGAGCTTGACAAAACTGTTGTATGTAACGGCTGAAGCAATAACGGTTCAGCAGCCATAACAACCGCAGGTGATAAAATCATTGCTGATAATACTAATAATGCTGTCTTTTTCATTTTTAACTCCTGTTATCTATCATTTTATATTACATTCTAAAATATATTATAACATAAAACCAAACAAAAATAAATTTGTTATATAATTTTAATAAAAAAAGGAGAAAATTTTGCACACGAGATTACCGGAATATCTTAAAAGACCAATAATAGATACCGATACAACAAGACAAGTCCGCAGAGCCTTAAAAGAATATTGTCTTAACACAGTATGTGAAAACGCAAGATGCCCAAATAAAAATGAGTGTTACACAAAAAATACCGCAACATTTCTTATAATGGGCAAAAACTGCACAAGAAACTGCAAATATTGTAATATAACCTGTGCAAAACCGGATCCTCTTGATTTTTCAGAACCGACACACATTGCAAAAGCGATAAAAGGACTCGGGCTAAAATATGCCGTAATAACCTCTGTAACAAGAGATGACCTTGAAGATGGCGGAGCAGGACATTTTGCACAATGTATAAAAGAAATCAGAAAAATATCAGCTGATATAAAAATAGAAATTCTCACCCCCGACTTTAAAAACAATAAAACAGCTTTAAACACAATAATAAACGCAAAGCCTGATGTTTTTAATCATAATATTGAAACAGTTAAAGAAATCTTTAAAACCGCAAGACCGCAAGGGAATTACGAAAGTTCGCTGGAAGTATTAAGTTACATCAAACAGAACAGTAATATTACAACAAAATCAGGACTTATGATTGGTTTAGGAGAAACCTACAACCAAATAAAATCAACAATGAACGACTTAAAAAACGCAGGATGCGATATTCTTACAATAGGTCAATACATTCAGCCGTCAAAAATGCACCTGCCGGTTGCTAAATACTACACACCGGAAGAATATGACACTTTAAAACAAATGGCAAAAGAAGCCGGTTTTAGCCATTTTCAAATCGGCCCGCTTGTCAGAAGCTCGTACAATGCATCAGAGTTAATTAAATAACAACATCAATTTCACTGCCGGTTGCCATTACCATTTTTCTTATAACAGTAAGTTTATCCTTTTTGCTTGGCAATTCCTTTAAAGACTCAAGCATCTGATTTACGTTTTCATTTTTTTGAGCAATTGAATTTGCATATTTGACAGCTTTTTTATAATAACCGACATTTCCGGGAAATCTGTTGTCAATAAAACTGCACAAATTTTTTGCATCTTCAAAATCATAAACACCGGCACCCATTTTTAATAAAGATGCTGTTGGAACCTTTTGTCCAAAACTTATATTATTGTAATTCGAAATATTCATATTTGTATTAAAAACAAACAAAATTTTTTTTGCGCTTAAAGCTAATTAATATCATAGGTAAACTGTAAAAAATTACCCATAAGATTTTCGTTCCATACCTGAACATCATCAGGAACTTTTAATACCGTGGGAGTAAAATTCCAAATATACTTGATCCCGGCATTTACAAGAAACTGTGCACTGCTTTGGGCAAACTGGGCAGGAACAGTCAATATTGCAATATCGATGTAATGCTGCCAAACATAAATAGGAAGTTCCTTAATATCAAGAATTTTTTTATTGTTAATTTCTCTGCCGATTTTATCCGGATCATTATCAAATAAACTTACAATATTAAGTCCGTAATTACTGAAATTATTATAGTTTGCAAGAGCCATACCTAAATTACCTGCCCCTACAATATAAGCTCTTTTTGTTTTTGAAAACCCAAGAGTTGTTTCGATAGACTTTTTTAACTCTTTTACTATATAACCGACACGGGATTTGCCTGATTTATTCAAAAGATTAATATCTTTTCTTACCTGAGAATCATCTATACGCAAAAGTGAGGCAATTTGTCCGCTTGAGATATATTCTTCATCATTTTTTATAAAATCCTGCAAAATACAATGATAAAGAGTCAACCTGTTTATGACTTTGTCTGAAATTTCTTTCTTCATAATGAAATTATACACAAAAATTTAAAAATTTTTATTATTTAAAATTTACAGATAATTTGCCAAAATATTCTTTACATAATTTTGAGTTTCTTTATACGGAGGAACTCCGGAAAACTTGTCAACAGCACCCGGCCCTGCATTATACGCCGCAAGTGCCAAAATCACATTGCCATTATATTTTTGCAGCATAGATTTCAAATATTTTACTCCGCCTTCAACATTTTGAGCTGCATTATAAGGATCTTTTATCCCAAGAGCTTTTGCAGTTGTCGGCATTAATTGCATTAACCCCATTGCTCCGGCTTTTGATTTTGCATTCGGATTAAAACCTGATTCCTGCTTAATCAAAGCCTGAACAAGTTTTTCATCAACCCCGTTATCTCTTGATATTTTATTTATCATTCCTAAAAGTTGAGATTTTGACGGAGCTACTGAAGATTGAGAATAATCCCTTGTTGCATCATTAACTTCCTGTATAGCCCTTCTTAAAACTTCGTTTGTAACTGTATCAGTACTAATATCATTTGAACTGCTGCCGTAAACATTTCCTTTAACCTTTAAAGAAGCCGGATTTAAAAGCAAAGAACCAAAATTTGATTTTGTAGTACCTGATAAGACTTTCTCAAAAGATTCAATCGTTGAACCTGACGGATAAATAGCATCAAGAGAATTTGGATTAGATGATATGATTCTGTCAGGATTAACTTTATTTGTGGCATGATTTACATAATTATTAAGGTGAGTAGCACGCTGCATAGCCGCCGCCTTACCGCCTGAATTCAACATACTTTGAATCATTTTTGAAAACATGTACTTACCACCTCCCAAGTACTACACAAATATAATACATTATTATTTTAAAAAATGTATCCACCAAATGATTTAACGATAAAAAAATAAAAGTCAAAAAAAACCGCCTGACAATACAGACGGTTTTAATTTTTCTTTAAAAAGCTCTGCGGCAACCGGGACAACTGTTATAAGTATCCATGTAAATAGGTTCAACAGGTGCAGCACAGCCGGTGTTTTTACCCCTGATAATTTTAACACCGTGCAGCTTTTCGCATTTTGTCAGCTTTGGTCTATGACATCGTTCAACTTTACATCCGCAATCATTACCAAAACCTCTGCCAAAGTTTGTAAAAGGATTTAAACTGCCTAACCCGTCATACGACCACGCAAATGCACCCTGAGGAACAGCTAAAAATGCCAATAAAGTAAAAAACGGTAATATCTTTTTCATAATGCCTCCTTATTAATTGTCTGCAAGAACTGATATTACAAGTATAAAAATTTTAATAATAAATAACATTACCGTTTCAGATAACAATTATAAGAAAAACCGGCTAAGACAAAACGGCTATTTTATACTAATTCTGCATACAAAATACCGTTTTTGTAATCAATTATTTTCACATTTTGCAGCGTATTATATAAATCTTCACGATCAGAATTTATCTGCACAGTTAAATAATTTCTCGTAACCCCTTTTAAGTAACCGCTGTGCTTATCTCTGTGCTTTTCAATCAGGGCCTCGTGCAAAGTATTTATATTATCATTTACAAACCTTGAATATTTTTCCTTTGAAATCGATTTTATAATATCTGCCCTTTGGCTTTTAACGGAATCACTTACCTGATCAGGCATAGATTCACCCACCGTACCCTTTCTGACAGAATAAGGGAAAGTATGAATTTGAGTAAGTCCTGACTTTTTTAAATTTTCAACGGTAATTTGAAAATCCTCATCAGTTTCACCGGCAAAACCCGCAATAATATCACTTCCAATAAAAACATTATCAAATGTGCGTTTTATCTGTTCTATTTGTTTTAAATAAAAATCAACGCTATAAAATCTGTTCATTGATTTTAGAGTTTTATCATTTGCGGACTGCAAAGAAAGATGAAAATGCGGACAGAATTTCTTTGACTTTGATAAATACTCAATTAAATCATCATTAATTTCTGTCGGATTTAAAGAACCTAAACGAAATCGCTCGATAGAAGTTCTTTCTTCTATTGCTTTTACTAAATCAATAAACCCTAAACCAATATCTTTCCCCCACTGGCCAATGTGAATACCGGTTATAACAACTTCCTTAAAACCGGATTTGCTAAAATTATTTATCTGATTTACAACAAAATCTAATGACGCGCTGCGGCTTTTTCCTCTAGCTTTCCAAATTATACAGTATGAACACCTGTTGTCACAGCCATCCTGCACCTTTAAACTTGCCCTTGTTTTTGACAAATCAGAAAGTGCTACCTCGCTGAATTTATCCTGATGCATAATATCAGAAACGCAAAGAGTTTCTTCTTCTTTCAGAAATTTATAAAGATTTAGCTTATCATCATTACCGATAACATAATCAACAAAATCATATTCTAATAATTTATCTTTTTCAATTTGAGCAATACAACCCGTTAAGACATTTTTGAGTGCCGGATTTTTATTTTTAGCTGACCTCAACAGATAAAAAGCTTCATTATCACTTTTATGAGTAACAGAGCAGGAATTTAGGATATAAAAATCAGCATTTTTTATATCATCACTTTCCTCAAAACCGTTATTTATAAGATTTTCTTTGACAAGAGCGGTTTCAAACTGATTTGACTTACAGCCCATTGTCTGTATATAAAAGCGTTTCATAGAACAATATTATTAAAAAAAACTCATAAAGTAAACACAACTATGAATCAGCTTCCTGCTTATAATTACATTTTATACTAGAGCAGCAAATTACTTCACCGTTTTTCAACACTTTTTTAACAAGCATTTCACCGCAAAGAGGGCACTTTTCACCTGTCGGCTCATTCCACAATACATAATTACATTCAGGATATTGATCACACCCGTAGAAAACAGTTCCTCGTTTTGATTTTCGTTCAACAATAGTACCTTTACCACACTTCGGACAAGCTACACCGGTAGATTTTCTGTAAGGTTTTCTGTGTCTGCATTCAGAAGAAGTACATTCTAAATATTTGCCATAAGGCCCGATTTTAAAGTCCATAGGACTTCCGCATTTTTCACATTTTTCTTCGCAAACTTCTGCAGAAGTTTGATTTGTATCTTCGTCCTGTTCATTTTCCATTTCCTGCAAAACATTTAATGACATAGCAGTCTTACATTCAGGGTAACCACTGCATCCTAAAAATTGAGAGCCTTGTTTACTTGTTCTTAATACCATCGGTTTTCCGCAGTTTGGGCAGGTAACTTTTGTTTCAACAGTAACCTTTTGAGCTGTTTTCATAACAGCATTAACCTCGTCCATAAAAGGCTTATAAAAATCATTTAAAACTTTTATCCATTCAACTTTTTTATCCGCTATTTCGTCAAGCTTTGCTTCCATGCCTGCAGTGAATTTATAATCCATAATATCCGCAAATTCTGCCACCAGCTGTTTTGAAACAGCACGCCCCAATAATGTCGGATAAAGAGCCTTGTTCTTCTTCTCGACATATTTTCTTGTCTGAATAACTGTAATAATTGTCGCGTATGTAGAAGGACGACCGATACCGTATTCTTCAAGAGCTTTAACTAATGATGCTTCGTTATATCTTGGAGGAGGCTGAGTAAAATGTTGTTTTGGTTCTACCTTTTTACATACAACCTTATCCCCTTTATCAAGATCAGGGATTTTGGCATCTGCTTCTTTATTTTCCTCATCTTCATCATCATTATAAAGTTTTAAAAAGCCGTCAAATGTAACCTTGCTTGTACCCGCTTTAAGAGTATAATCTCCGCTTTCAATTTCAATTGATTTATTTGCAATTTCAGCCGGAGCCATTTGAGAAGACATAAACTTTTCCCAAATCAGCTTATACAGTTTATACTGATCATTATCAAGATACTGTTTTATGCTCTCAGGAGTTCTTTCAGGATACGCAGGGCGAATAGCTTCGTGTGCGTCCTGAACATTCTGCTTGCCTTTGGCATATATATTGGCAGTTTTTGGATAATATTCTTCGCCGTAATTTTGAAGAATAAAATCATGTGCCATATTCTGCGCATCATCAGATACACGAACAGAGTCGGTTCTCATATAAGTAATCAAACCGACAGGAGTACCGTTTTCAAGTTCAATACCTTCATAAAGTTTTTGAGCCACCTGCATGGTTTTTGAAACTCCAAAACCGAGTTTTGAACTTGCGGCTCTCTGCATTGTTGAAGTGATAAACGGAGCAGTTGGTTTTCTTTTTATAGTTTTTTTAGTAACCTTTGAAACATTATATTCTGATGAAGGATTAGACAAATAATCAACAATTTTTTGAGCTTCCTCATGATTTTTAACAGTTTTCTCAACTGATTTACCTTTTATTTTTGAAAGCTCAGCTTCAAAAGTTTTACCGTCTTTATCCAATAGAGCATGTATAGACCAATATTCCTGAGGCTTAAATGCTTCAATTTCTTCTTCTCTTTCGCATATCATACGCAGTGCAACTGACTGTACTCTGCCTGCAGAGAGTTTTCTGTTACCCATTTCTTTCCACAAAACAGGAGATAACTTATAACCTACAAGCTTATCAAGAATTTGTCTTGTTTGCTGGGCTTTTACCATATCCATATCAATCCCTCTCGGGTTATCAACGGAATACTTCACAGCCTTTGGCGTAATTTCATTAAATACAATTCTGTATATTTTATCATCAGGTACTTTTAATATCTGACGCACATGCCATGCGATAGCTTCTCCTTCACGGTCGGGGTCGGATGCAAGGTATATTTTGCCTGCTTTTTTAGCCAGGTCATTGAGTTTTCTTACAACCTGCTGTTTACCCGGAATAATCTCGAATTTTGGTTCAAAATTATTGTTTACATCAAAACCAAGATTTTCTGTTGCAGCATCTTTAGTCGGCAAATTACGGATATGTCCGTAACTGGCTTCTATCTGAAAACTATCTCCCAAGATTTTTTTTATAGTTTTTGATTTTGCCGGTGATTCGACTATTACCAAAGATTTCTCTTGTGCTGCCATTTTTAATAACCTTCTGTAATTATAATCACTAACAAGAAACGCAGAATATTACTGACATTTCTTATATCTATCCCCATCTACTTGTTTTATTATGCCTTTAAGTTCCATCGTTGTCAAGTTCATTAGTAAATTTTCAAAACTCAAACCTGTTACACTCAAAAGTTCATCAACTCCCTTTTCTTCCACACTCAAATTATCATATATTATGTCTTCTTCAGGTGTAAGTGTAGGTAAAGCAAGCTGCTTTTGTTCATATTCTTTCTGAATTTCCCAATTTAAAGCATCCAGTATATCCTGACTTTCCGTCACCATAGTCGCACCGTTTTTGAGTAATTTATATATGCCCTGAGTATTTACATTAGAAATCTCTCCGGGAATACACATCAACTCTCTGCCTTGTTCAAGAGTAAGATTAGCGGTTATCAATGCTCCGCTTTTTAAAGATGCTTCCGCAACAAGTGTTCCGTATGATAACCCCGAAACTATTCTGTTCCTTTGCGGAAATCTGAATTTTATTGGCTCAAAAGACGGATAGTATTCTGTTACAACTGCGCCGTAACCGTTTTCTATATTTTCATACAATGTCTTATTTTGTGTCGGATAAATATAGTCAAAACCGCTTGCAATTACTCCTATAGTTTTTAAATTATTTTCAATTGCGGAAGTATGAGCAACCGTATCAATTCCGGAAGCTAAACCGGACACAATACATATATCAGTATTAGCCAAACCTGAAATTATATTCCTTAAATTATCTCTTGCAGATGAACTTGCCTTTCGTGATCCGACTACAGCAAGAGTTTTATTCAAATTACATTCTGATAATTTACCTTTATAATACAAAACAGCAGGGGGATTTTCGATATTTTTAAGCATAGCCGGATAATTTTCATCTTCCAGCGTCAGAAAATTTATCCCTTTGGTTTCGATATTCGCAAAAGTCTTATCAACATCAACTTTATCTCTTAACTTTATAAATTCCTGAGCTTTTTGAACTCTTAGTCCGTCAATATTTTCAAGTTCAGTCAGACTGCAATTGAATGCTTTTTCAATATCACCAAAATAATCATACAGTCTTTTTATAAATCTGCTGTCAATTTGTTCTATAGATGAAAACGCTATCCAGTACTTTTCTTTCATTATACGCTGTCTTTCAACCTATTTATGCGTTCAATAATTTTTTTAATATTATCTTTTTCTTCCTGAGGAATATCCATATTCATGTAGTCCTCAAAATATTCAATGGCATCATCATAATCTTCTCTTGCCATATATAAAATTGCAGCTTTTTTATATGCAACGGCAAGTTTATTATTTCTTGCAATCGCTTTTAAAAAATTCGATAAAGCCTTATCTATTTCATCATTTGCCTGATATGCTTCTCCTAGATAGTAATATATCCATTCATTCTCATCTTTGTATTCAAGTATATTTTCAAAATTTTCGATTGCAGAATCATAATTTCCGAGTTCAAAATATACTCTGCCTAAATCATAATAAGCATCATAATTATCAGGCTGTTTATCTAGTATATATTCTAATTCATCAATCGCAAGATCTCTTTTTGCATCCTCCATATAAAATCTTGCAAGATAATGCCTAAAGATTAAATCGTCAGGAAGATTTTCAATAGCATATGATAAAATATTTATCCCTTCTTCAAATCTTTTTTGCCTGTAATAAACATCAACAAGATTTATATATGTCTGCGGTATTCTTGAATTGAGTTCGATACTTCTCAAATAATTTTTTTCGGCTTTTTCATCATTATCAATATTTGCATAACACAAGCCTAAATTATTATAAACTTCCGCATTACCGGTATCCGTTTCCAATACGGAAGTAAACAAATCAATTGCACCGTTCCAGTCTTTTTTATTAAAACATTCTATCGCTTTATCAATTTTATCCATAACACATCCTTTATTATTTACCAGACAATAATATCACAAAAACGGAAATAACTTATTTACACTCATTAAGAACTTGCTTTTTTAATTATACTTCATTACAATAAGGATAAGGGGATGCTATGAAAAACGAAACAAAAATACTTGAAAATAAGATAAAAAAAGAAGTAAAAACAGGGAATGTAAAGTCAGCAATTGAATTATGTCAAATCGGACTTCAAAAAGACCCTACAAATGCCAAATTACATTTACGACTGGGGGATTTATACCTTACATGGCATCTTGATATATATTCATCAAGCCAATATATTGACGAGGCAATAACTGAATACCAATTGGCTTTAGAATCTGTAGATACCCCTGAAATATATTACAAAATAGGGGTAGCACAATTTCATAAAGGCGATTTAGATAAAGCAGTTAATTACTTTAATAATGCAATCAAAAAAAATCCGAAATATGCAAAAGCATACTATATGCTTGCTGAAACATACACTAAAAAAGCAAGATTTACGGATGCAATAGAAAATGCAAAACTTGCAGTTAAATATGCACCTTTATCAAGTTCTTGTGCTCATTACCTGCTAAAAAGTCTTTATCAGGTTTCATCATTCAGAATAGTAAAGAATAAAATTAAAGCATTTTATGAACATATAATGTCTATACTGACACTTCCGTTTGATCAGGATGCAATAAAAAGAGTAAAAGAATCATTTTCATACATAAAATTTATTCCGGTACTTTTTAAAGGTTTTATAGCTGTTCAGACAAAAGGAATAGAAAATGCGCTTGATATATATATAGAAGCAGTTGACAAAGCTCCGGGCTTTGTTCCGCTATATTGCCTTTTGGGAGATATATATTCTTCTCTTGGCAGATATGAAGATGCAATAACCGAATACAAAATGGCAATATGGCTTGACAGCTTGAATATCCCGGCATACAGACATTTATGTAAAGCATACGAAGATTTAGGCGATTATGATAACGCTGTCGATATATATGAAAAACTTATTAAAATCATGCCAAATATGCCTGAATATCATTCAAATTTGGCAAATATACTTTATATTAAAGGAGATGTTGACGGTGCGGTATCCCATTTTCAGACGGCTATTACACTAAACCCTAACAAAGAATGGACAAGTGTAGTCAATCAGACACTGGGTTTTGTATTTCAGGAAACCAAACAGGATCTTGATGCAGCTATTACATCATATCAAAGTGCATATTTAATGACTCCGGAAGATATTGATATATATATCAACCTCGGAAGTGCATTTTACGATAAAGAAGATTACGAAAATGCTTTAACTGTATACAGAAATGCCCTTGAGCTTGAACCGAAGAATGCAAAAATTCATTGTAATTTAGGATTTTTGTACTGGGGAAAAGGTGATACAGACGAAGCAATAAGGGAATACAAACACGCAATAGAATATGATAAAACATACTCAATTGCATACAACAATCTTGGTGTAATTTATCTTGATGATTTGGGCAGAGTACAAAACGCGATTGAAATGTTTAAAAAAGCAGTTGAGTATAATCCGAACTACGCACTTGCACATTTTAATCTTGCCCGCTCAATTGCAATTACAGGCGACAAGATTGAAGCTGCAAAATTGTATCAAATTGCACAAGATGTAAATAAAGTTACAGCAGAAATAGATCCGCAAGATATTACGGACAAAATAAATTCTTTATTTGATTAAGAAAAGGGGTAAAATATGAAAAAGATCTTAGTTTTAGCATTGTCAATATTTATGTTGGCAGGGGTAATTCCACCGGCATTTGCAGGTACACATGGTACAAACGGCAAAATTTCTGGCAGATCAGTCGGTGCAAGTTTATTATCACTTCTTATTTGGCCGGGCATCGGGCAAGCCGTAAATGATAACGGTTATGAAAAGAATGTAACACACGCCGTTTTGGGTTTGACAGGTGTTTTCAGAATTTGGTCATTCTACGATGCATTTGTTGACAGAAAAGGCGGAGTTTGGAATAACAGAATATAAAAACAATTATAAAATTAATAGCGGTCTTTTATAAGACCGCTTTTTAATAAATTTTCCTATCCTTTTCCTTAACTTTATCTTTCTCTTTTTCCTGATTATCCAACCACTTTTGAAATAAAATTAACAACATCAAATATTGAATCTTCAACAAACTCTTTAGCTAACTTGCTGACAGGTCTGTTTTCAATACAATCAAATATATAATAAATCGGATCTTTTCCGTTATTGAATCTCATTTGTCTGTCTTTTTTGTCCAAATAAGTAAATTCTTTAACAGGTCTTCTTCTTTTTGATGGTTTAACAATAGAACCAAAAGCTTGTTGTGGATTTGCTAACATAATTTTAATCTCTCTCTTATTAAATCTCTCTTATATATATAAAGTATATAAACCCTGAAAAATTGCCTTTTTAAAAGGATAAATGTTAACATTTTGTAATATAAAATTTTAATTTATTTATCATATCAAAAAGCAGGAAAAACTTACGTTATTCCTGCTTTTTAATAATATCGTAATCATATTACATTGCATCTTTTGGCTGCATCTTAAACATCCATTCCGGCATACCGAAATCAATCAGCATTTGTTTAAATTCCGGAGAATATTTACTCATATCACCTTCTGATGCACGCGCAATAAATTCAGCAGGATTATTATATGCATACGCAATTCTGTTTTCAGGCAACCCGGCAGCTCTAAACTCATCAACATACATACAATTTTCGAAATCCGGAACTTTTACTTCATTACCATTTCTAATAATTGTTTTCTTTGGCATTATTTCATCAAGGTTGTACTTTTCCGGAATTTTTTTACCAACTCTGGTTTGATCATTTGTATGAGTTAGTTCATGTCGCATAGACTGCGCAATTGTTTGTTTATCCATATCATGAAAAGCTAAAGATCCTGATGCTCTTTCAGAATAAGCACTAGCTGCACTTTGTCCATAGGCAGAACGGGTATCATACCATGCGACATTTGCAGTATTAAAATCAATTATCGCCGGCATTTTTGCGGTTGCATTACTTGCAGTGTTCCAATTGTCTAATTCTTCTGTTATATAAGCTAATGATGTTTCCATTCTGTTTTTGGAATATTTACTAGGAACAAATAATTTTACACCATATTTCTTATTAATATCAAGTAATTGCTGACCAAGTTCAGGATGTTTGGTAAATCTATTTGATACGTATTCATTATAGAGGTGTTCCGACATTTCAGAATTCGGATGTTCTTTTATATATTTTTTAGTAGAATACATTTTTTGAGAGGAAACATTATCCCCTTTAAATATATCAACTCTGTGTTTTGCGGTTAAAGCTTCATCTGCATAACTATTTATTGCATTTACAACTTGATGTTTTCCACTTTTATCTTTTATAAAAGCATTCATTTTTGCAGCATCTGATTTAACTTTAACTTGCTTACCATCTTTTGTTCTGTATAAATTCTGATAATGAACATAATTTCCGGCAGATTCATTATAAGCATCAATTAATGTTTCTATTTCAAACAAATCATTTAAACTTTTTACTTCATTTAATCGACTATCAACATATGATTTTATTTGACCTTCAGGTAATGAATTAATCGCCGAATCTAAATCAAGCAATCTTGAACGCAATTCACCTTGAGGTGTCTTACCAACAAGTTTTTGCATATTAGTATTACTAAATTTTCTTGCATCGATTGTTTGATTTTTTAAAGTTTCTTTTAAACTTGCGTTAATTTCTGCCATAGTTGCATCTTTAGGTGCAGTTATAAAAACTTCAGTACCATTAGCCGTTCTGACCTTATACATTAACATTGGCCTAGCTTCAGCAGAAACATCTGCCGCAACCTCAAATTGACCTTCTTCTACAATATAAGAAGAATTTTCTATAGATAATTCAATATTCTCAGCTTGCCCAGGTTTTGACTTTGGATTTGATGGGTCAAAATTTAACCACGGATCATCTGCAGGAGTCATATCGTGAGCAAGATATTGACCTTCTCCACGATTCCCATCATATGGAGCACGTTCTCCCGGATGATATATTCTATCTTTTAATTTCCCGGTAGGGAATTCATATCTATAAAATAAACGCCCGGAGTTGCCCAATTGATTATCTCCTGTAATATGGGACTTATTAGTAGTAAGATTATGCTCTCTTATTAACCTATCTAAATCTTTTGCTATTTGAGCCATTTCTTCTTGAGACTGCGGATATATAGTAAATGCTTTACCTGTCTGTTCAGGGGCAGTTTTTGCTAACAATTCCGGACTAACAGTTGAACTCAAAGTTTTATGTGCGATCTTATGATCATTCAAATACGGCAAAACAACTTCTGCCATCTGCTGATAATCAAGTTCATCTACAGAATATAAGTGCATTTTCCATGCACTATGATTATTTGTTAATTCATAAGGTGAATCGTTCCAATATGCACGTTCCATATATTTTGCATCGCCATTTGCAAATAAATCTTTTCTATTCTTTACAAAAGCAGCATGCTTTTCATCTAATTTAAAGAAATCAAGTAAATCCTTATCAGACATATGACTATACTGAGGATATTCCATTCTTAAACTTGGCACATCATTTAATTCCGAGTGATATATCTCGCGTAGGGTATAAACATTTTCTCTTTGTTTTGGAGTAAGTACATCTGTATGCGTATTTTGAATTTCTTTTTTAGCATTATTCAGCATAGTTTTTATTTCATTATATAAACTTTCTAATTTAGCCTTAATCGCACCTTTTGCACTATCTGCAATTTTCTTAATATCTGCTAAAAGAATTCGTCCTTTTTCAAGTAATTCCTTAAAATTACTAATTGAAGGATTAGATAACTCTCCTGTAATAACTTCTATATTTTCTTTTGAAGTTTTCCACAATTCCTGATGTTGTTGAGGTATTTGAGCATCATCGATTTTACTTGTTAAATCTTTAATAGTTTCTTTATTAATTTCAGGTGTATCAACTTTTGGTTGTTCAACTTTTGGTTGTACTTCAACTTTTGATGCGATATTTTTAGCTTTCAGCATTTCAGATTTTGCTTTCATGTCTGCAACAAGCTTCTTTGTACCGCCGAATTTCTTTAACTGCGGATTAGCCTCCATTTTAGCAATCAATTCATCTAATTGTTGTGCGGTTGTTGAAGGTTTATTTATAAATGATTTTATTGATGTTAAATCACCCATTCCACCCTGAGCAGGAATCGAATTTAACACCTCATCAAAATCTGCAAGCTGTTTTAATTTTTTATCTGCTTTTGAGATTAAATCAGCAGCATGATCTTTGCCTTGCACTTCATATTTGAACATGCTGCCTTTTTCATCCATACCAACACGTTCTTTTAACTGCTGTTTAAACTGTTCAATTTCTTCTTTTGTATTCAAATTGTTTACAAGATTATCTTCTAAAGTTGCAGCATCATGAGGAGCTAATGCGCCGGAATTTTTCTCTTTTAGAATAGCATCAGATGTTCTTTCAACATTTTCATTTATTTTATCAATAACAGCCTGACCGCCCTCTTTGGTTTCGGTTCTCTGCTTATGATGAGTTTCAAAACCTGCTTCCTGCTCAACAACATGCTCAATTTCCCTGCCCTGCTTACGATTTACAGCCTGATGTAAATCAGCTTCTTTATAGATTTGAGCTGTACGTTCAGGAGTTGCACCAGAACGAATTTCATCTCTGACTTCATTCTTAACTTTATCTAATTTTGCATCAGACAACTTACCACCGGTAGTTTTTGTGCCGTTTCCGGTTGCATTATCAAGAGTTTTAGGTCCCTGAGGCTTAGGAGACTTTTTGAATGCACCTGCACTGGCAGCGTTACCAACTGCACTTAATGCCGCATTCATAAGTGTACCTTCAACAGATACTTCTCCGGTTTGGATGTATTCCTGTGCCGCACCGTAAGCAACGTCACCGGAAGTCATAATTCCTGCCTGTGCAACTTTTTGACCTTTGGTTAATACATTTACAGTTTGTCCTGCAGCATTTGTAACTTGTGTACCTTTTACAAGAACCTGGGCAGCTTTACCCGCAAGACCACCGGCTAATACCGCACCGCCATCTAATACTGCATCACGCAAGATTTCCAAATGATCAGTGCCCTCTCTAAAGGTACCTTCGGTTTTTTGAGTATTGCCCTGTGCATCTGTATAACTTCCGGTAATATTCATACGGTCAGTTTCTTCAACAGCTCCGGATACAATTGCTGCACCTAAAGCCGCTCCGCCAATACCACCTGTTGCAACACCAACTGCAACTGCACCTGCAACTTTTACGCCGGTTTTAACAACCCCTGCACCCGTTTGCTGCGATTGGTTATATTCTGCAACTCTTTCACCGATAGGTTGTTTTGTACCAAATGCTTTGCGATAATTTGCAGCTGACGGATTTTGAACATAATCCGCTATCGCATTTTGGTTATAATCTATACCGAATTTTTCTTTAAATTTAGCCTTAAATCCTGCGTCACCCTCATTTTGAGCCGCAAGCTTACATTCAGCTATATCACTTCTTAATTTTGCCAAATCTTTGCGAACTTCTGATGCCCTGTTTTTAGAACCCCACAGGATACTTACTCCGTCAGCTACATCACCTGCCCAGCCGTCATTTTTTAATTGTTGATTAAATGCTTCTTCAGCTGATGCGACTTGAGAATCTAACAAGTCAAAAGTAGCTTCCTGTGCTTTTGCAGAATCTTCACGAATAGCATCAGATCTTTCAACACGGTCAACATAGTCAGATTTTAATAATGAACCATCATGTGCTCTTAGATAAAACTTACCGTTTTTATCAACAACAAGAGTTCTGCCATGTTTGTCTTTATAACCAGGAACTTCTGCATATTTCACATTAGTTTTATTACCGTTTTTATCTTTTACAACACAGTCAACCTTATTACCTGCTGCATATAAACTTGTACTCTTTACATACTCTTCTTTTAAGATTACACCGTCATGTGCAACAACATAATATTTGCCGGATTTGTCCTTACAAATAGTACGACCGTTTACAGCATTTCCTACTTTTGTTAACTGCACATGGCGATTAGTTTTACCAAAATGAGCATCGACTTTTTCTCCGGCACCTTTTCTATCTTTAAGACCTAAAGGTTTTAATTGAGCATTTTCAGCTTCTCTTTGAGCCTTTGCAATTGCTCTTTTTCTTTCTGCAATTTCAGCCTGATGCTTTCTTTCTGCCTCTTTAGCATCTTCTTCAGCTTTAACTTCTGATTTCACATCTGCAGAAGATTTTCTGTTTTTAATTTTATCATCATCTGCCTCAAATTCTTTCGGAACAATTACATTATCACCATAAGCGATTTTATTATCTCCGTTTAAGACCTTTAAATCTTCGACACTACATCCGAATTCTTTTGCAAGCTGTTCTAAAGTCTCACCTTTCTGCAAAACAACCTTTGTATTACCTTTACCGTCATATTCAACGGAATATTGATTACCGCCAACAGTTTTTGACTGACTCAGATGATGCCCTTCTTTATCGCAATCATAAACGGTTGAATTGTCAGGATATGCATTGTCTTTAACTGTTTCAGTAAAAGAACCGTCTTCACGATAATCATACTTATGTTCTTCTTTGACGCCGTTACCTTTATCAATTGTTTTATTTAAGATTCTTTCGGTTCTTTCACCGTTTTCATCGGTTATTATATCGTAATTTTCAACAGTCGATCCTTTTTCGACTTTTTTGGTCGTAGGTTCACTCCCTGAACCGAAATCATGGTATTGAACGGTTGTGGTTTCACTGCCATCATTTTTCTTGGTTACAACTTTATCAATACTTTCTTCTTCGCCGTTGTTATATGATGTTACAGTAGTGGTATTATTTTCTTTATCAACTTTTGTTGAACTTAGATGAGTATTATTTACATCATAAGTTTCGCCGTTACCATCCTTATCAAAATTCGAATAGTTACCGTCTTTATCAATAGTACGTTTGTTTTCAGAATCTTTATAGGTTACCTCATAACCTTTTTGAGAATCTCCGGTCATGCCTTCAATATTTTCACCATCAGCAGCAAACTGATTTAGAATTTCAATCATATCCTTTTTGGTAAAACCGGCATTTTTAAGTTCTTCCTGATGAGCTTTTAAAAACTTTTTAGCTTCACGCCTTGTAATTTTACCATCACCGTTACGGTTAAGCCCTTTTGTTTCACCATCACCATTATAAAACTTGTTTATTTCTTCCTTGTCTAATACGCCATTTTTATCCTTGTCGATAATATCAAACAAAGATTTCATCTTGTTATCTGTATTTTCCCCCAAGTCAGTTTTGTGAAGTCCTGCTTTAAGACCTGAAACTAATGCCTTTTTACTATTGTTAATACCGTCAACCATATATTTTTCCCTTTTGTGTAATTACTAGAATATTGACGGTATTTTTAGCGATTAACTTTAAAATAATATTATGACAATAAGCATTTTTTTACATTACTTAATAATAGTGGCAATAATTATTACAGTAATGTTTTTATATATAAAAGGTAGTGTGTTTATGAAAATTATTTCAAATAATTATGTTTCAAATATTGTAAAAACAAAACAAAGTCCTGCTTTTATGCAAAATCCTTTACCTGCAGAACAGACAGAGAATTTGGATATAAACAGAGTTACACCTGATTACAATATTAATAAACCAATTTCATACAACAAAATTGAAGATATAAATCTTGGGAATAATCTGACAGCACACTATTATAAATTAGCAAACGGGCAAAAAGTAGTTATTATTCCGAAAAAAGGAACAACTGTTGTAAAAACATATGTTAATACAGGGTCGTTAAATGAGCCTGATAAATATCGCGGCATTAGTCATTATATCGAGCACAATTTATTCAACGGTTCTGAATCTCTTGGGGATACAAACATCTTTGACACTGTAAATAAAATGGGGGCTTATGCTAACGCATCTACATCTTTTTCAGTAACAGATTATATTTTAGAATCAAATTTACTTGAAGATACAGACCTTGAAACAAAAATTAAGCTTCAGGCCGGAATGCTTCAAACCCCGAAATTTCTTGAAGATAAACTTGAGAAAGAAAAAAAGATTGTCGATTCTGAAATTAACATGTATTTATCTGATGACACAACAAAAGCTCAAACACTAACATTAAAAAATCTATTTAATATTAAATCAAGCGCACCGGATTTAATTGCCGGCTCAACAGAGAACATTGATGCTTTAACAAGAGATGATGTTGTAAATTATTATAAAAACAATTATCATCCGGGGAATATGGTAACAGTTATAACAGGTGAAGTTGATGAAGCACAAGCTATCGGGCTTGTTTCAAAATACTTTAATGCACCTGCACAAAATGTTTTGCCTCAACATCATGAACAAATGAACGTAACAGATAAACCCGTCAGGGAAGATATAATATCCTCTAAAAAAACAGGTGCAACTGATATTTTTATGGGTTTTGAAGGACCTCAAAACGGCAATGAAAAAGATTTTGTTTACCTCAGAGCAGTAAATCAATTACTGTTTGGATTAGCACATGCAAGAATGAAAAATATTGAACAAAAATATTCAACCTCAATATCCCAGACAAATGAAAGACTCGGAACAAGACAAACAGACAGCACGGCAACCATAATTCATACTGCGGTGCCTGAAGAATATACCGAAAATATTTTAAAAGACATATATGCAACTTTAGGGAATTTAGCGAATAATCCGCCGACAGATAAGGAATTTCAGGCTCTAAAAACACAAATTAAAAAAACTAATTCAGTATTTACACAATCTTCAGGAGCGCTTAATTATCACATCGGAAGTGATTTTCTGAACAATACCCCATACAGAACGGCAAAATACAATGAAATACTTGATAACATGACCAAAGAAGATTTCATAAACACAGTAAAAAAATACTATAACCTTGATAAAACCGCAATTACAGTTGTACATCCTAATAATACAACTGCAGACTCAATAAATAATAATTACAAAAAAGCAAATAACATATCATTTACAGGAAAGAATATAAAAAATCCGATAGATATAAATAAAATTGAAGAATACACAATGCCAAATAATTTTGATGTTGTAATGCAAGATTCAGATACAGATGTTGCAAATTATACACTCAAAATTTTCACCAAAGATTTATCTCCTAAAAAAGCGGCAGCAGGCGAAATATTAAACGACATGCTTCAATATTGCGGAACAAAATCACACACCTGGCAGGAGCTTGCACAGATTTCAGACCTCAACGGGATTGACAGCAGCATAACAGGTTCGACTAATTCCGTTTCAATAAGCGGAGATGCCCCTGTAGAAAATTTTACGACTGCACTAAATCTTTTTAAAGAAAATATACAACAGCCGGATCTTAATCAGGAATTATTTAATAATGCACTAAAACATTGCAAAGACAAATATCAAACAAGCGAGCCAAACGCATATGAACCGTTTAAAAAAGCTATGAATGAAGGCTTACACACATCTTATACAACAGAAGATAAAATTAAAAGTCTTGATAATATCACACTTGAAGATATAAAACAGCTCTATAATGAAATTATGCAAAACGGTCAGGGACAACTTGTTATAACAGCACCGTTTTCAAAAAGACCTGAATTAAAACAAGCAGTATTTAATGTCAGCAGTCAATTCGCACCGCTTAAACCTAAAAACACCAATTTGTATGAATGTTACACCCCTATTAACAATACACAGGTGCATACTGTTGAAACAAACAGAAATCAGGCCGAAATTATTGAAGGTTTTAAATTCAAACACACCGGAAACATAAAAGATGAAATTTGTCTTGATATACTAAATTCAATCTTCGGTGACGGACAATCTTCAAGATTGTTTAACGACTTAAGAGAACAAAGACACCTTGCATACGCAGTATATTCAAGCTGTAAAAAAACAGGTAATTTCGGAGTTGAATACCTCCGAATAAAAACAACAACCAATAACACCGAAACCGGAGAAAAAACACTTGATAACATTAAAAAATCAATTGAAGGATTCAACGAAAATATCAAAAAAATAACCACTGAAAAAGTTTCTCCGGAAGAACTTGAAACAGCAAAAAGAACTATTAAATCACAGTTATTATCCACTCTTGAAATGAATACAATGCAAAATTCAATAATCGGAATGAGTGCCAAAACACCTTACGGTATAAATTACATAAATGAGCAATTTAAAATAATTGACAGCATTACAGCTGAAGACATCTTAAATACAGCTCAAAATGTTTTCGGCGGGAAAGCCGTATATTCTATTTCGGGAACAAAAGAAGCACTTGAAAGCAATAAAGATTTTCTTAACTCTCTTACCCAAAACTAATCTTCAGAAACAACAGCAGCGCCGTTTGGTTCTACATTTAGTGTCTTAATTTCGCACTTGATATTTTGATCAGCCCAGGTATCTTTTACAATACTTATGATATTTTCAAGGTTATTTTTTTCGGAAATAACCAAAATAGAAGACCCTGCACCACTTAATACACAACCCAAAACACTTTCAACATGCTTTAGATTTTCCAAAATTTTATCAAGTCCCTGAATTAATTTCATTCTGTACGGCTGATGTAATCTGTCTTTTAAAGCAATTCTCATAAGCTCGCTATCAGAAGTCGAAACAGCATGAATAAACATACCCATGCGTTGCGCATTAAATACCGCATCTTTCATTGGAACTTCTTTTGGTAAAACCGAACGAGCAATATCAGTCGATAACTCAAAATCAGGAACACAAACCGTAATAGCCCATTCTTCCGGCCAATTTAATTTTCTGTAAACAACCGATCCGTCATCTTCCTGAGAGGATATAACAAGTCCGCCCACAAAAGCAGGAGTAACATTATCCGGATGACCCTCAATTTCACATGCAATAGATAATAATGCAGGCTCATCAGCCGGTCTGCCCAACAATTCATTAGCGGCAATTAAAGCCCCAACTATTACCGAAGCACTACTGCCTAAACCACGAGCAACAGGAATACCTGATTTTATAGTAATCTGCAATTCACTTGGAGTTTGTCCGATTGAATTATATAAAACTTCAACAGCTTTATATACAAGGCTGTTTTCATCAAGCGGAATGTGTTCTAAAGCGAGCTCATCAATAGAAGAATTGTCCGCAATAACATTTATATTAACACCGGTACCGGGTAAAACAGTTTCCTCAATTGTAATTGTATTATAAATCGGCAATGCCATACCCAAGCAATCAAAACCGGGTCCTATATTAGCCGTAGTTGCCGGCACTCTCACACTAACTTTCATACTTTTTCCTTCTTTTGTAAAAGTATTATAACAAAAATAAAAAACTGGGACAAATGTAAAGAAACAAACAGTTTGCTTTCAACAAACAGACAACTCAAAAACTGCATTACATTCAGCAAAAAACTCACCAACTAAGCCAGTATGGTAGACTTCAGTCTACCGACATATTTTGGTTGACTAAAGTCAACCCTACTTATTAGTAAATAGGACGGGTTTTAACCCGTCAAAAATAAAATTAAAATATGTGTCGGGCTAAAGCCCGACCTATTTTTTGAACAAAATTTTCAAATTACCGATTTTTTCCTTTTGCGTGACTTAGATTTTGTCGGCATTTGAGGTAAATATTTACTCCTTCAAAAATCTTTTTGCGGGCATTTTTGTTACCAAAACCGGACATTCCGGACATTTTGAGGCACTCAAATTCCGACCATTTTAAATCGCTGAAGGCTGGATTGCTTCGGTTTTTGCCCTCGCAATGACAGAAAACACTTTCCACTAAATGTCCTGTAAAAAGGTACTAAACTTCGCACTTGACTTTTGTCCAATAAAAAAAACTCACCGTTTAAGGTGAGTTTTAAAAATCTGGGGTAGCTGGATTCGAACCAACGAGATGGCGGTACCAAAAACCGCTGCCTTACCACTTGGCGATACCCCAATATATGTGGTCTTTTCAAATACTATTCTACATAATCAAAAAATATTGTCAATAAAAATATTTATTAAAAAAATCAAAAAAATAAGTTGACAATAAAATTTGTTCTTGCTAATATTGGATTACACGCAATTAGCCGATAGTATGAATAGTTAATTTGCGCTTGTAGCTCAGCAGGTAGAGCACTCCCCTTTTAAGGGATAGGTCGCGCGTTCGAATCGCGCCAAGCGCAATTTTTACATAAAAGAGGATTTAACCCTCTTTTATTTTTTATATTTTTGAAGTATATATATCTTGTTAGGGATAAAAATTTTATTTACCGGACTTTATAATAAGGGAACCATGATGAATTTAGTTGAACGCAACATTCAGACAATGAAAAAATTTGAAACAATGATTAACACTGCAGATGAAAGTATTGCACAGCAAATCGTTGATGAAAATGCTCCCTTTTACACTCCTGCAAGCCCTGAAGTTTTGTATGGCGGAAAGGGTTATTTATCTATTGTTCATTGGATGAGAAATTCTTTTTCCGATGTTCAATGGCACATAAAAGATTTGGTTGCAGGAGAGGATAAAGTCGCTGTTCATTGGACTTTAACGGGAACACATGACGGAGATTTCATGGGAATAAAACCAACAGGAAAAAAGATTTCTGTGAGTGTGATGAATTTTTATTATTTTAACAAAGACGGAAAGGTTAATAATGACATTGCCGCTGAAGGCATGATTGGTATCATGCGCGGAATAGGAGCAATATAATAAAGGATAGAAAATATGAAAATTAATAAAGTTGTAAATATACAAAGAACCCAAAACAGCTATACAAAAAATCAAAACAAATTTGGCATTTCGCAGGCGGTAATAGATCATTTTGGCTTAAATATGGAAACAATGGTCGGTTACAAAGGAGAAAAGAATTTTAAACCTGCTCCGGTAACAGTTGGTGATAAACTGGCAGATTATCTTAACAAATTGCTTCAGGTTGATTGGAGAACACATGTTGTAAAAAAAGCACCTAAACAATAAATTTTGTGCTTTACGACTTAATCCTGCTAAAATAGATTTAATATGAAGAAGATAGCAAAAAAATTATACGGTTTATTTATTGATAACATATATTCAGAGGCTGTAAATGTTAATGAAGAGTTAAATAAGTTTATATAATATTATCATTTTGTATATGGGGTATAACCTGTAATTACAACACTAATGAAAGTAAAGTTTTGTAAAATAAAGGTATAATCTATCTTTACAGATTTTAGAAAATTTGCTATCTTTGTAGCAGATATTAACTAGACATGAGGAAATTTTTATGAACATTTACCAACAACTAACAAGTAATCCTATTACAAACAAAGATAAAATCTCATTTATAGAAAAATGTATGGAGTTTGTATTAAAACATAAGAATGAGGATAAAGAAAAATATTCTGATGCACTGTACTGTTATAAAAAACTTATGAACGATTTGATGTTTCCGGGCAAAAAAAATCCAATGCCATCTAAAAAACAGAGAAAAAATGCTATTGAAGTTACAGTAGAGGTTGAAGAATACATGGAAATAAATGAAAATATAAAACAACGGGATAAAGCGATAGCCGAAATATTAAAACATAAATTGGATGAACAATAAATATATATTAGCTTGTAGGGTAGACTTCAGTCTACCGATATATTCTGGTTGACTAAAGTCAACCCTACTTATTAGTGCAAATATGTGCAAATATGGTGCAAAAAAGTGGACATTTCTGTTACCAAAACAGGACATATCGGACTTTTATATTCAACCAACATCCGACCTCTTAAAATCGCTAAAACATACTATACTTGGCACTTTTGCCAACAAGATTCATTTACCCCTTCCGACCAAATGTCCTGTTAAAAGGTAAAAAATTACAACAAATTCAAAAATTGTAGAAACACTTCCGACTTGCATATCAAACTCGCGACACTTTATGTCAAAATCCCTGATACAAGACATCAAAATCCATGATACAGAACAATATTTTTAATTACAATAAAAAAGGATAGGTACCAAACCTATCCTTTTTTATTTAGCAAGGGAGAGACTCGAACTCTCGACCTCTCGGGTATGAGCCGAACGCTCTAGCCAGCTGAGCTACCTTGCCATACCAACTCGTGTAAAACAATTCTCACATAAAAATCTTTTTTTTTCAAGTACTTGTTTAGTTTAAAATAAGCGAATGTATTAAATTTATTTCATGATAAAATTAATATGCATGATTACATAACAAGAGGGATATATTTATGGTAAACAAAGTAGTTATAGGTGCTCAATGGGGAGATGAAGGGAAGGCAAAAATTACAGACCTTTTAGCACAAGATGCCGATTTAATTATCAGATATCAGGGCGGCTGCAATGCCGGACATACCGTTGTTGCTCACGGAAAAACTTTTAAATTTCACTTAATACCGTCAGGTATTCTTTATAAAGGTAAAACCTGCTTAATCGGTAACGGAACGGTTATTTTACCGGAATATTTCGAACAGGAAATTGACGGGCTCAAAAAAGAAAATATTGATTTATCGGGGCTCAAAGTAAGTCCTCTGGCTACAATTACAATGCCGTGGCATACAGAAGTTGACGGTTATTCGGAAGACAATGCGTCAAAAGGAAAAATCGGAACAACAAAAAAAGGTATCGGGCCGACTTACACCGATAAAATGAACCGAATCGCATTGAAAATACAGGATTTATATTCTGATGAAGCACTTAATGAAAAACTTGATGTAATATTACCAATTAAAAACAAACAACTTGAAAAAGTTTATGGTCTGAAAACATATACAAAAGAGGAAGTCTTGGATTTATGCAAAAAATATGCCGAAATCTTCAGACCGTATGTTTGTTTTGAGTGGCAGGAATTATTACACAAATTCAAAAAAGAAGGTAAAAAGATCTTATTTGAAGGTGCTCAAGGGGTAATGCTTGATGTCGATTTCGGAACATATCCGTTTGTTACAAGTTCCAATCCTGTTGGCGGTGGGGCTGCGACAGGTTCAGGCTACGGCCCGACAGTAATTAATGAAGTTATCGGAGTAGCAAAAGCATATGTAACTAGAGTTGGTGAAGGACCTTTTGTAACAGAATTAACAGATGAAACAGGCAACCTGATAAGAGAAGTCGGACACGAATTCGGCGTTACAACTGGACGTCCCAGACGATGCGGCTGGTTTGATGCAGTTACAATGAAATATGCCTGTCTTGTAGGCGGTTTAACATCTATCGCTTTAACAAAAATTGATGTTTTTGATAAATTTGATGAAATAAAAATTTGTACGGCATATAAAGACAAACGTGACGGAAAAATTTATAACTCATACCCGACAGATGTTTATATTCACAAATACTTAGAGCCAATATATGAAACTCACAAAGGCTGGGGCGAAGATATTACAAAAGTTACTAAATACGAAGATTTGCCGCTAAATGCACGCAAATATTTAGAAAGACTGGAAGAAATATTAGAAACACCAATTTCTATTGTTTCAGTAGGCCCTGACAGAGAGCAAACTATTTTTAAATAAACACTTAAATAAAATATTACAAAAGAGAACCTTTGATTTAAAGGTTCTTTTTTTAATGATTTATCCATTTGAAACTTTTTACGTAATTAGTACCGTTAATATCACCCAATATTTCGGCTTTGAAAACTCTTAGCGTATTATTTATATCAAAATTAGGAATTTTGTTTATATTACTGGAGGATTCTGGCTTAATTTCATTAATATTTATGCCCGGAATTGTATTCAGCAAACGATTTAAAGATGCATTACCGATTAAACCGAGCAAAGTAGAAAAATTCTTGGATAAGCTGCCGTAAACTTCCATATCTGCAACAAGTGTTGAAAAATCATAGCTTCCTGTCAGATACATATTTAACTCTTTACCCGATGAATAAACATTAATATCAGTTGCAACACCATTATGAACTGTTACATCTCCGTTAATTTTTTCAAAATTACCTGTCTTTAACGGTGTAATCAAATCAATTATACCGTTTATAGAAACAGCACCAATACCGCCTGTTACAAGATTTGCAGCTTTCAAAAGATATTCAAGAGAACCGAGTTTTGGCATTCTGCCGTCAAGAACTTCAAATTTTCCGCTTCCGCTAAGGGTATTCATACACTCAACCCCTGAAATTCCTTTACATTTTGCGGTTAAATCACCTGTAACGATGCCGTACACCTGACCGTTTAAATCAAAGAAATTCTCGGCAATAATTTGAGCATCTGCATTTTGAATTTTCATATTTGCGGTTGAAACAAAATTATTTAAGTTTGAAACTATATCACCTGAAACTCTGCCATTAGCCAAATCAAATACAAAATTATGAACCCTTAAAATACCATCTTTATCAACGCTCAATAACACATTCAAATCCGAAGCCTGAGCTTTTTTAATTAAAATTGTATCTGCTTTTATTCTGCCGTTTTTAATTATGACACTGTCAGGAGAAAGCCCGTCAGCAATACTTCCGGAATGAACCTGCTTCGATTTTAATTTATCCGTATCATAATCATTAAACCTGTTTGCAACGATATTCAAATCAAGAACATCAGTTTTTATAGTCATATCATCAATAATATACGGTGGATTAGGATTATTCACTATTTTCATCATCAAACTTATATCGTTTGTTAAAATAACCCCTTTAGAATTTAAGTAAACATAATCATCCTTGAAATTAACATCAATATCTCTTATCGTAGCATCAAGCAGCGGCATATCGATGCTGGAAATATTCAACTTACCTTTTGCTTTCGGACGCAATGAAGTCCCGTTGAAAATAACATCAGAAGTAAATACACCCTGTTTTATTGCAGGTTTTTTCAGAACAATATTGAAAATTTTTGCATCGGTCGGGGCAAAAGTCTTTATTTTCAGGTTGTTGAATTTTAAAATATTATTTTTGAGCAATGATACTCCGCCCGAAAGCTTCAGCTGATTTTGAACATAGTTTTTTTTATTTTGAGAAGAAATCGTTTGATTATAATCAAAAGAATTAATTTTTACATTATTTTTATTTACATTGACATCTGCCACCAGAGATACCGGATTTGTGGCAACACCATCTTCATTTGATAAACCTGTAGGAGCACCTGCTAATGTAGCCCCCATATAATATATAGAAGAATTTTCAGCAACATTTAAAGAGGTATTTGTATGAAAATCATCTGCCGTACCATTAATTTTTGAAACAAAATTAGCATCCCCTTTTAATTTGACAGGGTATAATGATTTTGCATTGATAAATTTATCAAAAAATTCTTGATTAAATTTGCCGGAAATATACAAATTAGCATTTGGATTAGTTAAAACATTTGAAACACGACCGTTTAAATAAACCGGCATAGATGCAAGCCTTGAATTTACTCTGCTTAAATAAAGAGTGTCCCCTCTCATATTTGCACTTCCTGATAAAATTTTGAAAACAGCATCAGTTGATTTATAGGTAAAACTCAAATTTTTCAAATCCGTATTTGAATAAATTCCGCCATTTTTAATATTACCGTTTATGTTGATGCGACCTTTCAAATCAGTAACATTATCAACAATTTTCTTTGTTTTCGGATCTAAATCCGCTAACCCCTTAAAATCATTCAAAACGGAAATATCAAAATCTTTAAGATTAAAATCAGCACTCTTAATTTTAATATTGTTATAAATATCATCAGCTGTAAAAGATATAGTATAAGGATTTCCTTTTACATCACCCTTGAAGTTTTTACCGAAAAATGCGCCGTTTTTAAGGTTAAAATCACCGTTATAAACTTTTATAGAATCGGATGAATTCCTGTTAGAAAGAATATGACCATTTGCAAATACTTTATCATATTGAATTTTACCTGATTCAACAGCCCCCTTATAACCGCCTGTAAATGAAACAAACAAATTACCTAATTCTTTTTTTAACGACATTTTTGGATCCTGATGCATCATATCCAACAAATCAATAACCCTAAACTTTTGAGATTTTGCAGTCAAATCAATATTCTTGTCATGAGCAGAACCCTTAACATCCAACACCGAATTTCGAACATTACCCGTAAGTTCATACTTGGCATCTTTTTTATCAAAAGTAACTTCACCCTTAATATTTTTAAGCGGTAAATATGTATCTTTTAAAACTGTTGAGGCATTATGAAAAACAACTTTGCCCTTTGCAAAAATATCTTTATTAAACGCAACATGAGTAACATCTTTGGCATTTCCATATATATTAAGATACAAATCTCCAAGACCTTTAGGCTGGGTAAAAGGTTTTACAACTTTTTGGACATCTTTCATATCTTCAGAAGTCATAATAACCTTAATCATATCCGGAATATTTTGGTTTTTGGTTTGTGCAAAAACATCTAAATCCCCAAAGACATTACATTTCCCATAAATTGAGGTAGGTCTGCCATTTATCGTTCCGCCAAGAGTTCTAAATGAAATATTCCTGTCATCAAATATTATTTCACCTGAGCCATTATTTAAAACAAGATTATGTATTCTTGTAAATTCAGCCGTGGCTTTGCGGAAAGTCATTTTACCCCATAAATGAGGGTCAACTTTTTTACCTCTTGACTGAACATGAAGTTCACCAAGCCCTTTGATTTTCATAATAGGTACAGGTCCTATTTTAAATTTCAACATTTCATGTAAAGGATTCAATACAACCTGTGCTTCTTCCATAACAACAGAATCTGTAGTATCTATATCAAGTTCGGAATATTTTGATCCATCAAGCTTTACAAAACCCTTTACGGTAACTGTTTGATTATGTTTTGCAGGAACAAAGACATTTATAAACATCTTTTGTCCTTTGAAATCCATATCAACGGATGCGCCTTCAGGAGCAATAAGTCCCTTTCTCATTGCATAAACACCGGACAATTTTACATATCCAAACACCTCAGGGCGCCCGCCTTTACCTTTAAAATGCATTTTACCTTCACCCATACCAAAAGCGCCGTATTGTTTGAACTTATAAAAATCCATTTCACTCGGAACAGTTCTTATCCATGGCAAAAGTGCACATGCACTTTCAAGCTTGCTTGGTTTGATTTCTACAACAAAATCCATAGCAGGTATTATTTTACCCGAATCTGACAACTTACCGTCAAAGGTAACCTTTAACCCCTCACCCGTTAATGAGGTATTTTTAAGATAAGCCCCGCCTTTTATGGCAGAAATTTCAGAGTATAATCTTAACGGTTTTTTATGAACGACAGAAGACGGTTTATCAACTCCGATAACCTCAAGATTTTTGGTATCTAAAGAAAGTTTAACCAATTTTTTATGAGAAGATTTGTCTTTTATTGTTTCTGCACTAAAATTCAATGTACCTTTCAAATCTTTTATCAAACCGTTAGTAAAAATATTTACATAATCAGAAATAAAAGAGAGATTAAAATCTTTTATACCGGCATTGAGCTTTAATTTGTCATTATTCAAATTTTTGACAGGCAAGCCCATATCAACATCTGCATAAAACGGTGTTTCATTATCTCCGACCGCAAAACCGCCTTTAGTTTTCAATTTGATTTTTTTATTTCTGTGATAACGGGTATCTTTGACATATTCGCCGCTTAACCTTACATGTTCGTGATTTAAACGGTCATCCAATTTTAAATTATATTCCCCAAGCTCCAAATTAATTTTATCCAATTTCAACTTTGCGCCGCTTTTGAAATTTAGCGGATAATCTCCAAGCATAAAAACTTTGTCCTTAGTAAGTACTAAATCAATATTTTCTTTTTTTGCCTCTATGCGAGGAATACTTATCCTTTTAAAAATAAGGGGAATAGGATTAAATTTAATTTTCGGGCTATAAATGTATAACGGTATAGAACCGTCCTTATTGACAACAGTTACTTTATCACTTTTTACCCAAATAAACGGAAAAAGTCCCATAGAAACCTTGGCATTTCCTAAGTCAACTTTTATACCGGAAGTACTGTATATTTTATCAGCAAAGAATTCACGATTTGACGGAAGATTGATAACATACGGAATTAACAACATATATAATGCTGTCAGCACCAGGGTCAGTAATGTCAGAATTTTCCATTTTATCTTCATAATACAATTATATTTTAATTACACCCTTATAACAAGAATTTTACATATATTATCATTTAGACTTTAGATTTTAAAAAGCTGTCAAGACAATTAATCATCGCATTTTTAAAAGTATTACATTCATCTTCTGTCTTAGCCTCAAAACGCAATGTAAATACAGGTTCGGTATTACTTTGTCTTATGAGAGCAAACCCGCCGTCAAAGACAATTCTCATACCGTCAAGAGTGACAATATCTTTAATTTCAGAACCAAACATATCAGAATTTGCTTCAACCTGTGATTTTACAAATTCTAAAGCCGCCTTTTTCATATCATTCGGACATGGATAACGGACTTCAGAGCTTGTAAATACATGATTAAACGGTTCAAGCATATCTTCAAGTTTAAATTGAGGATTTTGCTTTTTATTTTTTGAAATTATTTCTATCATACGACAACCGGCATATACGGCATCATCATATCCGTAATATCTGTCCTTAAAGAAGGTATGACCGCTCATTTCACCGCCAAGCAATGCACCGGTTTCTTTCATTTTTTCTTTAATGAAGCCGTGGCCTGTTTTACACATTATAGCCTCTGCTTCAGTAGAATTTATAGTGTCATACAAAACCTGTGAACATTTAACTTCTGAAACAACTTTTAACCTGCTGCCTAAATCTTTTACTATATCAAGGGCGTAAATTAAAAGTAATTTATCACCGGTTAAAGGATTGCCATGAGAATCAACAACACCTATTCTGTCAGAATCACCGTCAAAAGCGATACCTAAATCAGCTTTTTCACTTACAACAGTTTCACACAGAGTTTTAAGAGTAGAGAATACGCTTGGGTTAGGATGATGATTTGGGAATCTCCCGTCAGGTTCTGAATATAATTCAACAACATCACAACCTATCTGCTTATATAATTGAGGCCCGACAACACCGCCTGTACCATTTGCACTGTCAACAATTACTTTTATACCTTTTCCGCAATCTCCGAATCTTGATTTCATATCAGCAATATATTCGGGAATAATATCGGTTGAATAATCAGCATTTTTAATATTTTCAGGAAGATTTTTCCAATTTTTAAAAGTTTCTTCTTTTACTTCTTTAATCATCAACTCATTTAAGGTCTGACGATTACAGGTCATTTTTAACCCGTTATATTCGCTTGGGTTATGACTTGCTGTTATAACCATAGCTCCGTCTAAATTGTGTGCAAACTCTGAATAATATCCGATGGGAGAAGGTGCAATACCGTAATCCTCGATATATTTAACACCACAATCGGTTAAGCCTTTGATTAATGCCTGTTTTAAAGACTCTGAATGAAGTCTTGCATCCATACATATACCAATTTTTAAATCGCCAACCGACTTTGCTTTCTGAGAAGAGAGCCAATTTATATATCCAAAAGCAATGTTATAATAAAGTTCTTCGGTTATATCCTCTCCATAAATTCCTCTTATATCATTTTTACCAAATGCATGTTCATATTTTTGCATAATATATCCCCTTTTCTTATAATAAATATTAGCATGAATAAAATTATAAATAAAATTTCAGACAATCAGAATTTTATGGCATGGGTATTCATTTTACCGGCATTGATTGGGATTTTAATTTTCATAATTATCCCGATAGCGTGTTCTTTCGGATTAAGTTTTACCAAATGGGATTTACTAAACCCGATACAATTTGCAGGACTGTCAAATTATAAGGAAATTTTTTCTGATCCGCTGTTTGCAAAAATCATTACTAACACGATCATTTTTGCCGTCAGTACTTCGGTTTTTGGAGTTATTATACCTCTTATACTAGCATCCATCATAAACAATAAAATCAGAGGAAGTGAATTTTTTAAAAGCGCATATTTTTTGCCTTTTATAACACCAATGGTTGTAATTGCGATAATCTGGAGCTGGATTTTTGACCCGAATATCGGATTTATAAATAAGATACTACACTGCAGTATTAACTGGCTATATGACGAAAAATATGCACTGGGTGTTTTAATATTCATATCAGTATGGAAATTAATCGGCTACAATATGATAATATTTTTATCGTCACTATCAGCTCTGCCAAATTCATTATTTGAAGCCGCAAAAATTGACGGTGCAACATCACTGCAAACTTTTAAACATGTTACGGTACCTCTTTTATCACCATCCATATTTTTTGTCGTAATAATCACCGCAATAAGTTCATTTCAGGTTTTTGACCTGATATTTCTTATGACTGAAGGCGGCCCTTTTGACTCCACAAATGTAATTGTTTATGCAATATACAAAAATGCTTTTGAATACTTCAAAATAGGCAGGGCAAGTGCAATTGCATATATTTTATTTGCAATTATACTGATTTTAACCCTCATACAATGGCACTACAGAAAAAAACTTGTTTATAACGAAAATAAATAATTATTTTAACGGCAAAATTGCATAAGCATTAAAATTTAGCGAACCGTATATTATTTTTATTCTGTCATCATCTACGCTAACCCAGTCAGCAAAGAGTATTTCCTCCCTATCGTAATCATCATTTGTTACTCTTGCAGGAATTTGTGCAATAAGTTCATGCGCCTGATAAAGACTTAAAACAGCATTTCCTTCTTTTACATCCCCTTTGACCTGATAATGACCGACAGGAATAGCATCCCCGTTAACATCTATTTCAACAGGCAGAGATAAAACAGGCAAATCAGCTTTATCGCCGCTTGTTTTACTAATTTCTTCCGATTCATTTGCCTGAGTAAACTGTGAACCTTTAGGCAAATTCGTACCGGTTAAACGCTTCATCCATTTTTTTACCCTGTCCTGTTTATTTATTTTTTCTATAGCATCATTAAATTCTTCATCGCTTACAAATCTTGGATTTTTACTTTGCTGAATATTAGTGCCATAGTTGTCCCACAAACCGTCATCCTCTGCAAATACAGGAAGGGCAGAAACCATACAAATTACTAAAAATAATCCAATATACTTTCTCATATAAATATAATAATGTTTTTTCTCAGAAAGTAAACCCAATAGATATATGATTTATTATATTTATGGTAAAATAAATGATAATATAAATAGCAAAAAAAATTTTTTAGGGATTTTAACATTTACCAGAGGTGAAACATGCGAATAGAAAATAACATTTATTACAGACAAAACAGTTACAATAATTATAAACAGACAAGAACGAACACCACTCCGAATTTTGAAGGTTTAGGAATTAAATCATTTAACTTTAACAGAGCATCAAAAATAACGAAAGCAAGAAAGATGCAAGATGAAATGTTTATTTTATCAGGTAAACTCGGTGTAACAAATAAAATACTTTCATCAATTATCAATAATGATGCTTCTGCAAAAAGATTTTCATTTTTGAGAAAACTTGCAGACGCATATAATGCACAGAACTTCTACAGAGAAAAAGGTGCAAAAGAAGATCCGGCAAATGTTTTATACATTTTAAGGGAGATTAAAGAACCAAATGATGCCCATTTTAACATCGTTGGCAGATCCGAAATGTCATTTGGAACAATGCACAAGATTTTTAAAAAAGCAGATACAAAAGAGGCTTTAACATTTGTGCAATCGATGCAACGCAATGTTCTTGATAATGGTGAAGAATCAGGAAAAACTATTCTCAAAATGCTTGATTCAAAATACAAAGATAATTTTATTAAAAAACCGCAGGAATATTCATCATATATCAAGTTAAATTCTGAAAAACCAGATTGTGTAAAATCATTGGAAAAACTTTTGGATGAGGGGAAATATGACAGTGCTTTATATAAAAGAGAGTTGTCATTTGAAAACCTCATGAAACGTAGATCAGTTGCAGAAGTTACCGGTAACAACAAAGATTTCATTAAAGCTAACTTAACAGATGCAAATAGTAAATTCCTTAAAGTTTACAGTACTGATTTTTATGTATATAGAAAAGGTCTTTCAAAACAAGATAGCCAAGATGTTTTATCAATGTTCAAATCTACAACAGATGAAAATATAAAATCAAGAATACGTATTATGGAAAAATTTAAATATGATTATTCTACAGATAATAACACAACTGATACAAGAGAAATGAGAAAATTGTTTGAAAGCATGGACAAAAATTCTCATATCAGATCATTTGTTGAAAAAGCATTGGATGACAATATTAAAATAGAGTCAATTGAAAATCTTAATGAAGTTATAGCTGCTGTTCCTCCTAAAAAAGCAGAAATCTTCCACAAAAATATTGAGCGTATAGTAAGATTTACGACCCCTAAAGAACGTAAAGCAGTTCTTCTTTCAGATATAGAAAATCCGTTCTATCCGGCAAAAAGAATGAATGAAAAACACAGACGCGAAATATATCCTGCAGGGCTTACAAGAGAAAGCAAAATTTCAAAATGGTCAAGATATATAGAAAACCAGGTAAACATAATGAAATATAACCGCATGATGAAAGGCGAGCAAGAAGTAATTGAACCTATTGCAACAGTAGAAAGCGACAATATCTTCAAAACAATTCCGCAAGATTTCATTGCAATACCTCAAGTTAATGAAACAATAGCGATACCGGTTGTTGCAGAATCAGGTAAATTAAATCTTGTCAGAACATTAAAAGCTTCACCGGAAGCACGCATATTACAGGTAAAATCAGATGTTAATGATGTAATCAAAAGAAAACTCGGACAAAAAACATACGAAAGACAAAATGAACAATACAGTGCAAAAGCTACGGCTATGCGTTTAAAACTCTTACCTGAAATATTTGATTCAATTTCAGCAAGCAGAAAGCTTCAACGCTCAAACGGTATTCGACCAAATGTTGAAAATAAAGATGCAGTAGCACTTTATGAAAAAATTCAGGGTAAAAACCGCAAACTTATAAGATATATGCTTAAACAAACAAATGAAAATAATGAAAGATTGTTTACAGTAAAAGATATTATAGCATTTATCAATAAATCAGAAGCAAAAATTGCACAGGACAAGAAAGCGAACCCTCAATACAGAGCGGCAGACGCAAAAGCTTACTACGAAGAATTATTCCAAAATCTTGTATCTGAATACGGAAAATTAAAACGAACAAAAAAGCAGCATAAAAAAAATAACAATGTTATAAAAGAGATACCTTAAAGGGTATCTCTTTTTATTTGCAGATGGCAAGCATTTAATTTAGGTGAAACCCAACAAAACAGTAAGTCTGTAGGGTAGACTTCAGTCTACCGAATATATTGAATGGTTGACTAAAGTCAACCCTACTTATGAGTGCAAATTTGTGCAAAAGTGTGCAAGAATAGTGCAAAAAATGAGTAAAAGAGTGCAAGAAAAGTCACTTTTGGAGTAGTTTGAGTCAACTTGCTTCTGACCTCTTTAAATCGGCAAAAGCTGGATTGCTTCGCCTTTACAGACTCGCAATGACATGAAACACTTCCGATCAAATGTCCTGAAAAAAGGTAGCTCGCTCCTCGTGAACCGGCAATAAGCCATTTCGGCTCTTGGCTATACAAGAAATAAAAAAAGATACCTTCAGGTATCTTTTTTTATTTGCCGATGGCCGGAGTCGAACCGGCACGTGGGGTGAACCACACCAGATTTTGAGTCTGGCACGTCTACCAATTTCATCACATCGGCTTATATGACGTATGTAAATATATAATATCAAAAAAATATTATTTTTCAACTCGAAATTATAATTACACATTTCAACTATCCTGTTATGTATTACTATTCGGGGTAAAAACTTTTACAACTTTACTATGCAGAAACTATTTCAAATAATCATAATAATTTTTACTCTAACACTTTTACCTGCTTATTCAACGACTTTTACAGGCGGAGTAACAAAAGTAGGTCAGGAAGAAAGCAACAGAGTAATTGACTCAAAGACCAAAAACGGAATTGGAAACGCAAAAATTTCAATTCCTCAAAAAAAATTCCATACATACACCGATTCCAACGGCAACTTTAAACTACCTGATATAAAAATCTCGCAGCCAACACTCATAAACATAGAAAAAGAGGGCTACAGACCATTTTCAATAACAATTAACAATAACCAAAGTCTAAATACGCCAATGAAAATTGAAATCGCACAAAGCGAAGCACTCGATATTGAACTTGAAAGCGAGATAATCCACCTTGGAGATGACAGTTTTTCAAAAAACTCCGCAAGCGCAAACAAATTCAGACTTAAATCTTCAGGCCCAAGTTACACAAAAAGCTTTATTATGACCGATAATGCAAAGAAAAGCACAAATTATCTTGTTATCGGATCAATTTGCGGACTTGATACAAAGCTTGCAAAATCAATGGGGCAAAATAGAATAAAAACCCAAGCATATTCAACACCTGCAGAAGTCTATTTTAATAATCAAAAAATTGGCGAACTAAAAATTAACGGTGACGGACAACAAATAAAAATTCCGAATACTCTGATTAAATCCAATTCAACCAATTCAATAACGGTAAAAACAGGACACAATACAATGGCTCTGAGCCATATAGATTATGATGATATAGAACTTATGAATTTATCAATTTTAAGCGAATAAAAAAGACCGGCATAACCGGTCTTTTTATCTATGCATTTTAAAATTACTATCTTTTCAAAAAATCAGGAATTTCTATGTTTGTAAAATTTTTACTTCCTGATGATACAGGTTCCATAACTGACTTTGGTTGAGAATTAAATGCACCTGAGAAGAAATCTGACGCATTTAATTTTGAAATATCAGGATCAGTTGAACCAAATGCCCCACTACCGAACTGCAAAGGAATTGAATTAGTTTTCAGTTCAAAACCTGTAGCAATAACAGTAATCTGAATTTCACCCTGTATTTTTTCATCAATTGCAGTACCGATAATAACAGTTGCATCATCCAAAACAGCATCGTGAATAACAGAAGCTGCATCACTGATTTCGTGAATACCCATATCAGGGCCGCCTGTAATATTAACAATAAGACCGGAAGCTCCATTGATAGAAGATTCAAGAAGTTGTGAATTTATAGCTTGCTGTGCAGCTTTAACTGCTCTGCCTTCACCTTGAGCTCTGCCGATACCCATTAATGCAGAACCTGATGCCTGCATAACGGATTTAACATCCGCAAAGTCAACATTTATAAGTCCAGGTACGGTAATGATATCCGAAATCCCCTGAACACCTCTTAAAAGAACTTCATCAACAATACTGAAAGATTCAAGTAATGAAACTTGTCTGTCAACAACCTGCAACAATTTGTCATTAGGAATAACAATAACTGCATCTACATGTTCTTTTAATTTATCTAAACCGGCATTAGCCTGTGCTTGTCTTTTTCTTCCTTCAAGAGAGAAAGGTTTTGTAACAACTGCAATAGTCAAAATACCAAGTTCTTTTGCAATTTTTGCAACAACAGGAGCAGCACCGGTACCTGTTCCGCCGCCCATACCTGCCGTGATAAATACCATATCAGCACCATCTAAAGCCTGAGTAATTTCCTGATGAGCTTCTTCTGCAGATTTTTCACCAACTGAAGGATCTCCGCCTGCACCCAAACCTTGAGTAGAAGTAGCTCCAAGCTGAATTCTGTTCTTTGTTTGACCATTCACAAGAACCTGTAAGTCTGTATTCATCAACCAAAATTCAACGCCTGACAATCCTGATCTAATCATTCGGTTTACGGCATTTCCGCCGCCGCCGCCAACACCTACGACCTTAATTTTTGTAGGATTGATGTTAGAATTTGGAGTCATTGAAGAAGATGAATCTTCTTTTCTTGCAAATATATCTGATACGATATTTTCCACTGTATTTACCTCTTAAATTTATTCATACCTAAAACATACATTTATACAAATATCGTATGTTAAATAGAAAAAAAGTACAAGAAATTTAATATAATTATGAACAAAAATTAAGAAATATAATTGAAAACAAAAAAAGACAGCCTTTTAAGAAAAGACTGCCTTTTAAGTAAATAATTTATTATTATTCAACGGAATCATCTGAAACTTCAGAAGCTGCCTGCGGATGAATTGACAGGGCAATTCTTCTGTCTGCAGGATTAAATTTAATGATATATGTTTCAATTTTATCCCCAACCTGAATAATAACCTGCTTATCATTCTGATACTCAACAACTTCATCATGAGGCAACAATGCTTCAACCCCGGGATAAACTTCGACAAAAGCACCAAAATATTTAAGCCTTGTTACGCTGCCTTCAACTTTGTCACCCTCTTTAATGTTCTTTTCTGCTTCATCCCAAGGGTCAGGCTCAAGTTTTTTCAAACTCAAAGAAATTCTTTGTTTATCGTGATCAACAAGAATAACCTCAACATTTATCTTATCGCCAACGTGAAGAATATCTGTAGGATGATCAATCCATCTCCAAGATAATTGGGATAACGGTAATAACCCGTCAACTCCGCCTATGTCAACAAAAGCACCAAAATCAGTAATTCTTACGACTTCACCGCTTACAATCTGACCGACTTCTAATTGAGAGAACACAGTTTTACGTGTTTCTTCAACATTATCATCATAAACTTTTTTATTAGACAAAATAAAGTTATTTTGCTGAACATCAAGAGTCAAAATCTTTAACTCAATCTTTGAACCGACTTCTAAATCCGTCTCTTTAACTCTTAACTGACTTGATGGGATAAATCCTCTTATACCGGCAACTTCAACCAGCACACCGCCTTTTACAACGTTAACTACGGTACCGAGAATTGTTTCATCAGTTTCTTTTGCTTTTTCCAAATCTTTCCAAGCATATGCAAAATCAACTTTTTTCTTAGACAAGAAGAATCTTCCGTCTTCATCTTCTTCACGAATTATAAGAAATTCGCCTTCCTGACCTTTTTCAAACTTATCTTCAGGATTTTCACCTTTTTCAACAGCTTCATAAGTAGGAATCAGGGCGGTTGTTTTAGCCCCGATATCCACCAATACACCGTGGCTGTCAAAACCACATATCACACCTTTTACGAGATCACCTTTTTTGAAATTATAGTCATACTGTTCAAGCAGTTTCTCAAAATCGGAATCTGAAGTCCCCTTTTTCGCTACCATACTAACTCCATCGTCACAAAGACACTAACATATTAAAACATGGTAAATATTATCAGACTTTTGTAAATCTGTAAAGTATTGTAACGATTACTTAATAATTCTGTAATTTTTAAATCTTTCACCCAATTCCATTATCTCGGAAATTGACTGAATTAATACATCTTCCAAATTTCTGTTTGCACCGTTTAAACGCATCTCAACGGACGGTCTCCATTGATTTCTTACAAATCTTTCTTCTTTCTGAATAAATTCATCCTCTGTAAGAGTCATTGTAATTCTCTTATTATTACCCATCATAAATTGATATTCGGAATTTACCGGTGAAAATTTTCTTACGATTTCCATATTATTTTCACGCAAAACTTTATTTACAAGCTTTTGCGGTGTCGTTACGTCATTTAAAATTTTAGAAACATTAGCTGCATACATAAAAAATAATCTCCTTTTTGGGTTTAAAAAACGGAGATTATTTTTTTTGCTACTATATTAAATAAAATTAATCTTTTAAAGAATTAATCAATTCATTAATATTATTTTCCTGCAGGAGAATTTCATCAATTCTGCCTTTAGTTTGATCTACAAGTTCTTTTGGAGCATTTGCAACAAACTTAGGATTGTTAATTCTTCCCTCTAAAGATTTTCTTTCACCCTGCAATTTTGCAAGTTTCTTTTCCTGTCTTTGAATTTCCTCATTGAAATCAATTAAATTTTCCAAAGGAATTATAATTTTTGAAGCAGAAACAACTGCGCTTGCGGATTTTTTAATCGCTGTATTGTCATCACAGTAAGAAATATTTTCGACTTTTGCCATTCTTCTTACATAACTTTCAATAGCCTGAAAAACAGATTTTTCATCTTTTGATGCATGAATTTCTATATCAAAATTAAGCGACATCGGAATATTAAAACTCTGTCTTACATTACGCAATGATGAAATGGTTTCAAATACAAGTTCCATTTCTTTTGCTTCCTTTGAGAATACCAACTTTTCATCAAATACAGGATATGGCGCAATCATGATAGCTTTAATATCTGTTTTTTGAGGAATTAATTGCCATATTTTTTCTGTAATATGAGGCATAATCGGATGTAATAATCTCAATGCCATATCAAGAACATATCTCAATACTCTTTGGGTATTTAATTTAATATCACTGTCCTGTAATTGAATTTTAGCAATTTCAACATACCAGTCGCAATAAGAATTCCAGAAGAAATCATAAAGCACATGAGCTGTTTCCCCGATTCTGTAATTTTTAATATCTTCATTGACTTCTTTGGCTACAGAATTTAATTTATCCAAAATCCACTTGTCTGCAATTGTAAGTTTTGAAAAATCAATTTCATTATCATCAATACCATCAAGATTCATCAAAACAAATCTTGAAGCATTCCAGATTTTATTGGCAAAATTTCTGCCGTATTCAAATCTTTCATCACTAACTTTAATATCCTGACCACCGTACGTGCAAAGCGAAGTCATTGTAAATCTTAAAGCATCACAACCGTATTTATCAATTATTACAACCGGATCAATTGTATTACCTTTTGATTTTGACATCTTTTGACCTTTTTCATCACGAATTAACCCGTGAATATAAACAGTAGAGAACGGAGCTTTTCCTGTAAATTCCAAGCCCATAGTTATCATTCTTGCAACCCAGAAGAAAATAATATCAAAACCGGTTACAAGTGTTGTAGTCGGATAGAATTTTTTGAAGTCTTCGCTATCTGTATTAGGCCAACCCATAGTTGAAAACGGCCACAAACCTGAAGAAAACCACGTATCAAGAACATCTGTTTCTTGCTCCCACACAGAAGGATCAGGATTTTCTTTTGCAACAATCATTTCACCCGTCTGCTTGTTATGATAAGCCGGTATTTGATGCCCCCACCACAATTGACGGGAAATACACCAATCCCTTATATTTTCCATCCAGCCAAGATAGTTCTTTTCCCATCTTTCAGGAATAAATTTTATTCTGCCGTCATGAACAGCCTTAATTGCTTCCTGTGCCAATGGTTTCATTTTTACAAACCATTGTTCTGATAAAAGCGGTTCAATAGTTGTATTACAACGCTGACACTTGCCTACATTATGTTCATGATCTCTTGTCCTTAACAAGAAATTTTGGTATTGTAAATCACCGATAATTGCTTTTCTTGCTTCATATCTGTCTAAACCATGATATTTTTCCGGAACCTGACCGCAAGCAATCATTCTTCCTTCTTCATCAATAACCCAAATCGGACTTAACCCGTGACGTTTTCCAACCTCATAATCATTTGGATCATGTGCAGGGGTAATTTTAACAGCACCTGTACCGAAATTTCTATCAACATATTCGTCAGCAATAATAGGTATTTCTCTGCCGGTTAAAGGAACAACTACAGTTTTACCTACCAATTCTGAATATTTATGATCTTCAGGGTGAACGGCGATTGCAACATCGCCAAAAATAGTTTCAGGTCTTGTTGTAGCAACTATAATTGCCCCTGATTCATTTTTCAAAGGATAAGATATTTCCCATAAATGTCCCTGCTCAGTAGCATATTCTGTTTCAACATCTGAAATCGCACTACGACAGCGAGGACACCAGTTTACAATATATTTTCCTTTATAAATTAAACCTTTTTCATAAAGTCTTACAAAAACCTCTTTTACAGCATCAGAACATCCTTTATCAAAAGTAAATCTTTCTCTTGTTCTATCAAAAGATGCACCTAAACGTTTGCATTGGTCTAATATTCGTGATTTATGAGCATTTGCCCATTCCCAAGTTTTTTCCAAAAATTTATCTCGACCTAAATCATAGCGGGAAATACCCTGTTCTCTTAACTGTTTTTCAACGACATTTTGGGTTGCAATTCCGGCATGGTCAGTACCCGGAACCCAAAGAGTTTCATAGCCGCTCATTCTGTGGTAGCGAACAAGAATATCCTGTAATGTTTCATCTAAAGCATGCCCCATATGTAAAACACCAGTAACATTTGGAGGAGGAATTACAATTGAATAAGGTTTTTTAGAACTTTTTGCATCTGCTTTAAAAAATCCGTTATCTTCCCAAAATTTATAAATACTTTCTTCTGTTTCCTGCGGATTGTAAACGGTAGGTAAATCTTCTTTAATTACTGTCATATTATATATCCTCACTTTATTATTAATTTATATAACAAGGATAACACAAAAACAGTAAATAATTGAAAAAGTTGCAAAAGTATGGTATAATATCAATATATGCTTAACGGCGGAGTATGGGATGAAATTAATTAAGAGAAAACACGCATTCACTTTAGCGGAAGTTATGATTGTTCTTTTAGTTCTGACACTGTTACTTGCGGTGTTTGCACCTTTTATAACAAAAAGGAAAACCACTAAAAAAGACGAATTATGGCACTGGGCAACAAGAAACTACCTTGCCGGTCCTATGGATGCATTTTATAATCCTGAAGAATCTCCGAATGCATCTTTATTTATAGGTACAACTCCCGATTCTAAAGCAGAAATTGAAAGTTTATATACACCGCTTGGCAAAATAGTTATAAGAAGCGGATATTTAGATAATGACCATCTTCAGCATCAAATTCATCTCAGACACGGAAGGGTTAATTATGAAGATATAGGGCATTTTGCAGGTGATTTGCTGATTGATAATGCAAATATTCTTTTTGGTGCCCAATATCCGTACATGAAACCTAAAAAAACAGACCGTTCTTATCCTGCAAACAATATAGCAATCGGCTTTGAAGCATTAAATGAGATTGGGGACAGAGGTGAAAACACAGATCCCGCATTAAATAATATTGCAATTGGTCAAAGAGCCTCAGAAGTATTGGCATACGGCGATAGCAACATCGCAGTCGGTTCCGGCGCAGGTTCTACAAACCGCACAGGATCGAGGAATATCTTTATAGGTTATAATGCCGGCGGGAAAACAACTGCAAACGACAATGTTTTGATTGGTTACAATTCTCATGCGGGTCAGGGCGAACATAATGTATTTGTGGGTGCAAATACCGGACAACAACCGAATTATGTAACCTCTGAAGGTGTAGATAGTAATGAATATGCAAAAAATACGGCTATAGGTTATCAGGCATTATCATCCGTAACCACAGGTCAATTTAATGTCGCAATTGGTTCAGGTGCACTCAAAAATTTACAAAAAGGATATTACAATGTAGCAATCGGATATAATGCCTGCGGTAATTTAATAAACCAATGGTATAAAACCTGCATAGGATACAATTCCGGCCCGGCAAGTGAAGAATCTTCTCCTGTGGGAGCAGAACTCAACATGGGAATTGATGACAGAGCCGAAAGAACATATATAGGTTCAAATCCAAACCTTTCAAGTGACGGAAAAACTTGGACAAGCAATTCTCAAGGTTATGGCGGAGATGCTGTATTAGAAATACATAATGTCGGAGGAAACAACCACAACCTGATAAATGAGCCGGATATAACATCAAACACTACAACTGTTATAAACGGGAACCTTGTTGTGATGGGTAAAACTTACCTGACTGTCGGCAAGGTATTATATCCGTTTTCATATGAAAACAACTTATTCGGAGCACCATACAATGAGCCATGTTCGAACAATCAGCAAAATTACTCTTTTGCAACAACCGGCAATTGTTCTTCTTTGAGTAATTTAACAGGCTTGAGCGACCGAAGACTCAAGGACATCATTTCAAAAAGCGGTGCAGGATTAAGAGAAATCAACCAACTAAAAATTTATAATTACAATTTCAAAAATGATAAGGATAAAAAGTTACACACAGGTGTATTGGCACAAGAACTTCAAAAAATATTCCCTAATTCTGTTACCAAAGATGATGACGGTTATTTAAAAATCCGCTGGGAAGAAATGTTTTATGCAAGCATAAATGCAATAAAAGAAATTAATACAAAGCTTGTTTCATTTATTAAACAAACTACAAATATGGAAGCAAAACTTCGACAATTAGAAAAAGAAAATACAAATTTACAGGCAAGAGTTAATGCTTTGAGTAAAAGAGTCGAAGCTTTGAAAAATAAATAAATACATTAAGCAGGCATTTGTAATATATCTTATTATTAGACCTGATATATTTGATATGTATCAGTGTTTGTTTTACAATGTCGAGAAGTAGAATAGTAGTGCCGGGTCGGAATTAAAAACCTTACCGGCAAAATAGAAATTAAGGAGAAAAAAAATGACAGGAAAAAATTTTTTATTTACCTCAGAATCAGTAACAGAAGGTCATCCGGACAAAGTTTGCGACCAAATTTCAGACGCAATTCTTGATGAATTTTTGTCAAAAGATAATCGCTCAAGAGTAGCGGCAGAAACAACTGTTACAACAGGAATGGCCCTTATTTGCGGTGAAATAACGGCGGATTGTTATGTAGATATTCCTCAGGTTGTAAGAAACACAATCAGAAATATCGGCTATACCGGTTCATGTTCAGGTGGATTTGATGCTGATACATGTGCGGTTTTAACAAGCATTGACGAACAATCTACAGATATTGGAAATGGTGTAAATAAAGCACTGGAAAGCCGTACTACAAATGCAGATACATCAATTGTTGAAACAGAAGACCTTGGTGCAGGCGATCAAGGTATAATGTTTGGTTATGCATGTAACGAAACACCTGAATTGATGCCATTACCAATCAGTTTAGCTCACAGATTGTCATACAGATTGGCGCAAGTAAGAAAACAAGGACTTGTAAATTACTTAAGACCTGACGGGAAATCACAGGTTACAGTTGAATATGTAAACGGTAAACCGTCAAGAATACATACAATATTGCTTTCAACCCAGCACAATCCGGTAATTAACGGTGTTACAAACAATAATGAAGTACAAAATATAATTAAAGAAGACTTACAAAAACTTGTTATTGATTATGTATTTGAATCTTGCGACATCAAACCGGATGCAGATACAATTATTTTAATCAACCCATCAGGAAGATTTGTAATTGGAGGCCCTCAGGGAGATTCAGGATTAACAGGCAGAAAGATTATCGTTGATACATATGGCGGATACTCTCGTCACGGCGGCGGTGCATTCTCCGGAAAAGATCCTACGAAAGTTGACAGATCTGCAGCTTATGCTGCCCGTTATGTAGCTAAAAATATTGTAGCGGCAGGATTGGCAGACAAATGCGAAATTGAACTTGCATATGCTATAGGTGTTGCAGACCCTTTATCTATATTAGTTGACACTTTCGGTACAGGTAAAATTTCTGATGAAGAAATTGAAAAACTGGTTAGAAAGAACTTTAACTTAAAACCTGCAGGAATAATCAATAAATTTGATTTAAGAAATCTCCCAAAGAAAAACGGCGGCAAATTCTATCAATTACTTGCAGCATACGGTCATATGGGAAGAACTGATATTGATGTTCCTTGGGAACATACAGACAAAGCTGATGATTTAAAAAATCAGGTTTCAGCATGCGGTTGCAGCTGTATGTAATTTGCATAGTAAATAATTTTAAACAAAAGACTCTTTAATTAAATTAAAGAGTCTTTTTATATAATAAATATATATAGTTTACATATCTTAATATTTTAATAAAAAAAAGCAATTTTATAAAAATAAAATACTTTATATAAATATAGGAATACCTTGGGATATATTTTTCAGGGATAGGATAATAAAAGAGAACAGTCAAAATCAATAGGGAGGCTATCAACATGGGTGTTGGAGCAGATGATTACATCGATAGGATGTTAGTACAAAAATATCAGGAAGAAAAAGTTGACAATCATGACAGTATGGAATCAATGGTTGATCCTGAAAAAATGATGGGCGCAATGAATGATTATGCAGCCACATTGAGAAATATGATGGAGCTGCGCCAAAGATTGAATATTGCATGTTATGCAATTAATGCAAGGACTGCAAGATATCAAAAATCTTTAGGGCAGAGATAATAAGTTTCCTCTCTTTTGTTTTTGGTAAAATATATTTATCTAAAAACAAGGAGAAAAAAATGGGAAAAATTATCCTGGCATCTTCTTCTCCCAGAAGATCGGGTATTCTGAAAAAAATGAAATTGGATTTTGACGTTATACCGTCTGAATATGATGAACCTCATAATCAGACGGCTTTCTCTTATGATTTTGTCGAAAATCTTGCTTATAACAAAGCTCTTGATGTTGCAAAAAAATTGCACACCGAAAACAAATCTCACTTTGTAATTGGAGCTGATACCATTGTTGTAATTGATAATCAAATACTTGGCAAGCCAAAAAATTACCAAGAGGCCGAACAAATGTTAAAACACCTTTCAGGGAAAACGCATTTTGTAGTAACCGGTGTGGCTGTTATCAATTCTCAAAATTTAGAATACAATATAAAATCTGACACTACATATGTGACATTTGAAGAACTGACGGATTCACAAATTAAGTATTATATAGATAATTACAAGCCTTTTGACAAGGCGGGAAGCTATGGAATACAGGAATTACCGGAAGGGTATGTCAAATCTGTTGACGGAGATCTTGATAATGTCATCGGACTCCCATCAAAAGTTGTAAAAGAACTATTACAGGTTTAAATATCACCAAAACAGAACTGGTTACTTAAAAATTCCCCTGATTTTTTATAATCATCATAAACTTTTTGAGCTTCTTTATTCGCATCACACTCTAAAAAATTATTAACATAATCCACATCCTGCATTAAAGAACCCTTTGAATCAATATTAGGATATTTTTCGGCTGCAACAAAATATTTTAAAGCCTGCTGTTTTTCCGCAGGATCAGAAATTTCACCCAAAAGATTGCGGCTTTTTTGGCAATATTTTGAACTTCCCTTACCCAACCTGCCAATTTGAGCGAAATGATATGCATGCTGAACTTCATGTGCTGCAAGTTTTATAGAATCATTTTGTGATTCAGGATTAAATACAAGCATATTTTCAAATTCTGAAAAATATGCAGCTACATCATCTCTGAGTTTGTTTGATACTTTTACAACAGTATTCAAGCAGGACAATCCTTTTTCTTTTAACAAAAATTTTGCAAAAGCAACACGTTTTACGGAGTTATCAAAAATAAATCGGAATGGTAAATATTTATCATCCTTTGGTAATGAAACATTTTGAGTCGATACATCTACGATTTTTGGAACTCCTTCTTCAACGAACAGGTCAAGTTTTATTTCCTTTTTAGAGGGATCTTTTATATCGCTTCTAACCCAAGGATATTCGATAACAGAAGCATTTATATTATCACCATATACGACATTTTTATTTATTTGAAGTTTTGTCTTACCTGCTTCCAGATTTTTGTATGTTTTTTGTTCTTCCACAGAACGTAATTTAAACAAAAAATCATTTTTGTCTAAAAATTTTGTTACTATTTTTCTTATCTTACTGATAGATTTTTTATCTACAGAACCTGATTTCACGGCATAATCACGCAAAATTGTTGAAGTGTCGGATGTAGAAATAATTCGTCTTAAAATTTCACCGTCTTTTGAATAAAATGTTAATATTTTCTTTTTATAATTATCGTCATTATTTTTCCCGATAATAACAGTCGTAAAACTATGAGCCTCTTCATCTGGGAGATAGGGCAGCAGTTGAAACTTAAAATCTTCAACAGGGTATTTAGGACTTTTTTCTATAAGTTTATATAAATTTTGCTTTTGTCCTTTTTCAAAAGAATATGCTATTTTGAATGGAGAAACTAACATTTTACAACCTTCTGTAAAAAGTAATGAATATGAAGATTATAAATTGCCCCCAAATACTAAAATATTAATAAATGTTAATATTATTCAACATTTACAGGTTCTCTCATAATTTTTTCAATAGCTTCTCTTGCTGTAAATACAAGTGCTTCAGGAATATTATCAATCACGGTAAACTGACGCAGAACATCAACAACACGTTTAAATGCCCTTACAATATCGCCTTCTCCGATATCACGAATTGAGCCTGTTATAGTATCCCATTCTGCACCTTCAACCCACAATTCAATAAGAGAGCTGAAATATGTATTTATATATAATGGTGTTTCAATATCGTGATAAGACTGAATTTTTTCCAACTTTCTTTTTATATTTCTAATTTTATTTAATGTCTTACGAACTTTTTCGGATACCGGAACATAAGGCATTTCCATTCTCATATCTTCAGTTGTTAAGGCACATATAACCCCTGCAAGTTCAGACGGTTTTAGGTTTTCTAATTCTCCCGAAAAAACAACCTCTGCCAAATATAATTCGTTTTCACTGCGAATTTGAGATGTTGTTTTACCTCTTTCTGTCGGGAAATCGTTTACTATATACCCATATTCCATCAAAACCGAGCGATGAGAAAGAAATTTATTCCAGTAGATATCCTTTTGTCTTTCAATTTCCTTTTCAAGTTTTTTGCGCTTTGACAATAAACGCTGAGTAACTTCAAGATTTTTTGCATGCTTTTTGTAAAATTTACAAGTATCACATTTGAATTTCTGCATTTGAGCAAGTTCTTCTTTGTTGCGTCTGCCAAACTCCTCTACTTCCGGAGCCAACGCACGTTTTTTATTTTTTTCTTGTTTTAAAATCTTTTTATAGGTCTGACGATTCTGAACATATATAAACCTTGCTTTATCATAAGAATGTAAATCATCATCAGACAACTTATACGGACAAATAAAAGCTCTTTCATTCAATTCTTTATCATAAGCATTTAACTGATTTAATATCGGAGTAAGCCTTGAATCAGACGAATAATACCCAAAACTTTTAAGTATCAATTCTTTTGCCTCCTCAAGACTGAATCTTTGCAAAAGATTTAACACCATTGAATAACTTGGAGAAAATTTACTCTCAAGCGGATTTGATTTACTCAAAACTAACTGTGCAACTTCTTCAGGAGTTTGGAAAGAAGTCCCCACAACCGTAACATACCCGACTTCGTCCATTCCTCTGCGCCCTGCTCTGCCTGACATTTGCAAAAATTCGTTTGCCGTAAGCATTCTGTGACCGGAATCTGTGCGTTTACTAACAGAACTTATAACAGTCGAACGAGCAGGCATATTAATACCTGCAGCAAGTGTTTCTGTTGCAAAAACAACCTTAATAAGACCTTTTTGGAATAACTTTTCAACAAGAATTTTCCACGCAGGAAGCAAACCCGCATGATGAGAAGCAACTCCCTGAATCAAATATTGAATATTATTATTTCCGTAAAGGTGAGGATTTTGAGCAATATATTCATCAATAAATTCTCTTATTTGCTGTTGTTCTTCTTTTGTATTCAATTCCAACCCTGAACATTTTTCCATTTGCTCATCACATTTTTTACGCGAAAATGTAAAAAATATAGCAGGCAGCATATCCTGATTATAAAGGTTTGAAATAATCTGCTTAACATAAGATTTTTTTCTTTTATCTCTGCCTTTGCTCCACTGCGGTTTTTCGGGTCTTATTTTAGAATTTATCTGACCGCTTGGAGTTAATAGCGGTAACAATTTAAAAGGCTGTGAAGAATCAAAATAATAAAACCTTAAAGGAACGGGACGGAAATCAGTATTAACAAGTTCTGTACCTGAATGAACCGTATTTATCCAATCTGTAAGCTCCTGACAATTTGCAACAGTAGCGGAAAGAGCGATAATCTGAATATTTGTCGGGCAATAAATAATACTTTCCTCCCACACAGTTCCGCGCTGTTCATCATTCATATAATGAACTTCATCCAGAACAATGTATCTTACATTCTTCAAATTATCGGCAACAGCACCAAAATTCGTACCATAAAGCATGTTGCGAAAAACTTCTGTTGTCATTATTACAATTTGAGCATCACGGTTTATAGAGGTATCTCCGGTCAAAAGACCAACTTTTTCCTGACCATATTGCTCACAAAAGTCATAAAATTTTTGATTTGAAAGTGCTTTAAGCGGTGTTGTATAAAAAATACGAACACCGTCTTTTAATGCATTATTTATAGCGTGCTGAGCAATAACGGTTTTGCCTGCTCCCGTTGGCGCACAAACCACAACACTCTTACCGCTGTCAATAATTTGACAGGCATCTTTTTGAAAATCGTCTAACTCAAAAGGAAATTCACTCATTAAAAACTCCCGACTATATATATTATGACCTAAAATTTAAGATAATGCAAGATAAAAAAGCGGTTGAAAGATAATTATCTCAACCGCTCTAAGTTATATTAAAAAATTTATTGTCTATTTGTTAGGCTGAACCGTACTTTTAATATGCAATTCTCTTAATTGCTGGATTGAAGCCTCACCCGGAGCGCCTGACATCAAACATTTTGCACCTGCATTCTTAGGGAACGCAATAACATCACGAATAGAATCAGTCTTGGCAAGTAATGCAACAAGTCTGTCTAAACCAATCGCTAAACCTGCATGAGGAGGTGTACCATATTGCAGAGCATTAACCATAAATCCGAATTTTTCTTCAGCCTCTTCCTGAGTTAACCCTAATGCTTTGAAGATTTCCTTCTGAACTTCTGAAGAGTGAATTCTGACAGATCCTCCGCCCAGCTCTGTTCCGTTATAAACAATATCATAAGCGATAGATTTAACATTTCCTAAATCTCCGGATTTTAATTTATCCAAATCAGCCATATTAGGAGAAGTGAACGGATGATGCATTGCTAAAAATCTGCCTTCTTCATCTGACCATTCAAACATAGGGAAATCAACAACCCAAAGTAATGCATGTTTTGATTCATCAATAAGGTTAAGCATCTTACCAAAGTGAAGTCTTAATCTCCCCATGATGTCATAAACTAATTTTGGTCTGTCAGCAAGGAAGAAGATTATATCACCGGCCTGTGCACCTGCACGTTCCTGAATAGCTTTTGCCTGTTCATCAGTAACAAACTTTAATACAGGAGATTTCGGTGTTCCGTCTTCTTGGTAAATAATATTTGCAAGAGCTTTTGCTCCAAATGAAACAGCGATTTTTGTAATATCATCAATATCTTTTCTTGAGAACTTAGCTCCCCCCGGAATTCTTATACCACGAACGATTCCGCCTTGCTGCAAAGTATTTTTAACAATTTGGAATTCTGATTCCATAATAATATCGCCAATATCGAATAATTCTAATCCAAATCTTGTATCAGGTTTATCTGAACCAAATCTGTCCATAGCTTCCTGCCAAGTAATTTGAGTAAACGGCGGTTTAACTTCAACACCTGCCGCTTTAAATGCGTCTACAATCAGACCTTCAACAACTTTTATAACATCTTTTTGTTCAACAAAAGACATTTCAATGTCAACCTGAGTAAATTCAGGCTGCCTGTCTGCTCGCAAATCTTCATCTCTGAAGCATTTTGCAATTTGATAATATCTTTCAATCCCGCCAACCATCAATAACTGTTTAAAAATCTGTGGAGATTGCGGTAATGCAAAGAATTTCCCTTCCTGAACTCGAGAAGGAACCAAATAATCTCTTGCACCTTCAGGAGTTGTTTTAATCAATATAGGAGTTTCAACTTCCAAAAAGTCTAAATTGTTCATATAATTTCTGATAGCCTGAACGATATTGTGACGAAGAACCAATTTTGAAAGCATAGTTTCGCGTCTTAAATCCAAATATCTGTATTTCAGGCGAATATCCTCTGAAACATTTTCATCATCAAGAACAAAAGGTAAAACTTTTGATTCTGATAAAATTTCAACAGATTCAGGGTACATTTCAACCTGTCCTGTAGGATATTTTTCATTATATGTTTCTTCAGGACGTCTAGTTACTTTGCCCGAAACTTTTATAACATACTCACTTCTTACTTTTCCAAACACCTCATGAACAGACGGATTTATCTGCGGATTAGCAACCAATTGGAAAAATCCGCTCCTGTCACGAAGTTCTATAAATAAAATACCGCCTAAATCTCTGACGGTTGACACCCAACCTGAAAGAGTAACCGTTTGATCAATATTGTTTAAATTCAACTTACCACATTCATGGTCTTTGTAATTTGTTTCAATCATCTCTTAAATTCCCTTTTCTAACCTATTTATATTTTGCATATCAATTCTAACACAAACAAAAAAATTAATAGACAAAGGAATAGCTTTTTGGTAAATTTTCTTTATGATTACATTCGACAGCAAAATGCTTAATAAGTTTGCAGAAGAAAACAAAAGTTTTTTTACCGGTGCAAGAATAAATAAAATCCAGCAGCCAACAAGACGCGAAATTATTTTATATCTGCGAAATAACGGAAAGACAAAACAATTTTATATAAATATTGACCCGCAAGTTTATCACATTTGTTTTATCAATGAAAATAGTTTTAATAAAAGGCGTCTTATAATTCCGCAAAAGCCTCCAATGTTTTGCATGCTTTTAAGAAAATATCTCAACAATTCAAAAATCGCTAAAATCAATCAACCTGAAGGCGAAAGAATACTTGAATTATATTTTGAAACGTATAATGAACTTGGGGACAGCATTTATTTTTGTCTTGCAATTGAATTAATGGGTAAATATTCAAATGTTATTCTATACAACACAGATACCGGAATTATAATCGGCTGTGCCCACAATGTCGGAGCAGATAAAAGCCAGAAAAGAGAAGTTTACGGACAAATACCATATACTTACCCGCCCAAACACATTGATTACACATTCTTAAATCAAAGATACGGATTTTTAGACAGCTTTAACAAAAACATTTATTCTGACCGCATCAATGATATTATTGACCAATATTATGCCGGACAGATTTCAAGAATTAAATTTAAAACAACAAAAAATGATTATCTTTCACAGGTTAATCAAAAACTGACAAAATGTATAAAAGCCCTCAAAGAAACAACACTCCAAATAATAAAAAATAAAAACTCCGAAAAATACAGACTGCAGGCAGATTTATTGATGGCGAATTTATATAATCTTAAAGATTACACAAAAGAAGCAAAAGTATTTGATTATGAAAACAATCAGGCAATTACTATCGAACTTGATGAAACCAAAACAATAAAAGAAAATGCAAATGTTTTCTACAAAAAATACAACAAAACAAAAAAATCAAACGAAAAAATCAAAGAATTAAATGAAGAATATTCACAGAAAAAAATATATTATGAACAGCTTTTATATTCTATCACCGCTTCAGAAACGCACGAAGAATTAGAAGAACTTAAAGATGAAGTTGAAAGCATAACCCCGATTGAAAAATACGATAAAAGAGCAATAGAACCGCTTAAAATTGAAAAAGAAAACGAAACAAGAATTTATATCGGCAAAAACAATAAACAAAACGACTATATAATTTCAAAACTGGCATCAGAAGATGATTTATGGTTTCACACAAAAGACTGCCCCGGCTCTCACGTGTTGCTAAAAACTCAAAAATTAACAGATGAACTTATTTTAGAATGTGCAAAACTTGCAAAAAAGTATTCTTCAGGTTCAGATTCATCAAAAATCGGAGTCATTTACACCAAAAGAAAATACTTACGCAAACCGCCTAAATCAAATCTGGGGTATGTAACCTACAAAAACGAAAAAGAAATCATAATAGACTAGCAAAAATTTTATTATATAATTAAATAAACAGAGGATTATTATGCTTTTATGTGTAGATATAGGTAATACAAATATTACATTTGGGATTTTTGATAAGGAAAAATTTATTCATGAATTTCGTATAAATTCTGATATACAAAAAAGCCAGCAAGAATACGAACAATATTTAAAAACAACTTTTTCACAATATGAAATAGATAAACTCATTATGGCTTCAGTTGTAGATGAATTAAAAGACAAAATATTCTCCGCACTTAAGGAAGTATTTTGGATTGAGCCTATAGTTGTTTCAGACAAGACAAATAATGGAGTAAAGATTATAGCTGATGATACTTCAGAAGTCGGAGCTGACCGAATTGCCAATGCATCCGCTGTTGCCCGTAAATATGACAAAGCCGTTATAGTTCTTGATTTTGGAACGGCTACCACTTTTGATATTGTAAATTCAAAAAAAGAATTTTGCGGAGGAATTATTATTCCGGGAATAAAAACCCAGCTGCATGCACTTAAAACATCGACTTCTAAACTCCCTGAATATACACCGGACAAAGCACCAAGCGTACTTGGGCAAAATACAAAGGATGCTATTATGGCAGGAGTAATAAGAGGATGCGCCTGCGCAATAGACGGACTTATAGGACAATGCGAACAAGAACTTGGAGAAAGAGCAATAATTGTGGCAACAGGCGGACTTAATTCATTAATTTCCGAATATATGCAGCATAAAATAGATGAAATTAATCCTATTTTGACACTTGAGGGGTTAAAACATATTTACGAACTTAACAGCTAAAAATTACTTGATTTCTGATATTTTATTATCGTCATCAACAATAACAATAGTCGGCTTATATCCCTGTAACTCTTTTTCTTCTACTGCAGCGTATGAAACAATTATAACTTTATCACCGGGCTGAACTTTTCGTGCTGCTGCACCATTTAAACATATACAGCCGGAATTTTCTTCACCTTCAATTACGTATGTAGAAAACCTTTCGCCATTGTTTACATCAAGAATTTCTACCTTTTGCCACTCTCTGATTTTTGAAGCCTTTAACAATGCTTTATCAATAGTTATAGACCCGACATAATTTAAGTTTGCATCTGTTACTGTCGCTCTGTGTATTTTTGAATATAGAAATTCTAATTGCATATTTATACCTCGCAAAAATATTATACTACAAACAAAATAATTAATAACAATACAAATTGTTTTAGGTATAATAAAAAACAAAGACAAAAATTAGAAAGGTTTACTATGAAAATATTAGTAGGTTTATCAGGCGGAGTAGATTCATCAGTCGCAGCATTAATACTAAAACAACAAGGACACGAAGTAATCGGTGCGACTATGTCAATATGGGGGAAAAACGGGTTAGCAGCGGCAGAAGGCAAACATAATGCCTGCTATGGTCCTGATGAAGCTGAAGATATAGAAACAGCAAAGAAAATTGCAGACCAAATAGGCATACCATACCACGTAGTAGATTGCGTAACAAAATATGAAGATATAGTAATTGCAAACTTTAAAAAAGAATATTTAGACGGACATACACCAAACCCTTGCGTATGGTGCAACGCACTGATTAAATTCGGAGTATTGCCGCAGGTTGCAAAATTAAACGGTGTAGAGTTTGATAAATTTGCAACAGGTCATTATGCAAGAGTTGAAGAAGAAAACGGAAGATTTTTACTCAAAAGAGGAATCGCACCGCACAAAGACCAGTCATATTTCTTGTATAGATTAAAACAAGAGCAATTAAAAAATATAATTTTACCTTTAGGTAATTATACAAAAGATCAGATTCGCGCAATTGCCAAAGAAAACAGGCTTGAAGTTGCAGATAAACCCGACAGTCAGGATTTTTACGGCGGAGATTACAATGAACTTTTGAATGTAAAAGATAAAATCGGAAACATTGTAGATACGGACGGCAAAATTTTAGGAACACACAAAGGAATATGGAATTATACTATAGGTCAAAGAAAAGGACTCGGGGTATCCTCAACTGAAGCTCTATACGTACTGGAGCTTCGCAAAGAAACAAATGAAGTTGTCGTTGGGTTTGCTGATAAAACATTCAAAAAATCACTTATTGCAAATGATTTGAATTGGATTGCCATAGATAAACTTGAAACACCAAAAAAATGTCAGGCAAAAATCCGCTCGACTCAACAACCAGTAGATGTTGAAATTCAGCCTGTTAATGATAACGAAGTAAAAGTTATTTTTGAAGATATGCAAAAATCAATAGCAATAGGTCAATCTGCAGTATTTTATGACGGTGATACCGTTCTTGGCGGCGGTATTATAATAAGTGCAGAATAATTTACCTGTTTAGAATGAAATACGAAACATTCAGATAAGTTGCAAATAATATCCACACTAAATATGGAATTAATAGCATGCCCGCAGTTTTTGATATTCGATAAAAATTTCTTATAGTCATTAAGACAAAAATATCAAGTAAAATTATTATAATAAGAGCCAAACCTATATTTTTCATAAGAAAAAATACAGGACTCCAGATTACATTTAATAATAACTGCAGTGCAAAATAAATATATCCTTTTGTTTTTGAAGACACAGAGCTTGTCCTTATAAATATAAATAAAGACAAAAATATCATTGCATACAAAACCGCCCAAACCGGTGAAAAAATCTTTGCCGGAGGATTCAATGCGGGCTTTGCAAGAGAATTAAACCAAACTGAATTATACATACCTGCATTTTTGCAGACACAAAAACTTATTTAATCACCTAAAAAGACAATTAATAAAATAACACCTGATTATATACAATCGAATACAAAACTTTTTTAATATTATTCAATAGTTTTTTTAGATACAACGATAGCATTTGATAAAGCAATACCTCCTGTCTGCGGCGGAGAATTCACTATCTGACCGTTCACATACATTACGGTAGAACCGCCGCCATCTAAATTTATAGCATTCTCACATCCTAATGATTTCATGAATTGAGCAAGTTCATAAAGTGTTAACCCGACAGAACTCCCTTCCCTTCCGTCAACTGCAACAATAATCAAATTATTTGCAGATGTATAACCAACAGCACTTCTTGGATTTCTTCCGCCGATAGACAACAATTTTTCTTCAGATACATCTACATATATATTTCCGTTCTTTACAAGATAAGGTCCACCGCTTATTATGTGTTTTACATTATCCCATTTTGGATTAAGACTAATTTCAACATCAACCTTTGCCGATCCGAATAACGCACTCAGTTTTTCTTTCGGACCAACAAGAACAAAACCGTTTTCAGGAATAAAAAGGGGATTGGCAGAAGCAGCCGTAATTTTGTTGTCAACAATCTGCAACTGAACACCATCACGCGGTGAAGCGGGAGCATAACTTCCCCAATCCCTTGTATATACCAATACGTATGAGGATAACATTCGCGGTTGATTTATATTATCTATCTTTATTTCTGTATTATTACCGGTAATTTTTCCGTTAAATTCTATTCTGGCGACATCAAACCCGTTGTCAAAAATACCCAAAGCAACACGATTATATATTGGACCTGTAAATAATTTTCCATTAATCATCAATGTTCCTAACGGAATACCGGATTGCGGTTTAAAAAATCCGCCATTAATCGCAACTATCGAATTTGTACGCTGTGCCATATTTCTTATGGAAGATTTATGATTTAGTGAATTCGAAGATGCGGTAGCCGGCATAATTTCAAAATCTTGAGCAACTTTTGGATTTATTTCTACAACATTAATTTTAACAGGTTTTCCGTTATAATATTTAACCATTTTAATATGTTTTATTCCGTCAGCAACGTGATTTACTTTCCAACCGGAATACTTTGAGCGCATACTTCTTTCAAAAATTTCATTACGATAGACAGGTGAAAGATTCTCTCGGAGTATTTCACCTGCCTGGTATAACGTTGGGGTGGTTGCCGCAGAAGTGTTTGCTATTAAATCATTTGCATACATCGGAGGTAAAAATACAAAATGCGATAAGACTAATACAACAAATAACAAGACCGTTACAGCCTGTTCCAAACACCTGTAAGACAACTCAATTTTTCTTGCAGAAATAAGCGTATCCATAATGCACCTTATGAATTAGTGTAACCGGATACCTTTTTTATTAAAGAGTGGTGTGGGGAATAACACTCGTCAGAAGCCTATGTGGGCAAATAGGGTATTCCTACTACTATTGTAACATATTTTAACATGCTTCTCAAGTGTCTGCAAGCCTTTTATAATAAGAATTTTACAAAACTAAATAGTGGCAAATATACACTATTAAAGCATATCGTTTTATAAAAAAGAAAAAACAATTTATTATTTTTTGAATGTTTATGTTATAATACTATTGCCGTGCTCCACGGGGTGTTGCGAACTCTCGACCCGAAGCTTATGCGGGGTGCAGAGCCTGTTGTGAGGGCATTGCGGACTTAAATAAATTTAATAGGACTGTAGATAGCGTAAGTCATTATGGCGTAAAATTTCGAACCGTGTCAGGGGGGAAACTCAGCAGCACTAAGAAAATCTTTATGGGTGTAATGATTAGCGAAGGAGGAAATATTAAAGGAGTTTACTTTTGTAATGTTCGATAGACAGTGGCACGGTTTTATACATCCTAACGGACTAAGCCATAAAAGGCTTATTTTTATTATCGGCAAGACATAAAATAATCTAAAAAGAAAGGATAAAATATGACTGAACTTTTAGATTTGTATTTATGTGAAACCTGCGGTAATATTATTCAGGTAATGCACTCATCATACGGTGAACTTGTCTGTTGCAACAAGCCCATGAAAAAACTTATCCCGCAAACAATTACACAGGAAGAATCACTTAAAGAAAAGCATGTTCCTGTTTTTAATGGCAGTACAATTCAGGTGGGATCAGTAATCCACCCTATGAATAAAGAACACCATATTGAATTTATCCAAATATACAGCGATGATAAAAAACATACCCAAACGGTATTTTTATCTCCGGAAGATACACCAAAAATAACCTCAGAGAACAATAATTACAATCACGCAGTCGAATATTGCAACCTGCACGGTCTGTGGTTGGGGGATAAATAGATTCAAAATATTTATACTAAATTATAAGTCTTGAAATCAATTCAACACCGGCATCTTCAATATTTTCTTTTTGAATATCAAAAACCGGCAGCATTTCATTGTTTTCAGATTCAATTAAGCCCAAATCAAGTTTAATTAAACTTTGTCCCAAATCAACATTAAAGTCACTTTTGCATTCATTCAAATAATCTTGCAAAAAGCTTTCCGCTTCAACATTTACACTTTTAATACCCATGAATAATACTCCTATTATCTTCACAATATAAATATCGGCAGAATAAAAAATTACTTTAATTATATTGGCATTTTGTAACATATCTTCAGAATAAAGATAAAGACTTGAAAATTTAAACACTTTGTATTACAATTATAGTAATTAGGTAGAACATAGGAGAAAATTATGGCTTGCGGCTTTTTAGAAATGGAAATTTTAAATACTTTTTGGAAATTAAATTCAGAAAATGAAGACAAAGACATTTCTATTCAAAATGTTGTAGATGAACTTTCTTCAAACGGAGTAGAAAGAGCTTACACTACAATTAAAACCGTAATGGACAGGTTAGTTTCAAAAAGTATTCTTGTAAGATACAAAACCGGTAAAAAATTCTTCTACAAGGTTACAATGGACAAACGTGAAATGGCATTAGAAATGATGAAAGAATTTACTGATAATTTCTTTGATGGTGATATTGCCAAAATGGTTCGTTTTGTTGAAAGAGAAACAGTAGAATTATTAGTTAAATAACATGTCAGAACAAAATAATAATGACAGAGAATATGCCGGTAAATTATTGCGGCTTGTCAGGATTGGGGAATTGTCCGTAAGACAGGCTATGTTGAAATATCCGAAAGATACAAAAGACGAAAGCCTGATTGCTGCATATCATGCACTTATACACTACGAAGCAGATGAAGATTTGCGGGCAAAAGACGAACTTTACAGGGAAGAACAGGATGATTACATTGAGTTTTTGGCTTACACCCTGTCTTCAGGCGAAGACCTGCCGCAAAATATTATAGACAACTATAAAAATTTTTATAACAGCGCACCAATAATGCACGAAAAGAATTTTAAAGGCTTTATTAAAAGCTTTTGGAAAAGCCTTAATGTAAAGGAAGATTAAAAGAAAGGACCGATGTAATACAACCGACTAATTTATAAAAAATAGCATAATATGTACTTGCAATTTTTTATGGATTAGTGTAACATATCTAAAGAAAAATAAATAAATCGTAATATTCGTTTATTTTTCTTAAAAAAAATGTAAGTATGAAGTTTAAAGTAAGGAAGTTTAACTATGTCAGAAAATGTTGAAGTACCTAATAATGAGGGTGATAATCGTCAAAGAATACTTTTGGCTGATGATGAGTCAAGTATCAGACGTATATTAGAAACCAGATTGAAAATGGCAGGCTATGATGTTTATACTGCTCAAGATGGTGAAGAAGCAGTTGCATCTTTTAATAAAAACAATCCTGACCTTGTAGTTTTAGACGTTATGATGCCTAAAATGGACGGTTACGGAGTAACAAGAGAAATCAGAAGAACATCAGATGTCCCAATTATCATATTAACAGCATTGGGTGACGTTTCTGAAAGAATTACAGGTTTAGAATTAGGTGCAGATGACTATGTTATCAAACCGTTCTCACCAAAAGAACTTGAAGCAAGAGTTAAGGCTGTTCTTCGCAGAACAAACAACAGAGAAATGACAACATCTTCAGGCAAAGTTACTAAAAATGTTATAACTACAGGCAATATCAAAATTGATACAGCTCGCCGTCAGGTATATAGAAAAAATGACAGAATCAGACTTACAGGCATGGAATTCAGCTTGCTTGAACTTCTTGTAAATAATTCAGGTCAGGCTTTCTCAAGAAACGAAATCTTACAACATGTATGGGCTTATCCGCCTGATCACAGAATTGATACAAGAGTTGTTGATGTTCATATTTCAAGATTACGTTCTAAGTTGGAAACAGACCCTGCTAATCCTGAATTGATATTGACAGCCCGTGGTATCGGTTATATGTTTCAAAGAATAAATTAATAGGGATAATAATCAATAAATAAAAAAGAGCCGCAGCAAAAAGTTACGGCTCTTTTTTAGCGATTAACTTCTTTAACTTCATATTTATCCATCAAACGACCATTCAATTTATACACACAAAAAGAAGATATTAAAAATCCGTACACTGCCCCTAAAAAAGATTTGAATACATTATTTATAAATGAGCCTTTTTTAGATATACCTGCAATGGCACAAGCTAAAGTTGAAAGTACAACAAATCTTGATAAAAATTTTGATTGAGAATTATACTTCATAACAAATTCATCTGCCTTTTCAGAAGGTACTGAATATGTACGATAACCTTTTTTATTTACAGAAGTAAATCCGACAAGATGAAAATTTTTATTATCAAAATCATATGAAACAATACGCATAAGATAATAATAAAATTAAGGCATTGAGAAAAAATCCCCTGTTTATCTTACTATTTTAGACTTAATACGATTGAATAATTCCGTTGCATATTCCATTTTCATAATAAGGTTTAAAGGTACATATACACCCAGACACAAAACAGCAACCAACAGTATTTTTAATGCTTCAAATGAATATTTGCCAAGATGAACAAAATTATCATATCCTATACATGCGGCAAAACAAATAACAAGGGTTATTAAACCGGCAATAGTCATCTTTAAAAGATTAAAAAATAAATTCTTATAATCCATATTCATCTTACGAGTAATAAAATAACCCAAAACACAAGCATTGAATAAAGTTACAAGAGAAGTTGAAAGGGTTATACCGCCAATTCCCCAGCTTAATTTTGAAATAAATATATAATTCAAAAGCACCTTTAATATAATAGATGAAAAAGCAACCACAAAAGGTGTTTTAGAATCATTAAACGAATAGTAAACTCTCGTAATTGAATCTCTGAAAACGTAAGGGATTATGGAAACAGATAAAAACCATAAAGCTTCTGTAACCATAAATGTAGCAGTCTGGTCAAATTCTCCTCTTTCAAAAATCAATCGAACAGCATCCATGCCGACAGTTAATATTCCAATTATTATAGGAATAGAACCAAAGAACAGAACACCAACACCTTTATTGAAATAATTATTTATCCCCAAATAATCTTTATCCGCAACAAGTCTTGCAAAAATCGGAAATAACGGCACCAAAAAAGCAGTAACAAGAATACCTACAGGAAACTGAAAAACTCTGTTAGCATAACCTATAGCAGTCCATGCACCTTCTGATATTGAAGAAGTAAAAAACATATCAACATATATATGGATTTGACCGACAGTAGAACTTAAAACCGCCGGAAAAAGAAGTTCTCCTATCTCTTTAAATCTTGGATTATTTATAAAATCAAAGTTCGGCTTTAATCTATACCCGAGCTTTCTGATATTAGGATATTGTATTATAAGCTGGAGAACTGCCCCCACTGTAGTTGCCCATGCAAGAGCATAACCTTTTTGATCATCCGGAACGGCAACAACAATACCAATAATTGCTGCCGACATAATTATCGGAGAAAGATTCGGAAGCATAAATTGTTTATATATTACAAGAATACCGTAATAAATTCCGACAATACCGCCAATTACAAGAAGCGGCGTCATTATTTTTAAATGAATTGCTGCAAGATTAATCATTTCAGCGGAACCGCCCGAAATAATAATCCCCATAATCTGCCGAGGGAAAAGATACATAAGAACCGACAATCCCAGAAAGAATATTATTGTCGCAGTCATAAAAGTTGAATACAATTTATTGACTTCTTCCGGCGGTTTTATTTTAAGAGATGGTATTAATTTAGAAAAAATAGCGACCGTTGCACTGTGAAAGGGCCCTCCAACCCCGCCTAAAAGAATAAGCGACAATGACGGAATCTGATATGCATAATAGTAAGCATCGGAAACCAATGATGCACCATAATAATTTGCAATAATAATATCTCTTATAAAGCCTATAAGTTTACTTATAATAGTAACCACCATTATAAGCCAAGCCGCTTTTAAAACACTTGGAGTTTTATCCTCTGCAATATTATTAATCTGAGAGCTCATCTTCTCCTGCCACCTCTACATAAAATCTTACACTCTTTGTTTTATCAAGATATGAAGGATAAGTAAACACAATAGTATTCATACCCTTAATAAGATAATCCGATAAATCTATTTTACTAAATCTTTCTTTTTTGTTTAGCTTAAAGGTCTCCTCAACACCATTAATTTTAGCACCCAAAAAATCTGCTTTAAACCTGTTATCCACAACAAGTTTGGCTTTTCCGCCACCGGCATAAAAGCTTTGAGTTGAACTATTTAAAACGGCATTGAGTATAACAGGAACTGTTGACAATGCTATGCCTGAATAATAATGCTTGAGTATCTGTTCATAATTTTTATGCAAATCTTTTGCCATATATCCTGCACCAAATTGACTTAAACCAACCCCATGTCCATATCCGCCGCCATAAGCAGTTATTTTTGAGAGTTTATTATCTTCATCATATTCCGGTTCAAAAACTAAATTTGCGCTCGGTAATGCCTTTCCTTTTACCGTAAAAAGACGCCTTATAACTAACTCTTTTTCAACGGTATAAGTTTCGGTTTCCGTTTCAATCTGAAGCTTCATAATTTTACCTGATTCACCGCGTTCAAGCACATTTATAGCAGTTATACGCCTGATTACCTCACCTTTTGTAACTTTTGGATGAACAAAACCCGCATCACTTTGCGCAGCTATATGATTTTGAATTTCTGTTTGCAGTTCATCTGCAGTCCACTCCCTTTGCCACCTGTAATAAGGTGATTTTATATCGAAAGACTTTGGTTTTGTTTTATAAAATTCAAATGCATCTTCTTCCTTATTTAACTTTTTAAAATTATCATAATCAGGCTTTGCCTTTAAATAAGGTTTCTTTTCATTTGACGGAAAGACTCTTGTTTTCGGATCTGAAAAAGCATTTTCATAACTTTCCGTATATCCTCCTGCAGTAGAAGAATATAATGCCAATATCAAATTCCAATTGTAAGTCGCAACAATGCCTGTTGTTTCATAAACCGCCTGATTTGATAACTCTTTTTCGGTATTAGCTCCGTAATAAACCTGACTTGCGACAGAATCAACAACATCATAATTATTATTTGCTTTTACTCTGGGAGAAAGTACATAATTACGGGCTGCAACACTTTGCGCTTTCAAAGCCTCCAAACCGAACCTTACAGGCATTTCATTAGGAACAACACCTTTTAAATATTGTTCAACATCTAATTTATTTACAATATGAAATTGTCCCTCTTTTGATGCCGGCACAAGTTCTATTTGTCCTCTGTATAATGCATCAGCCCCTGCTCTTTTTAGCCCTTTTACACCTATAAACCCGTAATCAGATTTAAAAATAACAGGTCCTGAAATTTTGGCAATAACATTATCACCTCCGTCAGTAAGAATAAAAATACGGCCTGAGGTACTGATATTAACCAAATCATTCGCATCAAAAGTTGCTACATAAGTTTTATTATTATAAACCTCAAATTCACCTGTAGAATAAATACCGACCTTATCCCATACATAAGATGAAAAATTGTTTGTACCGATGCCGACTCTCACTATTTTAGCCCCCGGAGGAGTATAATTTTGCCCTATAGTTTCTTTGGCAATTTGTAAAGTCGTAATCGGAATATTGACAGTATTTGAACTATACGAAACAAGTCCCGACAAAAATATTATTGATAACAAACATATACCTAATCTGTGCATGATGAGTATATTATATTACAAAAAGCACTTCAGTGGAATATTTTAAAAGGCGGGTATCAAAACCCGCCTTTTAGATTATTTGACACTGCTTTTAGCAATTGTCTTTTTGCTGTTTACCTGTAGATTAACTACTGTGTCATCTCCGTCCATTTTTGATATAAATGATGCTATTTTACCAACTTTTCTCGGAGTTTGAGTTTTAACCATTCCTACCGGTTTGTTTTTACTCTTGATTAACTTAACTGCAGAACCGCCGTCAGTTATGCTCTTGCGTTTGCTGTCACCCTTACCCAATGACCATCTGAAGCCTGCTGATAAGCCAACACCTGTTCTGCCGCCTGCAGTTGCGTATGCCTGTAAGTAACCTGTAAATCTGTCACCCCAAACTTTACGCAAACCTAAACCGTATTTGAAGTATGGTTTAACATGCATCTTAGGAAGAGCAATGTCATTTGCATGGTAATCAACATTATCCATAATATTCCATACCATGCTTACGCCTGCATATGGCTGCCATCCGTTCTTGAAGTTTCCTATGAACTTAATACCAGGTTCCATATTGATTGCGTTCAACGGTTTAGTATTAATTCTTACACCGGCAGAATTTGTATAATCAAATGTATTAACAAATGAATATGACATTGTCCAACTTGGCTGGATGATGAATTTGCCTTTTGCAAGCTCCCAGTTATAACCTGTCTTACTTGCGATACCTGCCATCATCATAAAGAAGTCTTCACTGCCGTATCTTGTGCTTGCATCGGCAAAGTTAACACCGGTACTTGCAGTCAAGCCTGTGAAGAAGTTACCTTTATACAACATACCTGTTGCACCAAGTGATGCTCCGTTGTCGTAAACACCAACTCCGTCATATACCTGGTGAGATCCGTTGTAGCCAACGAATACACCAAACATACCGTCCCAACCATTGCCTAATTCTGTTAATTCAGATTCACCGCCGAAGTATGAACCGTAAGCAACATTAGAAACTCTAGGTCCGTTTTTCAGGCTGACTTTTTCAAATGTACCGTAAGGTCTTACCCAAAGACCAGGTTTTTGGATAGCTTCCTGATTTGGATCGAATGTCATAAACTTACTTGAACCTGCAGCGGCATATTTGTTTCTCAACTTCATAGCCTGACGCTGTTCTTGAGTCATCAACATGTACATATCCATGTTTCTGAAGCTTTCATCATAAGACTGTAATTGAGTCAGATAACCGCCGAGCTGAGCAGCTACAGAGCTTGCAACAACTGCCGGATTGAATTCGTTATAATCGTTTCTGCCGCCTGAAGGAAGTATATACAATACAGCATTTTCATCAACTCTTCCGGTCATTCTTCTGATTGGAGTCATTGCAGTAAATGTTTTATTCAATAATTCAGGACCAACTGAAACATTTTGTAAATTAGTAGTACCGTTCAAAGGTATTACAGTTGTATGATATAAAATCTTATCAAGATTCTGGAGAGCTAAATCTGTTAAGACTACGCCTTCACCAGGAGCCTGAGTAGGATTATTAAATCTATCGGAAATTCTGCTTAATACATCAACATCAACTTTAACCTGAGAAGCATTATCAAATGTTATCGGAGTGTTGTATGGTGAAGCATAACCATTGATAGTATTTAATGTAGCACCCGTTCCGACTTCTAATGTTGAACCGCCTGCTAATACACTTTCATTAGGTAAATTCAACTGACCGCTTGAAAGAACTGCAGCTGCATTTGAAATTGTATTTCCATTTGCAATATTGAATATTGTACCAGGATTTGAAGCACTGCCCGGAACTCCGGCTGCACCATTCATTTCGAATGTAGAACCGGCACCTTCACCGATAACATCATTATTGATTGTCATAGTGCCTGCACCTGATGTTATTTTTGCAGTTGCACCATCATCGACTTCAATTAATGCTCCGTCAATTCTTTGAGAAGTTGCAGTTGCATCATTTCCTGCGTTGATATTAGTAGTACCTGTCTTAGCAACAATTCTTTCAGCACCTATTACGGTATTATTCAAATTAGTTGTCTGGGCAGGGTCAGTATTTTCAACAATTACGTCATAAACATCACCCGGCTGAGCATTTGCAATGGTGTTATTAATATCCATATCACCTGTTGAATTATTCTGTAATGTAACTGTACTATCAGCACCAACTGTTATAGGAGCAGTTGAATTTGATGCAAATACATCATCAGTAATAATTGCTTCAGTTAAATCATCAACTTCAATTGCTGTAGCACCTGCAATAGCCTTATCTAAAACTGCATTATGACCTGAGCCGCCTGAAGTAGCTCCAACAATATAACTACCGTCAGTTGGTTCACCTGTCGCAGGGTCAACAGAACCTTTGATATCTCCTGAAATTTGGCTCAATTTTGCATCTTCATTCAATGCTGATACCTGAATTTTTCCTTTATCCGCAATAACGTCACCATTAAGTTTTCCTGAATCAGTAACACCAAGAACAGAATTATCTCCGTCTAATGTTACATCACCTGTTGCAGTTGAGTTTGCCAGCATATCGAATAGAGCATTGTCCTCAACTTCAACATCTGCAACTATAGTGCCGTTATTTGATAATGAATTAGGATCATCAGCAGCACCAGCTTTAACAGTTATACCATCACCCTGTTCAAATGTATTTGAGTTATTTATTACATCACCTGTGATATTTGTATGACCATCACCTGTGATAGCAGCTGCGATTGTATCGTAATTAGGATCTGAACCATCAAGATTCAAAATACCGTCATTATCAGCTGAAGTTAAAATTCCGCTTGCTGTTGAATTAACAACACCAGCAGGAGTTACATCACCTGTTACAGGATCAGTATATTCGCCATTGTTGGTTAATTTATCAATTGTACCCTGACGAGGGTTAGATGGATCCGTGTAATCAACAATATTGTCAATCAAACCGCCGGCTTCGTTTATAGCTTCTGCAATTGAACCGGTATTAGTTACCTTATCATCATCTAATGTAGCATCTTTGTTGGTTAATGTAGAAGTAATAGCACCTTCGTTATTTAAAGTACCGCTATTTGTAACATCACCACTGATTGTACCGCTTTGAGTATTGTTAACATCAGCACCTGAAGCATTTGCAACTGTACCGCTGATTGTACCTGCGTTATCAATTGTTGTATCTGCAACTTTGTTTTCAACAGCACCCTTGATTTCAGAATTTTCCTTGTTATCAATTTTAGCACCTGCAGCTGTATTATCTATAGCATTTTCAATTACACCGCCGTTTTGATTGATTACATCATCAGCGTTTGCAATCTTACCGCCCTTAATTGTTGCATTAGCACCATCATTTGTAATAGTACCTTTATTATCAATGCCTGCCTGTATTTGCTGTTATAGAACCGGTGTTGTTAATATCTGAATTATCACTAACCGTAATATTATCAGATTCTACAGTTCCTTTATTTGCAAGTGAACCGACAGTTTCTGTTGTACCGTCATCAGTACCAACATTGATTGTAGCCTGTTCAATAATTTGTGAACCTTTACCGCTTGCATTAGTTTCAACTGTACCGGTTATATTTACTATACCTGTTCCGGTTCCTGCACTGCTGTCTTCTATATTTGAACCAAGAGCTAATGCCGTTGTATCTCCGCCGATTAAATTTACGGTACCGTCATTCTGTACTCCGCCGGTTACTTTATCTGCCTTAGTATTTACTATTCCTGATTTGTTATCAACAACAGATGCAATCTCGCCGCCTGCTGTATTGTTAACAGTACCACCAGCATTTGTTACCGTACCACCTGTTATTAAACCGGTTGCATTATTGGTCAGTACATTGTTTGCACCGTTACCATTATCTATATCACCTGTTATTGTGCCGGCATTTGATATTCTGATATTATCTTTACCTGATGTATTGATAATATCACCTGTTATTGAACTATCTGCCGCATTTGTTATTGATGAGTTATCTTCAACATTATCTATGTCGGCAAAAATACTTCCGCCGTTTTGGTTGATAATTTCATCTGCATTTGATATCTTTGTCGCAGTAATTCGTGCAGCAGCACCATCATTTGTAATAGTACCTTTATTATCAATGCCTGTATTTGGCCTGTATTTGCTGTTATAGAACCGGTGTTGTTAATATCTGAATTATCACTAACCGTAATATTATCAGATTCTACAGTTCCTTTATTTGCAAGTGAACCTGGTACTTCTGTTGTACCATCATCAGTACCAACATTGATTGTAGCCTGTTCAATAATTTGTGAACCTTTACCGCTTGCATTAGTTTCAACATTACCTGTTATATTTACGATACCTGTACCTGCTGTTGAACTTTCTTTAATATCAGAACCAAGAGCTAAGACTGTATCATCAGCACCACCGATAAGATTTACAGTACCGTCATTCTGTACTCCGCCGGTTACCTTATCAGCATTAGTATTTACTGTTCCTGATTTGTTATCTACTACTGAAGCGATTTCTCCGCCTGCTGTATTGTTAACAGTACCACCAGCATTTGTTACTGTACCACCTGTTATTAAACCGGTTGCATCATTGGTCAGTACATTGTTTGCACCGTTACCATTATTTATATCACCTGTTATTGTGCCGGCATTTGATATTCTGATATTATCTTTACCTGATGTATTGATGATATCACCTGTTATTGAACTATCTGCAGCATTTGTTATTGATGAGTTATCTTCGACATTATCTATGTCAGCAAAAATACTTCCGCCGTTTTGGTTGATAATTTCACCTGCATTATCTATACCGTCAGTTACTGATAATAAATTGCTATTTTCTATAGTACCATCATTATCTATTGATTTAGCTGTTAATGTACCGTCATTATCTACAGTACCACTATTGCTCAAACCACTATTTATTGTTGCGGTCTGACCAACAGAGTTTTCAAATTCTGAACCTGCAGTTATTACATCAAGGAAATCCACAGTAACAGTACCGTCATTGACGAACTTACCATCTGTACTTTCCGTCAAATCACCAATAGCTAATTCTTGTTGTTCTAATTTATTCTTAACGGTTGTAGTACCGGAATTAACATTTGTAGCTCCGCCTGTTCCGACAATTGTATCAATTGTATTTGTACCCTTTGCATTCAAAGTTTGAGTATTTTCAACATCAGCGGTTGCATTACCTGTCATTGTTACATTATTAAGAGTAACTTCACCGCCTGAAGTTGTGTTAACTATTGCGGTATCAAAGCCTTCAACATTCATGTTATTCAATGTCAAAGAATGACCGTTAACATCAATACCATCTTTAGTTGGATCTTCGCCTGTCATTGTGTCATTTGTACCGCCTGAGATTGATAATGTTTCACCATTCATCTTCAAAGCACCTGAAGAATTGCCGACAACATTATCACCCATTACATAGGCTTTATGAGCAACAGTAGAAGTGATTGCATTGTCTAAATCACTGTGTTCAATATGTAATGAAGTACCGTCAGTTACACTAAAATCGTTCTTTGTAATTAACAAGCTGCCAACCTGAGCATTATTAGATACAGACAAATGATCAATCTTGATATTGTCACCCAAATCAGCATTTGCAACTTTTACATCAACAGGTATCTGATAACCGGCATCTGTAGTTAATCTTAAATTATCTATAGCAATACCGTTATCACCTGATTTGAGATAAATTGTACCTGATAATGTATCAGCTGAAGCAGTTGTGCTTACAAGATCTAAATCCATATCAAGTTTCAGGTCTGAATTTGTTACATCTATCCTGTTTCCTAGGTTGATATTACCTATTTGAGCATCTTGAACACTTAATGTACCGCCGTTTGCAATCAAACCGTTTATACCTGCATCCGGTGAAAGGTTAATATTATGATTAGCATCTGCCATTGATGTAACATTGAATGTACCGCTTGTAAATTTAATGCTGTTATCACTGATTGTTTTACCAGATGCAAGAACTACATTTGTATCAGCACCTGCAGCGATTTCTAAAGTACCGGTACCTGTTGTATTCTTAACAACACTTGAATTGATTGTAACATCACCCGCTGTTGTATCATTGAATGTCAATGTACCGTCATTTTTGATATCAGAAGTGTTTGAAAGTCCTGTAGTTGCAGTTTTTAACGTACCGTCATCAGTAATTTCAACCTTTGTCTGAATATCAGCAGAATTAGTTACTGTACCGTTATCAATAACAGTTGTACCTTTAGCATTCGGATCGGTAATATTCTTAGATAATGTACCGCTTTCAAGAACTAAAGTACCATCATCTTTCACTGCATTTTGCAAGCTTTCAGCATTTTGTAATGTTAACTTGTTGTTTTCATCAACTTTAATATCTTTGCCGGCTACACCCAATTTGCTGCCGTCAAGTACAGTAACATTTGCATTATTTGTTCCGTAACTTGAAACTTGAACTTCAGTTTCAACATCACCTGCAACAGTTACATTGCGTTGAAGTATTGTCTTACCGTTTCCGGTTACATCACTATTGAGTTTGCTTGCATCACTTAACGGAACTTCCTGAGAATAAACAGTTAACAGACCGTTATTTGTAATAGTATTACCAAGCAAACTATCTGCATTAGCTTCTAATGACTTACCGGCTCCACCGTTAATTGTAATATCCTGAGCGATTGAACTGCCGTGAGCTATTGCAGCCGCACCGTCAACTAATGTAGTACCATCACCGGTAACTGCAATATGATCGGTAGAATTGCCTAAAGTTCCGCCGGTTAATACTAAACCGTCATCAGCCTTATTAAGAACATCACCACCGATGCTTGCACCATTTGCAGTCAGACTGCCTGTTGTTTCGATTGTAATGCCCTGAGCAATTGAATCAGCAGAATCAGCAATTTCAACATCACCTGTAATACGCGTACCGCCATTACCTGTTACATCATAATCTAATCCGCCGCCGGTTAAGATTAAAGACGCATCATTACTTATATCACCACCAAGGCTGTCAGCATTTGCAGTTAATGAACCTGATACGATATTAATACCTTCATTGATTGCACTACCTTCAGCAATCTCAACATCTCCGCCGGCAATTTTAGTTGTACCGTCTGTAGTTGTTGAAACGGTGTAATGATCAGTAGCAGAACCGTAAGTTCCACCAGTTAATACTAAACTGTTAGCACCGGTATTAACAACATTACCTTGAACACTATCTGCATTAGCAGTCAATGAACCTGATGTAATATTGATATCCTGAGCGACACTCTTTGTAGAATCATTTATTGTTACGGCTCCATCAACTTTTGTAGTACCCGCACCGGTTACATTATTATCAAGATTACCGCCTTTTAATACAAGACCGTCAGTTGCCTTATTTGTGATATCTCCGCCAAGACTCTGAGCATCTGCAGTCAAGCTGCCTGTTGACTCAATATTAATTCCTTCGTTAATCTTGCTGTTCTTATCATAAATTGTAACATTACCGGTAACCTTTGTAGTACCTGCAACAGCAGGAGCAGCTGCAGAAGATACAGTATAATGACCGGTTTCAGAACCGTAAGTTCCGCCTGTCAATACTAAACTGTCTGCACCGGCATTAACAACATTACCTTGAATACTGTTTGCATTTGCTGTTAACGAGCCTGATGTAATATCAACATTTTGAGCAATAGCCTTGCTTGCGTTGTTAATTGTAACAGCACCTGCAACCTCAGTAGAACCGCTGCCGTTAACATTTACTGCAAGATCACCGCCTGTTAATACAAGACCGTCATTTGCTTCGTTATTAACATTTCCGCCAACACCTGAAGCAGCTGTAGTTAATTTACCGGTTGATTCAATATTTACCCCTTCATTAATCTTGCTGCCATCGTGAACAGTAACATTACCTGTTACTTGAGTTGTACCGGTTGTGTCTGTTGAAGATACTGTAAAGTTATCTGTATCAGTACCTAATGTTCCGCCTGTTAAGATAACACTGTTTGCCCCTGTGTTATCAACATTACCACCGATATAATCAGCATTTGTACTTAATTTACCGTTATTTACATTTATTTGCTGACCGACAAGGGCATTAAATCTTACAACACCTGTTGTATCAATATCGGTATGACCTGTACCTGAAACAGCATAATCAACATTACCGCCGTTAATTGTGTATGTTCCGGAGTTATCAACAGTACCGTTAATATCAGAAGCATTAGCTGTTAATACTCCGTCATTGTCAACACTTGCGTTGATTTCAGTACCTGTTGTATTAATCAAATTACCTGTATTCTTAACAGTATCCTGTGTAAGAGTTGCACTATTTGTATTGTAACCGCTAAACTCTGTTGTACCTTTATCAGCGACTGTATGAAGAACAGTATTTGAATTTGTAATTCTGTGTTCTGTATCAGCTCCGCCGGTAAATGCCAATGTACCATCATTAGAAATATTATTAGCAGTTGTATGAATATCATCAGCTTCTGCTGTTAATTTAGCTCCATCTTTTATAATAAGTTCTTTTTGAGTTATAGACTTACCTGAAGCTAACTGAACATCTGCATTATTATCAACAGTAGTTACACCTGTCTTAGTAGCTTGAGAATCTACGATATTACCTGCAATAGCACCGCCGTTAAAATTCAAATCCTTGGTATTTTCAACATCACCACTGATAGTACCGCCTGTAATTGTGTATGTTCCTGCGTTAGTAACATTACCTGAAACAGTACCGCCTGATTGAGTTGCTGTTGAAGCAGCTTGTGCATTATTAACACTGGCAACAGTACCGCCTGCAATAGCAAGAGTATCATTATTTGTAATTGCTCCTGCACTACCACCATTAATGTTAGCTGTCTTATTATTTAATACAGCACCTGCACTACCTGAAACATTAGTAAATGTACCATTATTTGTAACATTTGCAAGAGTACCTTCGTTCATAGCAGTTGCACCGACACCAATAGTAGTTAACTTAGTAACAGAACCGGTTGTATTATCAAATATACCCTGTGTTACATTAAGTTCTTGTTCAATTGTACCCTCATTTGCAACAGTACCGGTTGTTTTAACAGTAGTAGAACCTGTTCCGCTTACATTCTGAGTCAATGTACCTGAAATCAATTCTAAACCACCGTCAACTGTATTATTAACACTTGCACCGATATTAGCACCATCAGCAGTAAGTTTACCGCCTGTTAAGATGTTGATTTTTTGGGAAATTGCATTGGTTGTACCGGCAAAAGCAACATCTCCAACGATATCAGTATGACCTGTAGTTGAAGCATCAACATTGTCAGCCAAGCTGCCGCCGTTAAGAGTTAAAGTACCGTCATTTGTAATGTGACCGTCCTTATCGCTTATTTTACCTGCATTTGTAACAAGTTCACCTGCAGCACCAATTACGATATCGTTACCTGTAATGTTGCCGTTTGAACTATTTGTAACTTTTCCTGTTACATTTGTTGTACCTGCACCGTTGATAGTTCCGACATTCTGCATATCGGCACCTGCTAGGATTAAATCACTTTCATTGGCAATTGTACCATTATTTGTTAATGTGTTATTGACTTTTACACTGCCGTTGTTTGTCAAAGTACCTGCAACAGTCAAATTATTTTGTTCTACAGAAACATTATTATTTACCGAAGTACCATCAGCTGTTTGCAATGTACCATTACCGGAAACCTGTGCAAAAATAGTACCACCGGTTACATCTAATGTGCCTGCATTTGTAACTTCAGATACTAAACCTTTAGTAGGCAGTGTAGTACTATCAGCACCTGCAGTAACTAATGTTGCCCCTTGCGTAATATCAGTATTAGCAGTGATTATACCATTATTAGTATAAGATGTAGTTGTAGTACCGTTACCGATTTCAAATTTACCGGTTCCCTTGATAGCAGAACTGTTTGTACCGTTCATGGTATTAAATACGGTTGAAGCTCCATTAACAGTTAATGTTGCACCACTACCAACATTCAACGTATTAGCTTTTGAAGAGCCGGAAACAGTCAAATCTGTATCCTCCAATGATACAGTATCAACATCAATTTTATTAGCCGTTACAGTACCGTTTGACGCAGCAACCGTATTCGCACCTGTCAATTGATCAAATGCAACAGTACCTTCATAACCATCAAGATTGTTAATATTTACATTATAATACTGACCTGCAACCGCCTGGTCTTCTTCAAACTTGATTATGTGAGTATCATCTTTTGCATTAAGAGTCAAAGTTACAGGGGTTGTTGAAGTACCTAACATATAAATAGCATCGCCAACACCTTCATTACCTGTTCCTGAACCGTCTGCAGATTCATTTTTATCAAATATAACATCAGAATTTAATGATGCAATATTTACATTACCTTCAGAATAAATAGCACCGCCTTTACCCTGAACAGAACCCTGAACACCTGCACCATTCATACGGAATGAAGTATCTGTAACATTTAATGTTCCTGTTGCACCGTTATAGATAGCACCACCCTTGCCGCCATTTGCCATATTAGCATTGGCTTCTGTACCATCACCGAACGATGCACCTGACACGGTTAAAACGCCGCTATTGTAGATAGCACCACCGTTTTGAACTGCAATATTCTTAGTAAATGTATCGCCAGTGCTTGATGTAGTACCTTGAGTATGAATAGAACCACCGTTTAGAGCTTTGTTATTATTAAAGATTACACCGTTTGTTGTAACCTGACCGGTAGTTTCGTTTATGATAGCACCGCCATTATAAGCACTTCTGTCAATATTTTCGAATGTATCACCTGCAGAGAATGAAGCAGTTGCACCATCATCAACCATTACGCCGCCTTCGTAATGAGAAGGATCAGAAATCAATGTACCCTGGTTGTAGATTACAATATTACTGTTATCTGCATTTGTTGTTCTCTTGAAGTTTGTATTGTTAACGGTTAATGTAGCACCTGATTCAACAGTAATTACACCCTTATAAGTATCATTCGTTGCAAAGTTTTCAAATGTAATATCATTTGTTGTGAGTGAATGACCATTCTTAACAATTAAACCGTAAGTACCATCAGTTGCATGAACTGTTCTATTTGTACCCGGAGTAGTTGAGGTTGTAGGGTTATCACTTGTTATAATAAATGAATTTTTGATTTCGCCAAGAGCAGTTTGACCTGGTTTTTGATTAACAACTTCATCAGCACTCATTGAATAAGTAAGAGCATCAACTGCACCTGAAACATCAACTGCACCGTTTAATTTAGTACTTGTAGATTCACCGACTTTAACCTTACCGTCTGCCTGACCTGAACCTTGGATAGCAACAGTCTTACCTTCTTGCTGAACAAATAATGTAGTACCCTCAACAGTTGCTTTAGCACCGCTTGAAATCAACTGGATTACATCACCATCATGAAGGTCGATAGCACCTTTAATATTGACATTTGCCAATGTTACTGTCGCATTAGAATCAGCTGCAAAAGTATCAATATTTACACCGTCAATATCAACATATACTCTTGAACCATCCTGTAAGGTAACCTTATTACCTGTCATATAATCATTAATTGCATTATCAATTGTATTGATACCAGCACCGCCCTTAACAGTAACAGCAGAAGCACCGCTTAAGAATGAGCCTGATGCCAAATGTAAAATACCTGAATCAACAGAAACATTCTGATCTGTAATACCTTTATCAGCTTTTACGGTTACACCGTCAGCTGCAGCGATTTTGATATTACCTGTACCACTGTCGCCTGTAATAGCACTGCCGATTGTACCGTCAGCAGTATTATTAAATACAATTAACGCATCATTCTTGATACCATCAGTTGCAACAAGATCTTCTGCTTTAGCGTTAACAGTACCTGTTTTAACGACAATTGATTTTTGAGTAACTTTATCGTTAAAGTTTACAGTACCTGTATAATCACCACCGCCGATTGTTGTAACACCTGAAGGTGTTTCATTATCTGTAATAGTTCCGTTGAAGGTAATTGAGCGACCGTCTTTTGCCTGCAGATTCAAATTAGCTTCGTTATGAATATCATTCGCAGTTAAACCTTCACCGGTAACAGAATATGTACCGTCTGCATTTCTTACAGTAGATGCATTAGCTCCAATGTAGTTGTTTTCAAATACAACATTAGAATTATTTGCAACAATATTTACCGTAGAAGCAATGCTATAAATAGCACCGCCGCCTGATTTAGCAGCATTATTATCAAAGTTTGTATCTGTAAATGTTACGGAAGATCCACGCAAATTAACAGCACCACCGTACAAATTAGCCATATTACCAGAGAATACAGAACTTGAAATATTGCCAATATTTCCTCCTAAAACAGCTAATGCACCACCACCAAAATCACTTGTATCGTTAATTGTAGATACATTGCCTAAGAACTTCAAATTAGAACCATTTTCAATGGTAGAACCGGCAAGATAAACAGCACCGCCAATGTGAGCCTTATTACTTTCAAATAATGAATTTGAAACAGTTTTTATATAGCCGCCAAGTCCGGTAATAGCAGCACCGCCACCGTCATAACTTAGGGCATTACCAACAAAATCAACACTATCAATCAAATTAAGCGGTGTGGAACCAGATGAAGTAACAACAATAGCTCGATGAGTATTATTAGCGAATAATGAATGAGATATTTCATCAACAGAAGAATTAGTTTCTATTAAAGCATTAACTGATGTAATAGCTCCACCTAAACTATTATTAATAAATTTAGAATTAGTAATCTTTTTAGAACCGTAATCACCACTTAGATGAATTAAATCTGTTACATTATTATTAGTAAACACAACATCATCGACAGTAATATTTGTATTTGGCATTAGAGCTCTAATAAATACATCATTGAATCCTTTTACTGAATTACCGACAGCAATGCTTGATTCAGCAACTCTGCCGTTTTCGTCAAAGATATAGTTACCGTTAGCATCCTTTGTAATTGTTGCACTACCAAGGTGTTGAGCAGTCAAATCTTTATTAGCTTCGACAAATATACCGCCGTGACCTTTTACTTCTGTTCCGTCAACATAAGAAGCATCTATACCGTAGTGATTATCGGAAGTACCGTCAATGAGGAGTGAAGAACCAAACATAGTACCAAGACTTGTTGGAGTATCAGCACTATATGTCAACGCATCCTGACGGACATTTTCATTACCTGTTAAGATGTAAGTAGATACATCTCCATCTCTTACAGCTGTCATAAGGTTATTAATAGCTGTATTGTTGAAATGTAACTTACCGTTAGTTGCGTTATAAACATAGTTGTAAGTACCTGTAACACCTTCACCGTTAGTAGCTACACCTGAACCTGTAACACGACCGTAAACATAACTCGGAGTTCCTGCTGTTGTAGTTATTAATTGAACATCAGAATGTCTGTAATTAGAACCGCTTGAAAGCAGAACTGAATTGATATTAAGTTTTGATGTGCCTGATGTGAAAGAATCAATTGCAAAGCTGTCGCCTTGAGGAGTTCCGTTTATGGACGCATCAATAGCAACATTAAGATTACTGCCTAAATTAACATTACCCAATGAATGAGCATCAATGTGACCATTTTGGGAATCAATTGTTGAAGAAGTGCCGACAGTTTTTAATGAAACTAAATTCAAAGTACCGTAAGAAGTTGTACTATCCTGCTGAGATGCAGAACCTAATACAACATTCGCACCGTTGTTAAGATTCAATGCATTACCAGAAACGGTGTTATTAAATTCATAAGTACCACCGGTTTTAAGACCTGACGCAGTTATGTTAGATCCGTCGATAGGATTACGGCATGTGAATGAATTTCTGTTAAGTTCAATTGTTCCGTTAGCACCGTCAATTGCACCATTGAATGTAATTTTGTTACCTGATTTTGCATTTAACGCAATCATGCCACCATTGTTGAAAATATCGACATAATTAGCACCAATTTTGTTATTGTTGAATGCAACATTTGAGTCAGATGCAGCGATACCGACAGTTGCGTATATACCGGATGCAGCGTAGTTATATATAGCAGCACCGCTATTGCCTGTAAAATCACCGCTCAAGGATACGATTGCACCGCTATTATATATAGCACCGCCGTTTGCACTGGCACTGTTATTTTCAAAGTTACCTGTCAGAGCAGAAATCAAGCCGGTATTATAAATAGCACCGCCAGCACTTGCACTGTTGCCGGTAAAGTTAGCACCTAATGTTTTAATTTCACGTTCGTTATAAATAGCACCGCCATTTTGACCTGCATTGTTGTTTGCAAATTCAGAAGAGATTAGCTTAGTAATAGTACCTGCATTATAAAGTGCACCTGCGTGTGCAGTTGCGGTGTTATTTGCAAACTTATTACTGCTCAATGATGTGATAGTTTTTTCATTGAATATAGCTCCGCCGTTTGCCGCATTATTTGAATCAAATACGGAATTGAATGTATTCTCAGAAATAGTGCCGTTATTGTATATCGCACCACCTTTTATGTCTGCACTATTGTTTGCAAATACGGAATTTTGGAATTGTAAATTACCATTGTTATTTACAAAACCGCCATTTTCACTCTTAAATCCGTTTACGGAATTTATAATAGCACCTGTTGTTGAATCAACAGAACCCAAATTAAACAGATTGAGTGTTTTACCGTCATCAACAGTAATTCCGCCATAGTTTGTGGTTACATCACCCTCTGTGTGAGAGCCGTTAATACCGAATCTGTTGGAAGATGAACCGTCAATAGCCAGGCTATCACCTGCGATTGAACCTAATTTATCTACAGTTTCATAAGCACTGAAATTAGATGCATCAGCATGAACATCTTCGTTTGCACTCAATGTATAAGTAGGATCTGAGCCGATAATTTCAGCATCATTATCTCTTACTGCAGAAATTAAGTTTTTAATATTTACATTGTTGAAGTAAATCTTGCCGTCTGTTGTGTTGTATTCAAAGCTATAGTTACCGGTAACACCGTCACCATTTGTTGCAGTGCCTGAACCTGATACATATTCTATTGCTGCTGGATGATTATTAGCAGTCAGGAATTGAGCTCTTGAGTGTTTGTATGCTGAGTCACTTAATACATTAACTGAATCAACAACAATTTTTCTATCAGAACTTAAAAGCCCATATGTCAAAGTGATATTATCAGCTTTTGCTTCACCGTTTAAGGATGCATCAATAGACATATTCAAATCACTGCCTAAAGTGATATAATTTATTATATTATCATCAATATGAGCATTTTGAGAATCAATACGACCGCCGTTTGCATCATTTTCAAGATTGTTAATATTAAATGAACCGTATGTAGTTGAACCATTTTGCTGTTCGATTGAACCCAATTTTACATCAGCATTGTTGTATAAAAAAACTCCTGCTGAAGGAACATTTACAGCATTATTAAAGATATATTTACCGCCTGTTGGACGAGTGATTTCAACATCTTCACCGGCTATTGGATCATGATAACTAGACGAAGTAGGGTTTATACGCAATGAACGGATATCATCCAATGTACCGCCAAATGAGATGGTACGCTGTTGAGTTTGATCCTGTTCGTCAGTATATGTTCCGGCACTTAAATCTATATAACCACCATAAATATCTTTATATTCACCATTTGCAGTGTTATTATAGAATACAATATCACTATCAGTTGCGACTAAATTAACTCTTGAACTAGAACCATTATATATCGCACCGCCTAGGTAATAGCCTGTTGAATTGTTTCTAAAGCTGCCTGACAGGGTGTGAATACTGCCGCCATTAAATATCGCACCGCCCGGAGCGCTGGCAGTAACAGTATTCCCAATAAAATCACCTGTGATTGAATTGATAGTACCGCTTATATTTATTGCTCCGCCAACAGAACCTGAAGTGTTATTAATAAAGTTACCGGTAATAGAGCCTATTGTTCCTGCTTGTTGCAAAATTGCGCCACCGCTGCTATTTGCTGTATTTTCAATAAAGTTACCGGTAATAGAGCCTATTGTACCACCCTCTTGATGTAATGCACCCCCAGTAGTAAGGGTTGTATTATTGATAAAGTTCCCGTTAATAGTACCTAATGAACCACTTGAATATATTGCACCGCCCTTGTTATTAGCAGAGTTTCCAATAAAATCTCCGGTAATAGAGTCTATTGTGTTACTAATATTTATTGCGCCACCGGAAATGCCAGCGGTGTTACCAATAAAGTTTCCATCAATAGAGCCTATCTCGCGATATGTAGTTATTGCTCCACCACTATATGTAGCCGAGTTGTTTATAAAGTTACCGGTAATAGAATCTATTATACCAACATTATATATTGCTCCGCCATCGTAATCTGCCGTGTTGCTGATGAAATTACCGGAAATAGCATTTATTGTGCCGTTTGCATTATTTATTGCCCCTCCATAATTTTTTGCATAATTTCCAATAAAATCGCCTGTAATTGAGTTTATTGTGCCATTTGATGTATTTATAGCTCCGCCTGAACTAGCATAGTTTCCAATAAAGTCACCTGTAATTGAGTTTATTGTGCTATATGGTGTATTTATCGCACCACCATAATTATTTGCATAATTCCCGATAAAATCAGCGGTAATGGAGCTTATTGTAGAGTTATTAGCCAGATATATTGCTCCCCCATCGGAATTTGATTTATTGCCTATAAACGCACCGGTTATAGCTCCTATTGTAGCAATAGATTGCTGTATTGCACCGCCAGTTGAATTTGCCGAGTTGCCGATAAAATTACCTGTAATATAATTTATATTAGCACGGAATGATTGACTTATCGCCCCGCCTGAGTAACTTGATGAATTTGCAATAAAGTCACCGGTAATTGAATTAATGTTGCCATAATTTTGGATTGCCCCGCTATCTGAATTTGATTTATTACCCACAAATGTGCCGGTAATATCACCAAGTGTTCTTTCGTTATATATTGCTCTAGTTGTATTATTTATAAAATCAGCGGTGATGTTATAACCATTTGCAGAATTGTTTGATATTGCAGAAGCGGTGTTGCCATAGAAATATCCGCCTGAGATATCAGAATCAAGACTTGAGATTGCGCTTCTTTGACTGCCTTTTAGGGTGTATTCATATTTAAAATACTGAGTTTGCGGAGTTGTGTCTGTTGTTGTTCCGTCAACTGTTGTGTGCGGCAGGTTGAACCTGATTGCTCCGTCAACACTTGTCAAACCGCCTTCACCATCTTCGGTATATTTTGGAGTTGATGCTAAAGGCACAGTGGTAGTATCTGACCATGTGTAAGTGTCTGCTGTTGCTTTATCAACCTTTGTCCAGTTGATACCACGAGTACCCATTCTGTCTGTATTAATAGTTACATTATAATATGTTGGTGTAACTTCGCCTGTAGCTGAATTATAATCATAATCTACAAAATTGTAGTTTGTTGCAGTTGCATCACTAGGCGACCAAATAGATTTTGCCATAACTGACGGAGCATATGTATAATACTTTCCGCCATGTTCAAATACATAATTTTCACTAGGACCAACTTCTTTTAGCGCATAACTGCTTGTAGAAGCAATTTCACGCAAGTTATCAGTCATTTCAGGGTCAGTTTCATTCGCCTTGAAGTAGTAAGTTGTACCATTGATGACAACCATGTCAGGATGTTCATCATCTTTTGTTGTTTCTAAATCATTATAAGTATTATGATTTGAGGCTAAATATTCAGATGTTTCTTTTCTAATCTCATCAAGAGTTGCACCGCCTGAAATAAACTTATTAAATGTCAGTACACCCGTAGCACTGTCATAAGAAACAGTATCAACATCAAAACTTACACCTGTTTCAGCGGTAATATTAGCAAGAATATTGGATGATAAAGCATAAGCATTTGCTATATCAGAACCGCCCGTAGCAATTGATACAGAAACACTGCTATCATCAACAGAAGAAGTCAAATTGATTGCATCAATCAATATTGAACCTGCACCTGCAGCGAATGTACCGTCAACAGCAATTTTATCAGCATTATTACCTTCCAAATCAACATCTATTGCGTGAGTGATAGCACCGTTTACGGTTAAATCCTTGTCAAAAGTATATTCTTTTACAAAACCGTTAGCAAAATCCAATTTAGTTGAACCTACAGTTACATCTGCATTTTTGATATCGCCAAACAGACCTAATGAACCTGTAGAATCACCTGTTATGTTAACACTATACCCGTCAGCACCGTTGATGTTGTCGTCAATTATAAATTTACCGCCTTTTTTAGCTTCAAGTGTTAATGTTTTTGCACCTTCTGAACTATCTATATAAATAGCCTGATAATTTTTGAAATCTCCGCCGTCATTTGATACGTAGTTACCTGAAATAGTGAATGTACCGTCATTTTTAGCAACACTACCATCTGCAATAAGTTTTAAGTCTTCAGTTGTATAAATCGCACCACCAAAAGCTGCATTAGAGCTATTCGAAGTAACAACATAGTTATTTTTGAATGTAGAGTTGACTATACCTTTAGTAATAGTACCTTCATTATAAATCGCACCACCGTAACCGCTATAGCTTGTTTCAACATAGTTGCCCTCGAAATTACCAGTAATCTCTCCAACTGTTGACGAAGGAGCTAGATTTATTGCACCACCGCCAAAACCAGAATAGTTACCGGTAAAATCAGCATTAATAGTACCAATATTGCCATAATATCCACCGGTACCCGCATAAGTAGAAATCGCACCACCGGAACCGGCTGTATTATTTCCCGTGAAAGTACCTGCAATAGTACCAATAAAATCTGTACCATCATAACCTGATGCCGCAATAGCACCACCATTTTGGGAAGCAGAGTTATCCACAAAATTAGCATTAATTGATGTAATTCTACCTGTATTATATATTGCACCACCATCTGCTGCACTATTAGAAGTAAATGTACCGGTTATATTAGTAATAGAATTATTGCTTTGATTTGAAATTGCACCACCATATCCGCCGGAATTAGCAGAAGCATTTATATCTATATCAGTAATTGAGCCATAGTTATAAATAGCAGTAGAATCATTTTCACTGAAATTACCCTTAATCAGCCCAATAGTAGCTTCTTCATTATAAATCGCACCGCCATCATATGAAGAATGGTTGCCAATAAAATCAGCATTTATAGAAGTAATAATCCCACCACCTGTATAATTATAAATCGCACCGCCTTTATTAGAACTATTACCTATAAAACTGCCCGTAATTGAGCTAATTGTACCTTCATTATAAATAGCACCACCACTAGAACTAGCACTATTGCCAATAAAGTTACCGGTGATAGCATCCGTACGACCACTGAATATATATATCGCACCACCAGAGCTACCAGCACTGTTGCCTATAAAATCACCGGTAATTGAACCCGGAGCAGCATTGGCCCATAACGCACCACCAGACTCACCGGCACTGTTGCCTATGAAATCACCGGTAATTGAACCATAATAACCACTGCAAGCTGAATATAGAGCACCGCCATAACCAACAGCACTGTTACCGATGAAATCACCTGTTATGGAAGATATTGTACCATCATTAGAAATCGCACCACCAGACTCACCGGAACTGTTGCCGATAAAACTACCCGCTATAGAACCGATACTTGAACTATTGTCATTATAAATCGCACCACCAGACTCACCGGCACTGTTGCCGATAAAATTACCATTAAGAGAATTTATTTCAAGACCACCAGCAGCAATCGCACCACCATTTACAGTTGCAGTATTACCAATGAAATCACCGGTCACAGAGCCTATGTAATTATATCCTCCACATGATGTAGTATAAATAGCGCCACCACTGCAAGCAGTACTGTTAGCAATAAAATTACCAATGACTGAATTTACGGTATGACCGTCATGTAAATAAATCGCACCGCCATCATCACTACTATTTAAAATAAACTCTGCTTTTATTGTGTCAATGTCAAATACTACAATTGCACTTTCTCCAGATAAATTATAAAAATACTTATTCTCTACACTTGTTTCCGGAAAACTAATATGTTCTGACTGCACATATCCAAGCGGAAGAACATAATTAACCTTATAGAACTCATCTTCAGAGGTGCCATTATGAGGAACAGACACTTTGAATATTCCCGAACCAGTCCTTGAACTGTTATCAAATACAAAATCTCTTGGCGCAGTAGCAGTTTGATCTTTAGACCACATAACAGAACCAGGAAGACTCATTTCATCAGTTTTTAAGGCAACCTTATGATATTCCTTTGTTAAATTATCTTCTGCAAAGGTATAGTAAGTATAATCAGTACTTGTACCGTCTGCAACTTCGTAAACAGATACAGGCAATTTATCAGCATCATAAGAATAGTATGTGAATGTTGTATCACCGTTATCTATTTTAAATACATAATTATCAGGCGCTGTAGTTGAACTTGTTAATGCAACACTCCCCGTATTTGCAAGATTTACAAGCGCAGTATTTAAAGCCGGAGTAGCTTCATCTGGGGTATAATAATAAGTTGTACCGTTTATAACAACAGAGTGAGTATGAGTACCTTGCGTAGTATCCAATGCATATGTTTGATGTTCACCGTTCAAATATGAAGTTGATTCAGCTTTAACAGTTGTAAGTGTAGGAGTCGGAGCTGCTGCGCCTGTAACATGACCGCTTCTTAATGATGTTTGGACTGTAGTTGTTTGAACAGAAGATGAATTAGTAGATGAAGTTTGGACTGAAGATGATGCAACTTTTCCGTTTACATGATTTGCTGTAAGAACACCGTTAGTCGCCTGCAAAGTGGACACAACAGTAGTGTCATCAGATGCATCCAAAGATAATACATTCTCTTTGGAATTTTGAGTGGAAGCAACTATTGATTCTTCCATTATAGAAACAGGCTTTATATCGGTAAAAATTTTATGATTGTCGTTATCACTGCTTTCAATTACCTCTGATACAACCGATGCATCAGCACTCTGGGAGAACATTGCAACCCCCATAATCGTAGCGAACAATAACGTATTATGCCCAATTCCCTTAACCCTCTTCATCATTTTAGTGTTTACAGCCATATTCTTTCATCCTCACATATAAATAGTCCAATATTTTGCCATTATACAAAAAATCAACATCCCTAGCAATAGTATAAAAAGAGTAGAAGCACCTATTACAAGCATAGATTAAAAAAAATTTATTTACATTTTTAATGAGTTTAACATTTCTTTACAATAATAGTACAAAATACAATAAATATTTGAAATAAAAATACTGCATGAACACCGTAAACAGATAAATATAGCCATATAAACATAAAAATATCCAAAAACAGTCAATCAACCCATGGGTTGATATAAACAATTTTGCCGCCGCAAAAAATTTTCACTTCGCCCTAAACAATTTTTATGATAGAATACGCAAATGAAAAAAATACTTATAGGAATTATAAAAATTTATCAGTGGTTTTCTAAATTCACACCGCCGGTGTGCAGATTTACCCCCACATGCAGTCAATATACACTTGAAGCCATTGAAAAATACGGAGCATTAAAAGGAATTTGGCTTGGAATAAAAAGAATTTGCAGATGCCATCCCGGAAACAAAGGCGGCTATGACCCTGTTCCGTAAACCCAACCTGAAATCTGCATAACTCTGGGGTTGCTATGACAACATATTTAAAAATTTCTTGTGAATTTTTACATTATGCACACGCAAATAATCAAGTCCCTGATTCATTAAAATTCCGCCAAGCGCCAAAGAATAAACATCTTTTTCATCATTTGAAGCATCAGGCATATTGAGTAAACTCTTTCTTGAAACCCCAAGCATTACAGGATAACCAAGAGATTTAAACTCACTCCACCTTTGAATTATTTCAAAATTGTCCTCTCGTGATTTGCCAAAACCTATCCCGCCGTCAACAATTATATTCTCTTTTTTAACCCCTTTTGACATTGCATAATCAGTCTTATCCTTTAAAGACATAAAAATCTCATCAATCAGATTTTCATAAACAGGACTATCCTGCATATTTTCAGGAGTACCTTTTGAATGTTGAATGATAACTTTTACATCAGGGCTGCCTGCTACAACATCAGCCATAGCCTCATCATATTCAAGCCCCGAAACATCATTTATTATAGATGCTCCAAGTTTTATACACTCTTTTGCTACAACAGAGCTTCTTGTATCTATACTTATCGGAACTTTTATATTTTGCCTATTTACATACTCTAGCACCGGTATTAACAATTCGAGCTGCTTTTCGAAACTCACAGGCGAAGAATAAGGCTTTGTAGATTCTGCACCTATATCAATTATATCCGCACCGTCAGTTATTAATTCCTCAAGATGTTTTAGCGCATCTTCGGTTTTATAATACAAACCGCCGTCAGAAAACGAGTTTTGAGTAAGATTTAGAACTCCGACAATTTTCGTTTTTGATTGATTTTTTGCAATATTTATCTGCTGTTCAATTTCACAGGCAAGCTCACTTAACCCAAAAGGCTGAAGCTTTAACTTTTGGGCAATAGTCTGAAGCTGAGCATAATTTCCGCCAAGAATACAGTCAGATTTTTCAGCCTGCCCTGTTATGACATTTTTATTTGTTGCACAATCAGCACCAACAGATAAGGCTGACTGCTTTAAAATATTTGCCTGTGCAGAGGTAACACCGAAAATTTTTAAATTCAAATGAGCAAATTTATCAACCGCACGAAAAACATAACTTTTATCATAACCGATTTTACTTATCTCATTTGCAGGATTTTTAACTGATATGGTTTTAATTACGAACTTTTGCATAAACAAAAATTAGCATAATGCCAAAAAAAATTCAATTACAAAATTGGCAAATTACAAATTCTCAAACCCCGGAGAATATGACGGCAAGCCTTTGTAACCCTCATTTTGCATTACGGATTTTTTGATATATTTATTCGTGTTATTACCTTTTTCGAGCAGTTTTTTCAATGTATTTTCTCTTGTCACAAGTGAAGAATTTTTGTCATTGCTTTCAGGATATATTTTCAAAATTTCATCCCAAACAACCGCTTCCATAGTCCAGGCATAAGTTTCTTCCGCAAGCGAATTAAATTCATCCTGATGTAAAGCTTCATGTGCAAGCAACGCCGCAATTGCACCTGCCGGAGCATCTCTGTGACGCGTACTTACATAAATATACAGCCTTTTGCCCTTTTTCCAACCCAAAGCATCAAAGCTGGCATAATCCTTATTAATTTGACTCAAATCCCTAAACTCAATTTTTACAGGTTTTTGCGATAAATTATTACCTAAAATTGCATTTCTTGAAAACATGCCGGTCGTATCCTTTAACATATCCAATGCAACATAGAAAATTTCTTCCGAACCAACACACTTATAGTTAGGAGAGATTTGTTTGATATACATAGGAGTATATTTTTTAGGATACTGCTTTGGAACAATCTGATCCGCAATTTCTTTATCTATCGCAAAAGTTGACGAGCCAAAAGCGAACAAAATAAAGAATGTAAGCAATATTTTTAATATGTTTGAATACTTTTTCATAACTATCCTGTAAATCCTGACCTATATCATTATTATATTTATGATTTTATCAAAGGCAAATTAATTTTATAATTTTTTTCTGCACAACTTTGCAAGCTCGGAATAACGCGACTTATATTCATTGACAGGCTCGAGTTTTTCAGCTTCTGAAATATATTCTAAAGCCGACCTGTAATCCTCTTTTTCTTTATAAAATTCACTCATTTTTGCATAATATTTTGAATTATTCAAATCGTACAAAATCGCACGTTTCATACATTCAATCGCTTCTTCCAAATCATCGGTTCTCTGCCTTGACAACGCAAGATAATAATATCCTGCAGCGCAGTTTATATCCAAAGAAAGAGCCTGCTGCGCAAATTCTTTTGTTTTTTCATAATCTTCTTTAATAAAAGATGCCTTCGCTCCGAGAATATACGCAGAAATATAATTCAAATTGCTGCCCAGTATATCGTTAACAACATCTATAGCCTTGTCGCAATCTTTTTTAAGAATATAAATTTCTGCCAAATCACATAAAACATCAACAGATTTTTGCCTGTATGCTTCCGTGGATTCCAGCAGCTGTTTTGCCTTTTCATAATTGCCAAGCTGAGAATATATCAAAGACAAAGATTTTTTAGCATAATCATCATCAGGATTTTTTGAGATACAGTCATCCAAAACCTCAACAGCCTCGACATATTTTTTATCCTTTGCATATAGCAAACCTTTTAAAACCAAACCCGAATAATGCTCCGGATTCAAATCCAAGACGGCATCAATTTCTTTTTTAGCCTTTGCATAATCACCGGTGTCATAATACAGATAAGCAAGAGAATATCTGTAATCCGCATTATCAACAGAAAGATATATCGCCTTTGAATATGCCTGCTTTGCCTCTTTTATCCATCCGTTGTAAAAATATGCGTTTGCAAGATTATAAAAATATTTTGAATTATTTTTATCAATATTCGAAGCTTGAGAAAAATGCTTAATCGCCTCTATAAAATTCATATTATCTAACTCAAATAATCCGAGATAGTTTAAAATTTCAGGATTTTGAGTATTAACACTTATGCGATTAAAAATCTCTTTTGAGGCCTCATAATCACCTTCATCATATTTCATCTTACCTTTTAAAAGTAAAACTCTTTCATCATTTTCATCACATTTTGAAATTAACTCTGATGCTCTTTGCACTTCACCATTCAGATACAAAGCCTCTGCACATTCAGTTTTAACATCATTATCAAAAAACTCACTATCTTTATACTTTTCAATTTCAGAAAACAACTTTAACTTAACCAAAACTTTAATCAAACGGCTGAGACTGTCTTTATTTTTATAATTTTCATATAAATTTTGGGCAACAGTCAGAGCATTGTCATACTCACCTGAACGCATACATATATCGTATGTAAGCCTGTATGTATTTTCATGATTTGGACAGATGGAACGAACCTTATCAAGATACTGAACAGCTCTTTGCATATTATTTAACAGAAAATACAATTCACCTATCTGATATAATATCTCAACATTATCGTTTTCAATTTCAAGAGCTTTATACAGCATCTCAATAGCAGGCTTATAATACTTTTGCTCTTTTAAATCAAATGCCTGTTTTATAAAATTTATAGCTTCATTATTTTCCATCTTAAATACTCTTTCTATTCTTCATCCATTGTTTGCGGAATGTACGGAATTTCTGATTCTTCCTGCTGTTTTGTTTTTGATTTGAAATTAATTTTTTCAAACAAACTGTTATACCATTTTTTTTCTTTCTTAACAGGTTGTTCAACTTTTTTATTGATAATAATCAGCACTTCATCCTTCTTTGCCATTTTAAGATTATTTCTGGCAATTCCTTCCAGACTGTTGTCTGATGTAATTACTTTCTTTTCGGCTTTTAAGTCTTCATTGTGATGTTTTGCTTGTTCTAATACATCCTGAAGGGTTATTAATTTACCCTGATAAGATATGATATTAGAAATATTCAGTAAAGCACCGTACCCGATTTGGATAAGGCAAAAAAGCAAAACAATGGTCAAAAAAGAATAATAAAAACCTGTTTTTTTGTTTCTGTTCTGCTGAGCCTGCGATAAGGAATTATTTTCTGTATCTGTATTATTAGAAGTCTTTTCGTTTTCCATACAATGACATTATAAATTAAAATAAAACTAAACACAAAATTATTAACAAAAATTGAGCAACAAAAAGGCGGCATGGAAAAAATCCACACCGCCTGATTGCTTTAATAAAACTATTTTACAAGTTCTTTGAATTTTTTACCAGCTGAGAAAGCAGGAACTTTCTTAGCAGCGATTTTCAAAGTAGCACCTGTTTGTGGGTTTCTGCCAGTTCTAGCAGCTCTCTTGCGAGATTCGAAAGTACCGAAACCAACTAAAGTAACTTTTTTACCTTTAGAAACTGTTTTTTCAATAGTGTCTAAAGTTGCTGATAAAATATTAGCAACTGATTTTTGAGATACTTTTGATTTTTTTGCAATTTCTTTTACTAATTCTTCTTTGTTCATTATGAACCTCCTTCTTCCTAAACCACGGGAACCATTTACTCCGCAGTTCCATGTAATCGACAAAATTTATTATAGCACTTTTCCTAATTGTGTCAACAGTTTCAGAAATTTAGATTTTCCAAACGGCTTATAATTATTATATATTATAGGATATATATACCGCGAAACACAGATACTGTCTGCCTTTTAGTCTTTAAAATTGTTAAGAATTTATTACAATTTCCTCGAATTTTTCAAGTAATTGAGCCTCTGGAACGCGTGCTATTATCTCACCTTTTTTAAAAATATACCCTTCTCCAATGCCGCCGGCTATACCAAAATCAGCATGCTTTGCTTCACCGGGGCCGTTTACAGCACAACCCATGACTGCAATTGTAATATTTTTATCATAATTTTTAAATCTTTCTTCCACCTGTTTTGCAAGACTAATAAGGTCTATCTGGGTTCTTCCGCATGTAGGACAGGATATAAAATTAACCCCTCTATTCCTTAATCCCAAACATTTCAAAATTTCATAACCGGCATGCACTTCTTCCACAGGATTTTCTGTAAGAGAAACTCTGATTGTATCGCCTATACCCTGCGCCAACAATATGCCAATGCCTGCAGCGGATTTTACCAAACCGCCTTTTAGGGTTCCGGCTTCAGTTAAGCCCACATGTAAAGGATAATCAACTTTTTGGCTTAACAATTTATATGCTTCAACCGTAGTCATGACATCAGAAGATTTTAATGAAACCTTTATCAAATCAAAATCCATGTCTTCAAGAATTTTTATATGCCCTAACGCACTTTGCACCATTTTTTCATATAAAGGCATGTCTGCGTCTTGAAGTTCTTTTTCCAAAGAACCTGCATTTACGCCTATTCTTATAGGAATATTTTGCTGTTTTGCAAGTTCTACAACTTTTTGAGTATGCTCTTTTTTCCCGATATTACCGGGATTTAAACGCAATGCACTAATACCGTTATTAATACACTGTATTGCCAGTCTGTAATCAAAATGAATGTCAGCTATTAAAGGAACAGGCGATATTTTAACCAAATCTTTTATGGCTTCACCTGCATCTTTATTCAAAACAGCAACTCTGACTATTTCACAACCTGCATCCGCCAATTCCTGAATCTGCCTTGAAGTAGCTTTAATATCTCTTGTGTCGGTATTGCACATAGACTGAACGGATATAGGATTATCTCCGCCGACTTTGACATTTCCGATTGATATAACTTTTGTTTTTCTTCTATTAATCATGATAATTTTATTTTACCACAGGCATAATTGCATCACGTCTTGTATAGGAAATCGCAATTGCGATAGCATCAACAGTATCATCAAGTTTAGGCAGATTCTCGCACTCCAGTGAAATTTTTACCATTCTTTCGACTTCTTTTTTTTCTGCTCGTCCATAACCTGTCAAAATTTGTTTGACTTCTATAGGGGTATATTCATAGACAGGAATATTTGCCTGCACTAAAGTTAAAAGAATAACTCCTCTTGCATGTGCAACCGGCATAACAGTAGTATAGTTTCGGAAGAAAAAGAGTTTTTCTATTGCACAAACATCAGGCTTGTATTTTTCTATAATTATACCCATATCGGAATAAATCTCAGCAAGACGTTGAGATTCAGTATGAGTTTTTGTTGTCTGAATTGAACCGGAATGCTCAAGTTTTATATTTTTACCGTCAAAATCGAGAATACAATAACCAACTATTGCCATCCCCGGATCTATACCTAAAATCTTCATGAGATTATTATAAAATTTACCTCGCATTTTGTAAAGTTATGACAGGACATTCAATATTATGCTATACTTACATAAAAAGGAGATTTATGATGAGTGCAACAGAAACAAAAAGCGTAAAATTCGATCCGGGGTATGCAAAACACACTACGATATTATCGCTTAGTCTTGATTACATATACAGAAAAATTAATTCTATAAAAAACTTTAATCAAAAGAAATTTCAATTCAAAATGAATTATCCGCAAATTGTAAAAATGGTGGATAATAATGTTGGTTTTTGTATCGGATGCATACTTTGGGCAGTTTATATTAAATCACTCGGAGAACTAAATATTGAGGGTAACCCTTGTCTTAATGATGAATTTAACGAAAAAGAATGTGTGGAAGAAATTGATTTTTCAATTGATTATCTGACAAAACTTCAAAAGGATGCAAAATACTATATCAATCAGAATTATGAAATAAACCCAAAATACACAGAATATTTGAATTTATACAGAGAATTTTTACTTTTAAATAAGAATTTTGTAAATACAAAAACAACTTCAGATATTATTTTGCCTGCAAGTGTTAAAATCCCGTCTGAAGAAAATCTTAAAACAATACACAATAAGATTGAAGAAGTTATAAAAAACGGAGTTCTTACAGATTTATTTGAAGTATTGCCTTTGGTTTACGAGGAACAAAATGCCTGATTTAAAGACCAAACTTTATCAGATGTTTATCCTCGGAACAGAGGGCGGGAACTATACTAAAGCCTTAAAAAACGGACTTGGCGGAATTATATTTTTTACCAAAGACATTCAAAATAAAGAGCAATTTAAACAGCTTATTAATAATATAAAAAAGGATAGTATTATTCCGCCGTTTTTATCAATTGACCAAGAAGGCGGACGGGTTGAGCGAACAGAAAATATCCACAACGGCAAAAAATATTTATCTGCACAATTTGCGTATGAAAAAGGAAAAAAATATTTAGAAGAACAAACCCGACAAATCGCACTTGAATTAAAAGAATACGGTATAAACCTTAATTTTGCACCGTGTATTGATGTAAATACAAACCCTGATAATCCGATTATCGGAGAAAGGGCATTTTCATCAAACCCTGATGAAGTAATTGAGGCTGAAAAAATTGTAAGTAAAACATATTTGCAAACTGGAATTTTGCCCTGTGTTAAGCATTACCCCGGACACGGTGATGCAAACGCAGACAGTCATTTAACCCTGCCTAAAATAGACCAGACATTAAAACAAATGGAACAAACCCATATTAAACCTTTCAAATCCGCTGTTGAAAACGGAATTGATATGGTTATGGTCGCACATTTGCACTGCACCTGCTTTGAAAAAGAACTAATACCGACATCATTAAGTAAAAATGCAATTGATTACCTGCACAATGAACTCAAATTCAACGGCATAGCAATTTCAGATGATATGGTTATGAAAGGGGTTGCTGATTTTGGAGAAACACAAGCCTGTATAATGGGGATAAAAGCAGGACTAAATATGTTTATTTACAGATATTCAGATAATAAAACCATAAATCTTATAGAAAATGTTTATAAAATTGCAGAAAATGATGAAACTTTACAAAAAAACATCGAAAACTCTTACGAAAAAATTATTAAATTAAAAAAGCAAATATTATAAGTTAAATTAAAAATCTAACAATTGAGAAAGTTTCATTTTATAAGCTTTTGCAAGTTTTAACAAAGTCAAATATTTAGGTTCTACAAGCCCTTTTTCAATTCTTGCGACTGTTGATGGTTCCAGACCATTTTTATAGCATAAATTTTCAAGCGTCAAACTACGGCTCTTACGAAGTGATTTTATGTGTTTTCCGAGTGTTAATAATTCTTCATTATTTTCTTGCATACATGCAATTTTAATATTATAATTTGAATTATTTTGGCACGCGTGCCAAAACAAAAAATGGGGGTATTTATGAAAAAGAAATTAATTGTTTTAAGTATTTTAGGTTTAATTTCAATGGGCACAATTGTTTATTCTGCTGATAAAAATTTTGCCACAAATATAGAACAATCAAAAGTTTACCTTGACGAAGCAGACACTTTAATGCAAAAAAGTGATTTGTCAGGTGCAGAAAAAAAATTAAATGAAGCTTTGAAATTAAACAGCAAAAATGCAGGAGCATACTACAAACTAGGATTGATAGAAAATGCAAAAAGCAATGATGGTAAAGCTTTAACTTATTTTACAAAAGCAATTGAAATATCCCCTAATAATGCTGAATATTATTTCGCAAGAGGTTGCGTGGAAACACAAGCATTCCAATTAAAAGACCATATTGGTGACTTAAACAAAGCTATTGAATTAAATCCCCAAAAGGCACAGGCATATGTTCTTTTAGCAATCGCATATGACCGCTATGGGTATACCCAAAAAGCAGTTGAATACTTTGATAAAGCCATAGAATGCGAAGAAACTTCCTTTGATTTTTTGTATACCGCAAGAGCGGAATTAAAAGTCAAAATGAGAGAATATGATAACGCTATTGCTGACTACAATAAGGCTATAGAAATAATAAAAAAAGGAACAAATTCTTCAAAAACTCAAAATATTGAATCTATAAAGCAAAAAATAGAAGAAATACAACAAGCAAAAAAGGTATTTAAGTAAGGGGTGGAATATATGTTTTGTAAAAATTGTGGTTGCGAAATAAATAACGAAAATAACTTTTGTCAAAATTGCGGATACGATTTGAATGCGGAAAAGCACGATTTATATGGCGTTACTAAAATATCAACACCGTTGTTTATATTATTTAGTGTTTTAACATTAGGAATTTATCCCCTTACAAAATTATATCGTATAACAGGAGATCTTGGAAAAATAATTGTTAAAGAAGAAACTGTTTCACCGATAATAATAACTATTTATATTTTATTATATATAAAGAACATACTAAGAAGAGAATATATTGATTCCTTATCTATGCCAAAGAATATTGAGTCAATATATGGAATTATATTAATATTGTCAGGAATAATAGGGATTTGTCTATATTGTTATATTATATATCGTACCTTGAATAATATTAGAAAAATTGCACTTACTAAACAAAATAAAGACTTAAAATACAATAAATTTTTGGCATTTATCTTTAATATAGTATATATAAATTTTGTAATAAATACATATGATAAAAGATTAATAGAAGTTGATGAAAAACAAAATTAACAAATTTTAAAAGTGAAAAGAATTTTTTAATAATACTTCGAGTGAAATTAGCACACCAAGAACTTATTAGCATAAAAACGGAGATAAAAAATGATTTGTCAAAACTGTAATAACGAAATTGATAAAAATAGCGCATTCTGTAGTTATTGCGGATATAAAGTTAACCACAAATCAGACGATTTGGTCGGTGTAACCAAAATAAACACCGCATTATTTGTATTATTTTCAATATTGACCTTAGGAATTTATGAAGTAATAAAAATATACCGAATGACCGGGGATATGAGAAAAATAGTTCCACGAGAACAAACTGTTTCACCTGTTATAATTACAGCATATATCATATTAGGTATCATAATTAATATAATTTCATTACCAACAATATCTCTACCTGTAAATAGTACAAGTGAAATTGCATATCACTCAATAATAATCCTTAATAATTTACTATCTTTATACCTTGTAATACCTCTTTTATTTTATCACTCGGTATATCATACATTAAAAAATATTGCATATATTGCTGAAACAAAACAAGGAAAAAGCTTTAAATACAACAAATTTTGGGCTTTTCTTTTTGGGTTCAAATATATCAATTTTGTATTTAACACTTATAATGAAAGGTTAATAACACCAAAACAAACAACAAATAAGCAATAATATGTTATCAAAATTAACCTCTATCCACTAATTAACAGAGATATTAACATAAGGATAAATTTATGGAATCACAAGAATTAGAAAAAAAAATATCACAAGATAGTTTTAAAATTTTTTTAGACATTAATGTCGATATGAACAATAATATCGGCTATGTAAATACACAATATAAGATAGTTCCAAAAGACCTAAAATTTATGTGTGCAAGCTTATTATTATATACGGCAACACGAATCCTATGGCTTGCTAAATCTAACCAAGAATACGGAGTATTAACACTATATCGTGATTTTGTAGCGATTTCAGAAGATATAAATATAAGTCAATATCCATCAAATAATAAATATGTAAACATATACAGTGAAGGAACACTTGAGAAATACACTTTTAATTTAGACTATAAAGGTTTTATACTTGGAGGCATATTTGCAAAAAATATACCAGAATTAACTATTTATAGTTTTTTCACTTTATTTAAGTATATATACACAGAATTATTACCAATTAAACAAAATAATAAGTTTTATAATAAAATAATAAAAACACTAGAAGAAATTGCAGATTACAGTTTAGAAAACGCAACTCAATTACAAATAAAGCAAATATGCATGGGAAATGCTATAAGTCTAGCATATGAAATTGATTAATGAGAAACAATAATCCTCATATGTTTGTTATATAATATTTTTATAAACAACCAGTGAGGAAATTATGTTAAGAGATTATTTTTTGAATAAAGTTGAAGAAGCACTGCTTAATGCAATAAAAGACAGTAAAGTCGGACAAATGAGCGAATACCAAAAAGGTTCACTTATTGTTGAACGACCTAAGAATGCTGATTTTGGCGATTTTGCAGTAAATGTATCATCATTAGCAAGAAATGCGAAAATTGCACCTCCAATGATTGCAAACGCTATCTTAGAATACATTGACAAAGAGGATAATGAATACACAGTTGTCGGCGGATTTATCAACTTTAAAGCAGGCAAAAATCTTTTAACATCTCTAATTGCTGAAATCATTGAAAAGAAAGAAAATTTCGGCAAACCTGAAAATATTGAAAAAGAAAAGATAATTTTAGAATACATTTCCGCAAACCCGACAGGCCCATTCCACATTGGTCACGGCAGATGGGCTGCAATGGGAAGTGCATTGGCTAATCTTTTAAAATTCTACGGACACGAAGTGTATCAGGAATTTTATATAAATGATGCAGGTTCTCAAATCCAAAAACTCGGCCGTTCTTTAATTATCCGTGTTAAGCAGGAGCTTGGCGAAAAAATAGACTTCCCATCTGACGAAGAAGAAAGAAAAAATTATTATCCGGGAGATTATTTAATTCCTGTTGCCCAAGCATTTATAAAAGAAAAGAATATATCATTAAATGATGTAGATAACATTGATTTGCAGGTATATTGCGACTTCGCAAAGGAATACGAAGAAAAAGTCCAAAGAGATCTGCTGGATAAATTACATGTAAAATTTGACAATTTTTACTCGGAATTAACACTACACAACTCAGGAAAAGTAAAGCACTATGTTGATAAATTAACTCAATCCGGCAAAATTTATGAAAAAGATGGTGCAACCTGGTTTAAATCATCAGATTACGGAGATGATCAAGACAGAGTAATAAAAAAAGTTGACGGCTCAAATACATACTTAACTGCGGATATAGCATATCATGCGGACAAATTAGAACGCGGATTTGACAGAATGATAGATATTTGGGGGGCAGATCATCACGGATATGTTGCAAGAGTAAAAGCATCTTTAGAAGCACTTGGCTACAACCCTGACAAACTGGAAGTTTTACTCGGTCAATTAGTTAATCTTGTAATTGACGGCAACGAAGTTCGTATGGGTAAACGCAAAAACATGGTTACATTAGAAGACCTCGTTGACGAAGTCGGAGTTGATGCAACAAGATTTTGGATGACAATGAGAAGCATTGATACCACACTTGATTTTGATATTGAACTTGCGAAAAAATCAACCGATGAAAACCCAGTATTTTATGTTCAATATGCTCATGCCAGAGCCTGCTCAATTATAAGAAACGCAACACAAGAAAGGATTGATCCGTTCGGCAAACAGCCTGTTGCACCTATATTTACAGAAGAAGAATTTAAAAACATAATCAATAATTTTGATAAAAATATTGCTCAACTTGCGTTGCCAGAAGCAAGAAAACTTGTATTAAAGCTGGAAGAATTTAAACATTTGATTGTAACTTCTGCACGCGACAGACAAGTTTACACAATATGCAGATATGTTCAGGATTTGGCTTCTGAATTTCATTCTTTCTACAACTCTACAAGAGTTATTACAGACGATAAAGAAGTTACAAAAGCAAGATTATCAGTCATTTACGCATTCAAAACCGTTCTCTCAACAGCTTTAGGTTTAATCTGCGTAAACGCACCTGAAAAAATGTAGATTACTTTAAAGAAAAAATCTTTTTAAATAGTGATTTCCAAAAACCATCTTCTTCAATATAAGGTAATTCGTCCGGATTGATTTCAGTCTTTACCGGCGGATAATACATTTCAATATTTGGGAAATCACTTGCTTTTGCTTTTTTATTTTTTTGTATAAACTTGTCCATTTTGGTATCTATAAGGTAGTCACCGGTATTCATCCCCCATTTTTTATAAAATATATGCGGAACTCTATTTAAATCAAATGAATTACAAGCAATTAAATGAATATTACCCTCGCACCCGAGCTTTTTGCTAAGAATTTTGGCATAATTCATCAACTTAGTTCCAAACCCCTTACCTTTACTCAAAGACATCAAAATATCAACATACAAAGACGGCACCAACTTATGCTCTTTGGGGATAAGCTCTTTTTCTGCATTCATATATGCCAAAAGTTCGCCCTTCTTTAAATCTATCAATTTAGAATAATGGCGAATAACCCCTGAATTCAAAGGCTTATCTACCGTATAAATTAAAATATTTGGGATTTTACTTGGATGAACTGTCGGAGTTATTAACATACTAAATAAAAAACACATAAAAATATTTTTTGCTCAAAAAAAAGAGTACAGGTTTAACCGTACTCTTTTAACATCTGTTTTACAATCCGAAAATTATAATTCCAAATTGTTTGATAAAATATCCATTTCTTCTGCAGAAGCATAAGCACTATGACATCCGCAATCAGCATAGATTACTTCACCTGTCATACCTGAAGATAAATCAGAAGCAAGGAATAAACCAGCTTTACCAACATCTTCCAATGCAACATTTCTTCCTAAAGGAGCTCTTGCAACTGCAGCTTTTAACATCTTTGTAAATCCGCCGATACCCATTGCTGCAAGTGTTTTAACAGGGCCTGCAGATAAACAGTTTACTCTTACGCCTTTTTTACCTAAATCAACTGCCAAAAATCTCATTGAAGATTCTAAAGCGGCTTTTGCAACACCCATTACGTTATAGCCCGGTACAGAAAGAATTGAACCTAAATATGTCATCGCAAAGATTGAACCGCCTTCATTCATAACAGGTTCAGCATACTTACAAACAGTCACCAAAGAATAAGCACTTATACCAAGAGCCAAATCCCATCCAGCTTTTGAAGTATCAATAAATCTGCCTGTTAAATCTTCTTTATTTGCGAATGCTACTGCATGAACAACAAAATCTAATTTCCCGTAAACTTTTTCACATTCATCAAATACTTTTTTAACATCTTCTTCTTTTGTAACATCACATTCCATGATGATTTTTGCACCAAAATCTTCAGCGATAGGTCTTACACGTTTTTCCATAGCTTCGTTTGCGTAAGTGAAAGCAATTTCACCGCCTGCATCATGAATTTGTTTTGCAATACCGTATGCAATACCGTGAGTATTTGATACACCAAAAATTAAACCTTTTTTACCTTTCATTAAATCCATTTTTATTTCTCCCTAAAAACTTCTTACTTTGATTTCTAAAGTATTATACAAAAAAAACAAATTAAACGCAAATTAAAAGACCCGCCGCAAAAGACGGGTCTTTAAGATATTATTATATTTTATACACAAGCTGCAGATTTTGATTTTTCAATGCAGGAAATCAAAGTATTTGCAACTGTTTCCTGTTCTTCCTTTGTTAATTCAGGGAACATAGGAAGTGAGATTACACATTCCGTATTAGCTTCTGTTACAGGCAAAGAACCTTTACCCATACCCAGCCATGCATTTACTTTTTGGAAATGCAAAGGAATAGGATAGTAAAGCATTGCGCCTATACCTGCTTCACCAAGCATTTTATGAACTTCATCTCTGTTAGGAATCTTAACGGTATATTGATGATAAACACAATAAGTATCATCCAGTTCTTTCGGAGTCTGAACATCCGCACATTTTGAGAATAACTGATTATAATATGCGGCATGCTCGCGTCTTAAAGTATTCCATTCATCAATATATTTTGCCTTAACTCTTAAAATTGCTGCCTGAATTTCATCGAGTCTTGAATTTACACCCAATTCATCATTATGATAACGAACCATAGAACCATGATTTCTTAGTGCAATTAAATGATCTCTCAATTCTGCGGAATTTACGGTACAAAGTCCGCCGTCACCCATTGTTCCGAGATTCTTTGTAGGATAGAAGCTGTAACAACCTATATCACCAAAAGTCCCGACCATTTTGCCTTTATATAAAGAACCGATAGCCTGACAGCAATCTTCAACAACTCTTAAATTATGTCTGTGAGCTATATCCATGATTGCATCCATATCACATGGCTGACCGTATAAATGAACAGGAATAATAGCCTTTGTATTAGGAGTAATTGCCGCTTCAATTTTTTTAGGGTCAATATTGAATGTATCAGGATCAATATCAACAAATACCGGTTTAGCACCAACCATGCCGATAGCTTCTGCAGTAGCAACAAATGTAAATGCAGTAGTAATAACTTCATCTCCAGCACCGATATTCAAAGCTCTTAAAGCAATATGAAGCGCATCAGTTCCTGAATTTAATGCAACGGTATATTTACAACCGATATATGAAGCAAGTTCACTTTCCAATGCTTTTACATTTGGTCCTAAAATATAACAGCCGCTTCTCATTACTTCACATACAGCTTTTTCGGCTTCTTCACCGATTTGTGCATATTGACGTTTTGAATCAAAAATAGGTATCATAGTTTCCTCCTTTATAATTTACACTTCTTGATAAAACTATTATACCACGCATTTTGGCGTCTTTATATAAACTTTACATCCCTAAAATCAATTATTTTCTGTTTCTGCCGTCAGCAACATTTGAAACAGCATTAACACGTCTGTTTTTACGATTTGCAAGGATTGTACTGTCCTCATTAAATCTTGTTAATCTTTTTGCAACGCTGTCACTTGTTTCGGTTTTTGGATTTACATTTTGTAAAGTTACTGCCGCAGATTTGACGATTTCTTCAGAGTCCTGAACATTTGCACTTGCAAGTCTGAGATTATTATCAGCAGTTTTTTGGTTATCACTTTCTTTTAGAGCAGCTTTCTGTGAAGATTCTTTATCACTATTTGTATTAGTTTCAGGTTTTTGATCCGACTCTGCAGGTGGTTGCGGAACTTGTTTTTCTGCTTTTTTAAGTTCTTTCGCTGCATTGGTAAGTATTTTATCATCTTTACCCAATGTTTTTTGCATTTCAGATATACTTTGAGCATTTGCATCAACTCTGTCATCAGCTTTTCCGCTTGCAATCAGGGCAATTGCACCGGAAGCCACAACCCTTAAAGATATACCTAATGCATTTACACCGTTTATATAATTCTGTAAACCTCTTGCATATGTGAAAGGATTAGACATTTCAGATATACCGGTCGCAATTACAATGCCTGACAAACCGCACCACTCTGCACCGAATGCAAGGGCTGCAGCAGCAACTCCGCCGTTATTACCGCTTCTTTCTGACAACATATCGTTTACTTTTGAAAAATCTGATACAGTACCATTGGAATCAACTATTGTTTTTTGAACTGTATTTATAGGCTTATTTAATTGTGCTAGCATTTTTTGATCTTTTTGGGCTATATCATCAATATTTGCACTAACACCTTCTTTTTCTGTTTCATACGAAGTAAGAATTGCTTCTGCTTCGGTTGAATCCGCAGCTTCACCCGGTTTAACAGACGATTTTTCATTTTCCATAGCTGCATTTGCATCATTTGCAGCCTCTTCATTTAATGATATATACTGTTCTCCAAGAGCCTGTGCATCTTTCAGATTTTTATCATGTGCTTTTAATGTCTTATTAGCATCAGTTGACTGTTTAAACAACTCTTTATCTGCATTAGCAACATCTTTTTTCGTAATATTAGCACTATTATCTACTGAAGATTTTTTATCTCCTAAATCAAATACAGAAGCTCCGGCAAGATTCATCATTGCAGAGGCAAACGGATAGAATGAACCGGTAAATATCATTGCCATTGTGGCTGCATTACTTACGCCAAATGTTGACCAAGCCATTGCTTCAAAATTTACATTTTTACCGTAATCGGAAATAATACCATTGTCTTTTTCTTCTTTTATTTGCTCTTTATTTTGATTATCGACAGATTTTGTATCTTCGACTTTTTTCACTTCTTCATTCTTAACAGCTTGAGGTAAATTATTATTTTGTTCTGAATCATCCGGAGTATTTACAGCAATCGGTTCAACACTTTCTGACGCTGAAGCTCTTTTACCCAATGTTACCTTCATACTGTTTACTTCGTTTTCAGCCTGTTCTGAAACCTGATTTACAGCAGGGAATGTGATTTTTTCATCATCATTATTGGTTTCAAAAATTCCTGCCGCTTGTGTAACAGGTTCATTTTCTGACAAAGTATTATTTGTCGTATTAGCAAGTTCAGATGCTCCTCTTGTCATTGCACGTGCCTGTACCGGTCTTTGTTCAAGGGATTTTTCGTTAGCAATGAACATTTCATCTTCATCAGGAGATATAACGGTTTGTTCAACACTCGGCTGAGCTGAAGGTTCTTCAACTTCTACAGGAGCAACGGTTGGTTCAACACTTGGCTCTGCCGAAGGTTCTTCAACTTCAACAGGTGCAACGGTTGGTTCAACACTTGGCTCTGCCGAAGGTTCTTCAACTTCCACAGGGGCAACTGTCGGTTCTACACTTGGCTCTACGGAAGGTTCTTCAACTTCCACAGGGGCAACTGTTGGTTCTACACTTGGCTCTATTGAAGGTTCTTCAACTTCCACAGGTGCAACTGTCGGTTCTACACTCGGCTCTATTGAAGGTTCTTCAACTTCCACAGGTGCAACTGTCGGTTCTACACTTGGTTGTGCAGACGGTTCTTCAACTTCCACAGGTGCAACTGTCGGTTCTACACTTGGTTGTGCAGACGGTTCTTCAACTTCCACAGGGGCAACGGTTGGTTCAACACTTGGCTCTATTGAAGGTTCTTCAACTTCTACAGGTGCTACTGTTGGTTCAACACTCGGCTCTGCCGAAGGTTCTTCAACTTCTACAGGGGCAACTGTCGGTTCAACACTTGGCTCTGCCGAAGGTTCTTCAACTTCCACAGGCGCAACGGTTGGTTCTACACTTGGCTCTATTGAAGGTTCTTCAACTTCCACAGGCGCAACGGTTGGTTCTACACTTGGCTCTATTGAAGGTTCTTCAACTTCCACAGGGGCAACTGTCGGTTCTACACTTGGCTCTACTGAAGGTTCTTCAACTTCCACAGGCGCAACGGTTGGTTCAACACTTGGCTCTATTGAAGGTTCTTCAACTTCCACAGGCGCAACGGTTGGCTCAACACTTGGCTCTGCCGAAGGTTCTTCAACTTCCACAGGAGCAACAGTTGGTTCAACACTCGGCTCTGCCGAAGGTTCTTCAACTTCTACAGGTGCTACTGTTGGTTCTACACTTGGCTCTATTGAAGGCTCTTCAACTTCTACGGGTGCTACTGTTGGTTCAACACTTGGCTCTACCGAAGGTTCTTCAACAGGCTCATCTTTTGAAGATTTTAAACTATTTCCTTCATCAATATTATTTTTAGAAAAATCAGCAATATATCTTGCCTTTGAAATATATTCATCAGCAAACTTGGAAATATCTGCTTTTAACCCTCCTGATACATCTTCAAGAGAAGATTGACCTGAAACATTCAAATCCTGCCCCATATGTTCGGCTACATACGAAATCGTATCATCGGTTACCCCAGCAAGAATATCATTTAATAAACCGGTGTCAGAAGATTTTACAGTCTGATAAGTGTGTTTACGGTTGGCTTCGTTTACAGGATTAGACAAATTTGAAAGATTATAAGATGCATCAATAGTTTCTTGGGCTGTGTTAATTGCATCCGAACTTTCATATCTTAGGGATTCAATAGAATCAAGAAATTCATTCAGACTTCTTGAATTTTCTTCCACTTCTTTAAATGCTTTTGTACTTGTAGAAATTTTTTGAGATAATTTTTTATATATTCCCTGTTCAAATGATGATAAAACACCATCTTTTTGCTTTTCATCGAGAACTTTCCAGTCTTTAAGCATATTCTCCATCTCACCGAGAGAATTATCCTGCAAAATCTTGCTTTGTTTTTGGGTTATATCGGCAGCTTTTTGAGTCAATACTTCAAGGTTGTCTTTTTGAGTATTCAAAGACTTTTGGGATTTTTGTGTTTTTACTATCTGTTCCTTTGCCTGTGCGCGCAGTTTATTAATTTCAGATTCATTTGAAACTTCACCCGTTTCTGAAGCCGTACTGTTTTCCGCATCTTCTGACAAGACAACATAATCAACAACATCAGCCTCCTGTTGTGCTTTTGCCCATGCAATAACCTCTTTTGGCACATTATAACCGTTATTAACCATGCTGAGAATCTCAACATAAGAATATCCTGAAAATCTTGGATCAGGAACATCATCCAGTCCGGATTTTTTCACGCCAAACCTGTAAGAATAACAAATAGAGAACTCCCTGCGGGCATACTCAAGGAAAAAAGAATCAGAATACTTATCCGGATTATTCGGGTCGTAATACTGCCCTTTTAATCGCTCAGCATAAACAACAACTTCAGGACTGTAACCTTCAGCAAGCGCAGCATCAATAGGCAGCGGCGAAGCGGTAGGATCAATTTTTCCAAATGAACGGTTACTGTTAACTTTCACTATAGGCACCCTTATCCATGAATAGTACTATATTTTTTTAATCGGAAAAATTAAATCAATCTTTAATTTGAGCGATAAAAAGAATGATAATATTTACAAAAATTTACAATGAAAAAATTTTGTTATATAATACCCAAAAGGATTTTTATGCCACATTTTTTTATCAAATCAGAGAATATAGAACACAATAAAATTTTTATAAATGATAAGGAAAATTTTAACCATATCACAAGATCTCTGCGTGCAAGAACGGGAGAAAAATTACTTTTTATTGATGAAAAACAAATTCAATATGAAACAACAATAGAAAATATTTCAAAGGACCAAATTGTTACCGTAATTGATAAATCATACCCCTCAAAAAGATTTTTAGATTTTGATTTATTTCTTGCGCAATCCCCGTTAAGAAGCGATGCCCAAAACCTATTGATAGAAAAGGCAACAGAGCTGGGTGTTTGTGGTGTTTATCCCATCAAAACGGATAACTGTGCACTTAATAACGAAATGATTGATAAAAAAACAGAAAAATGGAATAAGATAATGTATGAAAGCTCAAAACAATGCGAAAGAGCAATTATCCCAACCTGTTTTGACAGAACTTCACTTGAAGAATTACTCAACAAAAATCATTTTGATAAAATAATTGCATTCTGTGAAAGAATTGCCACAAATACAATACACAAATCTTTTGAGCAAAAACCGGTAAAAAAATCGGATAAAGTCCTCGTTATAATCGGACCCGAAGGAGGTTTTTCCGAAAAAGAATTTAAATTTTTTGAAAATAATCCGGAAATTGAAATGCTGACACTCGGAGATATAATACTCCGAGCAGAAACAGCAGCTATAGTTGGACTTGGAAATATTATTTATGAATACTCAAATAATAAAAGATAAAATTAAAAATGATTATATTTTGAATAATCTGGCAAGTTTTTTTGATAACGAAATATATCTTGTCGGCGGAAGTGTTCGGGATATTTTGCAAGGGAAAGAACTATCAGACAGAGATTTAATCGTAACAGATGAAGATGCAAAAGTTTTTGCTCAAAAAACAGCAGAAATGTTTGACGGAGTACTTGTACCGCTCGATGAAGAAAATAAAATCTACAGAGTTGTACTAAATGACAAAATCAATTACTTAGATATAACAAACCCGATTGAAAACTCTCTTGAACAGGATATTTTACGCAGAGACCTAACAATAAACGCAATATGCGTAAATATTAAAACAGGTGAAATATACGACAAAGTTGACGGACTGAAAGATTTTGAAAATAAAATATTGCGAGAAATCAGAGAAGAAAATTTTACAGATGATCCATTAAGAATTTTAAGAGTTTTCAGATTTTATTCTGCACTTGGATTTAACATCTCGCAAAATCTTGAAAATATATTAAAAAAACACGCATCACTTATCAATAAGCCGGCAAAAGAAAGAATTGAATACGAATTAATGAAACTTTTTGGCGGAAAAAATGCACACCTATCACTTCTTAAAATGGATAAGTGCGGAATTTTAGAACAAATTTTTCCATTTGTAAAAGAACTGAAACAAGTTCCGCCAAATGCACATCATCATTTGGACTTGTTTCATCACAGCGTTGAAACTGTTAAACAAATTCAAAACATTTATGAAAACTCTGAAGATTTTGTAAAAGAGCATTTGGACAAGATTGATTTCGGAGGTTTTTCACGCCTCGCACATTTAAAACTTGCAGGTTTTATGCATGATATAGGCAAATTTTCCTGCTGGTTTATTGAAAAAGATACAGGCCGCCACAGATTTTACAAACACGAGGACGCCGGCGCAAAACTTTGCCCTGAAATATTGAAAAATTTATCTTTTTCAAACAAACAAATAAAATATATTCAGACAATAATCAAAAATCATATGTATGCAACAATGGTTGTCTGCTCACCGCAGCTAACAGACAAAATAATGATGAGATTTGTGAGAAAAGCGGACCAGGACGCTATTGATATGATTACAATAGCAAAAGCCGACAGATTGTCAGCGCTCGGCCCTGAAATCACAGAAGAAATCGTAAACGAAAATCTTACTATGCTATCCAAGTTACAAGATTTCTATATTGAAAGTCTTGAAACACTTGAACCGTTGCCAAAACTTCTAGATGGAAACGAAATTATGGAAATTTTAAATATAAAGCCATCGGCACAGCTTGGTAAAATTCTGAATAATCTGCACGAAGCCCAGCTTAACGGCGAAATTACGACAAAAGAAGAAGCGATTGTTTTTGTAAAATCATTTAAGATTTAATCCCCGCTTGACAGACCAAAATTTCAATACTATTATAATTTTGGTCTAAAAATCAGGAGTCAATATGATTACTAAAGAAGTTAACGATTGGTTCAGAAAGGTCGAAAAAGGGAACTACTCTTCTTGGGATATTATGGAAGAATTTGCTCGTTTTTCAAAATATCTGTCAAAAGAAGACCTCAAACAAGTTCACAAAAGACTGCATTCTCAAATTAAACGCTAAAAATAATTGTAAAACGGCATCAATGAAACTTTTTCAAAAATGTGTTATAATATTAATGCACTGATGAAAAAGGTTTTCTGCAATGTCTTATTATGATGATTTACTAAAAAAAATCCCAAAAATTAAACATATTCTGGACAATGATACAGACTACACAATATATCATTACACCAAACCGGAAAAGCTGCTTGACATTTTGCAGGGTGAAACAATCCGTTTTTCAAATGTTTTGTATTTAAACGACAAAGACGAGGTTGCATATTCTTATAAACTTATAGTTCAGCTTATTGAAAAAGCTCAAAACCTGAACCAAGAATTATTTGAAAAAATACACAATCATTTTTTTGCAAAATATAAATATATTGTTGACGGTAACAGTGACTTTGAAAACAATATCGAATATTTTACCACTTCATTTTCATCAGACAGCGATAATCTTACCCTTTGGAATAATTATGCCAAAGGTAAAAACTACACCGGATATAATATAGGATTTAATAAGAAAAAACTTATTAAAGATATGGAAAGCAAAAACTATTTTCCTATCTACGGAAGTGTAATTTATGACAGAAAAAAACAAACGCAGATTATATTGAGCATATTTAAAAAATGGAACACTTTGTTTGAAAAAGCTTCAAAGAGTAAAAAAGCCTCTAAAATTAAGCTTTTCAACATCTTATTTGAACTTATTGATGTTTTGAATATCGTCAGCATTTTCTTTAAAAATCCCGAATTTAAAAACGAACACGAATACCGAATAGTTTTGGTTAATGCCTTCGGAACAGAAAAATCAAAACCAACAAAAATTGTTGAAAAAAACGGATTATTTGTACCATATCTTGAATACAAATTTAACAAATCCTCGGTGAGTTCTGTTAATATTGGCCCGACACTCAACGAAACAATATTTTTCACAAGCACAAACAGAATGCTGTTGAATTTCGGATACGAAAACATTGAAGTTTATCGTTCAAAAATTCCGCTCAGATACTAAACATTCGCCCCGCCGTCTTTTGATATTTTGTCAGAAACCTTCTTTGATACCGAAGTCTTTTTATCATAATCAAGAACGTAATTAGTCGCTTCATTATCTCGCGAAATTGCTTCCTGCAGATGTATAATTTCCTCAAGTTTTAATGTTTTATATGATAAAAGTTCAGGATTTGCGTAATATTTTTTAAGCATTTTTTGACTATTAAAATCAAAACCTGATAAACCTGATTTCATAGAATACCATTTGTAAAAATGATATAAAATATCGAGCCTGTCAGCTTTTTTATTTTCAATAATAAACATTGGAGCTGTTGAAAATTTTATACCGTTAAAGGTAACAAGCGAAATAAATAATGCTTCAAAACCCTTCTTTTCGGGTATAAAACCGGGTTCTTCTTTTATATTTTTCAGAATTTTAGATGCGCCGGTCAGCCTATAAACCGGAGTTTTTGAAATCTTTACATATTCAAGCAACTTTTCAGGGTCACAATTTGATGAGGTAACAATATCATTTACGCTGGATTTAACAGTTTCAATAAGCTCTTTCTTTTTTAAATCAAAAGTAGCATCAATGCCTGCAGAGAGGACATTTTTTTGCAAGTCGTCCGAAAAATCAGTACTGCCTTCAAGAATACTCAATTGTGACTGTAAATCTCTCTTACGGTTAAAAAGAGCAAAAATTCTGACTATACGCTGAAAAATATTCATAAAGCAATTATACATATTTTCAAGAAGAATTCCCCCTCTATATATATGAAGTTGATAAATTTATAGCACACTTTATATTTTAAATCTTTTATTGTAATATTTGAATGTAGAAGTACAAAAGGGATTTTAAATTGAAATTATTGGTATTTGATACGTGTTTGGATAAGATGTATGTTACATTATCAGAGAATGACAGAATTTTGGGCTCAAAAATTGTAGAAAACCATGACAATAAGTATCATTCTGCATTTTTAATATCAACAATTAAAACTATATTACAGGAAAACAATTTAACCCCTAAAGATTTGGATGCAGTCGGCACGAACATTGGTCCGGGGAGTTTTACGGGAATAAGAGCCTGCACGACAGTTGCAAGAGTGATGGCACAACAGCTTGACATTCAGGCTGTGGGAGTATCATCGTTAGAAATTTTGGCACAAATCGGCGGTAACGACAAAAAAACTGCAGTTGCACTTGATGCAAGAAAAAATTGTGCATATTTTTATGACGGAGAGGTGCGGGGAGCACTTCAGCTTGATGAGGTTAAAGAAATTTTAGCCGGAGAAAAAGAATTATTTTTGGTTACGGATGACAAGTTAAAAAATATTTTGGGCGGAAATTCTTATCAAGAAAAGGAATATCCGCTGGGAGAGATTTTGGCACATTTAAGTTATGAGAAGCTGCGTAATGGCGAACATCATTGGTCACAATTAAAGCCATTGTATATACAACCGCCGCCAATGGGATAAACATATTGACAAAAGAAATTTAATAAATAAAATGAGTATATACGATAAATTTGTTTTGGAGGAGTGCCAGAGCGGTTGATCGGAGCAGTCTTGAAAACTGTCGAACGTGCAAGCGTTCCGTGGGTTCGAATCCCACCTCCTCCTCCATTTTTAAAGAACACCTGAAAGGGTGTTTTTTTTAATAAAAAAGTGGGGATGAGTACCTTTTAACAGGACTTTTGGTCGTATAGTTTAACAGGACATTTCATTTGAACTCTTAAATTGATTATTTGGCAAAGTTCAGTGTGTGTTTAGGTTTGGGCGGTCGGAAAAAATCTTTTTAT